>JANQFG010000229.1 GCA_028277985.1 bacterium | reverse complement strand
CCGAACCACCGGAATCTCCCGGAGGGACCGTTTCCGCTGAAGGATCGGTCGCCACCGGCTCCGGAGCCAGCTCTGCGGGAGGCTCTGCGGGAGGCTCTGCGGGAGGCTCTGAATCCACCCTGTCCGCGTCCGGCAGGTCAAGGGTCTTGGACAGGTCCCTGAGCTCCTGTTTCCAATCCTCTTCCACGCGATAGGGCTCTTCCTTCTGCGACAGGAAGGCGTCCATGTCCGCCTTCTCCATGTCCTTCTTCAGGGCCTTGATGCTCAGGCCGATCTTGCGCTCCCTCGAATCCAGATGGATGATCTTCGCCTCGAGTTCATCCCCGACGCCGGTGAAGTTGCGGATATCCTCCACTCTCTCATCGCTGAGCTCTGAGATGTGGATGAGGCCCTCGATGCCCTTCTCGATCTCGAGAAAGATACCGAAGTCGGTAACGTTCGTCACATTCCCTTTCACCAGGTCCCCGAGTCGGTAGCGATCCGGAATCTCATCCCACGGATCCTTCTCCAGCTGCTTGATCCCGAGGGAGAACTTGTTGTTCTCCTCATCGATGTTCAGAACAACCGCCTCGATCTCCTCCCCCTTCTTGTAAATCTCGCTCGGGTGTTTCACCTTATGGGTCCAGGACAGGTCCGAGATGTGCACGAGGCCGTCGATCCCTTCCTCGATACCGACAAAGATTCCGAAATCGGTGATGTTCCGAATCTGGCCCGTAATCCTCGACCCTTTCGGGTATCGGTCCTTGAGCACCGCCCACGGATTCGGCTCGGTCTGCTTCAAGCCGAGAGAGATCCTCTGGTTCTCCACATCCAGATTCAGTACCACCGCCTCGATCGTGTCCTGTACGGAGAGGATCTGGGAGGGGTGCCGGATCTTCTTGACCCAGGACATCTCGGAGATGTGAATCAGCCCTTCGATACCCTGCTCCAGCTCCACGAAGGCACCATAGTCGGTGAGACTGACCACGCGACCATCCAGCCTGGTGCCCACGGGGTACTTTTCGGCCGCCTGCGTCCAAGGGTCCGGTTTCGTCTGCTTGAGCCCCAGAGAGACCCTTTCCCTTTCCCGGTCATACCGCAGCACCTTCACGTTGATCTCGTCTCCGATGGACAAGAGCTCCGACGGGTGCCCGACTCGTCCCCAGGACATGTCGGTGATGTGAAGCAAGCCGTCCACGCCGCCCAAGTCGATGAAGGCGCCGTAGTCCGTGATGTTCTTCACGATCCCCTCCAGGACAACCCCTTCTTCCATTCGCTTGAGGGTTTCCTTGCGAAGGGCGTCCCGTTCCTTTTCCAGCAGGACCCTTCGTGAAAGAACGATATTGCCTCTCTTCTTGTTGAACTTGAGGATCTTGAACTTGAAGGTCTTGCCGATCAACTCGTCGAGGTTCTTTACGGGACGCAGATCTACCTGACTCCCGGGCAGGAAGGCGGGCACGCCTATGTCCACCGACAGGCCTCCCTTCACCCGCTGCACGATTCTGCCCTCTACGACCGCCTCATCGTTGTAAGCCTCCTGCAGGTCATCCCATATCTTCAACTGATCGGCCTTCTCCTTCGATAGCCAGACAAAACCCTCTTCGTCTTCCACTGCCTCGAGAAATACCTTGATGGTATCTCCTACATTCACAGAGTGGGAGCCATCCGGCTGCCTGAATTCGGCCAGTGATACCTCACCCTCTGACTTGTATCCGATGTCCACCGTCACGCTCTCAGGCCCGATTCTGATCACCTCGCCGACCACGACCTCGCCCACCTCCACCTTCTGCTTTTCCATCGACTGATCCAGCAGTGTGGCAAAATCCTCCTCTTCACTGTCCAGTGAAGAGGGCGTCTCTTCGGCCGCCATCTCGGTGGTGGGTTCCTCGGCTTCGGTTCTATCCTCGGGTGTAGTTGTTGAACTCATTCCTCTTTCCTTCTCCTGCTGCCTTGAAATGCCGGCGCCGGTCCGTGAACTCCTGACGCCTTGGGTTGCATGCCTGTTGGGGGATCCTCCCACCCGGATCGGGTCCAGAAGAATCCCAGCCTCAGCCAATCCACAATACTGAAAAGAATTCGCTAATTATACCGGTACGTTACTAAAAGCGCAAGGCAAGTTCCCCACTATATTATGCGAGGCCCCTTTCTTCCAGCAGGGCATGAATCCTGCCGAGCACCTGATCCGGCGTCAGCCGGGTGGTGTCGATCACCGCCGCGTCGGCCGCAGGCACCAGGGGAGCCACCTTGCGGGTCTTATCTCTTTGATCCCGCGAGACAATCTCCTTGGCAAGCTGGTCCTGCGGGACCTCGATGCCCTTCTCCTTCCATTGCAGGTACCTCCGCTTGGCCCGCTCTTCCGCCTCAGCCTCCAGAAAAACTTTCAGGTCCGCGTCGGGAAGCACGACCGTGCCGATGTCCCGGCCTTCCATCACCACTCTTCCCTGCCTGCCGAGCTCTCGCTGTTTCTCGACCAGGACCTCTCGAACCTCTGGGAACCGGGACAGGCGAGAGGCCTCCTCACTCACCCCGGGCAGGCGAAGGGAAAGGGAAACGTCTTCTCCCTGGAGCTTCACCCCGGGGCCCTCGCTCGTCACGACAAACTCGATCTCCATCCCCCCACCCAGTTCTGCGAGCCCTTCGGGATCCTCCAGGGATACCGATTTCTGCCTCGCCAGCAGGGCCACCGCCCGGTACATGGCTCCGGTATCGACGTACCTGCAGCCGAACCTCTCGGCAAGGGACTGGGAAATCGTGCTCTTGCCCACCCCGGAAGGCCCGTCAATGGCGATGACAAGCCCTTCCCCGCTCTTGTCCCGTCTTCCGCTCAATTGCCCTCCCCCTGTTCCCCTCCGAAAGAGCCCCGCAGTTTCGCCGTTGACTTTTCACCTTCGCTTCAACTCTCGATCAGTGGGGCGATCCGCTCGAGGAAGCCTGGAAAAGAGATGTTCATGCAGTCGCCTCCGAGGACCCGGCTTGGGCCTTTCGCAGCCAATGCAGCAACGATCAGAGAAAGAGCGATCCGGTGATCGTGCCAGCTTCGGCCGGAAAAGGCCTCCACCCCACCTCTGCCCTGGATCTCCAAGCCGTCGGGCCGCTCCGCCACGACCACCCCCATCTCGGCCAGGTTGGATGCCATGGCAGCGATCCGGTCCGATTCCTTGACACGTAACTCCTCGGCCCCGGTGATGATCGTCTTACCCTTGGCAAAGGCGGCGGCCACGCAGAGAATCGGAATCTCGTCGATACACCCGGGAATCTCCTCCGCCTGGATCGTCGTTCCTCTCAACGCGCTGGAACGCACCGCCAGGTCCGCTACCGGCTCACCGCACACTTCCCTGGGGCGACCCAATTCCACGGATGCGCCCATCCGCTCCAGGATCTTCAAATATCCGATGCGGGTCGGGTTCACACAGACCTGCCGGATCTCCAGTTCCGAACGCGTGGTGATCAATGCTCCCACCACGAGGAAGGCCGCCGAGGAAGGATCGCCGGGCACCTCGATATCCCTTGCCTCGATCCTGCTCCCGCCCCGAAGCAGGACGGTGCTTCTGTCGGAGACAAGATCCGCGCCCATGTATCGAAGCATCCGTTCTGTGTGATCCCGCGACAGGTAGGGCTCGACAAAGGTGGTCTCGCCCTGGAGATACAGCCCCGCAAGAATCAGGGCGGTCTTCACCTGGGCGCTGGCAATCGGGGAGTCGTACCGGATCGGGCTCAGGGGGCCGCCCTGAATCGCGATAGGCGCAAAGCGGCCATCCTCCCTCCCCCATATCCGGGCGCCCATCTGCCGGAGCGGTTTGACGATCCGGTCCATGGGCCTTGCTCTCAGTGAGCCGTCTCCGGTCAGAGTCGAGAAGATCGGCTGGGCGGAAAGCAGGCCCGCCAGCAACCGGAACGTCGTTCCGGAGTTGCCCACATCCAGCACGCATTCCGGTTCTTTCAGAGGCCCTTGCCCGATTCCGCTGAGACGCAGCTCCTCTCCGAACCCTTCGATGGGCACGCCGAGCTGGTCCATACATCTCCGTGTGCTCTGAACGTCTTCCCCCGTGGAAAGATTCTCGATCTTCATCTCCCCGGAGGAAAGGGACCCCAGGATCAGGGCCCGGTGGGAGATGGACTTGTCCCCCGGAACGGTGGTCGATCCGCAAAGGCCCCGCACCGGCTCCAGGGCGAGAGGAGGATCTTCTTCCGTGGTTGAACCTGCATTGGAGGGGTTATCGTTTTGGGGAGGTTCTCTCAAATCCGCCTTCCTATTTCATTTCTTCTTCTTGAGCAGGTCTGCCCGGACACGCCGGCATTCGACAAAGTGCTCTTCCAGCCCCTTGCCGTCCTTGGCGGAGATCAGGGCCCTGAACCGCTCCAACGTGCGGGCGAAGGAATCAATGGCTACCAACAAGGCTTCCCGGTTCATCACACAGATGTCTCTCCACATCTCCGGATGACTGGAGGCAATCCGCGTGAAGTCGAGAAAGCCCCCTGCCGAAAACCTGGCGAGGTTTCCCTCCGGCTGATCTTCGCTGTAGATCGTGTGGACCAGGGTGTAGGCCACGATGTGAGGCAGATGGCTGACAAAGCCCATGACCCGGTCGTGGTTCTCGGTATCCATGACCACCACGTTGGATCCGACCCCCTCCCAGAGGCGGCGCACCCGATCCAGCGCTCCGGCGTCCGTCCTTTCGGTGGGTGTGAGAATGGTCTTTCGATCCGTGAAAAGGCTGGGGAAGCTCGCCTCCACACCGGAATTCTCGGTGCCCGCGATCGGATGGCCTCCAACGAAACGGCTCGGCACGGGAAGCGCCCGCTCCGCCTCCTCGACAATCGATCCCTTGACGCTCCCCACATCGGTCACGACGGCGTCTTCGCGGCACAGGGTCGCGATTTTTGGAAAGAGCTGAATGATGCTCTCGACCGGGGTGGCGAGGACGACCAGATCCGCGTCCCGAAGCCCCTTCTCCCAGTCGGTCTCCATCGCGTCGATGACGCCGAGATCAACCGCCTTGCGAAGGTTCTCCTGCCCCCTGCCGAGACCGATGAATCTCGAGATGAGTCCTTTTTCTCTAGCCGCTCTGGCCAGGGAGCCGCCGATCAGCCCGACGCCGACGATCGCAGCCGTTTCGAACAGCGGCCCGGCAGCCCCTTGCGAGGCCCCTGGCTTCGGGTCCGATCGATTCATGAGGATCCATTCTTGTCGAAAGGGGAAGCTTCCTCGGCGTGTTCCTGCCGCCCCTGCGGATAGGAGCCGAGGAGCTTCAGATCGTTGCAGCCTTCCCGGAACTCGTCCAGGGCGGCGACCAGTTTCTCATCCGTATGATGACCTTCCAGATCGGCGAAAAAGATATACTCCCACGGATGCCCCTTACTCGGCCTGGACTCGATCTTCGTGAGGTTCACCCCGTTCTCCGCAAAGGGCTTGAGTGCGTTGTACAGGGCGCCCACGTTGTCCTTCAAGGAAAACATGAGGGAAGTCTTGTCACGGCCTGTCGGCGCCTGATCCCTCTTTCCGATCACCAGGAACCGGGTGTAGTTGTGGGGGATGTCCTGGATCCTCTTCTCCAGAACGTTCAGATCGTAGAGCTTCGCCGCATAGCTGCTCGCGACCGCCGCGCTGTGGTGCTCCGTCGAAGCGATCTCCGCCGCCTTGGCCGTGCTCGGCATGTCGATGATTTCCGCGTCCTCCAGCCGGTCTTCGAGCCATTTCCGGCACTGTGCGATTGCGTGGGGATGGGAGTACACGCGGCGGATGTCGTCCAAGTTCTCTGAAGTCGAAAGAAGATCGAGGCTGATCTCGATCATGATCTCTTCAGAGATTCTCACATCGCATTCCATGAACAGGTCGAGAGTATGTGCGATCACGCCTTCGGTCGAGTTCTCGATCGGGATGACACCGTAGTCCACTCTCTCTCGTTCCACACCCTCGAATACATTCCGGATGTTCTTCTCCGGAATGAACTGACTGGAACGTCCGAAGAATTGCAGGCAGGCAAGATGTGTAAACGTTGCGCGGGGCCCCAGGAACGATACCTTCAGAGGCTTCTCCAGCGAGAGGGATGCGGACATGATCTCCCGGAACACGGCCCGAAGCGCTTCGTTCGGAAAGGGACCATCGTTGTTCGTGGAGAGTCTCTCGAAAATCGATCTTTCCCTTTGGGACGAATAGAACTCGAGGTTCCGGCTCGCCTTTGCCTTGCCGATCTCAATGGCCAGGTTGGCGCGCTTGTTGAGGAGTTCAAGGATTACGTCATCGATCCTGTCGATCTCCTCCCTGAATACGCCAATATCGCCCCCGGCAGGCTGCTTCTTCTTCGAGGCGCTGCCACCGGTCTTCGGCTTGTTCGGACGCTTTTTCTTCTTGGTTTTCGCTTTGGTAGCCATGATTCCTAGAACCGTTATAAGGGTTCTGCCCTTTTGCCCCCGAGGAGAAACGTTAGAGAAATTATATGGATACGAATTCAAAAATCAAGGGAGTTATGAACGAACCCCCTGTCGTTAAAGTAATTTCTCCAAGATCCCGGTTTCTCGACAAACTGCTTTTACACCGCTCTCAGAAAGGCCCGAATTGTCTCGAGGATTTTTTCTCCCTCGAATGGGGCCATGATCCAGTCCACCTTCTCCTGGTTGCGGAACCATGTGAACTGGCGCTTTGCGTAGCGCCGGGTGTCCCTCTTGAACAGGCGGATCGCTTCGCTCATGTCCAACTCGCCCCGGAGGACCTCTGTCAGGTGTCGATACCCCAGGCTCCGCATGGACGGCAGTTCGGCCGAGTACCCCTTTGCCAGGAGGGCCCTCACCTCCTGCTCCAGCCCGGAGCGGACCATCACATCCACCCGCGCGTTGATCCGATCGAAGAGTTGCTCCCGATCCATATTCAGCCCGATGACAAGGGCGTTGTAGCGGTCCCGGCGAAAACCGTGCTGCTTCTGCAATTCGCCTATACTCTTGCCGGTTCGAAGGAACACTTCGAGCGCTCTGCGGGCTCGCACCTGGTCGTTCGGGTGAATGCGCTCGGCCGCGTCCGGATCAAGGGACTCAAGTGTCTTATAAGGGTTTTCCCCTAATGATTTGTAATGATTGAGTTTTTCATCCCAACTGTAGAACTTCTCGACACCCGGGTCGGAAAAGAGACCGTGGAGAAGCACTTTCACGTACAGGCCCGTCCCTCCCACGATCATGGAGATCTTTCCACGCGCGTGGATGTCTTCTATGGCGCTATCCGCCTTCTCCTTGAATTGCACCGCATCGAACGACTCGTCCGGATCCACGATGTCGACGAGGTGGTGCTCGACCCGCTGCCTTTCTTCGAGCGTGGGCTTGCTCGTCCCTATGTCCATGCCCCGGTAGATCTGCATGGAGTCCGCGCTAACGATCTCCGCATTCAACGCGGGAGCGAGCCGAAGGGCGAGGGAGGTCTTTCCTACGGCCGTCGGCCCCACGAGTACGAGGATCCTCTTCGGGTCCATGGCAACGGCCTTCACGTCCTGTGAAATTTCTTTTCGATTTCCTGGAGGGACCAGAAGATCATCACGGGCCTCCCGTGGGGGCAGCTGAGAAGACCCGGCTTCTCATCGAGCTGTTGCAGCAGAGCCTCCATTTCGCACCACTCCATCGTTTGTCCCGCACGGATGACGGAATGGCACGCGATGCGCGCAAGTACGTTCGTGCGAAGAAGGTCGAGTTGCTTGGTTCGCTCGAGTTCGGCCAGCTCTTCCGCAATATCCCGTAGAAGCGGTGCGGGGTCTGTTCTGCCAAGCAGGACGGGCAGGCCCTTGACCACGAAGCTCCTGCCTCCGTAGAACTCCGCCTCCAGCCCGCACTCGGTCAGTGCGTCCAGATGTCTCTTCAGGCACTCGGCCTCCCTGGGGGGCAGCTCTACCACCTGGGGAACGAGGAGGAGCTGACGCGAGACTCCCTGGCTTGCACAGGCCTCCTCGAGTTTCTCGAAAGCGATTCGCTCGTGGGCCGCATGCTGGTCGATCAGAACGAGGCGATCTCGGTACTCGCAAATCAGATAGGCGTCCCTGTATTGGCCTATGATTCGGAAGCTCGAGAAGAGAGGCTCTTCCGCCCTGCCCTTCACGTACGCTTCTCCTCCATCCGCGTTCGGTTCAGGTGGCGGGATGATCTCTTCTCGAACCGCGTGCTCCACAACGGGTGGTACCGACCGAGGCGGCTCGTAGGACCTGGCAGGTGATGGCATAGCAGAGGGGTCAGAGAGCGAAGGGGTCTGAGATGGCACCGTTCCTTCGGTACTCTTCGGCTCCGCGGCAGGGCCATCCTGCCAAGCCGCTCCGGCTTCCTGCCAGGGGGTCTTGCGGACCGCGTCCGAAAGGGAGGCGCGAAGCAGTTCACGCAACTTCTGGGGTTGCGAGAAGTGGACCTCCATCTTGGTCGGGTGAACGTTCACGTCCACCTCGTCGTACGGCACGGTAAAGAACAGCACAGCCACGGGAAATCGCTCCTTGGGCAGGAGCCCGCTGTAGGCAGCCCGGATGGCGCGCTGGAGCTGCTGATCACGAACAGGCCGGTCGTTGACGAAAAGGTACATACCCCTGGAGGTGACCCTGTGGAGGTCCGAAGGTCCGACGAGACCCTCCACCCGGTACCCGTCCTTGCTCCCTGCCACCGGCTGCAGCCCCTCTCCAAACTCCCAGCCAAGCAGCTGGGCCACCCGTTGGCGGAGGTCATCGGAGCGGGGGGCGTTGAGCCAGAGCTTCCCGGCGCGCTTGAGCTGGAAGGACACATTCACCTGGGACAGGGAAAGCCGGAGCACCGTGTCGAGTATGTGCCCTTCCTCGGTCTGCTTGGACCGAAGGAACTTGAGTCGGGCCGGGGTTGTTCGAAACAGGTTTCGAACGATGATGCGCGTTCCCCTCGGCATGCCGATCTCCTGGTGAACCGGTTCGCTGCCGGCTTTCATCTGTACGCGGACCCCGAAGGGGGCATCCTCGGTTTTCGTCTCGATCTCCAGGTCGGCGACCGCGGCAATGCTGGGCAGCGCTTCCCCCCGGAACCCGAGAGATGCGATTCTGGACAGGTCCTCGTATGAGGCGATCTTGCTCGTGGCGTGCCGCTGCAAGGCCAGAGGAATATCATCCGGGCGCATGCCCGTGCCGTCATCCACGACCTCGAGGTGCTCGACCGAATCCTTCCCGATAACGATCAGGATGTTCGTGGCCTGTGCGTCCAGCGCGTTCTCGACGAGCTCCTTGACAACCGAAGCCGGCCTCTCGACCACCTCGCCGGCAGCGATCTTTTCGGTCAAGTCGCGGGGAAGAATCCGAATACCCATAGAGTGCTATCCCTGTTTCAAATTTGATTTGATTCGGCTAGGAACTCTCGGCCTGCTTCTCCTGCTCGATCAAATCCCTTCCCCTTTGGATTCCATCCTGGATGATCTTGTTGTCGGAACGCCATGTCCTCTGCTCGAAGGACCGGTCGCGGATACTTCGGAGGAAGCGCTCCTCCACCTCTTCGATGTAGGAACCGTAGATGTGGTAGGAATCGGTGATATCCACGTATCTTCCCACTTCGACCGGTCTTGCCATCTTCTCCGCGATCTCGTCTGCGATGACCCGCTGCAGGTCGGTCAGTGCGTAGATGTTCATGAAGGCAGCCTTGTAGGCATCCCGACTCCTCCAATGGGTGTTCATGTTCAGGTAGAGCCGGCCGTCCCCACCCTCTGCGAGACGGCACCAGATTCTCTGCAGGCAGGGAGGGTCGTCGGTCTTCGGATCCAGGGTGGGCATCCAGGTGATCGCCTGGGCCCGGCGTGAGTGAGGAACGCGGGCAAGCTTGTCCACGAGATAATCCATCTGCGCCACCCCGGCGAAGGGCCCCTGCCCTCCCCTGGCAAGATCTTCCTGCACTTGATAGTCAAAGAGCCGTTTGTGGTAGGTGTACGTCCATTTGCCCTCTTCGGGCCGGATCCAGTGATCATGAACCCCTTCGACAACTTCCAGCCGGTACTTCTCGAGATCCTCTATGGCTCCGGGGAAGGCCCGGTGAAGGCGTGGTTCTTCAAAAGGCTTGTCGATGACCAGTGTCATCGTGGCATCCAGGCTCGGGGCCTCCCCCTCCTGGTCGTATTCAGTGGGATAGCTCCCCCCCTGTTCCCAGACGGCGAGGACACTCTTCTCCCAGCCCTCCGGCAGGGTGGTGCCGCGAACGAACAATACCGGTATATTTCCATCTTCCGTCATCTTCTGCCCCCTTTCACGATGCCAGACAGCGTCCCTCTCCAACTCAGGTCTTTAGCACAGGGGGAACCGGGCTGGCAATGACCCCTCCCTCCCGCTTGTTATTGACCGGGAAATCCGCTTTCTCTTATTATGAAATTCCCGTTGAAACTCCCTTCGGCCATAAATCGCCCTTTCGGCTGTTTCGTTCATCCTTCAACGCAGCGGAGAAGAAAGCAGGAAGATGGAGCGCACTCGCTACCTCGAAACGGTGCACCGGGTCGTCGTGAAGATCGGCACCCACGTACTCACCGGCGACGAGGGAGGGCTATCCACCACGGTTTTCGACACGATCGTGAACCAGGTGATCCAACTCTCCGAAATGGGCAAGGAGGTCGTGCTCGTCTCTTCTGGCGCCATTGCGGCCGGACGCACCCTGCTCGAGCCGACCCACCCGAACACCAGCATCCCGGAAAAGCAGGCGCTTGCCGCAATCGGACAGACACAGCTCATGGGTATGTACCAGAGGGCGCTGGACCGTCACGGCAGGAGAGCCGCCCAGGTGTTGCTCACCCGTGACGACCTGAGCCACCGAAGGCGTTACCTGAACGCGCGAAACACGCTTTTCAAGCTTCTCCAATTCTCGGTCATCCCGATCGTGAATGAGAACGACACGGTCATGGTGGAGGAAATCAAGTTCGGTGACAATGACAGCCTCTCGGCACGGGTGACCATCCTGGTGGATGCAGACCTCCTGGTCCTCCTGACGGATGCACCCGGACTCTGCGCCTGGACGGACGAAGGGAAGCCGGAGCAAAACCCGATCCCGTTCGTAAAGGAGGTGACCCCGGAGCTGCGCGATCTGGCCAAGGGGCCTTCCGACCCGTTGGGCACCGGCGGAATGGCCACAAAGATCGAGGCCGCCCGGATCGCGACCGAGGCGGGCCACGCGGCCGTGATCGCGGACGGAAGGCTGCCCTCGGTGATCACGGGGATCCTGCAAGGGGAGCCGATCGGCACCTTCTTCGCGCCCCTGAAGGATCGACTCACCCACAAGAAGCACTGGATCGCCTATTCCCTGCAGAAGAAGGGGGAACTGGTCCTGGATGAAGGGGCCGTCCAGGCGATCGTGCATCGGGGAAAGAGCCTTCTCTCCTCCGGGGTCGTCGAGGTGCGAGGTCGGTTCGACAACGGAGAGATGGTGGTGTGCCTCGATGAGAACGGCACCGAATGGGCCCGGGGAATCACCAACTATTCCTCTCAGGAGATTCGTGAGATCGCGGGCAGAAAGAGCTCGGAGATCGAATCCGTTCTCGGGTACAGGCTCCGGGACGAGCTCATTCATCGGGACGAGCTGGTGGTGATGACAAAGGGATCAGGGGTCGGGGGTCAGGGGTCAGGCTAGAGAAGCAAGAATCAATCGTTCTCGTCCTTGTCGTCGTCCTCGTCCTCGAATTCGGGCACGGGCAGGCGCACGGGCCGTGAGGAGTAGAAAATGACCGACATCGTGACAATGGCACAGAAGGCCCGCGAGGCCTCTCGCAGGCTCGCCAATATCCCGACCGACGACAAGAACCAGGCCCTCCTCGAGGCCGCCCATGAGATCCGGGAGAACACGGCATCCCTCAAGGAGGCGAATCGGAAGGACCTGGCCGCGGCCAGGGAACAGGGCTTGCCCGAGGCCATGGTCGATCGACTCACCCTCTCGGACAAGACCCTTACACAGATCTGCACGAGCCTGGAAGAGGTGACGGCCCTTCCGGATCCCGTGGGAGAAATCGTAAGCACCTGGAAGAGACCCAATGGGCTGGAGATCGGCAAGATGCGCATTCCCCTCGGCGTGATCGGGATCATCTACGAGTCCAGGCCCAACGTCACGGTGGACGCTGCCGCACTCTGCCTGAAGTCGGGCAACGCGGTGGTTCTGCGCGGCGGCTCCGAGGCGATCCATTCCAACCTGGCACTTGCCGCCCTGCTGGCACGAGCCTGCCAGGCCGCCGGCCTTCCCGCAGAGACCGTGCAGCTGATCGGGACCACCGATCGGGCAGCCGTCCTGGAGATGCTCAAACAGGAGGAGCTCATCGATCTCATCATACCGAGGGGAGGAGAAGGCCTGATCCGCTTCGTGGTCGAGAACTCCATGATCCCGGTACTGAAACACTACAAAGGCGTCTGCCACGTCTATGTGGACGAGGGAGCCGACACGGAAATGGCCACGAGCATCTGCGTGAACGCGAAGGTGCAAAGGCCCGGTGTGTGCAATTCCATGGAGACGCTGCTCATCCACGAGAAAGAGGCGGGAACCCTGCTGCCGACGATAGCGGCCGCCCTGATGGCAGAGGGCGTCGAGATTCGAGGCTGCCCGGCCACCCTCTCACAGGTGCCGGACGCAAAGCCGGTAACCGAGGAGGATTGGGGAACAGAATACCTGGATCTGATCCTTTCCGTGAAGGTGGTGGGCAGCATGGAAGAGGCCATGGAGCACATAGATTGCTACGGATCGCTCCACACGGAATCGATCGTTACCCGGGATGCCGGGCGCGCGGAACGGTTCCTGAGGGAAATGCAGTCCTCCACGGTCATGGTCAATGCCTCCACCCGTTTCAGCGACGGCTTCGAATTCGGCCTCGGCGCCGAGATCGGCATCAGCACGAGCAAGCTTCATGCTTTCGGCCCCATGGGGCTCAAGGAGCTGACCACGACGAAATTCATCGTCCGGGGAGAGGGCCAGATCCGCGAGTAGCCGGTGCGGGAAGTGATTTCTACCGATTTCTGCGCCAGAGCCTGAGGGCGACAAGCGCGCCCAACGGCAGCAAGACATCTCCGAGAACGCCACGCGTGGTTCGTAGCGTGTTCTCGTGCACCCTGACCGACGAATGTGCTATGCTTTTGAGAATGTACCGGCCGCGAAACGGGAATGAATCGAGCCCAGACACAACACGCGTAGGAGGAGGGGCAAGAAGATGAACAGGACACTCAAGGTCAATGCTATCGTCTTGCTGCTCGTGCTGGGCTCTGCAGGATCTCTGCCGGCTCAGGAATATGCACCGGACCAGGTCATCGTGAACGGTGCCACGGAGGCGATGCTGATGGCATTTTCCGGCGTCAGTGTGAAATCTGTCACCTCTGTCGGCCGCTCCGGGGATCGACTGGTTACACTGAAGCCCGGCATCACGGTTCGGGCGGCAGTCGCCCTCCTGGAAAAGATCCCCAACGTCAACTACGCGTGTCCCAACTACAAACGATGGCCTTCGGAAACGATCCCCACCGACCCGGGATATGACCTGCAGTGGGGATGGCCGAAGATCGAGGCCCCTAGGGCGTGGGATGTTTCGACGGGGGATGCCTCCATCACAGTGGGTGTGATCGACACGGGCGTGGACCTGGACCACCCGGACCTCTTGGCCAACCTCTGGCACAACGCGGCCGAGGTCTCGGGAACGCCCGGTGTGGACGATGACCTTAACGGATACGTTGATGACATCCATGGCTGGAACGCTGTCGCCGGTACGCCGGACCCATCGGATTTCGACGGCCACGGCACCCATTGTTCCGGCACGATCGGTGCGGTCGCAAACAACGGCCAGGGCGGTGTGGGCGCCTGTTGGTCGGTCCGCATCATGGCGCTCAGGTTCATAAACGATCTGGGCTTTGGCCTCGACTCGGATGCGATCGAGTGCATCGACTACGCCATCGCCACCAAGAACGCCGGCAGCGCAGACGTGCGCGTACTCTCCAACAGTTGGTCCGGATACGGGCCGAGTCCGGCTCTCAGGGCCGCCATCGTGCGGGCCAGGAATGCGGGCATCGTGTTCACCTGCGCGGCAGGCAACGATAGCTTCGACATCGATTCCTCCAAGTGCGTGATACACCCTGCGGCGATCAACGAGAGCAATGTCATTGCCGTTGCGGCCACGACCAGCTCGGACACAATCGCCTCCTTTTCCAACTACGGAAGTTCATTGTGCGAGCTCGGCGCGCCCGGGAACAACGTTTACAGCACCGTCATTTTCGATAGCTATACCTACCTGAGTGGAACCAGCATGGCCTGCCCCCATCTGTCCGGTGTGCTCGCCCTCACGCTGGCGGCCAACCCAAGTCTCACCGTGGATCAGCTGATCGACCGGGTTCTCATCAACGTGGACCCCGTAAGCTCATTGAACGGAAAGACGAGCACCGGCGGCCGTTTGAACGCCTACCGGGCCGTGGCAAACGATCCGAACCCTGCTTACGATTCCGACCGGGACGGGGACGGGGTCCTGAACCACCGGGACAATTGCCCTTACGACAGCAATCCGGGCCAGGAAGATGGGGACAATGATGGTGTGGGTGATATATGCCCCGGGCCTGCGAACCCCTGCCCGCTCTTCGGCTGCGCAGGCTCATCGAGACCCTAGCCGGGGGACTCAGCCTTTGACCACGCCGATGGGGCGGAGACGGACCACCTTCTTGCTGATCCCGGCGGAGTGCATCACGTCCACCACACTCTCCACATCCTTGTACGCCTCGGGCATCTCCTCGGCCAGCGTGGTGCGGCCCTCCGCCATCACGTGAATCCCTTTGTCCTCCAGCTCGCGCGCGAGGCTCCGCCCCTTGGCCGCCTTCTTTGCCTGAGAGCGGCTCATCACCCTCCCTGCGCCGTGGGACGTGGATCCAAAGGTCTTCTCCATGGCCTTGTCCGTACCCACACACACGAAAGAGGCTCTCCCCATGTCGCCTGGAATCAGAACCGGCTGCCCCACGTCACGGTAGGGGGAAGGAACCTTCGGGTTCCCCCCGGGAAAAGCACGGGTCGCTCCCTTCCTGTGGACACAGACCTTCAGGGGCTTGCCCTTCCAGACGTGCTCCTCGAGCTTGGCCATGTTGTGGCTTACGTCGTAGACGAGGCGCGCCTTCAGCTCTGAAGGGGTAGCCTGCATGGCTTCTCCCAAGGCCCTCGTGGCCAGGGCCATGATGATCTGCCGATTCGCCCAGGCGTAGTTCGCAGCGCAGGCCATGGCGGCCAGATAGTCCTTTCCCTCCTGCGAGTCGAGCGGTGCACAGGCGAGCTGTCGGTCCGGAAGGTCGATCCCGTGCTTTCGAACAACGTGGAGCATCACCTTCAGTGAATCGTCGCAAACCTGGTAGCCGAACCCCCTGGAGCCCGTGTGGATCAGCATGGTGACCTGTCCAGGTTCCAGCCCCAGAACTCCGGCCAGCCTCGGATCGTAAACCGTATCCACGACTCCCACCTCGAGGAAATGGTTGCCCGAGCCGAGGGTCCCGAGCTGGCTGAGCCCGCGCTTGACCGCCCGTTCGCTCACCTTGGCAGGATCCGCGCCTTCCATGCATCCCGTATCCTCGGTCTTCTCCAGGTCTTTCTCGTTCCCGTAGCCCTTATCCACGGCCCAGCGGCTCCCCTTTCTGAGCACCTGTCGCAGGGCCTTGTCCGAGAGCTTCTCGATCGCCCCGTGGGAACCCAAACCACAGGGGACGTGTCGATACAAGGCGTGCACTATATCGCGGATTCGTTCCCGAACCTCTGCCTCCTGAAGGTCGGTCGCGACCAGTCGAACCCCACAGTTGATGTCGTAGCCGACACCCCCCGGCGAGATCACGCCACCCTCCAGCCTTGTTGCGGCGACGCCACCGATGGGAAACCCGTATCCCCAATGAATGTCCGGCATGGCGAGGCTGTAGCCCACGATCCCGGGCAACTCGGCGACATTGGCAACCTGCGCGATGCTCCGGTCCTGCTGTCCGGCCCGGATCAGGCGGTCATCCGCATAGATCCTGCCCGGAACCCGCATTCGCCCGGTTACCGGGATCTCCCAGAGAAACTCGTCGATTCGATTCAAATGGATCGGTTCGTTCTTTTCCTGCATATCAGTCCGCCCGTAATGGCAATTCCCTGTTACATTGATGACATCTTCCCTGCTCGAGATCCATCGATACCACCTGGAAGCCGTGCCGTCGAATCACACACGCCCCGCAGTTCGGACAAAACGTGTTCTCTGCCTCGTCTCCCGGCACATTGCCCGTGTAAACGAACAGGAGACCTTCCTCCCTGCCGATCTCCCAGGCACGCCTCAGTGTCTTGACAGGCGTTCTCGGACGATCGGTCATCTTGTACGTGGGGTAATAGGCACTCACGTGCCAGGGAACCTCCTCCCCCAACTCACGCAGAAAACGTGCGATGTCCCTGAGCTCCTCTTCTTCGTCGTTTCGTCCCGGGATGAGCAGCGTGGTCACTTCGAGCCAGATCCCCAGGGAACGCATTCGCCCCAACGTGTCCAGCACGGGCGCAAGCCTGGCCTTGCATATCCGGCGATAGAAAGAGTCCCGAAAGGACTTCAGGTCGACGTTTGCGCCATGCAGCCAGGGCTGTATCGCCTCCAGGGGGTCTGCCTCGATGTAGCCGTTGGTCACGAAGACATTCTCCAGGCCCGCTTCCGTCGCCAGCCGGGCCGTATCGTAGGCGTACTCGTAGTAGACCGTCGGCTCGGTGTAGGTAAAGGAAAGGGTCCTGCAATTGCCCCTGAGGGCCTCCGAAACGGTCTCCTCGGGGGAAAGATCCCGCCCCGCGATCTTCCCTCGGTCGAAGGGCATCTGTGAAATCTCTGCGTTCTGGCAATGCAGGCAGTGCATGTTGCACCCCACGGTTGCCACGGAGAAGGAGAGAGTCCCTGGATGAAAGTGGAACAGGGGCTTCTTCTCGATCGGGTCGACGTTGGCGGCCACCACCTTGGAATGCACGAGCGTCAGGAGTCGTCCCCCTTGATTCTCCCGCACCCCGCACGCCCCCCGTTTGCCCAGCTTGATACGGCAGCGATGCGGGCAGAGATTGCATACCACTGTGCCCCCCGCAGCCGTGTCGTAGAACATCGCCTCTTTCATCGCCACTCCTCGCGGCAGTCAACAGCAAAGTGCCCACACCACGATCTTATCAGCGACACCACCCGCCTCCAATGGGAAAAAGGAAAAAAGAGGGAGCACGCTCCTGACGTGGGCAAGGATCCGGGACCCGTCACCGATTCGGATCGACGACGAAAAACAGGGATGTGACATTGCCGCTCGCCACGAGGCAGTGTACCTGGGAATTGTGCAACGCAGGAGTGCCGGAAGGAGACAACGGATCACAGGAAAGAAGTGGGGAGGAGATGAAGCCTGGAGGAGTCCGTTCCGGAGGACGGACGGCGTACTCAGGGCTCTTCAGCGTGAAGGGGAATCGCGTCTGATTTCGGACCGTTTTCGTTCGCCTTTGAGCTCTCCCGGATCTCGCTTTCCAGGATGGTCAAACAGCCCGCACAGATCCCATGGCTCACCTTTTTCTCGGAGCCTTCGTCAAAGGTCTTGCTGATTGTCTGCTTGCATCTCGAGCATATCGTAATCACAGCACCCCCCCCCAAAGAGAACCAGGGCATAGGAGGCGTTCTGCAATTCCCTTGCCGGGGAGGCTTTCACCGGCCCCGCAACACCTCCCGGCCACGGATCATGGTTTCTTTCCACACAGGTGCCGAAGGCCGAATCGTGCTTGAATACGGTCGATTTGCGTCCTCGAGGGGGCACGTAGGTGTCACGGGCAGGGAGTTGGGAAAGGGTTCACCCCTGGCCGGGCAGAGGGGCTGCGAGGCCAAACGGGCCGGCTATGGCTGGGAAATTCCTTTCCTTTTTCTGTGAATTCTTTTCCTAGGACCAGGAGTCCGCGGGCTCAAGCAGGACTTCAAATGGACTGTTTTTGGAAAAGAACGTCCAGAATCCTGCTTCCGTCCTCTATGAGGATGCCGCTCTTCTCTGCTTCCTTCTCGGTGTAGGCAGTCCCGAGGCCCGGCTCCTCCGGATACAGGAGGAACGGCACGGGTGCTTCGTCGTGCGTACGGATCCTGAGCGGCGTCAGGTGGTCCGGCAACACCAGGAGCCGGTATTTCATCTTGAGCTTCGAGAGTCCTTTTCTGAGCACACCCAGCACTTCTTCGTCGAGCCTCTCGATCGCCTCGAGCTTCTCCTGGAGGTTGCCCCTATGGCTCGCCTCGTCCGGCGCCTCCACGTGGAGAAAGGCGAAATCGAATTTATCGAGAGCAGTCAGCACGGCATATACCTTCCCCTGGTAGTTGGTTTCCAGGTCCCCGGTTGCCCCCGGCACATCGATCGTCTCCAGTCCGGCGCACCTTCCCAGCCCCTTGATCAGATCCACGGCGGACACGGTCACTCCGGTCACTCCGAAGCGCTCACGGAGCGTAGGCATCTGCGGCTTGTGGCCCTCTCCCCAGAGCCAAATGGCATTCGCATCTCCCGAAGGGCCCGCACCGTCGTGCGACACAAGTCGGCTGCGCAACCGGTCTCTCGCCTCATCCATCAATCGCCTCAACGGCTCGTTGCCGGCCCCGGATGGCAGGTGAGGCTCGACGGGTTGCCCGGTGATGTCATGAGGCGGTGTGGTCTCGAGGCCCTCGAAGCCTTTACGACCCTCCCGCCACAAGAGTATGTGCCGGTAGGACACGCCGGGATGGAATTCGTAGTCCGGTCCTGCGAACGCTTCGTTCAGGACCTCGATGTACCTTCTCGCCCTGTCGGTGGAAATGCTTCCCCCGCTGTAGTCCGCCATGCAGAGTCCTTCATGGCGTTCCTCCAGCGTCACAAGATTGCAGCGGAAGGCTACATCGTCGGGTCCCAGATCCAGCCCCATGCTTGCAGCCTCCAACGGTGCCCTGCCCGTGTAATAGGTTCGAGGCGAGTAGCCCATCAAGGACATGTTGGCCACGTCACTGCCCGGAGGCATCCCCTCGGGGATGGTTCGGACCCGTCCCACCTTCCCATTCCGTGCGAAGAAATCCATGTTCGGGGTATGGCTCGCTTCGAGAGGGGTCCGGCCTCCGAGTTCCTCGAGAGGCTCGTCCGCCATCCCGTCCCCCACCAGGATGATGTATTTCAATCGTTCACCCCCTGTCGAAGACCGGGATCCAGTTAAGGCGATTGTTGAATAAACAATTATAATCTATTGTAATATATGGAATTTTCATCAGACAGACGGATCAGTCTTGTTCGGAGTATTTCTGGAACACGAGCGAGCCGTTGGTCCCGCCGAACCCGAAGGAATTCGACATGGCTACGCGGATCGGTACCTCTCGGGCCTGGTTCGGAATGTAGTCGAGGTCGCATTCCGGGTCCGGGTTTTCGTAGTTGATCGTGGGCGGCAGGACACCTCGTTCGAGTGAAAGAAGGGTGTAGATTGCCTCGATCGCTCCCACCGCACCGAGCAGGTGACCGGTCATGGATTTGGTCGAACTGACCAGCAGTTTGCCCGCATGGGCCCCGAACAGCTTCTTCACCGCCTGGGTCTCGACAAGGTCATTGTACGCGGTCCCGGTTCCGTGGGCATTCATGTATCCCACGGCCTCGGGCTCGATGCCTGCATCCCTCAGGGCGGCACGCATGCATTCGGTTGCGCCTTCCCCTTCCGGTGACGGGGCGGTAATGTGATGGGCATCCCCGTTCTGCCCGTAACCGACGATCTCGCCTCGAATGGGCGCTCCCCTTGCCAGGGCGTGAGTGAGCTCTTCCAGGATCAGCACACCGGCCCCTTCACCCATGACGAAGCCGTCCCGGTCTCTTTCAAAGGGGCGGCAAGCTTTTTCCGGATCATCGTTTCGTCGCGAGAGGGCCCGCATGGCGGCAAAAGCACTGACCCCGAGGCGCGTGACGGCCGCCTCCGCTCCCCCTGCAATCACCACGTCCGTCTCACCCCCTCGGATGAGACGGAAGGCATGGCCGATGCTGTGTGTGCTCGCACTGCAGGCCGTGGAGAAGCAGAGGTTGGGCCCCTTGGCACCGAAGCGGATCGCAATCTGGCCGGGAGCGAGATTCGGGATGATCATGGGTACGTAGAAGGGCGACATCCGGCCCGGCCCCTTCTCGTCCAGCACGTGATAGGCATGCTCGCATGTCTGGAGCCCGCCAAAGCCTGTGCCGAAGACGACCCCCACCCGGTCGGCATTCCCGTTGCGAACAAACGGGCCGGCCTCGGCCACGGCGAGCTCGCTTGCCGCCATCCCGAAATGTACGAACGGGTCGTTCCTTCGGACCTCCTTCCTGTCCATGAACTGCTCCGGATCGAAATCCGTGACCAGGCCTGCAATCTGGCTGGCAAGGTCCGACACGTCGAAACGGTCGATCCTTCGAATGCCCGATCTGCCCTGGCAGATGGCCTCCCAGTTTCGATCCACACCCACTCCCAGGGGGGTCACCAAGCCCATTCCGGTCACGACCACACGAGTGCTGCTCACATCAGAACCCCTTCTGAATAAGGCTCACAACTCACGAAACGATCCGACTCCCTTCAACCGACCCGTCCTGCAGCAGCTCTTCGGCACGTCCAGGTAAGCCGATGTTCTCAAGGTAGAAAGGATCCGCCGTACTTGTCAACCTTGGAACCCAGCCATGAGCTTCATCAGGAACTGCGTGATGCGGGTGAGATCGTCCGTCAACATGAGAATGCCGACCCCGATCAACAGAAGCCCGCTGGTGATTCTGATCGCCAGGAAATGCCTCTTGATCCAGGAAGAGACGTGTATGAACCGGTCGACCGCAACCGCAGACAGCAAAAAGGGGATGCCAAGCCCGGCCGAGTAGACACCCAGGAGTCCGACACCCTGGGAAACGGACTCCTGGGTACTCGCCACGACCAGAATCGCAGCGAGGATCGGGCCGATGCACGGGGTCCAGCCGAAGGCGAAGGCCATCCCGACCAGGAAGGAGCCGAAGAGGCCGAAGGACTTCGTCTTCTGGTGGTAGCGTTTCTCCTGATCCAGGAACCCGATGCGAAACACGCCAAGAACGAGCAACCCGAGCAGGATCACGAGCACGCCGGCGATCTTGCGCAGGATCACCAGCTCCGTAAGCAGAAACTTCCCGAGAACTGTGGCCGACGCCCCCAGGGCCACGAACACGAACGAGAACCCGAGAACGAAGATCAAGGCGTTGGAAAAGACCCTCCCAGAGGACTTCCGGTCCGATTCCTCCCCACGCATCTCGTTCAAGGACACGCCCGAGATGAAACTCAGGTAGGCGGGAATCAGAGGCAGAATGCAGGGAGAAAGAAACGAGAGCAGCCCGGCGGTGAAGGCAGCATACAAAGAGGTATTCTCCATAAAACAGGACTCCAGTCGCGATGTGGTTCAGGGTTGGTTCCAACCACATAATATAGCTGGTTTTTCTCGTCAAATCACCCCCAATTGACATCCAAAGAGGAGCCTCCTACAGTCTAACCCTTAGAGCCCGGGAGCGCACGCACGGTTTCACGGTTCTGCAATCACGAAAGGGCCAGGACAACAAGACATGAGCAAAGACTGGAGAGGCGGCCGCCGATGGTCCGCAAGGCTTGCCCCCGTTCTTCTACTGATCCTAGCGGCCTGCTCCACGTTGACGAGCTACCCTGTCGAGACAAGGGACCTCGTGAGCGACTTCGAGGGGGGCAGCTCGAACGAAGCGTACAGGCAGGCGGACAAGCATTCGAACAAGGGACTGAACAAGCTGGCCTACCTGCTGGAGGGAGGGATGATCCTCCACACCCGGGGAGAACTCGAGAAGAGCAATGCCGAATTCGACGAGGCCGAGGCGGTCATCCGGCACCATGAGGAGAAGGCAGTCGTCAGCCTGTCCAAAGGTACGGCCCAGGTAGGCAGCGTTTTCGTCAACGAGAAGACGTTGCCTTACAGCGGAGAGCCCTTCGAGAAGGTTCTCGTCAACACCTTCAAGGCGGCGAACTATCTCTTTCTTCACGACTACGAAGGGGCCCGGGTGGAGATCCGGAGGAGCTTCGCCCGCCAAAGGGAGAACGAGAAGAGGCACCAGAAGGAGGTCGAGCGCATCCAAGACGAGGCCAGGAGCAGAGGGATCTCGTCACGCCGGGTCCTTCGGGCAGTGGATGCCCAATACGCGGACCAGCAGCAGATCGTCCGGAGCGTGAAGAATCTGTACGAGGACGCCTTTGCGTACTATCTGTCCGCTATCGTGTACGAGCTGAACCGTGAGTACAACGATGCCTACATCGATCTGAAAAAGGTGCAGGCCCTGAGGCCCGGGATTCCTCCTGTGGAAAACGATCTCCTGAGGATGGCCAGGCTCTCCGGGCTGAGAGACGAACTGAAGGAGCACACGAACAGGTTTGGAAGAGGCCCCCGTATGCTCGATTCGGCCAGAGAGGGCGAGCTCGTGGTCGTCTTCGGCTCCGGAATGGCTCCTCGGAAAACAGAGGTCAAGATCTCGATTCCGATACCGGACGTGGGGATCATCTCTCTGGCCTTTCCGAAGTACGAGCCCGTGCCGAATCCGGTTCGCTACGGGGCTGTCTACGACCGCCAGGGCAATCTTCACGGCAGAACCTATGTCCTGACCAACCTGGAGGCGACCGCCATTCGGAACCTGGACGACCGGATGACGTCGCTCGCACTGAAACAGGTGCTCCGATCGGCGGTCAAGGGCACCATGGTGAAGGCTGCCAGAGACGAGGGTGGCGTCGCTGCGGAAGTGATCGCCAATCTTTACAATGTGCTCACCGAACAGGCCGATCTGCGGTGCTGGCAGACCCTGCCCCAGAACCTGCAGGTGGCCCGGATCCCTCTGCCCTCTGGCAGACACGACCTTGTCTTCACCCTTCACGGCAATATGGGCGGCAGGGCCCAGGACAGGGAATTCGTTCTGGACGTCCGGCCGGGTGAAACCATCTTTGTGAACGCCCGCTCCGGTCCTTGGGATCTGATCGGCTTCGATGTGTTCCAGCTTGGCCCGGGAAGAGGTAGCGGGGTAGAATGAGATGCTGCGACAAGATTCACGGACAACCATTGAGGAGACGACGATGACTATCAGATCGGAAAACCATTGGGCAGGGGTTCTCGTGATCCTTGTGGCCCTTATCGGGGCCGTGCCGCTGGTCTCCTGTTCCTCGCATACCACGTCCAACGTGGCGGTCGGCGAGGTCTGGGAAACCGACGGGGCCGAAACGCTGGAAAAGGACTACATCATCAAGGACAAGCCTCTGGCGAAACAGATTCAGGTCACGGATGTCAAGGCGAGATACATGGGGGATTTTCTGGAAGGTCTTGCGGTAGTACAGAACCGGAGAAAATACACGGTCGACTTCGAATACCGGTTCGAGTGGTACGATGAAAAAGGCTACCCCGTGGAATCGAACGTGGTCCACTGGACCCCGGACCTCCTCTACGGGCGAGAATCCAAGTGGATCAAGGCCCTCTGCCCCAAGCCGAAGGCGAAGGGATTCAAGGTCATGATCCGCAGACCGAATCCCGTCGAAAAATAGGAAATCAAGCAGACCCAAGGCTTCAGGGTCTGCGGTTTTTGCAGTGCAAAGAAAGGAGAGTACTCCAATGAGACCCGGAACGAAACGGTTCCTGCCCATCCTCATCGTACTTGCCCTGTCGCTGGGCGCCTGCGGAACGAAAGTCCAGTATGGGGACCCAACCGCGGTGGAGACCCTCACCGTGGACTTCGGCTCCACGGACCTGCAAATGATCGCCGAGAAGATGGTGCAGTCACTGCTTTCCGCACCCGTTATCCAGGAGCAGGACCGCCCGGTCCTGCAGGTCGCCACGGTCAAGAACAAGACGAGCGAGCACATCGACACCAAGTCGATCACCGACAAGATCCGCACGACCCTGCTCAACTCGAACAAGGTACAATTCACCGCGGCCGAGCTCCGGCAGGAGGTGCTGGACGAGCTCGAATACCAGCGGCAGTCCGGGTATGTGGATCCTGCGACTCGCAAGCCTGTCGGAAAACAAGTCGGTACGGACTATCTCCTGGCCGGAGAGATCGCCGCCATAAAGAAATCGCGGGGCGGCACGAAGGACGCCTATTACAAGATCACGCTGAACCTCGTGGATCTCGAGACCGGCCTGATTGCCTGGGCGGACGAAAAGGAGATCCGCAAGAGAGAGGACTAGGGATCAGGGGTCGGGGGTCAGGGGGCAGGCCCCCTCCGCCCGGACCAGCCATTGGAAAGGGAGTGGGGAAGCTATCAGATGCCATCACACAAGCTGTGCCTACTGCATGCCTTGATCAACCTTTTGATTGTCACGCTTTGCCTCGGGGCCTGCTCCAAGCGGGTCGATTATGGGGACCCGACCGCAACAGAAACCCTCACCATCGACTTCGGCTCGACCGACCTGCAGATGATTGCCGAGAAGATGGTGCAATCCCTCCTCGCCTCCCCTACCGTTCACCAGGGCGACCACCCGGTCATCCTGGTGAGCCGGGTTCGCAACAAGACGGACGAACACATTGACATGAAGGCGATCACCGACAAGATCCGTACCACGCTGGTCCGGTCGGGAACGGTCCGGTTCGTAGCCGACGAGGTACGCGAGGAGGTCATGCAAGAGCTGCGGTACCAGGCCGACAGCGGATTCGTTGACCCTGAAAGCAGGAAGCGGATCGGCAAACTCGTGGGCCCCGGCTACCTCCTCATGGGGGAGATCACCTCGATCCGCAAGAAGGCGGGTCGCGAGACCGACCTCTATTTCAAGATCACTCTGAACCTGGTCGAGCTCGAAACGGGCCTCATCCGGTGGGCCGAAGACAAGGAGATCCGTAAAGGCCAGAAGAGGCCGATGATCGGTTGGTGAAAGGAGAACGAATCAATCCCCGAACAGGCCCGCTATCGCAGCAAAGGGCGACAGGACGATATCCAAGGGAATCGAGGGAATGAACAGGAATACCTTGCCCGCAGGATGCACGCTCGAATCACGAACCGCCCTGGAAATGGCAAACAGATAGTCAGGATTGTAGGACCAGCCGGGCCCTCTCTCTGTGTCCGCGAGGGATGTCGAAGATTCCACGTTGCGGACGTAGCTCTCCTCCTTCTCCGTCTCTTCGGCGAGGCAGGTCCCCATCAGACCCGTCCCGGTCAACATCGAACCGACGAGCAGCGCAACGAGCAACGACCTTCCGACGTATCTTCCCATCCTGTGCGGATCATTCATCTTCTCTCTCCTAACGGGTTTTCGATCTCCGCTTCCTGCCCTGGAATCTTGGCCTAAAGGACGCAGTCTTCCTACGGAATCTTTCTCTTGGATGAACCCTACCCTCCAGGAGGTTCCCCTTCCGGCAGGACAGGCGAGAATCTAGCACACCAGAAACGCCCAACACAAGAATCTGCTGTCAGGTCGCAACCAGGGGTGATGGGTCAGCAGACACAGGGCAAGGGGTCAAGGGAAAAGGGCAATGGGGAGGATTGCGATATGAAAAGGGTCACCTCGTAGGAAGAGACGTCGGTCGAGGGATGGCGGGGCAGAATTCACGAGTCTCTTCATCCATTCTTCGTCCATCCCTTTCGCCTTTCACCTTTGACCTTTCACCTGCGCGTGTGAAACCAATACTACGGCTGGGTTTCGAGTGGATCGCGCCCGTCAATGGAAATGAAACGGCCCCGGGTGGGGGGTAGTTCCCCGGGGCCGCTTCTTCCATCATCCCACCGAGTCCACGTTACTCGATGAGCTCCTCGGGTTCGGACAGATATTCACCCAGCTCCACCGAGATCCCATTCTCGTCAAAGAAACCCCAGGGCTCCTCCGGGGCGTCGCAGGGCGACCGATACGCTCCCCGGCCCATCAACATAACGATGCCGTCCCCTTCCACCTTCATGCGAATGCCCTTGCCTATGATCTGGGCGAACAGATGCTCGCCTCTCAGATGGACCACACCCTCGAGACCCTGGTACAGCACGCCTCCGTTCGGGAACCGGTGCTTCACTCCCTTTCCTCGAATCTGGACGACTGCACTCTCGTCGCTGACGATGAGCTGGCCCTTCGCGATCTGTGCAACCAGATCACCCGTTCCGTGCAACTGGACCACGCCATGGCCGGCTGCACAGACCGACCCCTCTCCCCGGATGATCTTGAATCCTTGTTCGGCACTGTTCGCAACACCCGCACCGGCCACCACGAAAAGGGCAAGCAGCCCGGCGAGCATCATGCAAACGATCCTTCCCTGTCGTCTCATGGTCTTCTCCTTTTCTCTACGTCTTCATCATTGGTCTGCTCGTTGACTCCCTGGGCCCAGAGGCCCTCCTTTCCCTTGTTGCCTTTCGGTTGCGCGCCTTCCGTCCCCTCGCGAGTGGGGCCATCGGGATTCGCCCTCCTTCGCCCACCGGCTTGGCATTGCCCGATGTATGTCCCGTTAAACCCACCTCGGCAGAAAAGGTTACGGGGGGAAATGAAAAAAAGAACGGAAAGGAGAAAGGGGAAGGCTGGTAGGGGGTTCAGGGATCAGGGGTCGGGGGTCAGGCCCTGCCACCCAACCCCGGCAGCGTTAGTTGTTCTTTCGGATTCTCTGTCTGACAGCCGGCGGAAGACGCTGGTGACGCTTGTAGTATTCACGCAGGCGTCTCTTCTCTTCCGGGCTGAGCCGCTGGATGTATTTCTGGTATCGATCCCGAAGCCTCTTTTTCTGTTCGGGGCTCAGGGACTGCCACCGGTCGTAGTTCTTCAGGAGCTCTCGCTTTTCCTCGGGAGCCAGGGTCTGAAACCTGCGGTAGCGGTCGCGGATCCTTTTCTTCTCCTCCGGGGAGAGAGACTTGAAACGCTCGAGGTTGCGGCGAATCGTTTCCCTCCGCTCCGGGGGCATCTGCCTCCACTGCCGGTATCTCCGAAGCAGCGCCTGCCGCTTTTCCGGCTCCAGCTCCTCCCAGCGTTGCCGGAGTTCTTCGCTGTTCGAATCGGCCGCGGAAGTGCTGCCCACGCCCTCATCCTCAGCAAAAGCATTGGAACACGGGAGAAGCGTTCCTCCGAACACGATCAGGAGGAACCCCAGCATCAACAGGGTGGTCACTCCTTTGGTCTGCCTCATGGTCGTCCCCTTCTTCGGCGGCGGGCACTTCCGGTCGCCCGACCCGGTCTATTCAAAACGGTGGGAGGAGAACCGGTTCTCCTCCTTGAAAAGCTCGAGTGTCTCCAGAAGATCGAGGGATTCGAGCATCTCCTGGTTCTCCATGATCTCCGCAATCCATTCCATCGGTGGCGCCTCGATGTCATCCGGATCTGCCGTGGAGGGCACCTGCGTCCCACCCTGCCCTTCCGGATCGGCGGCAACCCCTTCGAGCTCGGTCCCGGAAACGCTTGTGCACCAGAAGAATGCAGCGCACATGACGCCCCTTAACAACCCGACTCGCAGAACCTTTCTGCTACCCACGTATTTGTCCCCGTGTGTTCAGCTCAGTTCTCCGCCTTGACCGTCCTCGAGCTCCAGACCTTCCAAGAGGGATAGGTCGCTGATCAGGTCGAGGTTTTCGAACAGCTCCATTCTCTCCACCATGAAGACCTCCTGATCGGTCGGGAGCGGAATCGACCGGAGGAAGGGAATTCCCCAGACGATTGCCACGACCAGCATCCCGGTCGCCACTGCTGCGGCGGGCCGCAGCCCCACCGGCATCCCCAGGAGTCCCCATCCCCGATCCGCCCTCTGTCTTGCTCCAGCAGGGCGTCTTTCGGACCGCACCCGATCCAGAATGGCTTCGGCGGATACGGATGATTCGATTTTGGGGGCTTCCAAGCTGTCCATGGCGTGCCGCACCCTCTCCAGACTCGCTCGTTCCAACCGGCAGGCGTCGCAACCGGCAAGGTGTTCTTCGATCCTTGCCCTGCTCTTCTTGTCGACCTCGCCGTCCAGGAAGGCGGTCAGATCCTTCTGAACTCTGCTACATCGCATGTCTCTCCTCCTCTGGAGGAAACTCCTGAAGATAGGGCGAAAGGTGTTTGCGCATCGACTCCGTGGCCCTGTGGATCAGACTCTTCACGGCCCCCACCCTGAGACCCATCGTGTCGGCGATCTCCTGATAAGACAGCCCATGATGGCGGCTGAGGAGCAGGGCGGCCCGTTGTTTGTCCGGCATGCGGCCGAGAGCCATCTGCACGATCTCCTCTGTTTGTCTTGCCTCGGCCATGCCTTCCGGCGATCCGGACTCCGGCCGGCCTCCGCCCTCCCCGACACCGGGCAGCTTTTGAGGCGAAAGGTCGTTTAACGGTTCCTTCCTCACGGAATATTCCCTTTTTCGCACCTCGTTTCTGCCCACATTCGTCGCGATCTGGTACAGCCAGGTCCGGAAAGCCGTCCTCGGCTCGTACCTTCGGGCGCCCCGACACAACCGCAGGAATGTCTCCTGCATCAGCTCCTCGGCCACGGCCCGATCCCCTGTGAAGCGGAACAGATAGTGCACGAGGGGACCCTTGTAGCGCTGAAAAAGCCGATGGAATCCCTGCTCGTCGCCCCGCTGAAAGGAGAGCATGTCCTGGATGTCTTCGGGGTTCCCCATACTCTTATTAACCCAATTCCTTCCGGTTTGTTTCGGTCCGGGCAGGCGAAATGCACCGACCCGTCAGAAGAAGATGTCCAGCCCCCCGATAACGCGATAGGCAGGATCCGGGTCGGGCCGATCGGCGCGCTCGAAGAAGCTTCCGGGCAGCAGGACGTCCGCCTCCACGCTCAGCCGGACATGTTTCCCAACATCCCAGGTTGCCATCAGATCCGTCTCCCAACCATACTCCCTGCCGGCGGCCTTCTCCGGTGGCGACGCAACCGCGAAGAGGTAGGCACCTTTCCAGACCACCCACAGGTTATCGAGAAAATCGTAGCGCAACGTCAGACCGGGCACACCGAATCCCCGTGCAGTCAGCCCTGCCACGCCGAGGGAGCGCGTGGAGAGGTTCTCGTTGATTCCTCCGTTGAAGAAGATATTCAGCCGTGTGATGAAGGGAACGATCGCCAGGTAGGCATTCAAGGTTCCCCCTCGTTTGACCTCACCGTAGGGGTCGTCGTCTCCGCTCGCCATCAGGTAGAAGACCTCCAGGGTGAGCTTCTCGGTCAGGTTCCTTGCCAACTGGACATCGAACAGGTATCCCATTGCGGTCACATCCTGCTGGGTCCTGGGACCCGAGGAATCGCTCGCGTACCATGAAATCTTGCCTGTATTGAGAATCCCGACCGTGGTCAAGCGGAAGGCGCCAATCGACTTGTGGGCCGAAAGGGCCACCCAGAGGAGTTCTCCGTCCGATTGGAAGGAAAGTCCCGCCCCCTGCAGGTCGGGAAGCTGGCTGAAGACCTCATCCAGTATGCCCACCAGGAAGCCTTCCGTGTCATGGAGCCAGCCAACCGACAGGCTGACCCGCTCGTAGGAGGAGAAGGGGTGGACCGCCCTGAGCTGGAAATAGAGACTGGATCCTTCGACCCGGGACACACTCGCATACAATTCCAAGGGGAGATCGATCATCTTGTGCAGATTCAGGCCCACCTGACCGGCCAGCAGGAAATCATCCAGAATATAGCTCTCCCCGGAAACGTAACGCTGCTGTCCCACCTTGAAGCTGAAACCCTTGGAATCCAGGAAATAGCTCTCGAAATACCCCTCCTGAAAGAAGATGTCCTCGGACCTGTCGTTTTCCAGTTTTCCGTCCTGAATCGTGTCCTCGGACAGCTCGCCGCTGTCCATCACGATGGATACGGCGCCAAAAGAGTACCAGTCGAAATCCAGGGACAGCACCGCGTAGGCCTGGTAGAGCTCACGACTCGACGGCTCTTCATGAAGGCCCAGATCCGTGGGCAGCTCCCGTTCGAACCTGAATCGCTGGCCCAGGTAGAAACCGGGCCGAAAATGATCCGGTTTCCACGCAGATGCGTCCGCACCTGCCGAAGACAGGACCACCAGGACGTGAAGAATGACCAGCCCCCCGGCAAGAAATCCCGGGAGGACCTTTCTGCAATACAAGATTCGCTTCAGCGCTTCGACCCTCAGCAGGGTGGACCGACCCGAAAAAGGAGCCTCGGGGCTCCTCTATCCTTATCGGCCTTTGGGCTGAGAAAGGCAATAGCGGCGTGATGTTGAGGGATCCGCACCCGTCCGGAGCAAGTGCGGGAAGGAGGGCCTACCAATCCTCCTCTGTCTTGCCCGGGAGTCGCTTGAGGACCCGCATCCGCACGAGGACCTTCTGGTCCGGACCGTAGGCACGACCCTCGGAGGTGCGGCCCGTCCGGTATCGGAGCTCGACCAGCCAGCCCACCCACATGATCCCCGGCCGGAGCCTGCGACCCCTTTCGTCCACGATGGATGTCTGGTGGGTGACGATGAACGGTTCGTCGTTCACGTAGAGCCTGTCCTCGTGGGACTTGAGGGACTTCACGATGACCTGATCCTCGTCGAATCTCTCACCCGTGTACATGGGCCAGCGGGATTCGAGCTCGCTGCGCATCGCGTCCTTTTCGCGCGCAGTCAGGTCGACCACGCTCAGCGCGAGGAACAACAGGAAGAAGGCCGCAACCACTGCAATCTGAATCTGGATACTCGCCGGCCGCTCTTCTGTATGCATCGTGCTTCTCCTTCTAGTCTTCGTACCACATCATGGCCCCGCTCTTGATGGCAAAGGGGGCCTTCATCACCATCTCTTCGATCGTCCCGGTGCTCTGCTGGATATAGAGCTTTCCGCCCTTCTGCTGACCCAGATGAATCGCCAACCCGGAGGGCCGCCCCTGGCCGAGGTCCAGCGAACGGGCCAGCTTGGTCCCGATTCCCGGGTCCCAGAGGCTGAAGATATCCTTTTTGTATGCGGTGCCGGTCTCGTAATAGAGCCCGTAAATCCTTCCATCCCCGCCGTACTGGCAGATATCCACGTTCGGCTTGAAGGAGCTGAACATGACCAGACCGCCGAGGACGCTCGGCTTCTCGAGGACCCTTTCTCCGGTCCCTGCGCCGGCAATATCCACCAGGTCGAGCACCCATCCGTAGGTCGGCGTGACTTCGTCTCCGCGCATGGCCGCCAGCATGGCGTCCCAACTGCTGTCCGCTCCAACCACGCTCGATCCTGTCACCGTGCTCGGCTCGCCGAAGCTCACCTCCACATTGGTCACGTCTATGAGCTGAGCCGGGATCTTCCCCTGTGCCGGGTCCCCTTCCGAAAGGGTTCGATCCTTGACCCCGTAGAAGCTCTGGGTCGCGAGACTCGCCTTGTCTGCGTCGTTGAAGAACCGGCCCGTACCGAAGTAGATCCAGGGGGTGTTCGTGTGGTCCGAGGCGATGGCGGGCGGGGCCACGATCGGCTGTTCCGGTTTGGTGTGGGCCAGCACAGAGATCTCCCAGCTCGCAGGAGGCGGATAGACATCCATGTCCGGCGTGCCGATCAGGATGCGGTACATCTTGCCGAAGGTCACGATCCCGAACACCTCATAGCTCGCACCCGCGTAGATCGCATTCGTCTGGTAGTCCAGATTCATGTCCATCGACGCAAGCCCGCCGACCCAGCCGTGAAATTCCACGACCGGGTTCTCCGGAAAACTGTCGGCTCCAGGGTTCGAGCCGAAACGTCTCTCCAGAACGCCGGTCTTGAGATTGAGCACAAAGCCGGAAGCCATCTGGTCGCTCGTGCCGTCGTAGTCGGTCGGTCCGGACCCGAAGACCACATACCAGTCGCCCCGCTCGTCGGCACGACCCACTCGGGCCACGGCCGGATAGGAGGAGGTCAGTCCCAGGTTGTCCGGATCGTTGAACTCCCATAGAAGCTTCGGGGCGCCCGGATTCGTGATGTCCAGCGCATAGTAGCAGGACGAGAAGACAGCCGGATCGTCCGCCACACCGTCCTGGTTCCAGTCATCGATTTCGTAGTTCTTGCCGCCGTACCGCAGCCCGCCGATCAGCACGGTGCCCCATCCGTCGGGATGGTACGCATCGTCAGGAAAGATCCGGACGTCCACGATCTTCGGCTTCAGGTCCACGTAATAGACGTGGGAGTAGTTCGGATCGCTCAGCCACTGCAAGTGAGGAAGCAGGTTGTGGGGGATGAAGCTCCAGATTTCCTCACCCAGTTCCGGCGCATACCCGAGTGCGGCCGTGAAATAGGCGGGATAATCCGTCGTGTACCGTCCGTGCTCGGTGGTGCCGGCCGTCGTCCTTTCGTCGCCTGCCTTGTAAACTCCTGCATTGATCGCGTGGAGCATTCCATCGTTCGCTCCCACGTAGACAACTGTGGGCCTGGGTCGGATCGTGGCACCCGTCCCTCGAGTGTAGGCCCTCTCGAACTCCTCGTAGCTCGGATCGCTGTAGATGTCGTCGTAGTTCTCCATCGGACGTGAGACCACGGCGGGTGTCGAATAGATGATGTCCCCCATCCGCCAGATCCCCTGCTGATCCGCGACGGTGTCGCCATCCGTATCCACGAAGATCGTCCTCGAACGCATGCCGGGCAGATCCTCACCGCCGATATACCTTATCAGGTCCTCTGCACTGGCTACGTCCGGCGCGCGTAGGTAGTGCTGAAGCGCGGGCGCATTGACCGGATCGAACTCCACGAGGCCTGCTTTGTCCAAGGTCGTGAAGATCTTCCGCGGGTTTGCCGCCAGGTCGCGCAGGGCCAGTTTCTTGCCTGCCTCCCACATGGAGCGCAGGTCATTCATCGAGATGTTCGTCTCGTCCCATGTGCCGTCCCCATATGGATTAGCCGCCGACACGTAGTCCCGCTGAATCCGCGTTCCGTTCGTTTCGTCGAAGTAGAACTGGATGATGTCGTCGTCCTCGAAGACTAGTTCGAAGTCCCCGTTGTCTTCCCGCAGGTTTCCATGGTCGTCCACCCAGAGGCCATGAAGGTAGCCGAGCCAGTTCGCCTCCGCCGTGTTGCCGGACATGGATGTGATCTCCTGGGGCTTGAAATAGGCCTGGAACAGAGAGCCCTCTCCGTGGGCACTGGTCGACAGAATCGACACGGCGGTCCCGGAAGCGCTTCTCCTCAAGATGTCGGTCAGGGCGAGGAGCATGTTGTAGGCAATCTCATCTCCGTTCGGGGCCCAGTAGAAGGTGTCCGGATCGCCGTCGCAGTTCCGGTCCCACTCGTTGCAGAGTGCGTGTGCCGTACAGGAGCCGGTTCCGTCTCTCGATCCGCAGGACCCCTCGAAGAAGCTCGTGCCCCAGTCACCACAATTGCTTTCGCAGAAAGGCTCGCCGTCCCCATCCATATCGGTGAAGGCACCAGCCCGGGAAGCACGCTTCAGGTAATTGGTAGCGACGGCCGTCTGATTAGGCGCCTCGAAGGTGAAGATGGTGTAAAGAGAGATATTCTGCATGCCCGGCAGATCCGTCCGCTGATCGGTGGTGTTCATCAGGAAGCCAAGGTCGTCCAGCAGGCCGGCCCCGTCACCATCGAAGGTGTCGTCAAAGCCCCCGCAGGACTGGGCACCACTGTTTTGGTTCGGCTCTCCGTCGGTGATCAGGATCACAAAGGATTTTGCGCACGGAACCCACTCACCGAGCCCGGGCCCGTAATAGTCGTTGAAATAATAGGGGTCCCAGTCCGTATTGACCTCGAAGTCAACATTGTTGTTGGGAGGCGTATCCGGATAATCCGGCGTGTAGCAGGGCGCGTCCTGGCGGTAGTATCGAATGGCTTCATTCAGGACCTCTTCCAGGGGGGTCCACATCTTGATCATCTGCCGGTTGATGTTGTCCACCGTTTCGAGAATCGTGTCCCCTTGCGGCGAAACCACTGTGCTCTTGTCTCCGACGTAGTTCCGTACACGTCCACCGTCCGCATACCCCCAGTCCAGATCGTTCGTGCCGTCGCCGTCGATGTCCCACGACCCATGGTGACCGGTGTGTCCCTCCCCGGGCCCCGGCCCGAGGTTGAACTGCATGTAACCGAACCGGACCCGGTCCGACATCCTCTGGACGATCCCATCGGGGGGAAGGTCGACACCGACGGTTCCTCTCTTCACGGCCGCATAGTAGGCAGGGGAAGGATGAGGAGGAGAGGATTCGCCCAAGTTCTGGTAAGCCGGATCATCGGCAAGGAAGTTCTCGAGGGAATCCCCGTCCGGGTCTGTGTCCGCACAACCGCCGCCTCCAAGGTCAGAGGGGTCATCGAACTGAGCCTCGACGATGTTGAACATGATGGTGAACTCGCCGTTCCGCTTGGCGTTGAAGAAGAAGGAGTAGATTCCCTGGCGAAAGGGCGTGTAGTAGACGTTCTTGGTGGAGACGCCAAAAGGGTCTGTGGCGGCCGTGTAGTCATTGAAGATCCGCCGGTTGTCCCTCTCGGTAGGGGTGGCCAGGAGGACATAGTCCCCGGGGTCCGAGGCAAGCCGTCCGCCTGTCAGGACCCGTTTGGCCACGTCGAATCGGCGCATGGTCCACCAGTTGAGCCAGTTACCGGAAAAACGCCGCGGGTCCGCATCGAATCCTGCGGACCGCTCCAGGATGCCCGGCGTTGACGGATCGTCCACCACGGGTCCTACCGGGACGAAACAGTTGTCCACATTGTCGTATTCATAGCAGGTGTCGGAATCGAAATACCCGTAGTACTTGATGCCTTCCTGGAATCCCGTGAAGGCGGTGGCGGCTGAACAGATGTTGCCCCCGACTTCCTTGTAGGCGAACTCGTTCATGCTCCCCGAATTGTCGAGGATCACGAGGACGTTCGGCTCGACCGTTGCGGACATGAAGGGCGGAAATGCAGCATAGTCCGCTATGGTCGCCGTGTCTCCCATCGCGATGCGGGGAGCAAACGTCAAGGCGAGGACCGTGATGACACCGACCACGAGGATGGCAATCACCGTCCTCGTTTCCTTGTTGCATCGCGCCCGTTCTGTTTCCATGATATGCAAGTCCTCCGCGTCTAGAAGACTCTCTATTTGAACGCCGTCCGTCGTTCTCATCTCTATTCCCTCTTGATTCCCTTGTTGTCCAGAATCCTCAATAGCTCTATGGGAGGCCTTTATTGCAAGATCACTACCAACTCGTTCTAATACGGAGAAAACCACCTTAAATGACTGGAATAGCAGTATTTTTTTTCTTTCAAGATCTCGGGCCGGATCCGTTTCACCCCGGGCGCTTTTATCAAAATGCAGGGTCGGACCGAGAATTGTTATCAATTTGAGAATACGCGGCCTTCTGGTATGTTGGTCGCGATCCGGATGCCCTTCTATCGACAGCCCCTCGAATGGAACAAGGGAGACAGGTGCGATGGGAACCAGCTTTCAAAGGACCATGGAGGTCACACAGGGCTTCCTGAAGCCGATGATCGACGTCTTCAGGGACGAGATGCCTGCGCCTTTCGAGCATCTCGGGCACCTCTACTCCGCCGCGGTGGCGGAGAACGTGGAGAGGTACGAGGGAATCGCCGAGGCGATGAACGACTCGAGCCGAAAAGTGGCTCTCTTCGAGTTCGGACTGGTCCCGCAACCCTTTCTCGCCTTCGGTTGTGCAACACTGTGCCTCGAGACGTACCCGCTTTTCTTCACGCGGACCAACATGGAGACCGTGTACGAATTCATCGAGGCCGCGGAGTCGGCGGGCGTATCATCCGAGACCTGCTCTACCGACCGGTTCATCATCGGCGCGGCGGCAAAAGGAGAGCTTCCTGACAACTCGTTCTTTGTCACCTCCTCCGCACCCTGCGACGGGACACGAATTGCGTACCCGATCCTTGAGCGGATGTACCCAGCCCCCATGCTCTACCTCGATGCACCCTTCCGCTACGACCTGGAGGCAGTGCGATACTATGCGGAACAATTGAAAGAGGAGCTTCTCCCATTTCTCGAGAAGGTCACGGGCAGAAGATTCGACCTCGATCGATTTCGAGAAGTCGTTGAGGAGTCGAACAGGGCCTACGAGAACCTCGTTAACCTCCATGACACGTACAAGGTGCTTCCCGCACCCCACAACGGCTTCCTCAGGCTCATCCCTTTCCTGATCTACATCTCCGGCGCCGGCCTTCCGGGGACGACCCGGACCCTGGGCCTCTTGAGCGAGGATGCGACACAGAGAGTCCGGGAAGGCCGTACGCAGGGGCCCTTCGAAGAGAAGCACAGGGCCCTGTGGGTACACGTGGCCCCGACTTTCGACGTGGAGCTGTTCGAATGGATGGAGGAGCAGTTCGGTGCCATGGTCGTATCGAACTCGGTGTCCAGTTCCGCCATCCTGGAGCCGATCGACACGACGAGCCTGGAGTCGATGCTCGAGGGGATCGCGTGGCAGGGCCTCGACATGACGATGTCCATCATGCGGTACGACACGGAGAAGCTCATTCAGTTCTCCCTGAACACGTACGAGGACTACCGTTGCGACTGCATGATCGTCACGCAGCACGTGGGCTGCAACAGCATCTGCGGGGCGCAGGGAATGATCCGCAAGGTCTGCCGCGACAGAGACATCCCGGTTCTGTTCATCGAGCACGACTACAACGACGACCGGATTCTTTCGAAAGAGCTCTTGCGCAGTCAGATCGAGGATTTCTTTACCACGGTCATGGCATAGGGGGGAAACCAATGGAAGGCCTACGCTATTTCGAGGAAATCGCCTCCCGGCTGGACAACGAGGAGGTCCAGGCCTGGAAACAGACGGGCAAACGGGTGGTCGGCAGCGTCTGCACGAGCATACCGGACGAGATTCTTCAGGCGGCCGGGATCCTTTCCCTGCGGGTCCGCGCGCCCGGCATCGAGGACACGGCCAATGCGGATTCGCACATGCACCGGATCAATTGCTCCTACACGCGCTCCGTGCTCGAGCTTCTGCTCTCGGAGCAACTCGACTTCCTGGACGGCCTGGTGACCACGAACACCTGCGACCACATGCTTCGTCTCGCCGGCGAACTCGAGGCGAACAAGCGCTTTCCCTTTGTCCACTACTTCTCCATGTACCACACTCTGGGAGACGCATCCACCCGGTGGTTCGTCATGGAAATGAGGAAGATGATCGAGCACCTGGAGTCCGCGTTCGGAACGACGGTCTCGGATCAGGATCTCTGCCAGTCCATGAACGCGGTTGACCGTGTTCGCACCCTGATGACACGCCTCAACGAGCTCAGAAAGGAAGATCCACCGCGCCTGAGCGGCGCCGAGTTCCTGAATATCGCGCTCACCGGCATGTCGGTTCCGAAAGAACGCTTCTGCGAGAAACTGGAAGATCTGATCCCCGACCTCGAGCAGAGGCAGATCGAGGGAAACGGCCGGCCGCGCCTGATGCTGGTCGGAGGCGCCTGCGACGCCCCGGGATTCGTCGATTTTCTCGAACAGGGCGGGGCATGGGTCGTAGCGGACGGTCTCTGTTTCGGCTCACGCTATTACCAGGCGTACGCCGACGAAGAGGCGGAGGACCCCCTTCACGCGATCGCCAACAGACACGCGCGACGCATGGCGTGCCCCTCCATCATGAACGCATTCGACCGGAACCATGACCTCCTGATGCAGACCGTCCGTGACTTTCGAATCGACGGCGTGGTCTGCGCCCGCCTCAAGTTCTGCGATCACTGGGCCGGTTACCGAAAGCTGCTCACCGAGGCCCTGGACAAGGACCACATCCCCCTTCTGGACCTGGAACGGGAGTACCAGACCACCGGGTCGGGTCAGATCCGTACCCGCATGCAGGCGTTTCTGGAAATGATCTGCATGTAAACACCTTCCGCCATTTTAAAACAATATATTGTTTAGAAAAAGGGCTTGACAAAAAATATGCTTTTGATTTATTATTAACTTGTTTCTTTACATATATCCCTCTCTGTCTGGAGACAAGAAAAAGCCACACCGGCCGTGAGGCCGGGTCGGAAAGCCACGGGTCTCCCCTTCCTCGGCTTCACCCTCCGAGATCGCCGGGCTGCCAGTCACATAGCGCACGAACGGATAAGGTTTCATTTCTTGCACCCATGAAGGAGGGTGTCGAGCACACCCCGTTGGAGGCTGCCGAGAAGGGATACTCCCTCATCGCCCGCCTCTAGAGGAGAGCAGAAGATGAAAAAGACGCTCTTTGTACTATCCTGGATCCCGGTTTTCTTGCTCGCCTTGGTGGCTCAGCATGCACTCGCCTGCTGCATAGACAACGATCAGGACGGATACGGAGTCGCGTTCCTCGACGAATGCCCCTACCCGAATCAGTACGACTGCGATGATACGAACCCGGACATCAACCCCGGTGCAACCGAGGGGGCCTACGGTGACCCGACCTGCAGCGATGGCGTGGACAACGACTGCGACGACACCGTCGACATGCTGGACGCAGGCTGCTTCGAGTGCACGTCCCCTCAGGATTGTGATGATGGGAATCCGTGCACCGACGATCTGTGCGTCGGGAATGTCTGCGAGTACGTGAACAATACCGCCCCCTGTGACGACGGCGATGCCTGCACGGCCAACGATGTCTGCGCGAACGGGGACTGTTCCGGAGATCCTCTCGATGCGGACCAAGACGGCTACACGAGCGACCAGTGTGGCGGAACGGACTGCGACGACTCGGACGCCGCCATCAACCCCGGGGCGACGGAGGCTCCCTATGGAGACCCGGTCTGTTCCGATCAGGTGGACAATGACTGCGACGATCTCATCGATATGCAGGACAACGGTTGTCTCGAGTGCACCGTGCCCGGAGACTGCGACGACGCAAATCCGTGCACAGAGGACGATTGTGTGAACAACGAGTGCGTGCACGTGGACAACACGGATCAGGACGGCGACACCTTCCCGGGCGAGGCGTGCGGCGGCAATGACTGTAACGACTCGGACCCGAACGTTCATCCCGGTGTGTTCGAGGCACCGCCCGAGGATCCGATCTGCACGGACGGAATCGACAACAACTGCAACGGCTACACGGATCTTGAAGATGCCGGTTGTGTTCCGGAGACCGGGTGGGCACCCTCCGAGTCGGCCAACGCCTCCGTCCTTGGTGCCTCTTCTCCGGAAGGGTCCAAGCTCTCCAACCTCCTCTTCTCGTTCCTGGTGCCGGTCGGCGCCGTGGTTCTCTTCAGGAGGGTCATAAGGAGGAGGTAAGGGGCATACGCGAATCAAACGATCGAGAGGGCCGTATCCCGTACGGATGCGGCCCTCTCTCTTTTTGGGGAATGCCCGGTTCTTCTCTCACGTCCTGGGCGGATCGTTCCGACCTTCGAGCCACCAGTCCGTGGAATCGGTCTCCATGGCAAGGCGAGCAAGCTTTCGTGCGGTTTCCGTGGTAAGCCTCTCGTAAGCGTACTCTAGCCAGGGACCGGTCTGGGGATTCCCCGAGTCCCCTTGCTCCTTGACGTGGAAGAGCAGGTCCAGCTGGTCCGCATCATTGGCCAGGATCGCTTCCGGCGTCTCCTTGTCGTTGAATTCACGCACCAGGGCAGCGATCTCCTCACCAAAGGGCAATCGATCCGACACCTCTGCGAGAATCTTCTCCTCGTTTGCCTCTACATACTTCTTCTGCACATAGTTCAGATCTCCCATGCGCGCCTCCGGGAAATCGTGAAAAAGGCACATCTTCAGTAACTTGCCCATGTCGATCCCCTCGGAAAGTTGGCCGAGGACATAGGCAGCGAAAAGTGTGCGGCAGGTGTGGTCCGCAACGGATTCATCCCCCGAACCCAGGTACGGATACCCGGTTCGTGCAAGTCGTTTCAGGAAGCCCGCTTCATAGAGAAAATCTACAAGGGCCTTCATTCGTCTCTTTCCTCCTCTTCGGGGTCGAAACCCCTTCACGTTTTTCACGCATCCAACGATTTGGATTAACAAATCGTCGTATGCTAGACTACGTTTCATGATCGGTACGTATGGTTGCGTGCTGCCACGTTATCTAAGCATTCCAAAGGTCGGAATACAAGGAGCCCTCATCCATGAAATCCCCTGGCCTGTCCCGGAGCCCCGGTAAGCTGAAGCTTCTCGTGACTCTTTCCGTGCTTGCCTTCGCGCTCCTCCTCGCCCTGCTCATCAACGGGTTGCCCGGGGCGCATGATCGGTCCGTTCCAGGTTCACTCAACCTCGCCGTGGCAGACGACTCCAAGAAGCAGGAGGCCTCATCGAAGGCGGACAAGCCTGAGAACGAGGTGACCGTCTACGTTACCTCCTGGTGCCCCGCCTGCAGGATGACCACGGATTACCTGAAGAAGAAGAAGATCCCCTTCGTCGTCAAGGACGTTGAGAGGAACGAGCAGTACATGAAGGAGATGGTCAAGAAGGTGGGTGGATACAGGGGCGTTCCCGTCCTGGATATCAACGGTAGGATCCTGCTGGGCTTCAACCCTCAAGTTCTCGACCAGCTGGCAAAATAGGGCAAAGGTTCCCGGTCACTCGTCATACTTGAGCAGACTGAACACCTCCCGGGATCCAAGCTTGTCCCGCCCATTCAGAAAAGACAGCTCGATCAGGAAACAGCACTCCACGACCTGGCCGCCCGCTTTTTCTACGAGTCGACAGGCCGCCGCGGCTGTACCACCCGTAGCGAGAAGATCGTCCACTACCAGGATCTTCTGCCCGGCCTGCACCGCGTCCTCGTGCATCTCGATCGTGTCCGTACCGTACTCCAGGTCATAGGTCTCCTGGATCGTCTTGGCGGGAAGCTTACCGGGCTTGCGCATCGGCACGAAGCCCACACCCAGCCGGTAGGCCACCGCGGGGCCGAAAATGTACCCTCTTGCCTCGATGGCCACCACGCCGTCGATTTCCTTCCCCTCGCATCGCTCACACAATATGTCCACAGCTTTCGCAAAGGCGGGCCCATCCTTCAGCAGTGTGGTGATGTCGTAGAAGAGAATGCCTTCCTTGGGAAAATCCGGAACTTCTCGAATGACCTTTTTCAGCTCTTCCATCCTTTTCGCCCCTTTTTCAGGTTCATGTCTTTCGTTACGGCAGATAGTGCATAGGATCCACGGCTCGTTCGTTCTTTCGAATCTCGAAGTGCAGATGGTAGCCTGTGGCTCGTCCCGTATTTCCGACCTCTGCGATCACCTGTGCCTTGTTCACCCGTTCGTCCACATCCACACGATTCCGCGAGTTGTGCCCGTATACGGTGTGGAAGCCTCCGCTGTGCTCGATAATGATGAGGTTTCCGTACCCGGAGATCCCGTTGTCGCTGTAGATCACCTTCCCTTTCTCCGCGGCGAGGACGCGGGTGCCTTTTGGGGCGGCGATGTCGATTCCATCGTGGGGCCGACCCTTTCGTGGCCCGAACCAGGACGTAACGTTCCCCTTAACGGGCCATATGAAGCGCAGCCTTGCGGCAGAGGCGCTCGGCTTGGGTCGAGAAGGCTTGGCAGGTGTGGCCCTGGCCGATGGCTTGCTTGCCTTCTTCTTCTTGGCTGAAGCCGACTTCTTCTTCGGGCTCGTAACCGAGGAGTCGGCCTGTGTCGACGGCACCTTGACCCATCGAACCGACTCCGCCCCGGGAATGAAGATCTTCTGCCCTGCCTCGACATGCCCGGGATCCTTGATCCGGTTGAGCCTGCAGACCTTCTTCATGTTCACTTGATACGTGTAGCAGATTCTCCAAAGGGTCTCCCCCTTGCGGACCTTGTGATAGACCCCTTTTCTCGTCTTGAAAGGGGAAAGGGCGCACCCCCCAAGGCCCACCCCGACCACCATCAAGGCACAAACGATGAGGGCAAAGGTTCGCTGCCGCCTTGGACTCAGCAGGCTCCCCGTTCCCGGATCTTCTCCATGGCGCAACGGACTGCCTCCTCCGGCCCGTCCGCACGGACCACGCCTGGGTCCAGATCCCAGGTCTGAAGCCCGACACAGGGGACGCCGATCTTCCTTGCGATGGCGATCTCGGAAAGCGTGCCGTAGCCGCCGGAAACGGCGATCACCGCATCTGCAGACCTTACGAGCACCACATTGCGGGCGTGTCCCATGTCGGTAACGATCTTGAGCTCTACGTAAGGATTCGCATCCGACGCGGAGGCCCCGGGAAGGATCCCGACGGTGAGCCCGCCGGCTTCCTTCGCTCCTCTGGACGCTGCCTCCATCACGCCTCCCAGCCCACCACAAAGGAGAACCGCTCCCTGTCGGGCGATCTCCTTGCCGACCCGGTAAGCCGCCTCTTCGATATCCGGCCCACAGGATGAGGCCCCGAGCACGCCGATCTGAACTCGCTTCGACATCACGTCCCCCTTCTGCGCGCTGCCTCAGGGCGGAGAAACTCCGAAGATGCCTGGCAACTGAATGACCCCGAGACACGCCAGGGTCACCACGACGCAGGCGATCATCACCCCGCACAGGATGGCCGGGAGTGCTTGCCAGAAAGGTATCCGGAACAGGAAGGCCGCCACCGAGCCGGTCCATGCGCCGGTGACAGGCAGAGGAATGGAAACGAACAGGACCAACCCCACCACCTTGAGCCGTTCGATCAACTTGCCCTTCCTCCGCGTCCTTCGAAAGATCCATTCGAAGAGCCTCTCAAAGGCCGGGTAACGCGACAGCCAGCGATGCACAGGATCAAAAAGGAGCAGGATGGGCAGAATGGGGATCATGTTGCCCGCGATGGAAAAGGCCGCCGTCTGGGCCGGGGAGAGCTGGAACAGGAGAATGCCCACGGGTACGGACCCGCGGAGCTCAAAGATCGGCAGCATGGCGAGGAGCAGGACCACCACCTCGGGTGACAAGCCGAAGCTTTCGATGAACTGCAGTATGGACTCGCGCATGTCTTCCTTCTTTCAGGGTCGCGTCCGCTTGCCCCTCAAGGGGCGGAGCCGATGAGAGGCACAAATCGGCAGGGGCCAAGGACCTCTTTCTTCCAGTCTGCCCCGGTCTTCTGTAAACGGACAAGATGTTGGGATGCCCCTTCCTCCAAAGGCAGAACGAGCCGCCCCCCTTCTGCCACCTGATCGAGAAGTGTACCCGGAATCGAGTCGGAAACCGCGCTCACGAGGATGGCGTCGAAGGGGGCTTCCTCTTTCCACCCATAGGTGCCGTCCAGTATCCGGATCGCCACGTTGTGGCAGCCAAGCAGATCGAGCACCTTCCTCGCCCGTCGGGCGAGCTGAGGGATCTTCTCCAGGGAGTAGACATGGTCCACGATCTGCGCCAGGATGGCCGACTGGTATCCGGAGCCGGTTCCGATCTCAAGAATCTTCTCCCCGCCTTGCAGTTCCAGGGCCTGTGTGGTCTGAGCAATGATGTAGGGCTGGCTGATCGTCTGCTTGTCGCCGATGGGCAGGGCATAGTCGCCGTAGGCCCTTTCGCGCAAGGCCTCGTCCACGAAGAGGTGACGAGGCACCTTCTCCATCGCTCGCAGGACAAGGGGATCCTGAATGCCCCGGGCCGCTACGAAATCTTCAAGCATCCTTCTCCGGAGTCGTGTGAGCTCCGGACTGTCGAGCGTGGGCATCCCCGTCATAGATCGCCTTCAGAGAGTGGAGAGAGCCTTCGTCTGTGAAGTTCAAGCGGAGCGGTGTGACGGACACGCATCCCGCTTCCACCGCCCTCCAATCGGCGTCCTCATGGTCATTCTCGTCGTACTGCAGGGCATCCCTGCCGAACCGGAAGCAGGGCCTCCCCTCGTCGTCGGTCCCTTCTTCCAGGAAATCACCGTAGAACTTGTGCCCCATTCTCGTCCACCGGATTCTCGGAGGGTACCCATCCACCAGATCCGGGAAATTCACGTTCAGGAAGATCTCTGGGGGAAGTCCGTTCGCGAGCACCCAGCGCGCCAGATCGCAGCCCACACGGGCGGCAGCATCGTAGAAGAGGGGGTCGCGGGACATCAGAGAGAACGCGATGGATGGAATGCCGAGCAATCGCGCCTCCCGGGCAGCTCCCACGGTTCCAGAGTAGCTGATATCTCCCGCGAGATTCGCTCCGTGGTTGATGCCGGAAACGACCAGGTCCGGTCTTGCAGGGAGCAGGCGGTGGACCCCGATATTCACGCAGTCCGCCGGGGTGCCCGAGACAGAAAACCGTTTCTCGCTCTCCTGGTGCACGTAAATGGGCTGTTTCAGGCTGATTTTGTGGCTGGAGGCGTTGCGTTCCCCGTCGGGGGCAACCACGTAGAGATCTCCCAGGGCCTGCACGTGCTTCTCCAGGGCAGCGAGCCCCTCGGCAGTGATTCCGTCGTCGTTCGAAAGGAGGATCAGCGGTCGCTTCTTCGTCATGTCCTCATCCAAGAATAGGAACAAGCGTTCCAGGAAAACCAGGGGTCCCGGGAAGACAAAGTCCTCCACGAAACCAAAGTATTGAGCGAGATGGTATCAGAAGCTAGAATGCCTTTCAAGATCGAGGGCTTAATGACCCGTTCCTGAGGCATGCGGTGAGAAACGTGGAAATGCTCACCCCGAGGGGTTGGATATGAATCGCGGACGCGTCCTGGTGGCAATGAGCGGCGGTGTAGATTCCTCTGTTTCTGCGCTGCTTCTCAAGGATCAGGGCTACGACGTCCATGGTGTTACCTTTCAATTCGTCCGCGCTGAGGGGTGCGATCCCGGTGCCTCTTCGGGTTGCTCATCGGTGGATGCAACGGAACGAGCGAGGCAGGTCTGCCGACAGCTCGAGGTCCCGCACCACTTCATCGACCAAACCGAAAACTTCGACAAGCAGGTCATTGAGCCCTTCTGCGGAGAATACGAGGCGGGCAGCACGCCCAATCCCTGTGTTCAGTGCAATGCCTCCATCAAATGGCCGAGCCTGCTCGAGGCTGCTTCAGCCCTGGACTGTTTGTACATTGCTACTGGCCACTATGCGCAAACCCGAAAGGAAGGGGGCAGGGTTCAGCTCTTGCGAGGATTCGACCGAGGCAAGGATCAGTCCTACGCGCTGTACGCGCTCTCCCAGACAGCCCTCGAAAGGACGCTCTTCCCCCTCGGTTCGATGACAAAGGAGGAAGCACGCGTGAAAGCGGAACAAGCATCCCTGCCCACGTCCGGAGTCGAGGAGAGCCAGGACATCTGTTTCATTCCCGACGGGAACTACCGCACCTTCCTTGCTCGTCGGCTGTCCGTGCTGCCCGGTCCGATTCAGGACACGGAAGGGAACGTTCTGGGGACACACCAGGGACTGCCCTTCTATACGGTCGGCCAGAGGAAAGGGCTTGGAGTTCCGGCAGGCATACCTCTGTATGTGATCGATAAGGTCGTAGAGGAGAACTTGCTCGTGGTTGGGCCCCGGGAGGCCCTGTGTAAGAGGTCCTTTGTCGTGAACCGGGTCAACTGGGTCTCCATGCCCTACCCTTCGGCGGGCGCGATGGTCGAAGCCGACGTGGAACTCCGCTACAGGACCAGGGCCGTGCAGGGGAACATACACGTGCGGAGCGCCGAGGCGGTTCAGGTAGCCCTGCCGGACCATGATCAGGCCGTCGCACCCGGCCAGTCCGCTGTCTGGTACCAGGGTGAAGTCTTGTTGGGAGGAGGAATTATCCTGGGCTGAAGATGTAATGCCCGCGAATGCGGGAATCTCCGAGCTCGAGCAAGGAAGCTGAGCAGAAGCCGAAGCAAGGGAGGAAGGAATGGGATCGACGCAAGGGCAAGCTGCAGACCTGGCCATCATCAATGCCAAGGTCATCACGGTGGACAGAGAGTTCAGCATCCGGCAAGCGGTCGCTATCAAGGATGGGAAGATCGCTGCCGTCGGCACGGACGATGATGTGAAGCCTCTCATAGGTCCCTGCACCCAGGTTCTGGATTTGAAAGGCAAGCCGGTGCTGCCGGGCATAAACGAATGCCACATGCATACGGCCTTCTTTGGTGCCACGAGACCTCCGCTCTCACTGGATCTGACCTATCCGGCCATCACATCGATTCCGGACATGGTGGCTGCACTCGACAAGAAGGTTGCGGAGACACCGGCGGGTGAGTGGATTCGAGGATTCGGATGGGATCAGGGTTCCCTTAAGGAGTGCAAGAGCGATCCTTCCAGGCTGCCGCGCAAATGGGACCTGGACGCCGTGTCACCGGACCACCCGATTGCTTTCACCGACTTTTCCTGTCACACGCTCCTCGTGAACAGCAAGGCATTGGAACTCGCCGGGGTCAACAAGGATACGCCGAATCCAATCTCCGGAGAGATGGAACGGGACGAAAACGGAGAGCCGACCGGAATCTTCAAGGAAGGGGGGCAGCTCCTGGTATCGGCCCACGTCCCGCTCTTGAGCAGAGAGGAGAAGAAGACTGCCCTGCTGACAGCTCTAAGCCATCTCAACGCGAATGGGGTAACCAGCTTCACGGATGCGGCCATCGGCCCGGGAGGTGAGGCGTACCTCTACGGTGTCATGGGTGCAGAGTGTGTGGAACTCTACCAGGAACTGTTAGCCGAGGGCGAGCTGACGGCCAGGGTAACCGCACTTCTGCTGCTGGGAGAATACGGCGCATTCACTTACGAGGATTTGAAGCAGGGGTTGGAAACTTTCAAGCCGCCAACCGGTCTTGACACCACGTGGCTGCAATTCCCGGGCGTCAAGATATTCGCCGACGGCATCCCCATGACCTACACCTCGTGGATGAACGAGGACTATGTCAGTGGCGATGCAGGTCACGGGAGATCTGTGATTCCCGGAGAGACAGATCAGGAGCAGTGGGACAGCCTGGTCGAAATGATCCGACTCGTCCACAGCTACGGTTATCAGATCGGGCTGCACGCCACGGGCGACCGGGCGATCGATGCCGCAGTGGATGGCTTTGCCAAGGCCCTCGAGGAGAAGGGGGACGGCGACCCACGACACTACATTATCCACGGTGATTTCATCAGCGCTGAAAAGGCCGGAATCCTTGCCGAACACAGGTGTGGCATCTCCATGCAGCCCTATATCGGAGCCATGATCTCAGACATCGAGCCCGCCATCGTGGGAGAGGCTCTCGCGGCTTATGAGTGGCCGACTCGAACCGTGCTCGACGCCGGGGTCAATCTCACGAGCAATTCGGACGCGCCGGTGACCTATCCGAACTGGAGGATGGGCGTTCAGGCGGCCGTCCTGAGGGAAGGCCTGATTTCGGGCAAGGTGAGCGGCCCCGAAGAATGCATCACCGTTGAAGAGGCCGTTCGAACCTATACCATCAATGGCGCCTGGCAGGATCATATGGAACACGTCAAAGGCTCCATCGAGGTGGGCAAAGTCGCCGATCTCTGCATTATCGGCGACGACATCCTGTCCGTGGACCCTCACGACATAGGAGGAATTCCGGTACTCATGACCATCGTAGGCGGCAGGGTCGTCTTCGACCGGATGGGCTGATTCAGGTCGCCCCCCAAAAGAAGAATGGACGTATTCGAGGTTTCGTACGTCAAGATCGACTCCCCGGGGATCATGCAAAAGGTGAGAACTGCCGAATACTGATTCGGATAGTGCGTGCAGCAAGATGCGGGAGGTCGCCATGCCCGAGTACGTCATGCCGAAGCTGTTGGCAACAGTCATCCTTACAATAGCCGCAATCGGTCTCGCCTTCGTGGACAAGGGCTTTGACACGAACAGTCCCCTCCAACGATTCCTTGGGCGAATGCGCAATATGGAAATCTCTGTAAAGGAAGACGGCTCGTTGCAGAAGGGAGCAAAGAAGCTCATCTATATAGTGTTGGCGGTTGCCCTCGCCGTGCTCTGGTTTGTTCTCCCCAACTCACCTCAGTAGTCCCTCGCTGAACCCGCCGGATTCACCCCCCCATTTGCATCCCAAGACCGTAAATGAGGCCCTCCTGGGTCCTTTCCAGTTGAATATTCAATAGATAGCATGGTCCGACCCGATTCTGTAGGATTCTGTGGTCTTCCGATATCCGTATGGAAAGGATTCAAATGCACTTCGTGCCGAAGGACGGTCTCGAGAGAATACTGCTGAACGCTATCTCCACCAACAAGCTGGGCAATTTCATCTTCCCGGGACGGAACGGGTGGAAAACAGCGCTCCTCAGAAAGACCTTTAACGGCATCTTCGGATACACGCCTGCCAAGTATGTACTCTCGAATCGACGTCTGCTGCAGAAGCTGTTGAGAAGGGCATCCAGGGGCGGGGACTACTCGCACCCGGAGTTGCAGGACGATCCAAGCGGCTAGCGTCTCGCTCCCATACAAGGCGAATGTCCCTTTTCAGACCCGGATGCCTGCTCTGCGGTTCTGGCCTGCCCAGTAGCGGCGATAGATCCAGCCGGTCCGGCCTTGGATCGGAACAGACCGAACCCGATCGGTCCAGCGGTCAACTGCATCACGTGCGCGCGCGAAGGCGTTCCGGCTCAGTTCCGACCGCTCTTCCTGCCGCACCCGGCCCGCCTGGTCGAAGAACTCTCGCTCGAGGGCATCGCGCTCATCCGAGTAGGCATCGATCCGGGCAGGGTAGTCGAGCAGGACGCTCCGGTGAAGCATCTCGTGCCGCCACCACAGAGCATCGGGGTGAAAGGTAGCTCCCGGCGCCGGACCGGGATCCTCCAGGGGGCCCGGACCGAACCAGAGTGGCTTGAAGATCCCGGTGCATGGTGCGGATGTGCCTGTGGCCCAGAAGGAATGGAGGTCACGTTTCAGGTGTGCAACCAGGGACCCGGTCGACTGGGTCGCGTTCCGAGAGAGCTTGTTTGCTGCGTGGGCGCACAGCCGATCACACAGAAGATGTCCGTCCGGACGATAACCGTCTCCCCCATGATCCCTGAGGACGCTCAGGGCATAGGGAACGTCGATCCCCTGCCCGTTCTTTTCGGCTTCCGCTTTGCCAATCAGTCCGAAGGAGCGGCCCTGCCTGTTGCGACAGGCTGAAAAGGTCGTGTAGAACCAGTCTGAGAAACACTTGGAGAAATCAAACGCCTCCCGCGATTTGAGCCAACCTTTCTGTCTCGCGGTTTCGATCGCATCCGGGTGGCAGGCATCGAACGCCTCACCGGTGGTGAGACCATTGCTGATCGACGCAAATCCATCCACCCTCCGTCTGACCCAGAACGGACCGGCGGTCTCCAATATCCATGCCCCCTCCGGATCCGCACAGATGAAGCTGTTGTGATAGGTCAACCGCTTGTCCTCGTACCCGCAGAGCCCTCCCTGTCCGTGGTCGGCCAGAAGTTGAATCATGGTCTCCACCGCCTGGTCTGCCGTGTCCGCTCTCTCCAGGGCAAGGCGCAGCATGTCCATCCCGATCAGGCCGGGCTTCCTGTCGAGCGGCATCTTGGTGAAGACCGCCTCGTTGCCGATGACCACCCCCTTCTCGTTCGCACCCATCTCCGCACCCCACATCCAGAAAGGGCGGCTGAGAAGCACGGCGTGGGTCTCCCTCACCTGCGGAATTTCCAGGTACGTGCACTTCACCGTCTCTCCGGCAGGATGAGAAACCGCAGGGTGGAATTCCAGGGCCTGGGCTTCGTTCGGCTCACGGTCGCTGTTCTTACCGAAGATCACGGACCCGTCGGATGTATACGGCGGCAGGACTACGAAGGTGTCACACATGTTTGCATGTATCCTTCAGCAAGATACTAGAGCTTCTTCAGTGCTTGCTCGGCCGCGATCAGAATCGGATCGAAGGGGGCCGAGAACTGGGGCGCATAGGCAAAATCCATCCTCGACAGGGCCTGCACCGTCATCCGGCTCTGGACCGCCACGGCCAGGGTGTTGATCCGCCTCGCTACACCTTCCTTGCCCGCCATGTGCCCGCCCAGGAGCCTGCCGGAAGGCCTTTCAAAGACGATCTTCAACTCGAGCGGCTTGGCGCCCGGCATGTAGTGTACTTTGGAAGATGCCTTGATCTTCTGCACGCCCACGTCCAGCCCCTTGTCCTTGGCCGAGTTTTCCGTGAGCCCCGTGGTCGCGACCTCCAGCGAAAAGACCTGGAAGCACATCGACCCGATCACACCATCGAAGGTCGCCTGCCCGCCCGCAGCGTTCTCGCCCGCCACCCTGCCCTGCTTGTTCGCCACATCGCCGAGAGGCATATAGACCAAGTCATCGAGGATCTGATGCTGAACCTCACAACAGTCTCCGGCGGCATAGATGTCCGGATGATCCGTCTTCTGTCCGGGATCGGTCCAGATCGCGCCTGTCCTGCCGATCCGAAGGCCGGCTTCGTGAGCGATCTCGGCGTTCGGCACAACCCCCAAGGCACTCAAAACCAGGTCCACGGGGTACCGCCCCTTGGACGTCTCCAGGGCCGCAATCTCCTCGCCTCCGTTCTTGTGAAGCGCGACCGGTGCGTGTTCCTGAAGGAACTCGACACCCTTCTCCTCCAGCTCCCGTAACACCGCCTCGCTGATTTCCGGTTCCAGATGGGAAACAGGTCGTGTGCCCCTGTAGTAGATGGTCGTCTCCAGCCCCCTCTCTCGAAACGCCTCGGCCATCTCCAGCCCGATGTAACCGCTCCCGAGAATGGCCACCCGACTCGGACGCTTCTGATCCAGGTACTGCTTCACACGAATGGCATCTCCGAGATCCTTGAGGGTGAACAGATTCGGCGCTTCCTCGCCGGGAATACCCAGTCTACGGGATCGAGCGCCGGAGGCCACAACGGCCTTGTCAAAATCCAGGATCTTCTTCTCGCCCTCCTCCAGATCTTCGACCTCGACCTTCCGGGTCGTCGGATCCAACTTGTTCACCTTGTGCCGCAGGAAGACATCGATCCCCTGTTTCTCCTTGAACTCCTCCGGCCTTCTCACCAGCAGCGTCTCGTGATCCTTGACTACATCACCGATGTAGTAGGGGGTCTCTCAAGAGCCATAGGAGACGAAGTCCCCCTGCTCAAAGATCATGACTTCCAGATCCGGGTTGACTCTCTTCGCCTTTGCAGCCGCACTCGGACCGGCTGCAGAACCTCCAACGATGATAAGCCTTGGTCTTCTTGGCATTCCTTCCCCTTTCCTCCTGGTTCGTCCTGGGCACCCCGACTTCCGTGGCGGGGGATTGCCGCGTCGGCTTCGCCTCCTCGCAATGTCCCTCACATGGGATGCTGCGAGCGAAGCGTGGCAGCCCCCTAGCTCAATGTGATGAGGGACTTCCGCCGGAGCCTGTCCCCACAATTCTCAGGTGGCGACGGGAATGCCGTAGTAGCGGATTGGCTGCAGCCCAGTGGATATCCGCGCTTATCATACAGAGGTTTCTTCTGACAGGCCAGCAGGCGTGTGTTCGTTCGTGAGCAAAAGCATACCCTTGTACTAAGTAGGAGATCTTCATCGTTGCGAATGGACTCCACGGTCGAATGCTTTTCGTTGTCCCGCGATTATGGTAACCTGCTCTCTTTCTCGCCCGCACCACGCAGGCCTGAGCAAACCCTGTAAGGAGCTCCTCGACATGCCGCCGAACATCACCTGTTTCTCCCGCAATCGATGCACCTCCGTGGAAGTGCTCGATGACAAAAACCTCAGGTCCACCTGCCGTCTTCAAGACACACGCACGGATGCCCGGGTCGAGATTCGAGTACGGTTGCCGGATCTCGAAATCGCGGCCGCAACGGCAGAGTTCCTTCGCACCCCGGAAAGAGAATGTCTCCGGACAAAGGAAGCGCTCGACAAGATGATCGGGGTCCGGATCGGCTCTGGCATGCTCAAGATCATCAAGGGCCTGATCGGAGAGGTCTCAACCTGCAGCCAGCTTGCCTTCATGGTGGAGGAATGCTGCCACGGGGTCATCCTGTCCATGACCAGGGACCAGCTCGCTGCCGCCCCCCCGGGCTCGGAGGTCCCGGCCGAATTCTACCGAGAGATGGTCAAGCAGAACATCCGACTCTACAACCGCTGCGCCGCTTTCGCACCGGGAAGCCCAATGGTGGAGGGGATCGAGCCCCCACAGGATCAGGGAGATCATTGAATCATGCTCAAGTTCGCGCGGAACAAGATTGTGGACGTCAGCCTGAAAGACATGGACACCTTTGCCGTTCACGGCATCCTGGACGACGATATCTACAGTGTGGAACTCGATCTCGAGATACGGATCGCCGACCTGGAAATACTGAGCATAGTAGGAAGGTGGCACAGGTGGACCACGCCGGGATGCCCGCGGGCCATCCAGCCGCTTCAAGAGGCGGTCGGGTTCCGGATCGGAGAGGAGGGGTTTGGCCCGAAGGTGCACAAGGTGATCGGTCGAAAGGGCTGCCGACATTTCGCAAACCTTCTGCTCGAGTGTTGCCACTCCACCAAAGAGGCCGTGAGCGTCCTCGACTGGCAGAAGGCAAAGACCGAGAACCCGGACCTCGAGTTGGAGGAATACCGTCAGGAGGCGGCCCCTCTGGGGGAAACGCCGCTTGCCGTCGAGTCCACCCCGGCAGAGGAGGTGCCCAGGCCTCGCTCAAAACCCATTCGCAAGCCGGACAGGAACTGCTCGACGAAAACGATGACGATCGATTTACACGTTCACACATCTCCCGCTTCACCATGCAGTTCCGCCTCGGTGGACGCGCTGATCGAAGAGGCGAAGAGAATCGGCCTGGACGGGATCTGTCTGACCGACCATAATCACGTCTGGGACGCGACCCGGGTGGAGGAGTTGCGGCAGAAGCATGGGTTTCTGGTCCTCAGGGGCAATGAAATCACCACGAACCAGGGGGACGTCCTTGTGTTCGGTCTCGACAAAAACATTCAGGGAATCATCGACCTGAAGGAGCTACGGCGAGAAGTGGACGAGGCGAACGGTTTCATGATCGTGGCTCACCCCTTTCGCGGTTTTCTCGTGGTCGGCGTCGACGAGGCTGGTCTGACTCCGGAGAAAGCGATGGAGCGGCCGCTTTTCAACTACGTGGATGCCGTCGAGATCCTGAACGGGAAGGTCACGGATAAGGAGAACGATTTCGCGCTGACCGTCACAGAAGGTCTCGGCCTTTCAGGCACCGGAGGCAGCGACGCACACGAGGTGGAAGAGGTCGGGATGTATGCTACCGAGTTCTATGAAGAGATCAGGAACGAACAGGATCTGGTCGAGGCATTGAAAAGTGGCGCGTATTCGCCCATTACCTTTCAGGGAGTGAAGCAGATCGGGGCCGGGCCTTCGGAGTCATAGCCCCTACCTGAGCAAGCGCTGTCCATACTCATTCTTTCCGCAGGAGGAAGCGGCATGGCAACGGCACGGGACTGGGAGAAACCGATTCGAAGGATGGAGCTCCTGCTGAGGCTCAAGTCCTTCCCGGTGGCCTTCAAGATGCTGGAGAACAAGGAGGCCTTGAGCGAGATTCCCTTCATGCGAAGGCCGGAAAACAAGATGACCATGTGCCAGATGATCACGCTCGTCAGGAACTTCGACTGGACCGTCGGAGCAGATCTGGACAATTTCCTCTCTCCCATGTGCCCCTCCATCATCGGCCTGACCGATATCCCGGACGCGGTCAAGGATGGGACCTTCCGGAGCATCGTATGGGTACAGACCAAGGAAGACGGAAAGAAATTCGAAGCCTCGATTCCCAGGATTCCCCTCGGCAAGTACGAAGCCGTGGTCATGGCCCCGCTGGTATACAATCCCTTTGATCCGGATATCGTTCTGATATACGCTAACCCTGCCCAGATGATCCTACTGATCAACGCTCTCCAGTTCGAGGACTATGAAGTCATGGAGTTTTCCTGCGTAGGAGAATCCTCCTGCTCGGATGCAATCGCAAAATGCTATCTCACCGGCAAGCCCTCCATGACGATTCCCTGTTACGGGGAACGACGGTACGGGCACGCCCAGGATGAAGACCTGGTGATGGCCATCCCGGCCGGAATGATGGACAAAGCGTTGCGCGGCCTGGAGATGCTTTACCGAAGAGGCATCCGCTATCCGATCAGTTATGCGGGCGCCGAGTCGGACGTGACCAAGGCCTTTCCTGCGGCATACGGAGGCATCGAGCAATTGGAGGCCCTGCGCGGTAACGATAACCGGCTCCTTCTCGGAGTGACCGGAGGGATCGCAACCGGAAAGAGCACCGTTTCGAAGATGCTCGAAGAGCTTGGAGCGCCGCTCATCGATTTCGACGTCCTGGCCCGAGAGGTGGTGGAGCCCGGAAAGCCGGCCTACGAGCAGATCAAGGCCTTCTTCGGTGAGCAGGTTCTTGCCGAAGACGGGACCATCGACAGGAAGAAGCTTTCGGACATCGTGTTCCAGGACATGGAGAAGAGGAAGAAGCTCGAGAGCTTCACTCACCCGCAGATCGGCGTCGAGTTCTTCCAGAAGGCCACCGAGATCGCAGCGGCCGATCCGAATGCGATCATCCAGGTCGGGGTCCCGCTTCTGGTCGAGGCGAACTTGCAGCATCTGTTTCACAAGATCCTGCTCGTCTACACGCCGAGAGAAACCCAGGTCGAGCGCTTGGTAGAGCGGGACAGCATCACCAAGGTGGAGGCGGGGCGCATTCTCGACGCCCAGCTCCCCATCGATGAGAAGGTCGGTTTCGCCGACTTCGTGATCAACAACGAGAAGGATCTGGCAGAGACAGAGAAACAGGTCGAAGACCTGTGGAAGAAGCTGAAGAAGATCCAGGCGGAGAAGCAGGCGGGATAGATACCACGGACGAGGCCTTCCCTACCTCCCATTCTGCCATCATGCTGTGCTAGCAGCACGCTCCTCGGCCAAAAACTTCACTTCCGGCGCTCGAGGTACTTGAGCACCTTGCTCACAGGCATCTTGACGCTCGCGGGCCCGCTCCGGATGTAGAAATCCTCCTCATTTCGATGGGCAACGAAAGCGGGCTTTTCAGATCGCTCGCATTCGACGAGAACAACCTGCCTTCCCTTCACCGTGTGGATGCCGAAGTGGAGGGACCCGGAGTGCTCGATTCCGATGTGCTGGGCGATGAGGTTCTTGAAATGGAGCCTGCATTTGTCCTCGCTGGCGAACCCATCGGCCTCGATTCCCTGAATGTTGCCGTCGTCATCCACCCCGATCAGAAGGTACCCTCCATCCGTGTTCATGAAGGCTGCAACGGTCTTCAGCCAGGCCAGTTCGATTTCTTTGGCCTGCTTTCCGGTCTTCAGGTTCGTGCGCATGGTGGTCTTGAACTCCACCGTATTGCCTTCCCCTTCCTCAATCAGGGAGAGGAGGGAATTCTCCAGATCGCCACGGTCCAGGGTCTGTTTCGGAAGATCCCTCAGGTTGTGGCTGTACCTGCGTACCAGGAGAATCGCCATCACCATACCTACAGCCAGGATGCCGAGCAGGAGGGAGACCGCCAGATAACGGCTCTTTGCCATCGCGCCGAGGAAGTCTTCTTCGGGCACCACGATCCCGAACCAGAGTGACCCGGCTTCGGGCGACGAGGGACTGAAACCTACCCACCAATCCGTTCCCCCGGACACAAACGCCCTCGGCCCGTCTCCCGAACCTCTACGTCCTCTGAACTGGTCTATGGCCGCCCTGACGACCGGGATCTCGTATCGATCCGCAGGAACGAGATAGGAGCCGGGTTCCGAAACGACCCCATCGGATTCATTTCGCTGTCTCGGATCGAAGACCAGGCCCTCCTCGGTGAACAGGAACGCCCTTCCCTGCCCGCTCACCTCGAGCCCGGACAAGAGATCATAGACCACGCCCAAAGGGACATCGAAGCCGATCACGCTCACATGGTCCGGCGCCTCTGCAACACGCCAGGACAACGAAACGGTGATGCCGGGCGTCCGGGTAGAGGCGAAGAGATAGGGCCTCGTCCAGAAGGCCTGGTTGGTCTTCTCCGTGGCCAGAGCTCCCTTGAACCATGGCCTCTCTCGTGGATCGTACCCGGAGTCCTCCGTCCATGTCGCCAGAATCTGCTCTTTCTCGCTCCAACGTCGCCAATGTTCCTCGCTCGCCGCCGGGTCGGGTCGGGTGGTCCGGGTCAGCCAGGCATCACGCTCTCTGCGAAGGTAATAGGAGGCTCCATCCGACCGGCCGATCATGACCGCCTGGATTTGCATCTCGTCCAGGATGGGGATGAACTTCGCGTTGGACGAGGGAACGTCGGCCAGATCGAGCAACCCGGATTGTCCCCACCTCCGGGCAATGGTCAAGCCACTCTCCAGGGAATCGAAATATCCCCGGAAGCTCTTCTGGGACTCCAGTGTGGTCCTTTCAATCCAGGATGTTGCAATCCCGGTTTTCACCCAGGCACTCAGGACGACAGACGCCACCAGGATCGACCCTGCGACGACCAGTAACAGAATCGCGAGATCGCGAAAGAGCCTGCGCCGTATGCTCCTGGACCGGGCCGGTATGGCTTCACGGCTTTCTATTTGGGCATGCATCAACCCACCCCGTCGGAAAGGCATACACTTTCCGGTTGGCACCTCATGAGATCGTTCCGTCCGAATCCGTTTATAGGCTCCCGGCAGAATCGACGTCAAGTCGCCCCCTCCTTTGACAAGCAGGTCCATCCCCTTTAAGTTCAATTCGTGAATGCGGACTGCAAAGCGCCCGCCGTTCCCTGTGCCGGACGGGCAAACAGGAGGAACGCGAACATGACCATCGCGAAGAGCGTGAGGGACGTCGAGGTGGTGGCCCTGAAGATGGACCCGCCCGTCGTCCTAGACGAGACGGTATCTGTGAAGGAAGTCGTCGGCAAGATGCAGGAGAAGCGATCCGGCTACGCTCTGCTCTGCCGCGAAGGCAGGCTCTCCGGCATTTTCACCGAACGGGATGTACTCACCAAGGTAGTCGGCATCGAGGGCGCGCTCAACAAACCGATTTCCGACCTGATGACCCACGATCCGGTCCACGTCCACGAAAAAGACCCGATTCGTAACGCGGTCATGCACATGCACAAGGGAGGTTTCCGCAACGTCCCCATCCTGGACGAGCGGGACAAGATCATCACCTGTGTGCGGCACAAGGATATCGTGCACTACCTGGTCGAGCACTTCGCACATCATGTGCTCAACCTGCCACCCGACCCGGACAACGTGCCCGAGACACCGGAAGGAGGATGATCATCCCATGACCGAATCATCCCTACGGAAAGAGGAACTGGATCGTGTAACCATTCTTTTCTGCGGCGACTCCGGGGACGGGATGCAACTCACCGGCTCTCAGTTCACGTCCACGTCGGCCCTGTTCGGAAACGACGTCAGCACCTTCCCCGACTATCCTTCCGAGATTCGCGCCCCGGCCGGATCACTGGCCGGCGTCTCCGCCTTTCAGCTCAACTTCTCCAGCATGCCGATTCACACCCCCGGCGACACCCCGGACACGCTCGTGGCGATGAATCCGGCCGCCCTTAAGGTCTATCTGCCCAAGCTCAAACCGAAGGGGATGCTGATCGTCAACGAGGATGCCTTCTCCGATGCCAACCTGAAGAAGGCCGGGTACGAGGAGAATCCCCTGGAGGGCACCGAATTGGCGGACCAATTCCGACTCAAGAGGGTGCCGATCACGACCCTGACCGTCCGCGCTCTGGAGGACGTGGAGATCGAATCCAGGGGCAAGAAGCGATGCAAGAACTTCTTTGCCCTCGGCCTGGTCTATTGGCTCTACGGCCGCCCCCTCGATGCCACGCTTCGCTGGATCGACGAAAAGTTCTCCAAGGCCCCGCAAGTGGCAGAGGCGAACCGAAGGGCCCTGGAAACAGGCTACCGATTGGGCGAAACCGAAGAGTCCTTTGCCGTCAGTTATCACGTTGCCAAGGCCCCCACAGAACCGGGCACCTACCGCATCGTCAACGGGAACGAGGCGAGTGCCCTCGGGTTCGCGACTGCCGCGCGGCTGGCGGCCAAGCCCCTGGTTTACAGCTCGTACCCGATCACGCCTGCCACCGATGTCCTGCACGAGTTGGCGAAGCTCAAGCACCTGGACGTACGGACCATTCAGTACGAAGACGAAATCGCGGCCATGGGCTCGGCCATCGGCGCCGCCTTTGGCGGGACCTTCTCCCTCACAGGGACCAGCGGGCCCGGGGTCTGTTTGAAGAGCGAGGCGATCAATCTGGCGATTATGCTAGAGTTGCCGATCGTCATCTTGAACGTGCAGAGGGGCGGTCCTTCGACGGGCATGCCTACAAAGACGGAGCAGGCGGATCTGCTGCAGGTTTTTGCGGGCCGGAACGGAGAGAGCCCGGTTCCGATCCTGGCTGCGGCGAATCCGGCCGACTGCTTCGACGTGGCCATCGAGGCCTTCCGGATTGCGGTGCGTCACATGACCCCGGTCTTCATGCTCACCGACGGCTACATTGCGAACGGCGCAGAACCTTGGCGGATTCCTCGATTCCAGGACCTGGAACCGATCGAGGTTGCCCACCTGTCCGACCCGGAAGGGTTTCTCCCCTACGGACGGGATAATGCGACCCTGGCTCGGCCCTGGGTCATTCCCGGCACGCCCGGAATGGAGCATCGATTGGGGGGTCTGGAAAAGCAGGACGGCACGGGCGCGGTGAGCTATGACCCGGACAACCATGAGCACATGTGCCGTCTTCGGGCCGAAAAAGTCGATCGGATAGCGGATTTCGTGCCCGAGGCGAGGGTCGACGGCCCGCAGGAAGGAGATCTGCTCGTCTTGAGCTGGGGTGGGACCTTTGGGGCCGTGTACAGCGCATGCCAGGAGGTCCGCGCAAAGGGAAGAGCGGTGGCCCATCTACACCTCCGTCACCTGAATCCCTTCCCCAGGGGGCTGGGACAGGTGCTTTCGAGCTACGAGAAGATCCTCATCCCTGAGCTGAACCTCGGGCAGCTGGCCATGCTCATCCGAGCAAGATACCTGGTCGACGCGGTTTCACTCACCAAGATCAAAGGACGTCCCTTCACCATTTCCGAGGTGGAACAGAAGATCGAGGAGATGCTCTCATGACCGATGCAGCAGAAAACAGAGCCCTCACTCGGAAGGACTTTTCTTCCGGCCAGGCGGTCCGATGGTGTCCGGGTTGCGGCGACTATGCAATCCTGGCCCAGGTTCAACAGACCCTTCCGAAGCTTGGCATCCCCAGGGAGAACTTCGTGATCGTCTCCGGAATCGGCTGTTCGAGCCGCTTCCCCTACTACATGAACACCTACGGCATCCATTCGATACACGGCCGCGCACCGACCCTGGCGACCGGTCTGAAGTGCGCCCGGCCCGACCTTCAGGTCTGGGTCGTGACCGGTGACGGAGACAGCCTCGCCATCGGCGGCAACCACTTCCTCCACGCCCTTCGTCGCAACGTGGACATCAACATCCTGCTGTTCAACAACCGAATCTACGGCCTGACCAAGGGCCAGTACTCACCCACATCGGAAATCGGAAAAAGGACCAAGTCGAGCCCTCAGGGCTCGATCGAGAATCCGGTCAATCCCCTCGGCGTCGCCATCGGCGCGGAATCAAGCTTCATTGCCCGCACCGTGGATATGTTCCAGGAACACATGTCGAACGTTCTGCACCGGGCCGCCGAGCACCGAGGCGCAACCCTTGTGGAAATCGCCCAGAACTGCGTGATCTTCAACGACGGCGCATGGAAACACCTGACCGACCCGAACGCCAAACTGGACAATGTTCTCTTCCTGGAGCACGGCGAGCCGATGCGCTTCGGACAGAAGCGTCAGAAGGGGATCCGCCTGAACGGATTCCAACCCGAAGTGGTTGATGTGGCAGAGGTGGGCGAGAAGAACCTGCTCGTTCATGACGAAGAAGCCGAAGAACCGACCCTGGCCTACTTCCTCTCGAGGATGGGCCCTCCCGATTTTCCCACTCCGGTAGGCGTCTTCCGGTCGATCGACAAACCGATCCACGACCAGATGCTTCTGGAACAGGTCTGGGAGGCCAGGCTTCAGAACCGTCCGGATATGAACGCACTGTACCGCCAGGGTCAAACCTGGGAAGTCCCTCGGGTGGAGACCTAAAGGAGAGCCGAGATGAGATGCACGAGCTGCGGCCACGACAATCTGCCAGGCGCAGACTACTGTGACGAATGCCATGCCACTCTGATGCACGACGACTTGCCCCTCGCAAGGATCGAAAGCGCCATCGAACACAGTCTCAGCGAGGACAAGGTTGAGACGCTGAACCCTGTTGAAGCCCTGTCGGTCCCGGAAGCCACGTCACTCCATGCGGCCATTCAGACCATGCGGGACCGAAAGATCGGCTGCTTGCTCGTCACGGATCGCGAAGGGAAGCTCTGCGGCATCTTTAGCGAACGGGACCTTCTCTACAAGGTGGCAGGAAAGGTGGAAGATTTGGCAGACCAACCCGTAAGCAGCTACATGACCCATGATCCTGAGGTCATTCGCGGGGATCAGTTGTTGGCCTCTGCTCTTCAACGGATGATGGTAGGAGATCTGCGCCACTTGCCACTCGTGGATGAGCACGGCCGTCCTGAGAAGATCCTCTCCTCGCGGGACATCATCAACTACCTGGCATTTCTCGTGGAAGGTATCCTCGAACCAAAGTGAGCCCCGAAACATCGATAACTTGGATGGTGATGACCCCTTGGCCGAGATGACGCCCTGCAGGCAAGAGTAGGTAGGATGCGATGGGTCCGCACATGGTGAAGGTCCTGGATCTCATCAGGCGTTACGGTGAGCGCACTGCTCTGAAGGGCCTCAATTTCGAAATCGCTCCGGGAGAGCTCTTCGGCCTCCTCGGACCGAACGGAGCCGGAAAGACAACACTTATCAATGTCCTCGCCACGCTCCTGAAGCCGACTTCCGGGCACGTCACGATCCGCTCCATGGACGTCGTCCGTCAGGCGAAAGAGATCAAACATTTCATCGGCATCGTACCCCAGGAGATTGCCCTCTATTCCACCCTCTCCGCACGGGAAAACCTGGGTTTCTATGGGCGCATGTACGGTCTCCAAGGCCTCGAGCTCAGGAACAGGGTGGATGAACTGCTCGAGATGATCAAGCTTTCGGATCGCCGCAACGAAAGGGTCGACAAGTTCTCCGGCGGGATGAAGCGGCGCCTCAATCTAGCTATCGGATTGGTCCACCGGCCGACGCTGCTTCTTCTCGATGAGCCGATGGTGGGTGTGGACCCTCAATCGCGTAACCACATCCTCGAAAACATACAGGCCCTCAAAGCCGAGGGTATGACCATGATCTACACCACGCACTATATGGAAGAAGCGGAAAGACTTTGCGACCGAGTGGCCATCATTGACGAGGGAAGACTCATTGCCCTGGACAGCCCGCAACAGCTTGTCGAGCAAATGGGGGACGGCCTGATACACATTGGGCTCCGGTCTGTCGATCCGGGTCTTATCAACACGCTGCGCACCCTTCCCCGGGTCCGCGAAGTGCAATGCCTCGAACGGGATGAACCGGGAGAAGAAGGTGAGACGGTGTCTGAAAACCGGATCACGATCCGCACGGACCAAGTCAGGCAGACTCTCGTGGAGGTCATTGGTATCTGTGAGCAGTTGGAGATCCGTGTAGGTTCCCTCGAGGTGCTGGAGCCCAACCTGAACAGTGTCTTCCTCCAACTCACCGGAAAGAGGCTGAGGAAATGAATGCCTGGTGGATCGCCTGGAAGGATCTGAAGATTCAGTTTCGAGACCTTGGGGCGGTGCTCCTTCTGTTCCTGGTGCCCATGGTGGTCATCACCATTGCCAGCTTCGCGCTGGGGGGCCTGTTCGAGGAAGGCGCATCGGCTGTCAGAGTACCATGCATTGATGAAGACGGAACTGAGACCTCGAAAAAGGTCCTTGCGGAACTGGAAAGCGTGGAGGGCCTGCTCATGGAAAGCACTTACGAGGAGCGCGGCGGCGATGTGAGGCCCATGACGGAAGAACATGCAAGGCAGCGCATTGAGCGTGGGGATCGGTCCGTGGCTATTCTCATTCCTGCAGGCTTCGGGCACAGGATTCAGGCCGGTGAGCAAACCGGCTTCATTGTTCTGCAGAATCCTGCAGAGCGGATGAACACGACCATCGTGAGGGGCGTTCTGGAGGCCTATGCAACCCGGCTGTCCGCGGATCCCTTGATGCTGAAGATCGGCGTGCAGGAGGTAATGGCGGCAAGTGGAGGTCGAGCCGACCCGAGTGAAGTTAGCCGCCGCATCCAGGACCGTGCGGCAGAACTCTGGGAAAACCCGCCGGTTCTTGTGGAGGCAACGAACGTGGTCGAGGTGCGAGGGAGAGGGGTGGATCCCTTCAAGCAGAACGTTCCGGGATACGCGGTCATGTTCGCCCTTTTCACCATGCTCTCAGGGGGAGGAGCGCTGCTCCGCGAAAAAGAAATGGGAACCTTCCGGCGTTTGCTGATTGCTCCCGTTTCAAGGGCAAGCATCCTGGTTGGCAAGCTCGCGCCAACCTTCCTTACGGTCCTTCTGCAGATGACTGTCTTCTTCACTTTTGGACACCTGGTGTTCGGAATGGAACTGGGACAGTCATTTGCGGGCCTGGTCCTGGTTTGCACGGCCGTTGCCATGGCGGCCACCAGTCTGACGATCCTGATGGCCGCATTCGTGAAGACCGAAGCCCAACTCTCGGGAATCTCGTTGCTGGTCGTATTGGCCATGTCTTCCTTGGGGGGCAGTTGGTGGCCCCTGGAAATCGTCCCCGACTTCATGCGCACGCTCGCCCACATCATTACCATCAATGCATGGGCAATGGACGGCTTCAAGGACATCCTTTGGTATGGACGGGGCGTTGTAGACATCCTTCCCGAGGTGGCCGTCCTGATGTTGATCTCCCTGGTTGCCTTCGGTGTAGGTCTGGCCCGGTTCAAGTTCCACCAGACGTAACCCCTCCACACCCAGCTCATTGATCCGAGCCGATACCGAGAACCTGATCGAGAAGGGACTTGACATATTAGAATATATATTCTAATATATGTATTCTACTATGGGTAGAAAAGCGAGATTCGACAAAGAGCATTTCGTTCGGGCGGCCCTGGAGATCCTCTCCGAGGGCGGTCCGGGCGACGTAACGATGCAGGCCGTTGCGGCTCGGGCGAGCGGCCCGGTCGGATCTCTCTATCATCGATTTCCGTCACGGGACCACTTGATGGCCGAATTATGGATCACCCTGGTGAACATGTTCCAGGGCCCCTTTCTTAAACGTTTGGCAGCCGGTGATATCGAAGGGGCGGCGCTTCACACTCCACGATGGGTCCGCAGCCATCCGGCAGAGGCCCGTGTGTTACTGCTCTATCGGCGGGAGACTTTCATGACCGGCGACTGGCCGGAAGATATGAAGGTGCGCGTTGCACGCCTGGCGCGGGACTTGGAAGACGGGATTCGGGCCTTCACCAGGCGTCGCTATGGTCGCTCCGGTGGAAAAGGCACCATTCGCGTCCAGTTCGCATTGATCGATGCCCCTTTTGCGGCTGTGCGACGTTATTTGCATGCTGGAGGCCGGGTACCGAAGATGGTGGACCGTCTCGTGCTCGAAACGGTTGCGGCAATCCTGGAGGAGAAGATATGAGAGTGTACAACGTCCATGAACGACGATTCCACGCATCACCCGAAGCCGTAGGACGATTGATAGACGGCCTGTCAGGGCCTGATGAGCGTCTCTGGCCTCGCGACCAGTGGCCTCCCATGGAACTGGACCCAGCACTTGAACCGGGGGCTCGAGGGGGACACGGACCGGTACGCTACCGCGTGGCCGAGTACTTCCCGGGTCGAAGGGCCGCTTTCGAGTTCGAGGACAATGGGCTGACGGAAGGATGGGATGGCTTGCATTTCTTCGAGACGGCTCCACGAAAGGATGGTACGGTGCTACGTCACGTGATCGACGTGGAATGCAGTTTCAGAGATTGGCTGACGTGGTGGTTCACGATCCGTCCCATGCACAATGCCCTGGTGGAGGATGCCCTCGACCTGGCCCAAGCCGCGGTGGAGGGTCCGGTGCGCAAGCCCGCCCGCTGGGGGCTCTGGGTGCGATGCCTTCGTTGGGCCGTAGCCAGACAAACCTCGCCGGCGCAAGCATAGATCCCAACCGAACCCGTCATCCCTGAGATGCCGGCTTCGGTGGAAGGTAGTCCGGCGACGTGACCCCCATGGTCATGTAGACATTGAACAATCCGTCAACAGCGAAATCGACGGGCTTCACCCAGTCGGCCGGTACGTAGAGGAGCGCGCCGCCGAATGGAACCGGCGCGGTCGGGATCAGCACCGCACGGTATGCAGAACCATTCATGTGGATCGGCTGCTCGCTCGGCATCAGGGCCAGCACGGCGGTTCCCCCCTCCCCGCCGAAATGACACAGCACGGGACTCATGGCCTTCAGTTCCGATTCGCCCTTCTGGTCGAACATCTGGATCACCTTCTTGGCTGTGTCGTAGACATTGCTTACGAGCGGAACGCGGTGCATGAGGGTGTCGACCAGAACATTCCAGCGATTCTTCATCCCGGCCTGGACGAGCAGGCCGAGAAGATAGATGAGCGCTAGGGCAACGCCCAACCCGATCAGGTAGGCAACTACGTCGCTCGTGACGAATTGGAGCCCGAAAGAGCCGAGCATTCTGCCGAAATCGCTTTTGGGCCCCAGCAGATCATGCACGAATTTGGCTAACCCGTACACGACTACCAGCGTGAGTGCCAACGGAAACACCGCGAGCACTCCCGCAAAGAACGGCTGCGCGATCCTTCGGAGCAACCCGGGCTTCTTGCCTGTACCTGACGACTTGACCTTGTCCGACATTCACTCTTCTCCCATCAGTCGAGCCGACCCCTTCGCTTTCCACCACACGACAATATCCGACTCGTCCATGCGTTGTGACTTGTCTTCTCTCGCCCTAACAACTCGATCGACCCATCATAACGTATACGGAGAGATGCGAAAAGGAGACGGATGGTTCTGGGGCCAATTGGGTCAGGCCGTTACTATCAACCCAGGTTACTGCTGTGCGCTCCCGAAAGGTTTATAGTTACGGCCTGACCCCTACAGATATGCCAACAATGTGCAGGCGCTCAATGCAGGGAAACATGCGGAGGTAGGTTTTACTTTTTCACTTGGAGATCAGGCATCTCTTTTTCGCGGTTCCAGGTGCGATCCGTGACGCCCTGCTTCTTCATGTTCGTCTTCTGCACACGGAACGTTCCGGTTCTCGGGATGTCGTCGACCACATCGATGTAGCTCGGGACCATGAAGTAGGCCATGTTCTCCGCGCAGTGGCTGATCAGCTCTTTGAGATCGAGCTCGACCCCTTCCCGGGGCTTCACCCAAATCATCACATCGTCCTCGCCCAGTTCTGAAGGCACGCCGAAAGCAGCACACTCGGCCACGGCCGGGTGCTTCTCCACGATGTTCTCCACCTCGAAAGAAGAGATGTTCTCTCCCCTTCGGCGCATGCAGTCGTTCTTGCGGTCCACGAAGTAGAGGTAGCCGTCCTTGTCCGCATAGAAGAGATCCCCGGAATGGAGCCAGTCTTTGCGGATCTTCTTCTGGCTCGCCTCCGGGTTCTTGTAGTACTCTACGCCGCCCGTCTTCTTGTCCGCTACCTTGGTGATCAGTTCGCCGATCTCTCCCTGAGGCACCTCATTGATGTCGTCGTCGACGAGCTTCCACTCCGAGTTCATGACCTTGCCGACCGAGCCGACAGGGCCGTCTCCCAGATTCCAGATGAGCACGCCTCCGCCGTCTACGGCCCCGTACCCCTCGAAGATTTTCACCCCGAACCGGTTCTCAAAGGCCTCCCACAGGTTTGCCGGGCAGGCCGCAGAGAAGACCATGCGGACCGGGTTCGTCGAATCGGCCGGCTTCTCAGGCTGTTTCATCAGGATCGGTACCATTGCGCCCAGGGCATTGAAGGTCGTCCCACCGTACTTGCGGACCGAGTCCCAGAAACGGGAAGCGCTGAAGCGATGCTCCAGTCCGAAGGGAAGGCCCGCGACCATGGCGAAACCCGCCGTCAGGATGAGAGCGTTTGCATGGAACAATGGCAGGCAGGTGTAGAGCACATCATCCGGCTGGTAGACGATTGAGGTCAGAAGCTTGAACCTGTCGATGTTGAGTGAACGATTGCGGTTCACCACTCCCTTGGGGAATCCCGTGGTCCCGGAAGTATACATGAGAAAGGTCATCGCCTCCGGGTCGAGCTCTATCCCGGGCTTTTCGGAAGGAGCGTCGAGAAGATCCTCCAGGGCAATCGTGCCTTCCGGTAAGGCCTCATCCTTGGTTCGACGGACGAAGACCTTTTCGATCGAGCCCACCGGTGCTTCGAGCTCGGCGAAGCGCGGATACAGGGTGTCGTCCACGACCAGGTATTTGACGTCCGAATGGGTGAGGATGTACCGGAGCCCTTCCCCCTTGAGCGCCACGTTGATCGGCACGCTGTAGAAGCCTCCGCGGGGCATGCCGTAGAAGAGGTACAGGTATTCGACGCAATTGGCCATCAGGATCGCAATGCCGTCTCCCGGCTTGGCCCCCTGGGCGGCCAGTCCGTTTGCTGCCCGGCACGTGGCCCGGTCAAACTCTTGAAAGCTGATTCGCTGATCTTCATGCAGGACGTAGGGCTTGTCGCCCTGAGCCTTTGCCTGTTCTTCGATAAGATCCGCGTACATGGTCGGCTTGTTGCTTTCCACCAATTCTATTCTCCTCCATCCGATTATTTCTCGATGTCCGGTCCGTTGCCGCCTTCCCGGAACCAGGTGACGGGGCGGAATTCACGGGGCACGATGCCTTCCTGCTTGAACTTCGGATACCCGATCGACATGGCCGTGGTGATCTTCCAGGGATCCGCGAGTCCGAGCTTCTCCTTGACGTGCGGGACCATTTCGATTACCTGGCTGAACCCGATCCAGCAGAAGCCGAGCCCCAGGGACATGGCGGCAAGGTTCATGTTCTGCCCGGCAATGCCCGCTGCAATATGCGGCCCGCCGATGGCCCGCTCGTCACAAGCCATCAGGATCACCACCGGCGCATCCAGGAACGTTGGGGCATACTTCTTCGTGATGCTCCCCATGCCGCCAATGATCACGCGAGGATCGAAGAACCCGGGATTCGGGTCTTGAGCATAGATAGGCACGAGACCCTTGACCATCGCATCGTTCATATAGGTGGTGTGGAGCATGCTCAGAACACCATAGCAGGCTTCGTCCAACTCCGTGATCAGGGCCTTGTCCGTGACCACCACAAACTGCCAGGGCTGGCAGTTGCCGCCGCTCGGTGCAAACCTGCCCGCCTCGAGCACCCGGCGAATCAGGGGTTCGGGGACAGGGTCCGGCTTGAAGTTCCGCACGCTTCTCCGCTCGTAGATGAGCTTCTCAGCGTAGTTCCACTCGGCCGGGTTGCCCTCGGCATCCTTCGGTTCGTAGGGCATCTTTATGGGCAGGAGACCGTCCGGCTCGGTCTTGTAGAAGCCGGAGTCAACATGGTAAGGCTCCACGACCGAGATCGCGTCCACCGGACAGGCGACCATGCAGTTGAAGCAGCTGAAGCACTCGTACTCTTCCTTCATCCTCGGGACTTCGTTTTCATCCGTCTCCCAGGCCCGGAAGGGGCAATTCAGAA
>JANQFG010000206.1 GCA_028277985.1 bacterium | reverse complement strand
GACGGATCGGACACCCTGTTTCAGCACTACTTTCCGATCGACGATGAGTCCAAGATCAAGATCGGCCTCAAGTTCAAACCGGTCTGGAAGGAAGAGCGTTCCGGCTCGGTGCGTGACATCGAGCAGTTCGTGGTGGTCGAGGACTGATTTGCACTCGACGGGGGAAGACGGGTTTGGCACTCGTTCGATACCTGAAACCTGAGCACATCTACCTTCGTTGTCCTCTCGAGACGAAGGAGGCTGTGCTCGAGTGGCTCGCCATGGTCGTGGCGGAGAGCGGTCTCGGCATCCCACAGGAGACCCTTCGAGACAAGCTCTTCGAACGCGAGCTGACCATGAGCACCGGGATCGGGAACGCGGTCGGAGTGCCCCACACCCTTGTGGAAGGGATCGAAGGCCTGCACGCATATGTGGCCACTCTCGAAAAGCCGATTCCTTTCGAATCCGTGGACAAGAAGCCGGTCTTCGTCATCATCGGCCTGTTCGGTGACTCGGACAGGCCGAACCTCTCCCTCGGTGCGCTCGCCACTCTCGGGCGCATCCTAAGGGATGAGCGTTTCGTGAAGAGTATCTGGGAGGCCCGTACCAAGGAAGAGGTCTACCGGCTCCTTTCGGACAAGGAAGAAAAGAGGGAGTCCTAGTGTCCTGTCGCAGCCGAGATCGGGGACAGCCACCGATCTCCGAAATGCTTGCACGACCCCGGCTCAGGAGATCGGTGGCTGTCCCCGATCTCAACAGGCTTCCTCCTTACCAGGCGGACCGGTGCATCAACGTTTCTGGGACAGGACACTAGGCGGCATGTGGCTTCTCGTGTACATCTTGAACGGAGACCGCTACCTGACAGAGGTTCTGGAAGAGCTTCTGGAGATCGGTGTCACCGGTGCATCCATCCTGGATTCGGTGGGCATGCTGCATTTTCTGAGCCAGGAGATTCCCATCTTTGCCGGCTTCCGCTCCATCCTGAAAGGGACGAAGCCTTTCAACAAGATCATCATCTCCGTGATCAGGGACGAACAGCTTCTCGATGAGGCCCTTGCGACGATCGATCGTACCGTAGGGGGGATTGCGAACGGCAAGAGGGGAATTCTCTTCTCGCTGCCCGTGGACCATTTGATCGGCCCGGGCACAACGCCTATGCCGGGTTGAGGTTTCCTTGAAGACCATTGCAGCCATCCTGTTCCTCGCCATACTGGCGCTGGCCGGCCATCGCAAGAGCTTCGTCAAGGTTCTGCCTTTCCGGGCCGGTCGCGTCTTCTTCCTCACCGGCACCGAGTTTCTCCTGGTCGGCTACCTGTTGGGCGACTCCTTTCTCGGCATCCTGGATGCCACAACCCTCGAGCAGGTGCGCCCATTCTTGATTGTCGGGCTCGGATGGATCGGACTCCTGGCGGGCATTCAGCTCGAATGGAAGGCCCTCGGGATGTTCGGCCGGACGAGCTACCTCTGGATCCTGCTGTACGGCGCCGCCGTTCTTGTTCTCGTCTCTGCAGGACTCTACGGTCTATTTCAGATCTGGTTCCCCGATGACCCGCGGCTCGGCTTGGCCGTGGCGGTTCTTGCTGTGACGGCGCTGTGCACGGCCCAGGCTTCGATCGCCCTCTGGATGCAGAACGTCTCGAAGGAGAAACGTTCACTGGGCCTCATCCTGCAGTTCGTCTCCAGCGTCAACGATGTGGTCGCGATCGTGCTCTTCGGCCTTCTCGTGGGTTTCTTCCAGCCCGGGGAAGGAGGGATCGGGGTCCCTCTCTTGCCTCTGCAGAAGTTCCTGGTGAGCCTGCTGCTCGGGGCGCTGATGGGACTCATGCTCCTGATGCTCTTTCGCACGAGGCTCGGAGAGGTGGACAAGATACTGATTGTCATCGGGCTCGTCCTTTTTGGCGGCGGAATGGCCTATCTGCTCGGGATTTCGCCCCTGCTTCTGCACCTGGTCGCAGGTATGATCTTGGCCAACTTCAGCCTGAAAAGTGAAGATGCCTTCCAGCTCCTGATGCGAATCGAAAGGCCCCTCTATCTGATCTTTCTGATGATTGCGGGTGCCTATCTGCGGATCGGCAGCCCGGTGGTCGTCCTCCTGGCTCTGGCCTACGCCCTGCTCCGCGCACTTTCGCAGGGTTTGGCGGGAGGGGTGTTTCTACGGCGGGCCTTCCCGGAGGCGGAAAGCCGTCCTCATCCCGGACTCGGATGGGGTCTTACGTCCCAGGCGGGCCTCGGGGTGGCTCTGGCTGTGCATTTCCATTTGTGGATGGCAGCCCCCTCGTCCCTGCCGATACTGAACGTTACTTTTTCCGTGCTGCTTCTTGCCATCCTCATCAACGAACTGATCAGCCCGATCGGGCTGTCCTATGTCACGAAGGAAACATGACCCATCTCTTCGTGTTGTTCATTCTCGTTCTGCTTCAGGGAATCCTTCTGAGGGGTTTTCCTCAGGCCTTCTCCTTGATGGAGGTCCAGCTCACCCTGAATTTCGGCTTCCTGCTGCTCGCCGCCTACCTTTTCGGGGAATGGACGGCACGGATTCGATTGCCGAAGCTGACCGGGTATCTCTTTGCCGGAATACTGCTTGGTCCCGACGTTCTCGGGTACTTCACACGGGAGTCGGTGGCCTCCCTGCGATTCATCGACGAGCTCGCCCTTGCCTTCATTGCCCTGTCGGCGGGGCTCGAGCTTCGGGTGAAGGACCTTCGAAGGCAGTGGAGGATCCTGACCGGCCTGGTCGTGGCCATTCCGGTTACGGTTTTCTGCACCATTTTCGCCTTCATCTACTTTGCCCTACCCCAGCTTGGCGTTCTCCCGACGATGCCGCCGGTCCAGAAGACGATCCTGGCGGCGCTTCTGGGAACGCTGGCGATCGCCCGTTCTCCTTCGTCGACCCTGGCCGTGATCAAGGAATGCAGGGCGAAGGGCGAGTTCTCCGAGTCGGTCCTTTGTGTGACGGTCGTGATGGACATCCTCGTGATCATGCTGTTCTCGCTCTTTCTTGCCCTGGTGGGTGCCACCGGGTCCGCGGCAGCGACCGATGCGGACGACCTCTGGGTCAAGATACCCTCCGAACTGGTCCTTTCCTTTCTGCTCGGCCTTTGCCTCGCGTGGTTCATGAGCGTCTATGTCAGGTACATCCGTACCGAGGGCATCTTCTTCCTGTTGTGTGTGGCCTTCCTGGTCACAAGGCTCTCGCACGGATTGGCCGGGCATACCGAATCGATGCTCGGGTTCTCACTTCACCTGGAGCCCCTGCTGATCTGTATGAGTGCCGGTTTTTTCCTTCAGAATCTTTTCAAGAGAGGGGAGTTTTACGAAGCAACCATTGATCGATCCTTCCTGCCGATCTTCGTGGTCTTCTTTGCCCTTGCGGGCACCGGGCTGAGCCTCGAAGCACTCGGGTCGATGTGGCAGGTGGCGATTGTCTATGCACTCATTCGGATCCTGGGCGTGTTTGTCGCCTGCCACGTCTCGCTCGGGCTTCTCGGGTCCCCGATGAAGATGCGGAATCTCTACGGAATGAGCTTCATTACCCAGGCAGGCGTTTCCATCGGCCTCGCGGGGCTGATTCCGCGAAGATTCCCCGAGGGTGGCGAGACCCTGTTCACGCTCCTGCTCGCCGTCATCGTCATCAACCAGATCGTCGGCCCCATCGCGTTCAAGACCGCCCTGGTTCAGAGCGGAGAGGCGAAAGGGCTTAGGGGTCAGGGCTCAGGGATCAGGGAACAGGGGCCCTCGCAGATCCCCACGAGCAAAGAAAAAGAGCCCTGAAGTCGTGGAGCCCCTGATCCCTAGAAGGCTTTGGGCGGAGCAGGGGCGGCCCTGTCAGAGGAGAACAATGTCCGGCGAATCCAGCACAAGACGCATTCTGGTGACCTCCGCGGGCGGAGGAGCCTCGAACAACCTCATGCAGGGCCTGCGTGCATGCAGCCCTCCGGTCTTTCTTGTCGGTACGAGTATAGACCCCTACTATCTTGCCCGTTCTCGCGCGGATCGGAATTTCCTGATCCCCCGGGTCGACTCGGGCGAACCTTACTTTGAGGCACTCCGCAAGATCGTCGCCCGGGAGTCGGTCGATCTGGTCATCCCGAACAACGACCTCGAGGTTCCGGCCGTATCTGCCGCGCGTGACCGGATCGGTGCCCGAACGTACCTGCCTTCCCACGAAACGATCGAACTCTGCCAGGACAAGCTGGCCCTCACGCAACATCTGGCGGCAAAGGGGATTCGCGTCCCCGAGACCTATCCGGTCGGTGAACCGGAGCAGGCAGCCGAGGTCTTTGACCGATTCGGCAATCCGGATAGGCTCTGGTGCAGGATGCGACGAGGCGGCGGCTCCAAGGGCTCCCTTCCTGTGAAAGCCCCGGAACAGGTTCGCTTCTGGGTGGAGTACTGGACGGAGATGCGGGGCGTGTCCGAGAGGATGTTCGTTCTGTGTGAATACCTGCCGGGCCGTGACTACGCGGTTCAGAGCCTCTGGCATGAGGGTGAGCTCATACAGGCCAAGGCCTGTGAACGGCTCGACTACCTCTTCGGCGGGCTCATGCCGAGCGGTTCCAGCTCCACACCCCGCGTTGCTCGAACGATCGACAGCCAAGTGATCAACAATCTTTGTGTGGCCACCGTACGTGCTGTCGACCCCGAGGCCACAGGCCTCTTCTGCATCGACCTGAAGGAGGATCTTGAGGGCGTTCCATGTGTCACCGAGATCAACATCGGCCGCTTCTTCATGATTACCCCCCTGTTCAACACGGTCGGGCGCCACAACATGGCCGAATTGTACCTTCGCCTGGCCCTGGGCGAATCCCCGGGCGTCTCGCCCGAAGACCGTTTTGGGGATATCGGCCCCGAAGAAACCTATCTCCTTCGCGAGATCGACAGTGAGCCGGAGGTCCTCACGGCTGACCAGATCGGGTCGCGATACGAAGAACTACAGGGATCAGGGGTCAGGGATCAGGGCTCAGGGCCCGGCCCCGCCTCGCCCAAAGCGGAATAGTTGTAAAGCCCTCAGCCTCCAGGGTTCCTACGGTGAGCAAAGTACAAAGGCCGCAAGGTTTTTGGAATTGGGGGTGCGGTGGGGGCTGACCCCTGACCCCTGATCCCTGACCCCTAGCAAGCACTGGCAGGCGGGTTGCCGGCGTACTCGCTGAATCGCTCGACACCATATTTCTATGGGGCTATGATGGCGCGGAATGGTGGGCCGGGAACGGGAGACAGGTACAGGCGATGGCTGACTTGCAGGCGAGTGAAAAGAGGCACACGTGGCACCGCCTCTGGCCCTGGTTGCTCGGGTTTCTGGTGCTGGCGACCCTGGGGGTGCGTTATGCAGAGCCTGTGCGGGACGGCGACCTCTGGTGGCAGATGGCCTATGGCCGGTACCTGATCGAGAACCGGACCCTCGTTACGGACCACACCGTCTTTACCTGGACCCCTGCAGACAGCCCGACGATTTATTGCGCGTGGCTTGCCGAGGTCTTTCTGTATCTGCTTCACCAGTTGGGCGGCCTCCCGGTGCTCTTTGCCTTTCGCTATGCGTGCATGCTGATTCTCGTCTGGGCCGTCTGGCACCTGGCGCGCCGGATGGGCGTTGTCCGGCACCCACTGACGTGGCTGATCTGTCTCCTCGGCGTGCTCATGTCGCAGAACGCGGCCTACATCAAACCGGAGATCTTCTCCTATGTGTTCATGACTCTGGCCGTGCTCCTCTGGCTGCACATCAAGTCCGCGGACGAGAACGGCTGGAGAATATGCTATCTCTTCCCCTTGTTGATGCTTCTGTGGGTGAACAGCCACGGCGCGTTCATCTTCGGAGCCGTATTTCTCTTTGTCATGGGCCTGGGCGAGGCGCTGAATCTCCTGTTTTCACCCGATGAGGGTGTCCCGCCCGGGGTGAGGAGACACTTCTTCTTTGCCCTTGTCCTGAGCGCCCTTTCGATCGTCGTGACGCCTTATGGATTGAAGTATCCGAAGCATCTCCTCTTCTCGACCCTCATGGCGAGCGAGAGTTACTTCAAGGTTGTCGAAGCCTACATGTCGACGCTGGATCCCAGGGCGTCACACATGCACTACACGACGTATCTGGCCCTTTCGGCTCTGATCCTTCTGGGCCTGATGGCCCCCATGCTGAGGCGGCTGCGGCCGGATTGGGCGCTTCTGCTGACCAACGTCGCCTTTGCCCTTCTGTTCACCCGGGTCCTCCGGGTGACCTATTTCTGGGCACCTGTATTCTCGCTCAGTGCGGTCTATCTCCTTGGCGGCAAAGCAGCATGGCCGTGGCCCAAGAGGCGGGTCTTCGCCCTGGGCATGGGGGGCGTGATCGCGGTGGGGTGCCTCTTGCTTGGGGCCAGGGCCGGGTTCGACGCGGTATGCAAACCCTACGGGCCGAGGTGGTGCGGCTTCGGCGTGTCCTACCAGAACCCTGTCGAGGAGGCGGCGTTCATTCAGGAGCACCTTTCCGCTTATCGGCTGGGAAACGACTACGGCAGTGGAGGCTATCTGCTGTGGGCATTGTGGCCCGAGACAAAGGTCATGATCGACCCGCGGCAGTTCCCGTTCAAGCCGTGGCTTCGCCAGTACGGAGCCTTTCATTCGGGTCGGGGGACCCGGGACTTCCTGCGGCATTTCCCCTTCGAGGTGTGCTGCGTCCGCTATGAGTGCCGCGGGCTGGTCGCGTGGTTTCTTCGGTCTTCGGAATGGAAGATCGCCTTCTACGGCCCATCGGCCGTCGTCTTTGCCAAAAGGAACGTTCCGCTCCCCCAGGGTGCTCCTCGCGTCGGAAAGGGCATCGAGAGGATCAGGAACATCACCCAGGCCCTGTTCGTTTTCGACTTCACGGCGAGGATCGGGGACTGGCAGAACGCCCGGAAGGTACTGGCCGTTATGCAGAAACGTTTCCGGTGCCCGAATGATCGTGCCAAGATTCAGGACGCCTCCGATTGGCTGGACAAGCGACTCGGGCGCCTCGAGACAGAGGAAGAGGAAAGCAGGCGGACAGAGAGATGGGAAAACGTGTAGCGATCGTTCAGTCCTCCTACATTCCCTGGAAGGGGTATTTCGATCTGATCAACGGGGTGGACGAGTTCATCCTCCTTGATGATGTTCAGTACTCACGGGCCGACTGGCGGAACCGGAATCGGATCAAGACGCCGGAGGGCACTGCCTGGCTGACGATTCCGGTGAAGGTAAAGGGCCGGTACTATCAACAGATCCGGGACGTCGAAGTGAGCGACAGGAAATGGCCGAACAGGCACTGGAAGTCCATCTGCAGCAACTATGCGAAAGCCCCTTGTTTCGAAGCCGCACGCACGCTTCTTCACGGCTTGTACGCCGAATGTGGTGAGGAGACCCATCTGAGCAGAATCAACTTTCGGTTCCTCCGAGCCATTGCCGACCTGCTCGACATCGGGACCCCGATCACCTGGTCCACGGATTATGGTTCGGAGGCCTCCGGACGAACCGAACGCCTGGTGCATCTGTGTTCGCAGGCCGGGGCCTCGGAGTATCTTTCCGGCCCTGCGGCAAAGGCCTATCTGAACGAGAATCTGTTTCGACAGGAAGGGATTCGGGTCTGCTGGATGGACTACGGAGGATATCCGGCATATGATCAGATGTTTTCTCCCCCATTCATCCACGAGGTGAGCATCATCGATCTGATCCTTAACGAGGGCCCGGAGGGCGCGAAGGCCTGCATGCTGAGCTTTCCGCCCGCCTCGGTGTCCCGAAAGGGAGGTGATCTTCGATGAAGAGTGACCTGATCATAAATTTTACACCCACCGGGTTGATCCCGACCAAGGACATGACGTCCAAGGTGCCGGTTTCGCCGGAAGAGATCGCCGAGCAGGTGCTCGAGGCGGCGGAGATCGGGGCGAACATGGTGCACCTGCACGCCCGTGAGCCGGAGACGGGTCTGCCCACCTACCGGAAGGATGTGTATGCAGAGATCATCCGAGGAATTCGTGCAAAGAACCAAGACCTGGTGGTCGGTGTCTCGACGAGCGGCAGGAACTTCTTCGAATTCGAGAAGCGCTCCGAGGTCCTGGAACTGGAAGGGGAGCTGAAGCCGGATTTCGGAAGCCTGACCCTGAGCTCGCTCAATTTCAACAAGCAGGCGAGCGTGAACAGCCCCGACATGATTCAGGCTCTGGCCAGAAAGATGCAGGAAAGGGGCATCCGGCCCGAGTTGGAGGTCTTCGATCTCGGGATGATCAACTATGCAAAATACCTGATCAGGAAGGGGTGGATCGAGCCCCCCTACTATTTCAACCTGATCCTGGGCAACATCGCCTGTGCGCAGGCGAACATGCTTTCTCTCGGCCTCATGATCAACGAGCTGCCCGAGGACGCGATCTGGTCGGTCGGCGGAGTGGGCGACTCCCAGCTTCGCATGAACGGCATGGCCGTTGTCGCCGGAGGGGGTGTGAGAGTGGGGCTGGAGGACAACATATGGTACGATGAGGACCGCACGCGGCTCGCCGCCAACCGGGATCTCGTGGAAAGAGTTCTCCTCATCGGAAAGGCCATGGGGAGGATGCCCTCCTCCAACAAAGAAACAAGAGAACGTCTCGGGGTTTGAATCGTGAAGGAAGCCCTCTATTCCGTGGTTGTCCCGGTTTACAAGAGTGAGCGGTCGCTGCGTGAGCTCCATGAACGTATCCACAAGGTCTTTGAAGACGTTCCCGGCGATTTTGAGCTGATCATGGTCGAGGATGGAGGCGGCGACAACAGCTGGGAGGTCATGAAGTCGATTCGGGAGAAGGACCCGAGGGCGAAGATCGTCAGGCTCACGAGGAACTTCGGGCAGCACAACGCACTCATGTGCGGGTTTTCGCTTGCGGAGGGAGACTACGTCATCACGATCGATGATGACCTGCAGAATCCGCCCGAGGAGATCCCGAAATTGATCGAGGAAATCCATCGGACAGGGCTCGACATGGTGTGCGGTACACCGGAACAGAGAAAGCAGTCCTGGGTGAGAAACGCGGGGAGCCTTACGTACCGGTGGCTGGTTTCGCTCGTTTTCAAACGGAACCCGGTATTTCAAATGAGCAACTTCCGGATCATCCGTCGTGAGGTGATCGACCATGTCCTTCATATGCACACCCCGAACCCGGCTGTGGGGCTGCTGATCATGAACATCACGGACAGAATCGGGAGCATCACCGTCCGGCACCTCCCGCGCCGCCATGGGAGCACGACCTACACCGCGGGAAAGCTCATTTCACATTTCTTTCACGGCATTTTGTATCACAGCACCCTGCCTCTGAAAGGGGTGTTCCTGATGGGCCTGCTGAGTATGTTCCTGGCCTTCGCGCTGGGAGCATACTATTTGACCCAGTTCTTCCTGGGGCGCATCACGGTGCCGGGCTGGATCACCCTTGTGCTGCTCGTCCTGTTCTTCTCCGGGGCCATCATGTTTTCGCTCGGGATCATAGGAGAGTACCTCCTGCGGATCACCCAGGAGGTGTATCACGCGCCCCAGTATCTGATGAGGGACAAGGATGTCTGACCCCGTCCACTGGGGGTAGCCGCGGATCGGCAAGGATTTGAGCATGAAGAATCTCGCCATGGTCGGGTCGGGCGAACTGAGTGATCGTCTGACCTACTACTTCGAAGACACCGGATTCGGAAGTGTCATCGGCATGTTTGACGATTTCGAGCGAAAGGGTCTGTTCAAGAACGACAGACCCATCCTGGGCAAGCTGGAGGAGATCCCGACCGCTTTCAGGAAGGGCGCCTTCGATGCCGTGGCGATCGCAATCGGCTACAGACACCGGAAGTTCCGCAAGGAAGTGTACGAAACCCTGAAAGGGCAGGGAATTCCGGTCGCCACCTTTGTCCATCCGAGCGCACACGTGGAAAAGTCCGCCGTACTCCGGCAGGGGTCGATCGTGCTGGTCGACTGTACGATCGACATGAACGCCCGGCTGGGCGAAAACGTGCTCCTTTCTTCCCGCTCCTTTGTCTCTCATCATGTAGACATAGGGGCGCACACCTTCTGTGGGCCTTCAGTGAGTCTGGCGGGCAACACGGAAATCGGCGAGTGCTGTTTTCTCGGCATCAACACGACCAGCGTCGATGGCGTCCGCATCGGCATGAACGTCCAGACGGCAGCGGGATCCGTCGTTACCCAGGATGTGCCCGACCATGTGCTGGTTGCCGGTGTCCCTGCCGTCGTCAAGAAGACCCTTTCCTTCGGCGAGTGAGGTGACCTTGCGCAAGTTCCTCTCTGTTTCCGGACACGCGGGTTTTCTGAAAGGCTTCCTGGTTGCCGGCCTTTTCGTGGGGATTGTCCTCTGCTTCTTGCCCGTGCGATACGAGGCAAACGACGATTTCGGCCTGATCACCTATCTGAGCGATCAGAGCGGTTTCAGGTCCGGCGCCTATCATCCGACCCTGAGCGCCGGTTTCGGCCGACTTCTCAGCACCCTGTACCGGGTGCAGCCGGGAGTCCCCTGGTACGGTCTGATCATCTATTCCTCGGCATTTGCAGGCATGTCGTTGATGCTCAGTGTGCTCTTCAGATCTGCGAAGGGTTTGTCACTGTTGCTGGCCCTGCCGCTGCTGTGCCTTCTCTTCCTGCATGTCTTCACGTTTGCCAGCTTCACGTCCGCTTCCCTGATGCTCGAATTCGGTGTTCTTCTGTGTCTGGCGGAATGGATCGTGCGAGATGAGTGCCCCGCCCGAAAGGCCCGGGTGTACGGGTTGCTGCTGGCACTCGGGTTTCTGATCGGTTACTTCCTGCGGTGGCGAATGACTCTGTATGCCATTGCCTTTGGGATGCCTGCCCTGTTTTTCGTGAAGAAGCGGCAACTCTCGAGGGCCGCCCCGCTCCTCGTGGCGGTGGGACTCGTCATGGTCGGGGACAGGGCGATCTTCCACCTCACGAGTTCGGACGAACAGAAGGCATACCTGGAGTACAATCACCTGCGGGCGCAGTTCCACGACCGGGTAGGCGGAAAAAGCCACGGGGATCTGACCCGGAAAGCCTTGAGCAAGACAGGATGGGCCTTTGAAGACTATGGTTTCTACAAGTCGTGGATTCTCTACGACAGCAGGCTGTTCAATACACAGACCCTGCGCACTTTCCTCGAGGAGAATGATCCGAAACAGGGGGGCGCCTTTCTTCGCAAGGGGCGGGAAGGTCTCGAGAGACAGTTCCGAATGGAGAATCACTATACACTGGCACTGATCTTCGGGGCGCTATGTATCCTTTCGGCTCGATTCGAGGATCTTCTGCGTTTGTCGAAGTGGGATCGGATCAAGAGCGTTCTCGCCCTGGGCGCCATAGGTGCAGGCATTCTCTATGTCATGAGCTTTCGGTTCGTGCCTCGCGTCTTCGTGCCCCTCTACATCTACTTCTTCGGGGTCTGTTTCCTGCTCTCCCATCTGGGCGTGGGTGTAGAGTCGGACGGACGAGCCGGCCCGGTTCGCAAGGGGATCATCCTTGCCTGTGCTTTCGCCTTTTGTATGCTCACCGGTTGGCAGGCGGTTGCGCAGGGGAAGATCAACAACCGGATCCTGCAGGGCTCCAATCTGGAGAAAGCGTACATCCAGAAGGTGCTTTCCGTGGTCAAGGACAAGAGTCCCGTACCGGATCCGGTTCTGATCCTGATGAACCCGATGACCGGCCTGGGCGCGCAATACGTTCATCCCCTGAAGGAGTTCTCCGATTTCTCGGACCTGAGGATCTTTCCATCCGGATGGAGTGTCAATTCCCCGCGCTACGCATCGATCCTGAAGGAAATGGGGCTTTCGGACGGAAGGGCGTTCCTCAAATGGATGATCAACAACCCGAAGGCCCTCGTGGTTCTGTTGACGAGGAGCGATCAGGAGACCTGGCGCTGGAAAGCGATGTGGGAATCCTACTTCGCTCGTCGGATTGCACCCGGCAGGGGCACAAGCCTTGTACCTGTTTACGATTTCAGGAATAAAGGAGGAGTGGGCCTTGTCTTCTTCTCCATGAGATCTTCCAGATAGGGGACACCCGATCACTTCCCTTTGGCGCCGCGGGAAGAGACAGGAGGACGACCTGAGCAAGGACGAACCGAGAATCCCTTTCAACAAGCCGTTCATCGCCGGGAAGGAGCTGCACTATATCGCTCAGGCGGTCATGGTCTCTTCCCACCTCTCGGGTGACGGCCCGTTTTCGAAACGGTGTCACGCGTGGTTGGAGCGTACCCTGGGCTGCGGCAGAGCCCTTCTGACCCATTCCTGCACGGCCGCCCTGGAGATGGCCGCTATCCTGTGCGACATCCGGCCAGGAGACGAAGTGATCCTGCCCTCCTTCACCTTCGTTTCCACGGCGAACGCCTTTGTTTTGCGAGGCGCCTGCCCCGTCTTCGTGGACATCCGGCCCGACACGCTCAACATGGATGAACGCGAGATCGAGAAGGCGGTCACGGGGAAGACGCGGGCCATCGTTCCGATGCACTATGCGGGCGGCCCCTGCGCCATGGACGCGATCATGGAGATCGCCCAAAGCAAGGGCTTGTGGGTGATCGAGGATGCGGCACAGGCCCTGCTCTCCACCTACCAGGGCAGCTACCTGGGTACCATCGGGCATCTGGGCTGTCTGAGCTTCCACGAGACGAAGAACATCATCAGCGGCGAGGGCGGGGCCCTGCTCGTGAACGAATCCGGGTTGGCCGAGAAGGCGGAGGTCATCCGCGAGAAGGGGACAAACCGGCGCCGGTTCTTTGCGGGCGAGGTGGATCATTACACCTGGACCGATATCGGGTCCTCCTTTCTGCCCAGCGAGCTGGTGGGGGCGTTCCTGTGCGCCCAGCTCGAGCAGGCGGAGAAGATCATTGCCGCCAGACGCCGAATCTTCGACCTGTACCATCGCTCCCTGCGATCCCTGGAGGAGCAGGGGATCATTCGACTTCCGTCCATGCAAGACGACAGCGTGTCCAATGGGCATCTCTTCTATCTGGTCGCCCGTACCACAGAAGAGCGAAAGCGGCTGATCGACCATCTCGAAGCGCGAGACATCCTGGCCGTGATTCACTATGTACCCCTCCACTCTTCACCTGCTGGGAAGAAATACGGTCGCGCGAGCGGAGATCTGACCGTGACCGAAGACCTGAGCAGCAGGCTGCTGCGGCTACCGCTCTACTACGAGATGACGGACGAGGACGTAGGCCGGGTGGTCGAGGCCGTGAAGGAATTCTATGCCGGCGACTCCTGAGAACCGGGATGATCCCATCCGGCCGGAACGTTCGAGCCCTGTGAGCCTGGTTACGATCGCCAAGGTCATTGTGGCGACAGGGCTGCTCGCATGGCTGGTCAAGAGCGGTCGACTCGATTTCAGCATCCTCTTTTCGAGTCCACGGGCTTCCCTCCACGGCCTGGGCCTTCTGGTGCTTTGTATAGCGATGGTCCTGCAGGCCTGGCGCTGGTGGTGGCTCCTGAAGATTCAACGGATCGATCTACCCTTTCCAAGAACCCTCGGGCTGGTCTGGATCGGCCGTTTTCTGGCCATGGCGCTTCCCGGCGTGGTGGGAGGGGATCTCGTGCTAGGATACTACGTGACCCGGGAGGCGCCTTCGGCCAAGATAGCAGGGGTGTCCACGGTTGTGATGGACAGGGCGATCGGCTTCTACACGGCTTTCGTGCTTGGGTTGGCCGCTGTCCTCTGGATGGTCTGTTGCGGAGGTGGGCTGAACCGGTCCATGCTTCAGATGGGCGTAGTCATCGTCTTCTGCGTCTCCGGGGCGACCCTCGCTTTCTCGACCCTCTGGTTCGACACCACACGCGTGCGGGTGCTGAGGTTTGTGCCGGAAAGCTTCCGCGCTCCCCTGGAAAGCGTGGCGAAGGCCTACCGTGAACGGGGCAGGACCCTCTTGTCCTGCGTCGCGTTGTCCCTTGTCGTCGGTGTGCTGTCCATGGGCGTGTACAGGGTCGCCGGTGAAGCGATCGGGACCCCCCTCGGGTGGAAGCAGGTCTTCCTTGTCTGCCCATTGGTCTTCATCGCCACGGCCCTGCCCATATCCCCCAGTGGCATCGGAGTGTCGGAAACGGCCGCGTCTGTTCTGTTCGCCCAGTTCGGCGTGGAGACCGGGGCCACGATCATGCTGGTCGTGCGATTGTGGTTTGTCGCGTTGCGCCTTCCCGGGGCCCTGTTCTACGTGCTCCAGGGGCGGCGTGCCGATCCCGGGGGCTGAAGGATACCCCGCCGCGGGTCAGGGGTGTTCGTCAACCCGTTCACTTCGGTCGGTACTTCGGCCCGGAAATGTGAAGGGGTGAGTATTTGTCGAGCAGTTGGCTTACGCCAAGGCCCACCCGGTCCAGAAGGGGGCTCTCGATTCCTTTCACTTCACAGAGCCGGCTCATGGTGAACTCCACCATGCTCTTTGCCGGAGGCTTGTAGTCTTCGCGTGCCCGAAGGGTGACCGCCCTCGTCTTCTCACACTTGTACACGCACAGGCCGCAACCTATGCAGCGGGCAGGGTCGATGGCCGCCTTCTTTTTTTTTCTCGCCCTGGGTGTTGCCTTCTGCATGGTGACCGCGTCCATCGGACAGATCTCTTCGCAGGTGCCGCAGCCGATGCATTTCGCCGGGTCGATTACCGCCTCGAAGTGGCTCTTCGCGATGATGGTCGGAATATTGAACTGGCTCAAGATCCGCAGGGCGCCGCAACAGCAGCCGCAGCAGGAGCAGACCTGGAGCGGGTTCTCCAGGTTGTCGACCAGGTTCACGAGCCCTGAGTCGGCCGCCCGCATTTTTGCATCGAGGAACTCCTCTTTCGACACCCTCCGCCCCATTCCCTTGTCGACGACCACGTCCGCGAGGCGTCCCATGGCCGAGCAGACGTCCTTCGGCTTGCCGCATCCCTTTCCGAGCAGGTCCGCCTCGTGCCGGCAGCTGCACACATTCACGAGGGCGAAGCTGTTGTTTCGGTCGACCGTCTCGAGGAACCTGTCCGACGGCAGGGCCATCACGCTCACGCCGGGGGAGTGGTCGATGGATTGCTGGATCGGGATGATCCGGCCGAAGCGCAGGTCCTTTCCTTCCAGCCTCGGTTTGATCCAGGTGCAGAACTCCTCGTAGAAAGCCTCGAAGAGGCGGGAGAATTCCTTGTAGTACTCGCCGTCCCCGCCGTTGCTGCGGATCATCTGGGATTCGAACACCCCGGGGGCAAGGGGCATGAACCCGTAGACCGGGATTCCCTTCATTTGTAGCCCCACGATCAGCAACCGGTCGGACAGGGATTCCAGAATCGGCCTGACCTCTCGAACGGGCCTCTTGACCCTTCTCGCGATGGCACGGGCGGGAAGCGCGACAAACGGGAGGGCCGAGACGATTTCCGCCTCCTCCTCGGTATACACGAAGCTGACAAGATCCAGCAGTGAGTCGGGTATGAAGGCGTCCTCCCGACCTTGCTGGAACACGAACTTCTCGGCCAGGGATCGATGGGCAGGGGTAACTTGCATGGGGTCTTCCTCCGGGTTCGGGGGGGTGGGTGTAATCTCAGGATAGCCGTCCCTCCGGGGGATGGCAACTCGCCCGGTTATGGCACGAAGCATTCCACCGCTCTCGCCACGAGGTCTCGTGCGATATGCTGCTAAGCCATGGGAATGGAGATCGAATTGCGGTATAAAGGGTGAACCGTAGAGGAGAAGCGTCGATGATCCGCCCTTTCTCATTCGCAGGGGTGCCGGGAATTGTCTTCGGACCCGGAGAGTTCCGCCGTGTCCATCGGACCATCCGGGAGTTCGGCCGCCACGTTCTGATCCTAACGGGCCTTTCTTCCCTGGAAAGGTCCGGGAAATGGGACGAACTGGCCGAGGGGCTGGCCGAGGAGTCGATTCGTTGGTCGCGGGTGACATTGCAGGGAGAGCCCTCTCCGGATTTCGTGGACGATACGGTCTCGCAGTTCCGTGAAGAGGGAGTCCAGGTTGTCCTGGCTGTGGGCGGGGGCAGCGTGGTGGATGCAGGCAAGGCGATTTCCGCCATGTTGCCCCAGGACGATTCCGTGTGCGAGTACCTCGAGGGGGTCGGTCATCGGGAGCACAACGGAGAAAAGGTCCCCTTTGTGGCGGTCCCGACCACTTCGGGCACGGGTAGCGAGGCCACCAAGAACGCGGTGCTGAGCAGGATCGGCCCGCAAGGTTTCAAGAAGTCGATCCGCCATGATCGTTTCATTCCGGATGTAGCAGTCATCGACCCGGAACTTGCGCTCTCGTGTCCTGCCGATGTGTCTGCGGCCTGTGGCATGGATGCATTCACCCAGCTTCTCGAATCGTATGTGTCCACCAAGGCAAGCCCCTTTACCGACGCCCTGGCCCACAGCGGACTTTCCTTTCTGAAGGACAGCCTGGTTCCCGTGTGCACGACAGAGCCGAACAACATCGAGAAGAGGGCCGCCATGGCTTATGCCTCTCTGGTCTCCGGCATAACGCTTGCCAATGCGGGCCTCGGCGTGGTTCACGGATTGGCCTCGCCGATCGGCGGGCAGTTTCCTATTCCTCACGGTGTGGTATGCGGAACCCTGGTGGGTGCGGAAATCAGGATCAACATAGAGAAGCTTCGGCAACAGGGGCAGGATGGCCATGTGGCCCTAAGGAAGTACGCCCAAGTCGGTGCCCTCTTGGGAGGGAAGGGCTTTCGAGAGGAAGAGACCCATTCCTGCTGTGATCTGTTGACCGATAGGATCGACGAGTGGACCGAACTGCTCAACCTTCCCCGGTTGGGCGACTTCGGGGTTCGCACCTCCGATCTTGACGGAATCGCCCAGAGCACAGGCAACAAGAACAACCCAGTGGAGTTGAACCCGGAGGAGGTCAGGGGCCTGCTCCTGAGGCGGCTTTGAGGGCCGATCTCTGCTCAAGAAACGAAGGCCCAAGTACTGGATATCAGAAACAAAACATGTGCGTTGGGTCAGAACTGCCGAGGAACTTGTGGCCTGCCGTAGTAATCTAAACTAAATCCCTGAAATGAAGGGGCTGAGAGGGATGATGGAGGATCGGACACACTGTAGTGGAGAGAAACACAAATGCAGGACGGTGTCTTCACATATCTCATCGATAAGGAGAACGTAATTGCCGAAGTCAGCGAGAACTGGCTGGCTTTTGCCCGGAACAATGCCTGGGCCAGCGAATGCCGCCCGGACAACGTGATAGGACAACCGCTGTGGAGGTTCATTCAAGGAAAGGCGACCCGGCACCTGTATGAGCAAATCTTCCGGCAAATCAGGGGCGGGAAACGAGTCGGGCCGATTCCGTTTCGGTGTGACTCCCCGGAGGAAAAGAGATACATGAGTCTTCTTCCCCTGTCGTCGCCGGATGGCGGAATCCGGATTGTGAGTCACGTCGTCAGAACGGAACCCTGCGATTCGGTGAAGCTCTTCGACCAGAACACCCCAAGGTCGACCCACTTCATCAGGATTTGTAGTGTCTGCAAAAAGATCGCCACCCCCGATGCCGAATGGGTCGAAGTGGAGGAGGGACTCATCCGGCTGAGGCTTTTCGAGGCCGATGAATTGCCGGAATTGACCCATGGTCTGTGCCCTGCCTGTTATCAGCATGTCCTGGCTGAGCTCGAATCATCCGATAAGAACAACGAGAACGACCGGTGACGGCTACATGGATGTGCTCCACCCTTTCTACAACCTGTGATGGGAGGTGATTCCGGTGAAACGAACCACCGCTATCGTAGTGGGTGCCGGCCCGGCGGGCTCTGCCTGCGCACTGAGTCTGGCCCGCAAGGGCATCGAGTGCATCGTTCTGGAGCGAGGGCAGAAACCCGGGGAGAAGAACGTTGCCTCCTTCGTTCTGTTGACGGACGTGCTGAAGCACCTCGTTCCCGACTTCATGGAAGACGCCCCACTGGAAAGAGCCGTCACCGAAGAGAGTGTTATCCTTCTGGGCAGAAACGACGTCGTGAACATCCGGGCCCGTTACTACGGGCACTTGAAGGATTCAAGCGCCTTCACCGCTTATCGGGGCAAGTTCGACGCCTGGCTGGCCGGCAAGGCCGAGGAGGCCGGGGCGCAGATGATTACGGGTGCCACGGTTACGGACCTCATCATCGAAGGCGGGTCGGTCAGAGGCGTACGGGTTGGGGATGATGAGCTCCTGGCGGATGTGGTCGTAGGCGCGGACGGCGTGAACTCGGTGGTTGCCGAGAAATCAGGTCTTGTTTCGCGGCAGGACAGCAGCATGTAGATGCTGGCCGTGAAGGAGGTCCTGGATCTTCCGCCGGAAACCATAGAGGAGCGATTCAACCTGTTGCCGAATGAAGGTTGCTGCTACACCGGATTCGGTTATCCTTCCGATGACGTGGGCGGCGCCGTCAGCCTCTATACGAATCGGGACAGCCTATCGTTGGCCCTTTTCGGGCAGGTGGACATGGTTGCCGCAGGAGGCGTGAGTCTCCACAGCAAGTACATCCAGCTGAAGGAGCATCCCTTTATACATGCCTGCGTAAAGGGCTCCACGCTCCGTGAATACCAGGCCCACATCATCTCGGATGGCGGCCGCATACGACTGAAAGACACGGTCGGCAACGGTGTCATCCTCTGTGGAGATGCCAGTGGCTTCAACAACGTCGTCTATGTGGGCGTGCCGCCCGGAATGGCATGCGGAATGATGGCCGCGGAAACCGTGGAACGGGCCTTGAAGAAGAATGATTTCCGACGAAAGACACTGAAGCAGTACCTCGCCCTGATGAAGGAGAAGACCACACTGGTGGAGTCCCACGCGGAGGCACGCAAGCAGAGCATATGGTTTTCCAAGAGGCGTCCGAAGCTCAAGCAGTACAGAAGCACGATTGCCTCCGTACTCGACAACTACACGTACAATGTATCCACTTTCATGGGCAAGGAGCGGCCCTCGAGCGGTGGAGTCCTCTACCATGGAATCATCAAAGACCTCCTTCCCGCTCCCCTCCGATGGATCGTTTCGCCCTTTGTCCGAAAGGGAACAGACGTTGCGTTGACCATGGACTATGACAGCGTCGCAGATGTGGGCCGCGAAGACAGAATGGCGAGCGTCATCATACAGAAGGGTACGCATCCTCACATCAAGGTCGACGGCTCCGCCTGCCCGGAGTGCGACAACAGGCAGTGCATCGTCTCCTGCCCCGCGGGAAACTACGAATGGAACGAGCAGGACGGTACGATCCTCTTCAATCACGAAGGCTGCCTGGAATGCGGCACCTGCCGGTATATCTGTGACTCTGTCGACTGGTCCTATCCGTCCCACGGCATGGGCGTTCGCTTCCGCTGGGGATAACGGGAACGGTCGTTCTGCGCTCTTCGTGCCCACCCGTCGAATACTTGATTCTGACAGTCACATCCACTATCTTCACGCAGAACGACTGCTGCAGCATGACTTCCTACGATAGGAGATTGCCGTGAGTACGATTCAGCTCTATGGTCTGGCCGAGAGTGTCTATACCCGGATCGTTCGTCTTGCGTTGGAGGAGAAAGAGATCGACTACGAGCTCGTGGAGACGAACGTTTTCGGTGAGAGTGGTGTTCCTCCGGAGCATTTGGAGCGTAATCCATTCGGTCGCATCCCGGTCTTGAAGCAGGAGGATTTTCTCATCTACGAAACGCAAGCCATCAACGCCTACCTGGACGAGGCGTTTTCCGGCATACGCCTGACCCCGGCAGATGTTCGAGAACAGGCACGAATGAATCAGATCATCGGGATCCTGGACTCGTATGCGTATATGTCGATGGTTTGGGGGATCTTCGTGCCCCGAGTAATGTTCGGAGATGCGAGCAGCAGTGTCGACGAAGCAGTGGAAAGAGCCTCTGTCTGCCTGCAGGCGTTGGAGGGCTTTCTGGATGGTCGGGATTTCCTTGTCGGCGACGCTGTGACACTCGCGGATCTGCACGCCCTTCCGATGCTGTTCTATCTGTCTCAGGCACCGGAGGGCCAACAGCTGCTCTCGGAGCATGCTAGCCTGAATGCATGGATGGAGCAGTCGACCCGGCGAAGGAGCTTCATACAAACCAGATCGGCAAACGGTTGACGGCCGTTTCCACGGGAAGAGGAACACCACGGATGAGAGTTTCAGTTTGCTCCAAGCGGCCCATTCTGGAGTCCTGCGACTTGAAGGATCGCGACTATCAGATCGACCCGTATATCGGGTGCGAGCACTACTGCTACTACTGCTACGCCCTCGAAGGGGCGGAAACGGATTGGTCGGAGGAGATCCTGGTGCACGAGGATCTCGTCGACCGGTTGAGCGCAGAGCTGGACGGCATTCCTCCGCAACCCATCTATATGGGCTACCACACGGATCCGTACCAACCTTGCGAGGCGGAATACGGGCAAACGCGGAAGGTCCTGGAGCTCCTCGCAGAGAAGGGCTTCTCTGCAAGTATTCTTACTAAGTCCGATCTGGTGGTTCGTGACATGGATGTCTTGAAGGAGATGAAGGACGCAGTCGTCAGTGTTTCGGTGGCCTTCAATGACAACGAAACGCGGAAACGGTTCGAGGCGAACACGATGGATACGGAGAGGAGGGTGGAGGCTCTGCGTCTATGCAGGGAAGCCGGCATAGAGACCGGGAGCCTGCTCTGTCCGGTCATCCCCTATATTACGGATACGATGCAGTTGATCGATCTGCTCGTGCCGCACGCCGACCGGATCTGGATATACGGCCTGAGTATCATGGACCGTTCGGGTCGGAGCTGGCCGAACGTGCAGGAAATCCTGAAAAGCCATTTCCCGGATCTGCTCGGGAGGGTGGAGCCGGTGATCTTCTCCAGAGAGCATCTCTTCTGGACGAAACTGCGAGAGGAACTGGTGGTGCTGGAGGAGAAGCGGGGCTTAGACCTGCGTATCCACGTGTAGAGAGACCGAAGCATGCAAGCGATCTACGACACCATCGGGAAACGATACAGCACCTATCGTCGACCCGACCCCCACATCGCCAGAGCGATTCATGCAGAGCTCGGCGAGGCGGCCAGCATCGTGAACCTGGGTGCCGGCGTCGGCTCTTATGAGCCGGAGGGCCGGAGGCTTGTGGCCGTGGAACCCTCCCGGATGATGATATCCCAGAGGCCGAGAACCGATTCTCTGGTCGTGCAGGCCCGTGCCGAATCCGTCCCATTCAGGGACGGTGCCTTTGACGTAGCCATGGCCCTGCTCAGCCTCCACCACTGGTCCGATATCGAAAAGGGCCTGCGCGAGGCGCGCCGCGTGGCAAGACAAAAGATCATTCTCCTGACCTGGATCGGATTCTGTGAGGATTTCTGGCTCCTCGACTATCTTCCGCAGATCCGGACGATCGACGAACCACTGTTCCCCTCGATTGAAGAGATGGCCGAGATCCTTGGACCCCTTCGAGTCATCCCTGTGCCGATTCCGCACGATTGTACGGACGGCTTTTTGTGTGCTTACTGGCGCCGGCCCCGGGCGTATCTCGATGAGGGCGTGAGGACCGCCATATCGACATTTGCCCGTGTCCCCGATTACGAAGACGGGTTGCGCAGCCTTAAGAAAGATCTCGAGTCCGGAGAGTGGGAACGATGCTACTCCCATCTGTTCGACTCGGAAAGCATGGACTTTGGATATCGCCTGGTGGTCACCACCGAACCAGGGCCATGACAGACCCTATTCTTCCTGGCCGAGATGATCGGAGGCCGAAATTCGACTGAACAAGAGATCGCTCTCAAGAGCGCTGAGATACCTCGGGAGCCGCGACCGGCAACTGAAGCGCATTGTCTCGAGATTTGGACCACCCCCCTTGTGGTTGCGTGAAGAGGGATTCGGGACGCTGGTCCAAATCATCCTCGAGCAACAGGTATCGCTTGCATCAGGCAGGGCGGTTTACGAGAAGCTCTTGGCTGGGGTCGAGTCACTGACACCGGAGAACCTCTTGAAGCTCTCCGATGGGGAGCTCAAATCCATGGGTTTCAGCCGGCAAAAGGCCTCGTATTGCCGGAACCTGGCGGACGCGGTGGTCACGGGAAGTCTTGATCTACCCGGACTGTCGGACCTCGACGAGGAGAAGGCAAAAGAGAGATTGATGAGCATCAAGGGCATCGGTTCCTGGACAGCCGACATATATCTTTTGTCGGCCCTCGGACTGCCGGATATCTGGCCGACCGGAGATCTTGCACTGGTATCGGCGGTCCAGAAACTGAAGGGAATGGCCACCAGGCCGACAACTGAAGAATTGGAAAGAATCAGTCTCAAATGGAAGCCGTGGCGATCGGTTGCCGCACGAATCTTCTGGCACCACTATCTGAGCGAACGGAAATAGGGGAACCCATGCTCGTTCTTCGGGGTCTGATCGGTGGTTTGTTTCAGCTCATGGTGTTTGCGGCCCTGCTGTTGATCCCGGCCGGTACCTGGGACTGGCCGCGGGCCCTCTGTTTCCTTTTGGTATACGGCCTAGTCAATTCGGTCTCGATCGTTACGCTGGCTCGACTGGCGCCGGCCAGTCTGGAGGCTCGACTCACGGCGCCCTCTGCAGAGAGCCAGCCGATTGCGGATCGGGTCGTCACGCCGTTCTTCATCCTTGCGATCTTGGCGTGGTTCGCCTTCATTCCCATCGATGTCTTTCGTCTGCGGCTCATGCCGTCACCGCCCGTGTCGGTGTCGGTCTTCGGTGTGATCCTGTCGCTCGCCGGATATGTGGCCATCTGGACGACGCTCTTTCAGAATGCTTTTGCCGCACCTATTGTGAAGGATCAGTCCGAGCGTGGGCAGGTGCTGATCGATACCGGTCTCTACGGCAGGATTCGGCACCCCTTCTATCTGGGCATGCTCCTGTTCTTCATGGGCCTCACGCTGTGGTTGGAGAGCTGTGCAGGCGTCCTTGTGCTGCTGCTCCCCATTGTGTTCATGGTCGCACGGATCAGGGTCGAAGAGAAGACTCTGAAGAAGACGCTGCCCGGATATACGGACTATACGGAGCGAGTTCGGTACAGGCTGGTTCCGTTCGTCTGGTAGAGGAGAGTCGCTTCACTGTATGTATCCCAGGGACTTCAGTTGCTGCCTCGTTGCAGGGTCCAGGGGCGCGGTCTCAGGGGCGATTGTCTTGCGGTGTTCGTCGTTTCGTCTCTTGTGTTCGACCAGGGCATTTCCAAGATCCAGCTGGATGCCGGGGATCCTGCCGGCAAGGTTGTGTTGCTCCAGGGGATCCTTCTGCAGATCAAAGAAGAGCTGAAGTGGCCATCCCGCGCTGACGTTCTTCCTGAAGACGGCCAAATCATCGATCGGTTTCCAGGCTTCGTATACCAGCTTCTGCTTCTCGGACTGACATGCCAGTCCATGCGGGATATTCGAATGCGGATTCTCGCTGAAGATGATGCGTCCATCGGAGGGGGCCCCTTTTCCTTCCAGGTATGGAACGAGGCTCTCCCCAGGGATTGCAGGAGGGGTATCGATCCCGGCTATTTCCAGAACGGTCGGGAAGAGATCGATGTTGCTCAGCAGATCACGGACCGTTCCCGGTCGGATGTTCATGGCTTTGGGCGGCCGAATGACGAGCGGCACAGCCAGCAGTTCGTTGTACAGCGAGTTCCCGTGCTCACGTAGGCCGTGTTCCCAGAAGCCTTCCCCGTGATCGGAGGTGATGAGGATGCAGGTGCTGTCCAGCAGGCCCCTTTCCAACATGAGGTCGTACATCTTGCCTACGAGGTCATCCGTCATCCGGATTTCGCCATCATAGCAATTGATCACACCCTGCTTCTCATGGCGGGACAGTTTTCTGAACCCGGGCCCGAACATTCCCTCGAACGGTGGTTTGGGTGTGTAGGGTTGGTGTGGATACACCAGGTGCACGTATAGAAAGAAGGGCCCCTTTTCTATCTTTTCGACGACGGCCGTGAATTCCTCGAAGACCGTCTCGGGTGGTGTGCCCACCCATTCATGCCAGCCCAGCTTCTTCGGAAGGTTCACGTATTCCTCGAACCCCTGGTCAAAATTCCGTTTCCGGTTGAGTCCGGGATGATCCATGATCGCGGCCGTCCGGTATCCTTCGCCTCGCAATATCTCTGCAAGGGTTTCGAGCTCCATGGGCAGTTTCTGCTCTATGGCGACTTTTCGTAGTGCCGGCGGAAGGACGGCCTGTGGATAGAGCCCGGTAAAGAGGGTGACGATGGTCGGATCGGTCCAGGGGCAGACAGAGTAGAAGCGTGTGAAGAGGATTCCTTCGGCCGCCATCCGGTCGATTCTTGGAGACGTATCCCTTTCGTAGCCGTAACAGCCCAGGTGATCGGGCCGCAGCGTGTCCAACAGGAGGTAGACGATATTCGGTCTGTCGCGCACCCGCAGCTTCTCGCAACCGAGCGCCCCCAGAAGGATCGCGGCCAGCACCACGCCTGTCAGCATGTGAGATGTCAGTTTGTTCCTCTTGCTGGGCATATCAACCCCCCTGGGCGGCAAAAGGATAGATTACCGAGAACTCCATGAGGAGTCCAGAGAGGAATGGCAGAGTCATCGCTGGAGGACAAGTTCCTGCCCTGTTTCTGTCTGAGCTGGTCGGCTCCACCACTCGGGCAAACCTGCTGGAGACACCACGCACAGGGGGTGCGTGCATTTTTTGACATCGAACCGGTCCTGTACTACTTTCATCACCATAGCAGACAATCCCGGAAGCAAGCTTCTCTTCGATATGAAAGAAGAACCGAAGCGAAACGAAACAGATGAGACGACCCTTCAGGATCTGAAGGATTCCCTCGAAGAGGTGCATCGTTTCAAAGCGCTGCTTTTCGAGCTGTCGGCCAAGTTCGCCTCCTTATCGGTGGGCGAAATAGACGGAGAAATCGAGAACGGTCTCGAGCTGATTGCCCGATTTCTCGGGATCGATCGTGCGCACTTGCTGGAATTGAAGGAGGAAGACCCGGAGGCCTCCATCACGCATGCCTACGCGATTGAAGGAATTCCTACTCACATAGGATTGAAGGGGGAGGCTCAATTCCCCTGGGCTTTTCAGAGGATTCGCCAGGGAAAGGTCGTCAGGTTTTCTCGTGCCGACGAGGAGATCAAGAAGCCGACCAAAGACCGGGAGTTTGTTGTCCGGGAAGGAATCAAGTCGCTCCTGGCGATTCCCTTGAAGGTGAGTGGCTCGATCATGGGCGCTCTGTCGTTCACCACCTTCCGTTCCTACCGATCCTGGCCGGACGAGCTTGTAAAGGACCTGAACCTGGTGGGGGAGGTGTTCGCCAATGCGATCCTCCGCAAGCGTGCCCAGGAGCAGATAGAGGAACTGTCCCGGTTCGAACAGCTGGTGTCGGAGGTCTCTGCAGGGCTCGTTCATCTGCCGGCGAGCAGCGTTGACGGCGGCATACGGGAAGGGCTTGGCCGTATCGGCGAGTTTCTCGGGATGGACTGGTGCGGTCTGGTCCAATTCAGCCGACACGGTTCGGCGGCCACGGTGTCCCATGCGTGGACACGCCAAGGGGTCGCTCGGTCGCTCGAGAGTCTCTCCACCCTGGATTTGCCGTGGTTCATCAAGAAATGGCTGCGGGCGGAGTGCGTGGCCTTCGAAGAAGCAGACGATCTGCCTCCTCCCGCCGGCATCGACAGGGAGAACCTCGTGGCATTCGGTATCCGGTCCGGGCTCTCGGTCCCTTTGGAGACCGGGGAAGCCGTGGTCGGGGCCCTCGTCATGAGCACGGTGAGTGCCTCTCGGGCATGGCCGGACAAACTCGTTCAGAGGGTGAGGCTGCTGGGCCAGATTTTTGCGAATGCACACTCGCGCAAGCACAGAGAAGAACGACTGCAGCAGGCCTTCGCTGAAATCAAGGAGCTGAAAGAGCAGATCGAGGCGGACTGTACGTATCTTCGAGAAGAAATCGAAGTGCAACACGACTTCCACAATATCATCGGGGAAAGCGAAGCCCTGCTGGGCACGCTGGCCCAGATCAAGGCGGTCGCAGCAACGGACGTTACGGTGCTGGTGGTTGGAGAAACGGGAACAGGCAAGGAACTCGTCGCCCGAGCCACCCATGAGGCGAGCCAACGAAGGAATCGGCCTCTGGTCAAGGTCGACTGTGGTGCGTTGCCCGCGAGCCTCATCGAAAGCGAGTTGTTCGGTCACGAAAAAGGCGCCTTTACGGGTGCGCACGCAAAACGAACGGGACGGTTCGAGCATGCAAAGGGAACCACGGTCTTCCTGGATGAGATCGGTGAGCTTCCCCTGGAGGTCCAGGCCAAGCTGTTGCGAGTGCTTCAGGAAGGAACGTTCGAACGGTTGGGCAGTTCGAAAACGATCCGGGTAGACGTCCGCATCATCGCTGCCACCAACAAGGATCTCGAAAGAGAGGTCCAGGAGGGGCGCTTCCGCAAGGACCTGTGGTATCGCCTCAATGTATTCCCGATTCGGGTTCCGGCCCTTCGAGAACGCAGGGAAGATGTTCCTCTCCTGGTCAGTTGGTTTGTTGACAAGTACAGCAAGAAGCTCAAGAAGAAGATCAAGCTGATTCCGGAGAGTGAGCTCAAGAAACTTCAGGCGTATCATTGGCCCGGAAACGTACGCGAATTGGAGAATGTCATTCAACGGGCCGTTCTCAATACCAGGGGCTCGAAACTTGAACTCGTAGAGAAGCTGGAAGGCGCCCATGAAAGGGATGCTCCTCTCGGGTCAAAAGGAAGCCTCGAAGGGGTCGAGCGCGCCCACATCACTCGAGTGCTGGAGCAGACCGACTGGGTGGTGCACGGACCGAGAGGGGCGGCAAAGGTCCTTGGGCTCAACCCGTCGACGCTGCGTTCCCGGATGAAGAAGCTCGGAATACGAAACCCGGGCGCTTGAAGAGCTGAGCGATCGATCCCCGCATCGAATGTTGCGATATTTCACAATTGCGATATATCACAACAAATAGACACATCCCCCACACTGCAGCAGCCCTCTGTCATCCAATAATAATATTTAAAAACAAATATTTATGACCGTTTGCCGGCGGGCGGCCAACGTGGCACACCTTGTGCTTCGTATCTCGCCAGTGAGTAGGAGCGAGACAACGAAAGGGGGATCGAATGGATTACGAAACACTGCTCTACGAAAAAGAGGGCGAGATTGCCGTCGTTGTGCTGAACCGGCCGAAGCAACTGAATGCGCTCAGCCTGCGGATGAAGGAGGAACTGGGGCACGTGTTCGATGGGATCGAGAAGGATGAAGAAGTGAAGGTAGCCATCCTTACCGGTGGAGAGAAGGCATTCTCCGCGGGTGCGGACATCAAGGAGCGCTCGAAGATGCAGATGACCCAGGCCGAGTTCTACTTTGAGCGACGCAAGAGCCACGAATTCTACTGCAAGATCGAGAACTGCGAAAAGCCTGTGATCGCCGCGATCAGCGGTGTTGCCGTTGGCGGCGGCTGCGAGCTGGCCCTTGTGTGCGATTTGCGGATTGCCTCGGACATTGCGCGTTTCGGTCTTCCCGAGGTGAAGATCGGGATGATTCCGGCCGCAGGAGGAACCCAAAGGCTGCCCCGTCTGATCGGCGCCACGAGGGCAAAAGAGATTCTGTTGACGGGCGAGTTCATCGACGCGGAAGAGGCGTATCGCATTGGACTGGTCAACAGGGTCGTCCCCGTGGACGCGCTCATGGAGGAGGCCAGGGGGCTCGCAGGGAAGCTGGCCGCTTATCCGCCCTTGTCCGTCAAGTACATCAAGCGGGCGGTGAACACGGGAATGCAACTCGATCTGACATCCGCACTCGACTACGAGGCCCATATCTCCGCCATGCTGGGTACATCCGAGGATCGAATCGAAGGATTCATGGCGTTCGCCGAAAAGAGAAAGCCCGTCTTCAAGGGACGTTGACCCGGACCCAAAGGTAGTTCTCACACCGTAAGGAGGAACATGATGGACTTGGAACTGAAAGGAAAGGTCGCCCTCGTGACCGGGGCCGGTCAGGGCGTCGGCAGGGGCATAGCAACCATCCTGGCACAAGAGGGGGTCCAGGTGGCGGTCAATGACTTCTTCGGTGAGCGCGCCGCAAAAGTCGCAAACGAGATCGAGAGCTCCGGCGGAAGCGCCTGCGGTGTACAGGCGGACGTGAAAGACCTTGCACAGGTCAGGGCGATGGTGGAAACCGTCAATCGAACCCTCGGCCCCGTGGATATCCTGGTGAACAACGCGGGAGTGCCGATCATCCTGCGAACCGGAGAAGCGAAAAGAACGGTCTTCGTGGAGTCGGATCTCCCTTTCTGGAAGGAACAGATCGAACTGAACTACTACGGATGCCTCAATTGCACGCACGCGGTGCTGGAATCGATGATCGAAAGGAAGGGGGGAAAGATCATCAGCATCATCTCGGACGCAGGCCGAATCGGTGAGGCTTACATGGCCGTGTACTCGGGTGCGAAGGCCGGCGTGTTGGCGTTCAGCAAGGCCCTGGCAAAGGAGGTGGGCCGACACAACATCAACGTCAACTGCATTGCCATGGGGGCGACCGCCCACGAGGGAATCAAGGACTTCCTGAACCCGGACGCTACACCGGAAGAGGACGAGTTGCTCAGGAAGATGCTGAAGGCCTATCCGATCGGAAGGGGCCTCGGACGTATCGGCCGCCCCAAGGACGCGGGGAATGCGGTCGCCTTCCTGGCCTCCCCGAAGGCGTGCTTCATTACCGGGCAGTGCTTGAGCGTCAACGGCGGATTCTCGATGGCGTAAAGGAGACCAAGCCATGGATTTCAACCTGACCGAAGAGCAAAAGATGCTTCAGGAAACCGTCCGCCGGTATCTCAAAGACAAGATCGCGCCCAGGGCGGACGAATGGGACCGGAAAGGTCCCATGACAAAAGAGGAGGCCCACGGCTTTCTCAAAGATCTCAAGCCCTTCGGCTACGTGGGCACGCTCGTACCCGAAGAGCACGGCGGAATGGGGCTGAGTCACATCGACTGGGCCATCCTTCACGAAGAGCTTCGGGGTGTGTACGCGGGGCTGGGGGGGATGGTGGGAATCACTTCATCGACCAGCCATGGGATCTCGGAATCGGGGAACGAGCATCTGATCGGCCGAACCCTTCCTGGATTGCTGAGCGGGGACAAGATTGCCTGCACCGCCATAACGGAGCCGAATGTCGGCTCGGACGTGTCGACCGTTCAGACCCGGGCCGTGCTCGACGGGGACCACTACGTGCTCAACGGGACCAAGACGTGGATATCGAACGGGACGATCGCGGATTGTGTGTCGGTTGTGGCGACATTGGACCCCTCCAAGGGGGCGGAGGCAATCTGTCAGGTTCTCGTGGAAAGAGAGGAGTCCCCCTTCGTGGCGCGGGAGATCAAGAAGATGGGCGTCCGGTCCTTTCCGACCGCCGAGCTCGCCTTTGAAGACTGTCGTGTCCCGAAGGAAAACCTTCTCCGAGCGCCGGGCAAGGGATTCAAGATGGCGCTTCGGGGACTCACCTTCGCCAGGTGCAACGCGGCGATCGCCGCCGTGGGGATTTCCCAGGCCGCGATCGATGCCTCCATCCAGTACGCGCGGGAGAGAACACAATTCGGAAAGCCCATCGCCAAGTTCCAGCTCATTCAAGAGATGATTGCCGACATGATCGCCGAGACGGAAGCGGCAAGACTCCTGTCTTACAGGGCTTTCTTCGTTCTCGACCAGGGTGGCATGGGCCGAAAGGAGGGTTCTCTTGCAAAGGCGTATGCCACGGAGGCGGCTGTGCGCGTGACATCCAAGGCCGTGCAAATCCACGGCGCCTATGGGCTCTCGGAAGAGTACCCCGTGGAGCGCTACTTCAGGGACGCAAGAATGTACACGATTCCTGATGGAACCACCGAAATACAGAAACTCGTTGTCGCTCGTGAGGTCCTGGGCATGTCAGCATTCGTCTAGCAAATATCGGACGGGCGATACAAGGTATCCGATTGTCAGGGAGGCACAAGGATGGAAGAGAAGAAGAGGATTCCCGTGCGGGAGGGATTGTGGGCAGAGGCTGCGTCCACTTCCGAGGAGCAGCAACTCATCGGAAGCCGGTGTCTGTCTTGCGAGGAGCTGTTCTTCCCGAAGAAGGACATCGCATTGTGCGGATACTGCCAGTCCACCGAGTTGGAAGAGGTCAGGCTGAGCCGCGCCGGCAAGGTATACAGCTACTCGGTCGTAGCGCAGAGGCCGCCCATCTACTACAAGGGTGAGGTGCCTTATGCACTCGGGTTCGTGGAGTTGCCCGAAGGGATACGGATCGAGACCCTTTTCACAGGATGCGACCCGGACTCGCTGCATGTAGGGATGGACGTGGAGATGGTGATCGAAAAGCTGCACGAGGATGAAGACGGGAACGATGTCATGGCGTACAAGTTCCGCCCTTCAAATGCTGAGTGATTGGAGGCGAGAAGATGAAGAATGCGAGGGAGGTAGTGATTGCAGGAGCCGGGTTGACTCGATTCAACAGCTATGACGGCCGCAAGGGGCGGCCGAAAAAGGAGTTCTACGATCTCGGCAGCGAGGCGATCCTGAAGGCCCTGACCCACGCGCAGATGGAATGGAAAGAGATCCAGGCCGCATTCTGCGGGAATGTCTACTGCGGAACGGCTGCAGGGCATCAAACGATCGGAAAGATCGGAATGACGGGCATTCCGATCGTGAATGTCGAGAACGCCTGCTCCAGCGGGGCCTCCGCCTTCCGGTTGGCTTACCAGATGATCGCAGCGGAGATCCACGATGTGGTCCTTGCGGTTGGATTCGAGACCATGCCGAGGGGCTTCATCATGAGCACGGCATGGCCCGAATGGCAGAGGACCATGGGTTTCAATGTTCAGCCCGCAGCATATGCGATGCAAACGCTGAGGTACATGGAGGAAACAGGCGCGACGGTCGAGGACTTCAGCAGGGTGACGGTCAAGAACCGGCGGAACGGCGCCCTGAACCCGAATGCCCGTTTACAGAAGCCCGTCACGTTGGAGGAGGTGCTTGGTTCCCGAGTTGTCGCAAAGCCGCTTCACCTGCTGCACGCCTGCCCCCTCGCCGACGGGGGAGCTGCCGTCGTTCTCTGCAGCAAGGACAGGTTGAAACAGAAGGACGGGGCAGTCAGCGTCGCAGCATCCGTGCTCACCAGCGGAACCTATGGTCACGAGTACGGTGGCGGCAGTGTCAGGATCAAGACGCCGGACACGATCGAGATCGGTGTCGAACAGGCATGGGAAATGTCCGGATGCGGTCCGGAGGATATAGATGTAGTTCAGGCCTATGACACCATGTCCCCGGGCGAGCTGTGGGACATAGAGAAACTGGGGCTGTGCAAGAAGGGAGAGGCACCCCATCTCTTGAGACAGGGGGCTTTCGACTTGGACGGAAAGTGCCCCGTGAACACCGACGGAGGGCTCATGTCCAGGGGCCATCCGCTCGGCGCAACAGCCCTGGCCCAGATCGTCGAGATCTATACACAGGTTCGGGGCGAAGCCGGACCGCGCCAGGTTCCGGACGCAAAGACCGGTTTGGCCCACGCCATGGGGGCCGGGCCGAACAGCAGCATCGTCATTCTCAAAAAATGAGGGCGGCCGGCTGAAACGGAATCAGGACCGTCCCGGGCCGGACAAGGAGGTTTCGTATGGGAATGAGAATCTCGTGGCAAAACATTTTTCCGCCACAGGAGCAGATGGAGAGGGAAACGGGCATGGTCTTGTCTGCTTCCGTGAAGGAAGCCGAGGCAAGGATGCTTGAGAACCTGGGGACCGTTGCCCGTCCGGACACCGAGGTCGACATCAACCACCTCAAGCACTCTGCCTATATGGTGCACTCCTACTACACGGAGATGCTGAACAACCTGTGGCTCCTCGATGGGGTGATCGAGGCGGAGAAACAGGGTTACGACGCTGTGATCATCGGTTGTGCGGATGATCCGGGAATCCATGAGGCAAGGCAGGCGGTGGACATACCGGTGATTGCCCCCGCGGAGGCGGCCATGATGCTGGCCTGTTCCCTCGGCAGCCGCTTCAGCATGATCACCGTTATGGATGAGCTCGTCGCCTTTTGTGAGCGGAACATAAGAAACTATGGAATGGAATCGCGCGTGGTGCGCCCTGTGCGGGTGCTTGATCTGGGCGAAGACTGGGTGAATGCCCTGTTCGAGATGCTCATCCGCCCGGAGGCCGTCTTCCCCCGGTTCGAGGAGCTCTGTCACGCCTGTGTCGAAGACGGTGCCGAGGTCATCCTGCCTTGCTGCGTTGCGCTCAGTCCCGCGGTTTCTTTCGCCGGTTACCGTGAGGTCCCGGGCAAGGGCGTGCCCATCGTCGATGTCACGCATGCGGCCGTCAAGCTCGCCGAGACCCTGGTGGACCTGAAAAGGACTGTGGGCCTCGGGACATCGCGCCGGCGCACCTACAAGCTGACCCCCACGGAGATCCGGGACACCGTGCGGTCCCTGACCTACTGTCCCCCAGGCAAGCGCTAGGCCAGGGCCCAGTAGATCGGAGACCTTCCCTCGACGAGTCCTCGAATCCCCGAATCGTCCCCTTGTGAATCGTGCATGCCTTTGAGATAGTAGTCTGTGCGTCGCAATTGTGCATCACGAGAAGGTAGGTCGGGTGGATTCCTCCTGCCGAGGAAGCGGACATGGCGTGGCAGCCCCTTCGGTCCAAGCTGGAGATTCCGTTCTCACGGACAAAACTGGTAACGCGTCCGCGGTTGATCGAACGCCTGAATGCGGGGATGGCCCACCGACTTGTCCTCGTATCCGCCCCCGCAGGGTACGGCAAAACGACCCTGTTGGGTGAGTGGGCGAAGCGCTCGAAGAAGCAGGTTGCCTGGATTTCCCTGGACCAGGGAGACAACGACCCGACCCGGTTCTGGGCCTACTTCGTGACAGCCGTTCAGTCCCTCCGTCCGAACGTGGGAAGCACGTCCCTGAAAATGCTCTCCGCAACCGCCCAACCACCCATGAATGCGATTCTGATCAGCCTTCTCAACGAATTGTCCGAAGATACACAACCGCTCATCATCGTGGTGGATGACTATCATCTGATCCAGGAAGAATCGATTCACGATGCAGTCGCTTTTCTGATCGACAATATTCCGCGGCGAACCCACTTGGTCCTGGCCGCAAGGAGCGATCCTCCTCTGCCGATCAACCGATTGCGTGTACGAAACCAGTTGGCCGAATTGCGTGCGGAGGACCTTCGATTTCCGGCCGGAGAGGCGGACGCTTTCTTGAAGGACGTGATGGGCCTCGACGTATCCGTGGAGCAGGTGGCCACACTCGAGGAGCGTACCGAAGGCTGGATTGCGGGTTTGCAGATGGCTGCTCTGGCAATCAGGAAGGTCGAGGATGTCGGCGCGTTTCTCTCATCCTTTGCCGGCAGTCACAAGTATGTTGAGGGGTACTTGGCAGCCGAAGTGCTTCGGCACCAGTCAGAGGAGGTTCAACGCTTCCTGCTTCCGACGTCCATCCTGAACCATCTCTGCGCTCCTTTGTGCCGGGCTCTGACCGGGCGAGAGGACAGCCAGGCCTTGCTGGAGAAGATCGAGGCGGCCAATCTCTTTGTCGTGCCCCTGGATGATGAACGGCGCTGGTATCGCTACCATCATCTGTTTGGCGAGTCATTGCAGAACCACCTGCGGAGGCTCCATCCTGAAAGGGTCGAGGATCTGCACCTGCGAGCCAGCACATGGTACGACTCGAACGGTCACGCGAATGATGCGATCCATCACGCCCTGGAAGGAGGTCACGAGGAGCGGGCAGCCGATCTTCTGGAAAAGAACGCTCTCGGGATCTTCTACAGCAGCGAGCGTGTCACCCTGCGAAACTGGATGAGCAGGCTCTCTGAAGAGATCTTTCACTCGCGCCCGATGCTCTGCGTTGCCGACGCATGGAGCCTCATGGCAGACCGGACCGCCTCCTCTTACGATCGTATAGAGTCACGTCTCCGGGACGCTGAAACGGCCCTCGCCAGGCATCGACCACCTTCCCGAACCCCCGAGGTTCCCGAGTGGATTACCCTCCGGCGTGTCGAGGGCTTCGTGGTCACCATCCGGGCGCATGTGGCGCGGGAACGGGGGGAATCCCCGCACCGGGTTATCGATTACTCTCACAAGGCACTCGAGAGGCTGTCCGAGGAAGATCTGGATTTGCGGAGCACAGTACTGGTGAATCTAGGGTTGGCCTATCTCCAGGCCGGAGACCTGGACTCGGCCACGCGCAGTTCGGATGAGGCCAAGGCGGTCGGGGACAGGTGCGGCAACCTCTATATGGCGGATTTCGCGGCCTACATTCTGGCCAGAATCTCCATTTACAGAGGCCGGTTGCAGCAGGCCGAACGGATCTGCCGGGAGGCCGTCGAATCTTCACGGTTGCCTTCAGGGCGGGGGATGCGGCCGCTACCTTCCGCTGGAGGCCTCAGGCTCTGCCTTGGGGCAGTTCAACTGGAGCAGAACCGGCTTGAGGAGGCCCGGGGATCCCTGGAGGAGGGCCTCGAGTTGCTGGAGTTGACTGCAGAGCCGGGAGTGATGATCCACGGCTATGCATCCCTTCTCAGGTTGAAGCTTGCCCAGGGTGAAGACGCTTCGGTGGCATCTGCCCTTGCAGACCGGATCGAGCCCCTGGAGCGATTCCGGGCCGGCGCTGCTTCGTTTGCGGCGGCGCTTCGGATCAAGACCATGCTGGCCCGGGGACAAGATCAACCCGCCAGCCTGGAGGAAGCGGTCTCTTGCACTCGAACGCATGTCTTCGACCTGGACGACTTCGAGAAGGTGCCCAGGCATTTTCAGGAGGGCCTTTGGCATCTGGCCGGACAGCTTGCCGGGGCCCGCTTGCGCATCGTTCGGGCCCGGCATGAGGGATTGCCCAGAGGAAGGGATGATCTCCTGCCGGTCCAGGGTTTCCTGGATCGACAGCTTGCCGCTGCAAAGGAAAGGGGAATGCTGGGCACGGCAGTGGAGATCCTGATCTTGAAGGCCATGGCCTATCAGGCACACGATCTGACGGAGGAGGCCCTGGCCTCGCTGGAGAGAGCACTGGAACTCGGCGAGTCGGAAGGCTACGTCCGGCTGTTCTTGGACGAGGGCGCTCCTATGGGCGACTTGCTTGATGCTGCGGTCTCCCGGGGAATACATGAGCGCTATGCAACAGAACTGGGCGTGTTGCTCCGGCGTGAGCGAGACCAAAACCTTCGGAAGACCGGGGATTCTTCTTCCGCGCATGGCCTGATCGAGTCTCTGAGCAAACGGGAGCTAGACGTGTTACGGCTGATTGCCTCCGGGAGTTCGAACCAGCAGATCGCCGATGAACTGTTCCTCGCAATGGGTACGGTCAAGAAACACAACAACAACATATTCGCCAAGCTCGATGTGAACAGCCGCACGCAAGCGATCGCCCGCGCCAAACAGCTCGGCATTCTCTGACAGAGGCGATTCCCGTTACGATATCGTAATGCCCGCAAGGCCTCTCCCTCCTGCTCACCAGATTCCACCACCACCCGAATAGGCTCCGAAAATACGCCTTTTGGCTGATGACAGGCCTTCCTGGGTCGTGCCAGGATGTGGGTGGAATGGCCGGAATGGAGCCGGAAGGCTTCTGGCTCGACGGTGAAAACTCAGGAAGACACCCGGGGGGATGGCAATGAAAGTCACGGCAACCCTGTCTTGTGTCCTTATCTTCTCGCTCGTTTTCGCTGCGTGCACACCAACGCCGAAGGAATTCGACCCACCGGGAAAGACAGATTGGGTCCCCGAGGGATGCAGAGACGTCCAGGCGACCCATCCCGCTCTGCCCACTCGAGAAGCATGGCGGACCCTGCACGCGGATGGGGTCAACTCGGACGAAGTATCCACTGCAGCAGCCCCGGTCTTTGAACATGACTGGATCGGGGAACCGAACATGTGGGTCAGCAACGCCGGCGTCTTCGATGCTCAGGGCAACGAGTGTATTGTCCCCCACCTGAACAACGAAGGCCTGGTTCTGCTCTCCCTGGACGCTGCCGACGGCAGCCGCCGATGGGCGGTCTCGGGAACCGGTCTGGGTTTCGGGGCACCACTTATTCTGAACAACCCGGCCGTCCCGGGCGAGGAGGTCGTTTACCGTGGCCTCTATGACCACGCCGTTGCCGTGAAGACCGACGGGACGGTTGTGTGGGACCTTCCGACCGGGTTGACCCTGCCGCCGGACCCGAAGGACCAGTTGACCGTGGGGATCAACTACGTACCCGGAATCGATGCCCTGGTTACGGCCACCCGCGATGGCCACCTCTGCATGCAGGACCGTGCCTCGGGTGTCCTGTTGGCCCAACCCCATCGGCTGCCGGGATCGCCGGCGCCTCCCCCGGGGCTCATAACCAGCATCCCCGAAGCGATCAGCCAAATGCTTCAGGACTCCATCACCGAGGAGATAACCGCCCTCCTGGGAGGGAGCCTGCCTCCCGGGATGGACGGGGAACTGCTCGTCACCTATCTCCTGGGCGGGGGGGACGTGGTGAGCAACTTCTTTTCCGTGGATCCCCGAACGGATCGGATTTGGATTGCCGCGACCGCGCCGGACGAGGCGGATGGGACCATGGACGACGTAAGCGAGTACGGAGCGATCTACGGACTGGATCCGGTCTTCAATGGTGCCGCGTACGAGTTGGTGGAAGCCTGCCACCGTTACTTCGAGGCCGGCTCGGCGTCGACGCCCGCCCTGCGTGCCGACGGCGAGCGGATCTATGTGGGAGATGGAATAGGCGGTCTCCTCGCCATCGACAGCGAGTGCCAGGACGTCTGGTCGTACCACGTGGGAGATCAGCTCATTGGATCCGTCGGGGTCTCTTCGGACAACGGCGAGCTCTATGTTGCCACCAACATGGACATCTACAAGATCATCGACATGGGAACGTACGCCGTACAGGGCTGGCGCGCCAACCTGGAGGCATATGACCCGGGCCTGGGGCAGTCGAACACAAACCTCAACCTCTACGCGATTACTGCCAATGGCGTCGGTTTTCAGGCAGGGGCGGGCTACTTCGTCTTCGGCTTTGCGCTTCCTCTTTCGACCGGCGTAGGTCTCCTGGACCGCGAGACGGGCCAGATCCGTTATTTCGTCGACGGCCTCGAGGAAACGGTCGGTACGATTCACATGGCGCCCGACGGCGCCATACTAGTGGGCAATTCTCCGGTGCGGCGCGCGATCTCCAGATCTCTCTTCCCGGACATGACGCCTCCCATCGTGGGAGGCGTAAGCAAGTTCACACCCGTACGGCTCGACCTGCTCGTGAGGGATGCGGTCTGTGCGGCGGCCGACCGGGCCTTGAACGCTCACGCCGTGTCCGGGACGTGCCCGGATTCCGCGGCCGCCGACATCCTACAAATCCATGAACTGATAGCCCAATGCCGTGGGGGATTGACGTGCGCTGTCGCTGCCGGAGATCTGACCCAGACGGAAGCGGACAACATCGAGGCCTTACTCGTATCTGCAGAGACAGCGCTTTCGATCGGCACGTTGGACTCCGCCGCGGGCCATTTGGCGAACATCTGCACCCTGTTCCCCTGAGATACGAGTCGAGCGGGGCTGTCTCCGTCTAGAGCATTCCTGTCAACCTTGTCGAACCCGAGCTGGAGGAGACGATGAAGAGCAAACGAACCATTCTCAATGAGTACGGACGCTGTGGACCAATGAGGTCCTGGCTGTACAGGGCTGGTTCAGTTTTCTCCGTTGTGGCTGCGGCATTTCTTATGTCATGCATCCACGATGTCCCTGTGACGCGCCAGATCAAGGACGCGGTCGTTACTTTCTATGACGAAGGGTATATCGTTAGACGCCCGAATCTGGAGCATTATCCTCCCATACTCGTCCTGCAGGGGGACTCCTACCAGAGGGGGAAGCAGCAAGGCGTGTTGGTGGGCGCCGGAGCAGTCGAGTTCGCCAGTACGTATCTGACACCCGTGTATGCGATGGCGGGTGGGTGGCAACCTGATGGCCAGACCCCGCCCACAATGGAACAGATTCTGGGCGGCCGAACCACCCTGCAGTTGGTCTACTATACGTTTATGCACATAACCTATCTGATGCAGGCGCCGGATGTCATTCTCGAGTTGCAGGGCGTGATGGATGGCATACGAGAAGTGGGGGTCCCGGCAGGTTTGACCGTTGGAGATCTATTCGTTGCGAACAGCCTGCCCGATGTGACGGAAGTCGCCTCCGGCCTGGCTGACATGTTCTCCAGCGTGCTCGGTTTTGATGCCTGCAGCAATGCGATCACATGGGGTGATGCCACGAGTGACGGCAGGCTGATCTGGGGCGGGAATCTGGACTATGAGACGTTCGACACCATGCACAAAAACATGGTGATCCAAATCGTCAAACCGGATGACGGCCACGCCTACATCGGTGCGAACTATGCCGGCAGCGTTACACCTTTCCGGTCCATGAATGCGCAAGGCTTGACCGTCGGCGCTTCCGTCTCCCATTCGGCGGACAGGGACCTGATCGCGAACCAGCGCATCACGAATCGAATGCTTCTGAGAAAACTCCTTCTGGAGGCCTCCAGCATTGATGATGTCAGGCTCCTCATCAACACCTATGGTCCGGGCACGACAGGCTACAACATCATTGTCGGTGATTCAAAGGTGAACGCGGCCAGGGTATTCGAGACATCCTGCACCCATATGGCGGAAATCCGGCCCATGTCCGGTATGGAGATGATCTGGGCCACGAATCATTTCAACGCGTATCCGGGATGGCAGGAATATCCTCTGGACGGCTACAACATGGTGAGAGATCAGATGGAGGAGTGGGAGGTTCCGTGGGAAGAGGTGGATACGATCGAGGAGTGGCAGGCGTGGCTTGTCGAAAACAAGAATTCAGGGCAGCGTTATCAGAAATTCAGAGAGCTGCTGACAGATCAATACCAGAACCTGGACGTGCAGACCTTTATACCCATGTTACGCACGTATCCGCTCGCCGAACTGGAGGAATCCAGACAGATAGCCCCGCCATGCGACCATCTATTCGGGATTCATCGGCCCATCATACTGAAACACCTTCGATCGGTCGTGAGCTTCATTGCCGACCCTACCCGCATGATGTTCTGGGCCGCCGCAGGTACCGAGCCGGCACAGGACGGCGTCTTCTGGCCCATCGATTTCGCTCATTACCTGGCGAGCATGAATGACCCGAGAGAATACGACCTCATTCCGGATACGGATATGGATGTCATGCCGGACGACTGGGAAAGGGCCTTTGACCTGGATCCCGGTGATCCTTCTGACGCCGAACAGGACCCGGACGAGGACGGCGCCACCAACCTCGAAGAATACGAAGCGGGGACAGATCCGACCGACCCAACCGAATAGACGTTCACTCCGATGGAAGAAACATGAAAAGGATGGACCGGGAATCGGATTGCCACGACAATCTGGTGGCGATCTTCGAAGAATCGGCACGAAAGCACGCGAACAACCCGATGTTCGGAACCAAGAATCGGGCCGGTACCGGCTATGACTGGCTCACCTATAGGCAAGTGGCAGAGCGAATCGACAACTTCCGGGCCGGCCTTGCGAGTTTGGGCGTGGGCAGCGGCGACGGCGTGGCCATCATCTCGAACAACCGGGTGGAATGGGCCGTGGCCTGCTATGCGACCTATGGGCTCGCAGGTCGTTTCGTGGCCATGTACGAGTCCGAACTGCCCCGGATCTGGCGCTTCATCGTGGAGGACTCCGGGGCAAAGGTCCTGATCGTGTCCAAGCAGGAAGTCCTCGAGATGGTCAGAGATTTTCACCGGGAAATCGATGCCCTGGAAGGCATCGTGCTGATCGACGGAGACGCGGGTCCGGATGCAGTCTCGATGGCCGATCTGGAACGCATCGGGTCGCGGAGTCCAGTCCCTTCGGTCTACCCTCGAGGCTCGGACATCGCCAGTCTCATTTACACCTCGGGAACCACTGGCAACCCCAAGGGTGTCCAAATGACCCACGGCAGTCTGTCGAGTAACGCCTCGACCCTCTGCCAGGCCGTCGAGCACGTGCTCAGCCCCGAGGATCGCTCGCTGTCCTTTCTGCCTTACGCACACATATTCGGGCAGCTCGTCGAGCTCCACTTGTTGATCCAGATCGGAGGCTCCGCCGGTTTCGCCGAGAGGAAGGATACGATCCTGAGCGACCTGTTGCTGGTAAGACCGTCGGTACTCGCGGCGGTACCGCTGGTTTTCAACCGGGTCCATGATGGTATCCAAAAAGCGATGGAGGAAAAGGGCGGACTCGCAAGGCGGGTCTTTGACATGGGGCGGAAGGCCGCCCGCAGCCGACGCAGGGGGGACGGAGCAGGGAAATGGGTCGACCGATGGAAGTTGCTCCTTGCAGACCGACTCGTGTTCAGAAGAGTCCGGAACCAGTTCGGAGGAAGGCTCAGGGTGGGGGTATGTTCCGGGGCCCATCTAAATCCCGAGGTAGAGCACTTTTTCGAGGATCTCGGCATCCGGATCTACCAGGCCTGGGGAATGACCGAGATCTCGGCTCACACGCTGTCGAGGCCGGAGGACAAACGGCCGGGCAGCGTGGGGCGCCCGCTTCCAGGGTGTTCGGTCACGATCGATCGAAACCACACAGGCGAGCACAATAAGGACGGCGAGATCATTGCCTATGGGCCCAACCTGATGGCCGGATATCAGAACCTGCCGGAGAAGACGACAGAGGTCTTGCGCCCGGACGGAGGTCTCGCTACGGGTGACCGGGGCCGGCTGGACGAGGATGGTTACCTCTATGTCACAGGTCGGATCAAGGAGCAGTACAAGCTGGATAACGGAAAGTACGTGTTCCCGTCCGGAATCGAGGAGGCGATCAAGCTCTCCCCCTACGTGGACAACATTATGGTCGAAGGGGCGAACCGGCCCTACAACGTTGCGATTGTCGTGCCTGACTTTCCTGCCCTGGCACCTTGGGCCATGACAAACGGGATTTCCTCCACCGATCCCGACAAACTGGTCGAGGCGAGGGAGGTGAAGGCGCTGTTTCTGTCGGAGATAGAGAAGTGTTGCGGGCAGTTCGCGTCGTACGAGGTCCCGAAGAAGACGTTAATCATCGCCGAGCCGTTCACACCCGAAAACGGGATCCTTACGCCCACACTCAAGCTCAAGCGCCGGGAGGTGAGCAAACGGTACGGCGAAGAGATCGAAAGACTCTTTCTTGTGGAGTGAGGAAGAATACGAAACGCTCGGTGCCGAAGGATGCAGTGCCTATCCGCCGGGCTAGGGTGCCGATGTCCGCCGCGGTGCTGTCAGGGGACGGAGGCCTCTGTCTTTCTGTCGGAGCGGGCGATTACGAGCAGGAAGGCAAGGTCGAAGAGCCAGATCACGGCCTGCGCCTTGACATAGATCTCCTTAAAGGGTGGGGGCAGAAGATAGAGTCCGCCGGGCGCGATCGTCGAGACAAGGGTCATCCCCAGAAGTGCCCCGGCCAGAAGGGCGGGTCCATCCACCTCTGCCCGTCGCTTCATCCATCGGAACAGGGCGATCATGGGCGGCAGGAGCAGCAGGTCGTCATACCATCCATGGTAGGTCCATAGACGGGCCACGATTGCCGACACGCCCATGAGGATCCAAAGGTCGATCCGGCGATGCAGAAAGGTCCACAGCCCGAGGCCGCCGAGGACCAGCAGCGATCCGGCTATCACCCTTTCCCTCAACCCGAGCGCACCCATGAGGACGTGGAGGTCCCAACTGCTCCAGTGCTCACTGCCATAGATGGAGTTTCCTCTCGCCCTGCCCAGCCATTGCTTGATCAGGTAGAAGACACTGTCATCCTGGAAGGAGGCGGCGAACAGGGTGAAGGCAACGTAAGCGATGCACACCAGCAGGGCCGGGCGGATCCGTTCCGGCCTGAACAGAAAGATCCAGAAGAAGGGGGCCGTAGCGCTCGGCTTGACGAGCGAGAGCAATACGAGAGCCGCAGCCAGCAGATCTGTCGACCATTCGCGTCGCCCCGAGGCCACCAAGCACAACCCTGCAACGAGTGCAGGTAACAGGTGGGTCATGAGCTGGCCGTTGCCTATGGTGGCCCCGGTGGCGTACATGGAAAGGGGTATGAGGGCGACGAAGAGCCGCTCGAGAGTCGTGTCCGCAAGGCTCTCCCGAACACTCAGATAGACCAGCCAGCCTAGCATGGCCACCGTGGTGGCGGCCCAGAACCAGACGACAGGCGTGAATTCCAGCCATCCAAGAAAGATCCAGAGCGTGACCAGGGAAGCCGGAGGGTAGGGAACCGGCCGTCCGACCGTATAGATCATCTCGCCGGAAAACCAACGATGAACGTCATTGTGTCGCAGTCGGAGGTCAATGGCGCCGGGGTGTATCGAGAAGGGGCCTATCCGGTCGGGCTGCCAGAGCAGCCTGTAGAATTCGTATGCCAGCCACACGACGGCAGCAGAGAACATAACCAGGATCGCGATCTGCAGAACCGTTCGGTCATGGGCGATCCATAGGTCTCGCAGCCTGGATACAATGTCCGACCGTCCCTTTTCTTGGGACCCAGTCTTGCTTGTACCTTCCCGTGAAGATAGTGGAACTTCGGTCATTTCGTTGTCCTCGAAAAGAGTGGTGGCTTTCGACGCGCCCGAGTCTAACAGTCGGTCGGCGAGGTGGCAAGGGGGTTGAATGAACCTTATGGGCCTTCTTGTTCATCATAAATATACAAACGTTTGCAAAACCTCGAGTGACAGGATCAGGCATGGGGGAGTCACTTCCTATAGAAGAGATCGTGAACTGGCTCATTCACGTGGAGAAGAGGGCCGAAAACCTCTATCGATCCGCGGCCGTTCGATTCGGGGACAATCATCAGGGGTTCGGACCCTTCCTCAGGAGCTTTGCCGATGACGAGGCCTGGCATGCGGAGGTCATGGCAAGGGCTGCCGACTACCTTCACAAGAACAGGTTGGAGACGGAGGCCGCGATCACCCTGGACAAAGAGACGATGGAGAAGGTGGAGCGGCAGTTCTCGATGAACTGCGAACGGCTCTCACAAGAAGACCCGTCGGAAGAGGACCTCTTGCGCTGCATCGTTGCCTGTGAGTACTCGGAATGGAATGATCTCTTCCTCTACGTAGTCAATGCACTGAAGAATGCAGGAAAAGAATTCCAGCATGCAGCGGCAAAGCTGCAGCAACACAGGGAAAAACTGGAGGGATTCATCAAATCGAGGCATCCGGCGATACTGGACGAGATGGGAGTCCTACCCTCCGTCTGGGAAACCTCGATCCTCGTGGTGGACGACAGCCCTCCGATCGTGGAGATGCTCGCATCCGTCCTCGGGATGGATGCAGAGGTCGAGACCGCCCAGGACGGTAAAGAGGGGTTTGAAAAAACCTCGCGGAAGTACTTCGATCTGATCATCTCCGATCTGAACATGCCTGTGATGAACGGGATCGAATTCTACACACAGGCGGTTCGGCAGGATCCGACCGCTGCAGAACGCTTCCTGTTCTTTACGGCGGATCCGCGATCCGAGGACCTAGCTTTCTTCGAAAGAAACGAAATTACCTTCCTGCTCAAGCCCTCGACCATAAACGAGATACGCCGGGCCGTGCGTGAAGTCCTCGAAGAATCGTCAAGGGAGAAGCTTAGAGACCACTAGATTTGAGCTCATCCGACCGGCTTCTCGGCCACTTCTTCCATCGTGCCGTATACGGGCACCTCTAGAAAGCCATCCTGCCCGTCGTTCACGAGAATCGTGATGCGCTCCGCGATCCTGCCTCCCGCCTCGTTTGCCGGGTTGTACGTAACCTTGATCCGGAAACGCGTCCCCTCCTTCTCTTCATGGATCTCGGTGGCGATCGCACCGGAGGTCGCCTTGACCTTTTGGACGGTGAAGTCCCGGTCTGCCGTTTTCGAGACTCGCAAATGGCGTATCAACGGCTTTCCCGGCTCGATCCTGCCCAATGAGAGAATGTGAGGGACCACCTTTACGTTCCCCTGCACCTGGCCCTGAAACGGAACGTGTACCTCGGGCACCCTTTCGCTGTTCGATCGGATGGTGATCCTGCCGGTGAATCTGCCGGTGGGCAGGTCTTCCGCCAATGCAACCGAGTAGACCAGCTTGTTCTCTTCTTCGGACGTCTTCGTGAGCACCACGGAGGGGCTTTCGGATTGAATCCTCTCCAGGCGAAGGCCCCTCCCCCTGAGAAAGCGGATCGTCAGCTTCTTCGGCGGGGGCGTGTTTCCCGGCCGAAGGGTTCTCCAATCCAGGTAGCGCGGCTCCACCCTGACCTCGGACAACACGTTTCCACCTATCGTGAGGCGAACGAGCGGGTCCTCCGGATCGTTGCTCTCCACGGTCAGGCCCTTCTTCACGGCCCCCTGAAGGCCTTTGGCTTGAAAGGTGACCTTGATTTCTCCCGTACCTTCCGGCGGGATCTCCTGTTCCGAAACGAGCGCCGCTGTGCAGCCGCAACTGGTGAGGACCTTGCCTACGGTGAGTGGCGCGTTCCCCTCGTTCCGGAAGGAAAAGACGTGTGCGACTTCATCCCCTGCCTCGACTTCGCCGAAGTCGTGATCCGGTCGATCGAACCGGATCTTCGGCTGCCTGGGCGCGGGCACTGCGACCGTGTCGGAGGCAGGCCCTGGGGAGTCCTCCTCCGAAGTGGGAGATGTCCGGGCGCTCGGGTCCTTCGCCTCCTCCTGGCCCGGCTGCTGAGCGGGTTTCTCCTTTTCGCATCCGACCAGGGCGACTGCTGCCAGAAGCAGGCAGAAGATGGCTGCCAGGCTTGCCGCCCTTCTTCTCCCGTGCGTCGTTCTCATGGGGTTCTCCTATCGCATCCGCAGGCGGGACCGTCTTCAATGGGTCTTCATCGAAAAGACCGCCGAGACGATCGTCCGGACAAGGATCGCTACATCCAGCAGCAGAGAGCGGTTCTCGATGTAGTAGATATCATACGATATGTTCTCGTGAATCGCCCGTTCTCGGTCGGCGCTGATCTGCCAGAGCCCGGTGATCCCTGGTTTGACCCGGAGTCGTTCCCTCTGCAGCTCGTTGTAGGTTTCCGTAATGAAGGGCATCTCGGGTCTGGGCCCCACCAGGCTCATTTCTCCCTTCAGGACATTGATGAGCTGAGGCAGCTCATCCAGGCTCGTGAGCCTGAGAACCCTCCCCACTCGTGTGATACGGTCGTCCTTGTGAGATCTTGGAGAGTTCATGTAGGCCGGACTCTCGGCATGCATCGTACGGAACTTGTATATTTCGAATCTCTTCCCGTTTCTCCCCACCCGAGTCTGTTTGAAGAAAACAGGGCCGACGGTGTCCAGCCGGATGGCGATGGCCGCTACGAGGAAGACAGGGGAAAGGACGAGGAGGGAGATGAGGCTCATCGTCAGATCGAACAGTCTCTTCGAGAATTCATCCGCTCTGCTGATCCGGATCCTGTCGGCCACGATCAGGGGAATCCCATCAAAATCCACCACTCGCACCTGCTCCATGAAGTACCCGTGAAGATAGGGGATATAGCTGAATTTGACGTGCATCTCCTGACACAGGTCCATGATCTCCCGCAATCGTTCCGGAGTCCGGGATGGCCAGGCAATGAGTATCTCGTCCACTTCCTGGGACTCGATCAGCGAAACGAGGTCCTCCTTTCGCCACATGAACAGGGGGAGGTTCGGGGGGGCCGGCCGGAGCCACTCCCGGGTCCTTTCGAGCCGGCCCAGATCTTCGTCGAAGAAGGCCACGGCCTGGTATCCGAGCTTCGGGGATTGGCAGATCCTCTGATAGAGCAGGCGTCCTGCTTCTCCTGCCCCGAAAATGACGATCCGGTGGAGGGTGGCCCCCCGAAGGTGAAAGACCTGGTGGAGCTTGTAAAACATCATTCGTTCAGCGAATACCAGAACCAGCATGATGATGATCGAATAGGTGAGGATCATTCGGGAATGGTCGATCTTTACGTAAAAGGAGTAGGCGAAGAGAACGAGAGCAAGGAAGAACACTCCCCGGATGATCTTGCGGATCTCATCCACGTTCATCAGGCTCATCTGTTTCTTGTAGAGTCCCATTCTCTCGAAAATGAGGATGCCCCCCACGACGGCCACGAACCCCAGCCTCAGATAGATATCCGTTCGGGGGTCCACGCTTCCGTGAATCAGCGGGTAGATCGAATAGCCGATCAGAAGAGAGGCGGCAATGGACAGGATGTCCATCAGGAGCTCGGCGGATGTGGCGATGCCGACATAGTACTTGCGAAAGAAACCGTTCTGCCGCGGCTTCTGCCGTGCGGGCCTGCTCCGGGCCGGAGATGAGTGCTCCGGACGTTCGTCTTCTTTCGGCTCGGCAGAGCCCGAATCGGTCGAGAGTGGGGGCGTCGTATCCATCATATGCAAAATCGTTTTCAGGGGGAGATCGTTGTCACAAGGCCCGTGTCCCTTTGGCTGCTCTCGAACTGTGGACACGAGATTAGCACAGAATCGAGGAAATTTCCTGTCAGGCATCCCCGCTCGCGGCCTTGTTGGCTCCCTGCCCCAGCAAGGATCTCACCAGCGACCTCCCGAAGAGCCTCAGCCCGTCGGCCAGAACCAGAAGCTCCCGCTTCGGATGCCTGAGAATCTTCTTGCCTCGCTGCCATACATACCGGGGGCGGCAGTAGAAACGGTAGTATGCCTTTCGGGTGATGCGTTCGGTGACCTCTCTCGGCAGCGTTTCACGCGCATGTTTGCCAGAGTCTTTCTGGGCCGTCCTGTGAAAAAGGCTCCCGGGGAAGAGGTCGAAGGGGTAGAAACTGGCCAGATCCGGAGAAAGCTCGAGAGCGAAAGCAAGGGTATCTTCGCAGTCCTCTTCGGTTTCCCCTGGAATCCCGAAGATGAAACTCGCCTTGCATTCGATGCCCGCCTTCTTGGTGATCTCGACGGCCCTTCGCGCCTGCTCCAGGGTGGTATTCTTCCGGCTCAAACGCAAGGCCTTGTCCGTGCCGAATTCCACCCCGTATTTGATGTGATAGCAGCCGGCCTCTTTCATCAATCGCAGCTTCTCTTCGTCAACCTGATCCACGCGGCTGTAACAGTTCCAACTGATTCGAATCCGGTTGTTCAGCAGGAGGCTACAAAAAAGGGAAAGATCCCACGAGGGGCTGGTCAGGGCATCGTCATAGAACCGGAAATCGTAGGTTCTGTACCGTTCGATGCAGGATTCGATTTCGCGAACCACATTCTCCGGCGAACGAAACCGCAACGAACGATGCCAGACGCCCTTGCTGCAATACGCACACGCAAAAGGACATCCCCTGCTGGCCATGATTCCTGTTGAGGGGAGCCTCAGAAAATTGCCTGTTGCCGGTTTTGGCTGATACCGCCCCATATCGATCTTCTCCCGGGCGGTGAGGGGAAGCTGATCCAGGTCGTCGATGAGTTCCTCATGCGGATTGACCCGGATCCCTTCCTCTGACCGGTAGGCCAGACCTCGCAGCGTGTCGAGATCTTCTCCTGCCAGATAGGCCTGGACGAATGCGGCGAAGCTGCGCTCACCTTCCCCCTGGATGAGATAGTCGAATGCCGGATACTCCGACAGGGTCTCCCGGGGCACGGCAGAAGCGTGGTGTCCTCCTACGACCACGGGGATCTCGGGCCGGTGTTCCTTGATGTAATGGGCCACCTTGCCGCCGTTCTCGATTTCGCTCGAATGGGCACTGATCCCGACGACCGAAAAGCGATACGTTTCCATCACGTCGCGCAGCACCGCGCGGGGATCCTCATGTAGGCGAAGATCCAGGATCTCGGTACGGATCCGATGGGCTTGCTCCAGGTAGGCGGCGAGGCAGGTCAGGTTCAGCGGGATTTCCACCCCAGGCTCGAAGATACGGCCGCGGACGAACTCGCCTTGTGCCGGCTGAACCAGAAGGACATCAAAGGTTCTGTTCCAACGTGTCGACGACATGTCTCCCAGGCTCGTTCGGCGTTTGGTGGAGGCGACACAGACGCGGGATAGACGATCTAGGATGGCCTCTGCTTGAGCAGCATGTTCTTCCTCCAGTACCGGACCATGGAGCGATAATGAAGGATCCGGTCCCGACTCCAGAAGCGGTTGTACCTCGCATCATCCAGATCATGCTGAACCCTGGCGTCCGGTACGTAGAAAACCTTCCATCCGGCCGTCTTGAATCGATAACACCAGTCGATGTCCTCACAGAACAGGAACAGCTTGTCGTCCAGGAACCCCACGGTCTCCACGGCACTGCGGCGGGCAAGGAGACAAGCCCCGAAGACCCAGTCGACCTCGCGGGCCGAGCCGTGATCCCAGTTCGAAAGGGTGTAGTCACGAACGATGCGGCTGTGGGGAAAGAGAATTCTCAGCGGCGTACGGCGAAGCAGGACCGTACGGAGCGTGGGGAAGTGCCGGCAGCTCGTCTGCAGGCGACCGTCCGGATAGAGAAGTTTGGGGCCGCAGGCACCTACCTCCGGGTTCTCATCACAGAAGGATACGAGTCTTGCCAGGGCGTCGTTCAGAAGCACCGTGTCCGGGTTCAGCAGGAGGAAATACTCGCTCTTGGTGGTCTCATACACCCGGTTGTTGTTCTGAGCAAACCCGAGGGGGTGGGGATTGTGCCGAATGTTCACTTGGGGGAAAGAGCTCCGAACAAGTCGCTCCAGGCCCTCTTCCGGTGTGTTCAGGACGAGATCGACTTCGAAGTCGAGGTCGGTGGTATGTCGAAACAGGGATTCCAGACAGGGGTGGATGTATTCCTTGTGACCATGACTGATGATGCAGACCGTGACTTTGTGCATGCGATCCCTGTTTCATCAAGCTATATGAAAGGCGAAGAGCCCCAAAACCGATTGTTGCCGGTGCAAACCGGCATGTTGCCACCCCGATGGTACCAAACGTCCTTCGCAGAGTCTATGCGTACGATGTCGGACCCCTGGCGAGGGCTTCAATGACGAAATAACGGGGGAAGGTCCGAGGCTCCGGGAGTCTCCGGATACGGAGGCTCCCTCGGTAGACAAATCAAAGGATTGAGTGCTAAAGTTTCCGGAAGCGTGAACCGCTCGAGATCCAGCGAGGAACACTATGAATCCCAAAGCCCCTACAGGTTTCCATCTGTTCGTCGTATTCCTCATCGCGGTGTTCCTTGCAACCGGATGTCCCTCCAAACCCGAAAGGTCATCGAACTGCAGCACCTGCACCGTGGATACGGACGGAGACGGAATTTCGGATGCCGGCGACAACTGTCCGCAGGTCTCCAACCCGAACCAGCTGGACACCGAAGGAGACGGGCAAGGGGACGCGTGTGACCCGGACGACGACGGGGACAGCGTTCCGGATGAGAGCGACAATTGCCCCCTCGTGTCCAACCCTTCGCAGCTCGATTCGAATCAGGATGGGGTTGGGGACGCCTGCACCGGAGATGATGACGGGGACGGCGTTCCGGATGGGAGCGACAACTGCCCCCTCGCATCCAACCCCTCACAGCTCGATACGAACCAGGATGGTGAGGGCGATGCCTGTGATCCGGACGATGACGGGGACACCGTGCTGGATGCGAACGACAACTGCCCCCTTACGACGAATCCGTTGCAGCTCGATACGAACCAGGACGGCGAGGGAGATGCCTGCGATTCGGACGACGACGGCGACGGTGTGCTGGATGCGAACGACAACTGCCCGCTCGTGCCGAACCCCTCGCAGCAGGACACGAACCAGGACGGGACAGGCGACGCCTGCGCGGGCGACGACGACGGGGACGGCGTTCCTGACGAGAACGACAACTGCCCCCTCGTGTCCAACCCTTTGCAGGTCGATACGAACCAGGACGGCGAAGGCGATGCCTGCGACTCGGACGATGACGGGGACGGCGTTCCGGATGGGAGCGACAACTGCCCCCTTACGTCGAATCCCTCACAGCTCGATACGAATCAGGACGGCGAAGGCGATGCCTGCGATTCGGACGATGACGGAGACGGCGTCCCGGATTTGAGTGACAATTGCCCCCTCGTGCCGAACCCCTCACAGCAGGACACGAACCAGGATGGGGTGGGCGATGCGTGCGCCGGTGACGACGACGGGGACGGCGTTCCGGATGAGAGCGACAATTGCCCCTTTACGTCCAACCCGACACAGCTTGACACGAACCAGGACGGCGAAGGCGATGCCTGCGATTCGGACGATGACGGGGACGGCGTTCCGGATGAGAGCGACAATTGCCCGCTGGTGCCGAACCCCTCACAGCAGGACACGAACCAGGATGGGGTAGGCGACGCGTGCGCCGGCGACGACGACGGGGACGGCGTTCCGGATGAGACCGACAATTGCCCCTTCACGTCCAACCCGTCACAGCAGGACACGAACCAGGACGGCGAGGGAGATGCCTGCGATTCGGACGATGACGGGGACGGTGTTCTGGATGGGAGCGACAACTGCCCCCTGGTGTCCAATCCCTCTCAGCTGGATACGAACCAGGACGGCGAGGGAGATGCCTGCGATTCGGACGACGACGGGGACGGTGTTCCGGATCTGAGCGACAACTGCCCCCTGGTGCCGAACTCCTCTCAGCTGGATACGAACCAGGACGGCGAGGGTGACGCCTGCGATTCGGACGACGACGGGGACGGGGTTCCGGATGAGAGCGACAACTGCATCGGCGTGCCCAACCCGGACCAGGCGGATTGGGATCTGGACGGCGTCGGTGATGCCTGTGATCCGGATTCCGTGTTGCCCAGCACGCGCCCCTTCACGATGCAGATGAGTCCGGGTCCGGTGGAGGGGATGTCGGATGAAGAGACACTGGCCCTGGTGGGCACATTGAGCGACGGGATCATCATCTCCCATTTTGTCGACTGGGATGGAACGGCCGGCGTGTATGGTATTCTCCAGACGCTCGTGAACCTGGCCCTGCTGAACGGCCTGGAGGTGAACTTCGTCGTGGAGGTGGCGGCCATGGATTTCCGTCGCGAGCTGGGCCCGTTTCCCGAAAGCTTCACGAACCCGGCGAGCCCCGACTACATCCCGCCCGAAGAGCGCAACTTCGAGAACCCGATTCTGAGGCAGATCATCAGGGACTGGTGCATCCTGATCGCCACCGATTTCCAGCCGGAATACATGACGATCGGCGCGGAGATGGACCTATACGCGTTCCCGAATCTCTACGCCGGCGATACGAATCCGGATGCGGACTTCTTCGTTTCCCTGTACAAGGAGATTTACGACGCGGTCAAGCAGCCCGGGGTGTCGCCCGCAACGACCATTCTTACCCACTTTCAGTACGAGCACTTCGTGCTCCTCGAGCTCGATGGACTCACGACCTTTCTCGAGAACCGCTGGGCCTTTGTGGACAAGTTCGACGGGTACCTGGATCTCTTCTCGTTTTCCAGCTTTCCGGCCGTCATCGATGGATACCTTACGCCTGATCTGGTGCCGGATGACTACTACGGAATGGTAGAGGAGCGGATCACAATACCCTTTGCCCTTTCGGAGACGGGCTGGCCTTCCTTCGGAGAGGGGCCGGAAGCGCAGCAATGGAGCGAGGAGACCCAAGCCCGTTTCGTCAGCAGAATTCTCCAGCTCACCGAGAATCTGGACATGAGGATGTTGAACTGGTTCTTCCTGTCGGATCCGGCGGAGTTTCCGAATATCAATCCCGTCTTTCTCTCAGGCGGGCTCCTCGAGGAAGACGGGACACCCAAGCAAGCCCTCGACACGTGGCGGGAGCTGTACGAGGTCGAGTAGACGGGGAGCACTCATTAACATTCTCTTCGTTTCTCCGTATCTGGTCTGCCCCGGGGCCCTGGGAGGCACGCAGCGAGTCTATCAGCTCATCCGCTACCTGGCTCCCCGACACCGGGTCAGCCTCGTCCATTTTGCCGAAGGGCACGAGCTCGATCTGACGGATCAGGTCCGTGAAACAGAGGCCGTCTGCGAGCGGGTCGAGACGTTTCCTCTCCGACGAGAGAGCTTCGGAGCGCGACTGCGCCACTTCTTCTCTCCTCTGCCGAATGGTGTGCTCCACTATCACGATGCACGCATTCAGGCCTGTGTAGACCGGCTGATTCGTGAATGCTCGGTGGACCTCGTCCACATGGAGTATTTCTGGATGGGGGAGTACGTTCGATCAAATAGTTCTTGTGCGGTGGTTCTGGCCGAGCAGGAACTCCGGAGCCGGGCGCTTCTCGATTCCCTTCGCAGCGGTTCCCTCTCTGCGTTGCGGGTGAGAAGATGGTTGCACTACTGGAAGTATCGTCACTATGAGAGGCAGGGGACCGATCTTTTCGATTTGATTCTTGCCACGACAGAAACGGAAAAAGCCCTGCTTCAGGCGTACCGTCCCGGTCTTGGCGTGGAGATCTATCCGAATGTGGTGGATACGCAGTTCCACCGCTCTTCCGGCCCCCCGGGCCCTTCTTCGATCCTCTTTGTAGGGAATTTCAGGCACGCTCCAAACGTGGAAGGAATCCGCTGGTTCATGGGAAACGTCTATCCCCGTATCCGAAAAGGGGCTCCCGAGCTGGATCTCACGATCGTGGGGCCGAGTCCTCCCCGGGACATCCGAGAGCTGGGTCGAAAGAAGGGGATCGAGGTGACCGGCTACGTGGAGGATGTTCGTCCCTATTTCGAGAACAGTTCGGTGTTTCTCTGTCCCATGACCACGGGCGGCGGGATGCGCGGGAAGGTTCTGGAGGCGATGTCGATGGCGAGGCCCGTGGTGTCCACCTCCCGAGGGGCCGAAGGGATCCAGGCTCTGGACGAAGAGGGCCTCTTCACGGCGGACGAGCCGCAGGATTTTGCAGACACCGTCCTTCGATTGCTTCAGGAACCGGAAAAGCGGGTCGCCGTGGGGGAAAATGCTCGAAACCTGGTGAAGGAGAGGTACAGTTTCGACGCGGTCTTCCCCCGGATCGAAAAACGTTACGAGCAGCTGATACGCGAAAGGGGCGTTCCTTCCCCGGGTTGACCGATCGGCAACTTCAATCGGCCCTTTTCCGCTGCGTGGCTGTGTCGGAGCAATAAGCGATCACGGCCACCCCAGGGAAGTCGGCACGTCCACAATCCCGCCGCACCTCATCGAGACCCTTTCGGACCAGGCCTCCCGGGTCATTTTCCCACTGACGACTCAGGACGAGCCACAGGACCCGGGCATCGTTCCGTTCATCCAGCATCGCGGCCACGTCATTTGGTTCGACCTTGTGATTCGGTGAGAACCAGGAGAAGTCCCGGCCATCACTGTAATAGTAGGCCATCGGGTAGAGGGCAAAATAGGAAGAGAGAACAATGACCCTGTCCTCGGCCTGGACGTTGGCCTCGAGGTATCGAGCCGCGGAACGAGCGTCTTCACGGGAGTAGGCCGGATTGAAGAAATAGCCGTACAGGGACCATGCGACAAGGATCAAAACCGCCGCCGCAAGAGCTTTTCTGAGCCACCACCGGGCTGGAACGCCTATCCAGCCGAGTCCGAGGAGGAGCAGGAAGGGAGCATAGCTGCCGATCAGGTAGCGCGGGTTCAATGGGATGCCGAGGCGCGCAGAGAAGAGCAGAGAACAGAGAATCGGTACGAGAAGAAAGATGAGGAGGTAGCTCATCTGCTTGTCCCGCCTCCGAAAGGCTTGGACCACGCCGGCGAACGCGATGGCTCCGAAAACAAGGGCGGCCGCCGCGACCCCGGGGACATGTCCGCTGAGCGCCACGGCGGCGGGTTGGCTTCGGAGGGAAGAAACCGCCGGACCGAAGGATTGCCCCAGTACGAAAGTGTAGAAGGCATAGGGGACAGCCAGGAAGAGGTCGGTTTGCGGCCGAAGGGTCAGATAGAAGGGACGAGACGTGCCCTCCCAGATCTCTAGGGCCGGCAGAAAGTGGGTCAGATAGAGGGGGAGGGCGAAACAGAACCCTACAAGGACCTGGCAGAAGAGCCATGCCGAAAGGCGCCGCCGGTCCTGTCTCAGTTCCCAGATGAGGATGAAATTCTGAACGAGGATGACAAAGACCGTCGTGTACTGCACCCAGAGGGCGGCCCCAATGGTGAAGGCGTAGCCGACGAGACTCCTCCATCGGCCTGTTTCCAGAAACCGAAAGCTCAACTCGAAGGAAACGAGATACAGGAAGAGTACGAGGGAGTAATACCCTACCTCCTGGCTGTACCAGAGGTGGAAGGGGGAGAAGGTGAACAGGATCGTCGCTGTCAGGGCCGGCCTTTCACCGATCAAACGTCGGCCCAAGGTGAAGAAGAAAGGAATGGAAGCAACTCCGAGGAGCGCAGACGGAAGACGGAGGAGAAATTCGTCCGTTCCCAGCCGGATCAGAAAGTGAAGGAGAAAGGAGTAGAGCGGAGGCGCATGGGTGGCCTCAAGCATCGCAGGCCCGATGGGAAGCTGGGCCGCAAACAGGGTGCGAACCTCATCCAGCCAATAGCTCCATTGTCCCAATCGGAAAACGCGCAGGGCAAGGCCTGCCGAGGCCAGGAGGAGCAGCGTCCGCGTCATCGAGTCCGCCATCTATCGAAGGTCAGTTGCAGAAAGGGTTTCAGACTCATCAACAGATCCCGTTTTCGTGGAATGCGAAGAAGAAGGTTTGCCAGTCGCCGGGGGTCCAGGTAGAAGGTTCGATTCGCATGTCGCTGGAGAGACTTCAGGTCGATACCCGTCTCTCCTGTGTAGTAGGGAGCATCTGAGTAGTAGAAGCAGTCCTTCGGTGAAGGGGAGAAGTCAGGCGATGCGGTTTGGGCGAGCTCGAAGAGCCGGGTTCGTGGGAAGGGAACCACGCAGTAGAATCCGGCCAGCAGGAGTTTGGACCGGACAGCAAAGGAGATGGTCTTGCGGATCTCCTCGACCGTTTCGGTCGGAAATCCGAGCATGAAAAAGCCCTTGGTGATGACGCCCGCCTCGAAAGACCAATCGATCGTCTGTTCCACCCGCTCGAGGTCCATGTTCTTCCCCAGGAGCTTCTGCAAGCGGGGACTCGCTGTTTCCACCGCATAGGTCATGGAATAGCAGCCGGCCCGGACCATCTTCCGGATCAACGCCTGGTCCATCAGGTCTCCCCGCAGACCGTTTGGAAAGGCGAAGGACACCCCCAGACGATTCTTGATCATCAAATCGCAGATGGCGTGGGCTCGGTCCTTGTCCAGGTTGAAGATGTCGTCCACGATATGAAACTCGTCCACCCCGAAGTCGTTCCGGAGAGCTTCCATCTCTTTGAACACGTTTTCCGGAGATCGAGACCGAAAGCCTCTGCCGAAGAGGTTGTGGCAGTATGCGCATCCGTAGGGACAGCCGCGGGAGGTCAGAACGGCCATATACCTCTTGCCCTTCAGCATGGAGTTCATATTGGGGCGTCCGGCATAGGCGTCGATATCGATCAGATCCCAGGCCGGAAAAGGAAGGAGATCGAGATTCTGCAGGGGAGGGCGGGGTTGGTGAGAAATGTCGCCGCTTTCTGTTCGGGAGGCGATCCCGGAGATTCCGGCCGGGTGCCCACCGTTTTCGCAAAGGAGGAGAAATTCCGTGATCGTCTCTTCGCCTTCACCCACGATCACGTGATCCACGTTCCGGTCCTTCAGAACCTCGTCGAAGAACATGGAAGGATGGGGCCCGCCGGCCAGGACCGGGCAATCCCTGTTGTGTTCCTTCGCGACCCGGGCGATGTCGTGGAGCGTGTCCGCTTCGTGACTCAGAGAGCTGATCCCGATCAGGTCCGGCCTGAAGGATTCGATCTCCTTTCGCATCTGGTCCGGGGTCATGGCCTCAGGCCGCATGTCGAGGATGCGGA
>JANQFG010000195.1 GCA_028277985.1 bacterium | reverse complement strand
GTCGGTCCCCTTCGAGAAGTTGATCGCCATCGATGGGGCGACGGGGAAGAAGAAGCATGATGTGACAGTGGGTGGTCCATTCGCGTCCTCGTTTGGTGGAGGCGGCTCAGATGCTATGCGGCTAGTGGTGGGCCCCGACGGGACTATTACCTTCGCCAAGGGCTTCGGCGCCGCTGACGTCGGGGATGTTGACCAGAAGACGCTAGAGCAGCGGAGGGGAGCTAAGCAGGCTGAGAGGGAGCACCAAGATCGAGAGCTGCACCGCAAGATGCCTAATATGCAAGCAGCCCTTGTGGATATGCATAACTTGGTGACCCACCTCGAGGAGACGGATACCCCCCAGGGGCTAACTGGCAACGCTATTGTGCAGATGGAGAGCTTCCGGGAGCAGCTCGCTGCGGTAGCCAGCCTTACCTCTCCATCGGTGGGGGAGTGGCTGAGGGAGCAGACAGCTACGGCGGTCGGAGACCGGGCTAGTCGGGCAGCAGGGGCTGAGGAGACTCTCCTCGGTGAGGTCTCAGCAGCTATCGCTATGATGTACGACCCTGATCCTAACGTACCTAGGGGGCACATCGAGGGAGTAAGGCGGAGGCTGGCGAAGTCGTGGCACAGCGGCGATCCTGAGAGAAGGAAGCAGGCTATTATCACCGAGTGGGCTGTAGCAGCCCGTCAGTATAACAGACGGGTCAAGGATCTGGGACTACCACCCGTACCGCTTAATCCCTTTGCCCCTGTTAGTGAGGGAGAAGCATCGGGGTTTGAGCACGGCCTTCAGCCTGGCACCGTTATAGATGAGGCTGACCTCGACCGGATTCCTGGGGTGAGGAAGTACATTGATCGAGGGAAGAGGGTGAGGGAGGGTAACTTCTAATGGGCCAAAAGTTTGTAGTCCTCAACGACGGTCGGCTTGTCCCTCAAGAACTGCTAGACGAGCAGCCCCCCGAGCTGGTCCCGGGTCAAGGGCAGCTGCCGCCCGTTGGGAGGCCCTCTGGGACGGTAGGGCCCTTCCAGCAGGAGCCGGAGATTGGCGCTCCTCCTATCATTGGCTCCGACTTGCCTGGCGGACGAGGGGCCCCTCTTGAGGAGTTCGAGCGGATCGAGCGGGAGATCTCGGCCTTCGAGGGCTCTCCAGTGCGGGTCGAACGGGAGACGGACGTCGAGGACTTCATGGCGCGGCTCTCGGCCTCTCGCGGCACCCAGAACCTGGCGGAGGAACAGGTCAACACTCTGATTCGCCACCTGGGGGAGGAGAACATTGACGGGGCGTGGATTGTGCCTGGGCCGCAGGGCTCAGAGGAGGACTTCACCATCGCTGTTAAGTTGGTGGGAGAAGATCGGGCGAGGGTGCTAGATAACAACACGGTGACTAATCTAGGAGATGTCGCCGACTTGGTGGGGGCCGTAGCGGGCCCGGGGGAGATCCTTGGGCTGGCGACGGATATCGGCCTCACCGTTGCCAACCCTGGAGCAGGGGTCATGAAGCGCCTCTTGATAGCCGGGGGTGTAGAGGGGTTGGGCTTCCTCGCGGGGTCGGAGATAGAGAGGGCGTTCGGCAGCGAGCTTAGCCCCCGCGGAGTCGCGGCGAGGCAGGCAGCAATGCAGGGGACAGGCTCGGTGGTGTTCGCCTTCCCCTTCGACTACCTTGCCAAAAGGGGGGCTATTGCCTCTGGTGCCATCCCTACCGAGCCGGGGGTCCTTGGGAGGGGGTTGGAGGCTGCTCGAGGTGAGGGCGGCGGCCTCTTCGGTAGCGAGGCCCTGCTGAATATCAACGCCCGCTTTCGGGAGCATAACATCCCGCTGATCTCTCCGGCTGATATCTACCCCGTCTACCAAACGCAACGGCAGCAGGCTATGAACGTCATCCCTTCGGTGCGGGCTAGGGGGCTTGCTGAGAGCCAACGAGTAGCCCTACGCATAAAGGGTGAGCACGACGAGATCATGGGGCGGCTAGCGGAGAAGGAAGTTGACCTCGCCGCTGCTATGGAATCGGCCGCCGCGAGGTGGGAACGGAACCTCAAAGGGGCGTTCGAGACCCCTCCGAGGGGTGATAGGACTAATATCGCCTCGGTAGCGATCGAGGGCATCGAAGCCTATGCTGATGCTAAGAAGATAGCCATCACCACCGCGAGAGATGATGTCATCCAGCTAGCAGATGAGATGCAGGCTGTTTATGATCTAAACCCCCTCCAGCAGCTAACCTACGAGCTGGCGAGGGGTGACATAGTCCCGGTGGTGCCGGGGGCTGTGTGGGATACCACGCAGATTGACGAGGCACTAGCGGAGTTGCCACAGTTCAGCCATCTTAAGCGGCTAGCGAGGGAAGCGGTCGAGCGAGGTGATCCTGAAACCCAGCCCGATAGAGTAGCCTTCAAGAACTTGATGAATCACGTCTTTGAGGGTGGGGCTAGGCTACAGGAGGACGACCCGCTGAGGGCTGCTATCCAGAATGTGCTGGGCTCGGAGCAGATACCGGGTACCTTCCCTGACGGGAGGTTGATGGCGGCTATGGAGCTCTTCCAGCAGATGCCCACCCAACTCCAGGCTGGTGGCGCCCTCGGGCCGGACTTCGTTGAGGGCTACACGGCGCTATTGAGCTTCCGCGACCTAGCGGTGGGGCACCTCGACAGCCGCAACCCTCGGGTGGCCGATATAGCGAGGAAGTGGGTGGTAGGGATCGACGAGGCCCTGGCTAACCCGACGGTAGTCAACCGCTCGGGGAAGCGGGTTAGGGCCTCGGGGCAGAGCCGCTTTAGAAAGGCCCAGGGGAAGGCTGCTAGGCTGCAAGAGGAGATGGATACCCTCCACAGCAAGTGGATGCTCCATGAGGTTTATAGGGGACTACAGAGGACGCCTAGGAAGGCCGGCTTTACCTTGATGGACTACCGAGACCCTGATAAGGTCTCGGGCCTTCACACGATGCTGAAGGATCAACCAGGGAAGTGGGAGGAGATTCAGGGGGGCTACACTGACAAGCTGATGGCTGACCCCTCTAAGATTCACACTGAGCTAGATGAGATGCCCCTCCCTGAGAAGCGCCTCCTCGTCACCGAGCGGGAGGAGTCAGCTCTGAGGAACTATGCCAACGCCTTCGAGGCGATGAGCAAGGATGGGGTGCTGAGAATCCTCAACCGCTCCGCTACGATGGGCGACCGAGCAGTGGAGGCTATCCTCCAAGGTGATAATGTCACACTACAGCATGTGGTAGACAGCCTCGGGCCGAACGGCAAGGCTAGCCCTCTAGGCCAAGCCCTTCAGGCGGGGGTCTTCGCTCATATCCACAAGGTGGCGACGGAGACCGTTGAGACTCATCAGGGGGTGCTATCGAGTGGCAAGGCCAACGCTGTCATCAAGCGTCTCCTTGATAGTGGTAGGGCGGAGATTGTGCTTGACGACAAGAGGATGGACCTTTTGAGGTTGCTAGACCAGCGGGCATCTGTCCTCCCCCAGCTATCGGGTATGTCCACACTCCTAACGGCTGAGTACGGCTCTGAAGTTCGGAAGGCCCTGTTCCCTGTCCCCCGACCTCTCAAGCTAGGGAAGGTGGGGCGGGACTTCGTCTCGCACCAAATGATAGGTTGGTTGATGATGACCGATGGAGGGAAGCGCCTGGCCGATAAGGCGCTGCGGGCTAAAAGGGCTACAGGGCGCCTGACGAATATCGTGGCGGGGCCGATGGGTGACGCGGCCTTCCTCTTTGGTGGAGCCGCCACGCTGGCCAACACCACCTCGGAGGATGTGTATGGTCCCTACTCGGCCCCGCCAATTCGGGTTGGGCCGGCCCGCCCTGGCGATAGGGTGACGATGCCTATCGACGACATCCTCGGGCCTATCAATCCCTAGCTAGGCCATCCACTTATAGACGACGTTGCCCGCCGAGTCTATGGTCTTCTTCACTAGCTTGGTGGCTCGAAGAGTAGCCTCGATTGAATCCATCATCTTGTCGTCCACATCCCGGTAGAAGGCTTGCATTACCTTCCATTTGGGGACGCTCTTTTTCTGCCGGATAAAGTCCATTATCTCCTGGGTCTGGGCGACGAGCGGGGAGCTACCGATCTTCCCGAAGACTGACTCCATATTCTTCTCGGCCGACTCCATAAATAGGCGGGCCCTATCAAAGTCTGCCGCCAACACAAAGAGATCGTCACTCCGACTAGCCGAGCAGGCCATCGCTATCTTTTTGATATGCGTAGCGCGGCGGTTTACATAGCCGGCGAAGCGTGGATCCTTGAGGGCTGGTTGCCCTTTCTGGTTGCGGACCTCCTCCCTCTCATACCACGCCTTGTAGGCCTCCTTCGCCTCGGGATCGAAGGCTATCTCCCCTACTAGCTTCTTAATCCTCTCCAGGTCGCGCTTAAGGGCCTCTCCTAGCTTCTGGTCAATGCTATAAAGGTTGGGGTCGCTGATAGTCTTCCCCTTCCTATGCTCTACGACGAACAAGATTCGACTCGTGAACCCTCCCCCGATCGCTACCTGTGGTATACAGAGGGGTATCCAATCGGGGGCCATTGAGGCCAGGATGTTGACGCACACACCTACGATTTCGTCGGTTCCGCTATGCTTCGTATCATAGGTCCAGGAGCCCCGACTGTCGTACCAGTTCGTCAAGTCGGCTAGGAATCCCGCGTCGTTGTCACCCAAGAAAGTAGCAAACTCCTCTGACACAACGCTGACGGCGCACTGAGACTGCATCTTCCCATCATCGAAGTGGCTTAGCGACTCCTTGATGCGACGAATCAAGGCCTGCTTGGTGATAGCCTCGGCGACGAGGCTGACGCCGACTGCCTCCACCATCTCCTGGGCGATGACTATAGGCTCACCCTTACGGGCGCCGCTTGGTCCTATCAGACAAATATACTGGTTGGGGAACACCCGAGTATGGCCCCACTGCATCGAGACGCGGCGCTCGAGAGCTGCGGAGATGCAGCCGATAGCGGACCATAGGTGATAGGTGGTGGGGCTCTCGCTGTTTTTGGTGTACTGGAGGTAACCTTGGATGAAGTCATCTAGCTGTCGAGCCACCTCTTGAGGGCCTCCACCAACTCGTCTGGGGTACTCCACGCTAGCTCAGTCATCCCACCCTCCCCCCAAGCCTGCCCGATCTTCCACTCCCTTCGCAGGATAAAGTCATCCCCATGGTAGTGGCATACACTAGTCAGGTGTCTGTCAACACGAAGGATTTGCTCGGCTAGCTCGTCGACGCTGCCCCACTCGTGTTCGTTAAGCAGGGAGTCGTGGACTTGCGCCGCCGGGCGTACCCTTCCCAGGTGACGGAGATCATTGTAGATCCGGCGGAGCCCAAAGTTAGTGACATTACCCACAGTGCTCTGTGGCTTAAACGAGTACGCCGCATTGAGAAGATCAGGCCCCCATCTATCGAGGAAGTGACGG
>JANQFG010000155.1 GCA_028277985.1 bacterium | reverse complement strand
TGTACTCCGAGAATTCGCGCTTCATGGAGGGGCAGTGCCATTCCCTCTTTTCCCAGGCATCCTTGTAGCCCGAGTGGAAGTAGTAGAGGAAGGCGGGGGGGACATGGCTGAACTGTTTGCGGTTCCGCAGGCGCTCGAGTTTCACGGACAGCATCTCATCCGTCAACGTCGGATCTTCCGCCTTCAACTGATTGAGAAGCCGCTTGCCCCGGGCCATGCGGATCGTGGCACCGAGCCAGCCCCGGTCCGGTTTGTTAGCCTGAAACAGGGCCCCTTCGAACAGTGACTCGTTCCAGCCGCGGATTCCGCTTCCCTTCTTCCCGTAACTTCCGGTGAGGGCGAGGAGAAGGCACATGGCCCGCTCGATCAGATCCCCGTGGTAGTACTTGGGAGAGTTCCAGCCGACCAGAATCTGGATGTGCCCTCCTGCGCGGGCACACCTGTCCGCGAGCCTGCGGATCGTGTCCGGGTGGGTCGCACACTGTTGAGAGGCCAACTCCGGCGTGTAGTCCTTGTTGAGCTGTTCCTTGAGGATCTGAAAGGAGGGCTCCACTTCCACCTGCTTACCGTCGAGCAGAGTCACCGTGAAAGTGCCTTCGAGAGCAGGGTCCACAGGCAGCTTCAGGGTCTCGAGCGGCGCCTTCACTGCCTTGCCCGCCGCCTCGTCCCAGAAGAAGAACTGATCGTCACGACCCTTCTTCTCCACTTCCGAAACCCGCAGGAACCGCCCTGTGTCCTTGCGCACCAGTAACGGCAGATCGGTTTGCTCCTTGACGAAGGGCAGGTCGATCTTCTTCTCTTCGATCAGAACCTGGCAGATTGCCAGACCCAGGGCCGCGTCCCCGCCCGGCTCGACGGGTACCCACTCGTCCGCATGCATGGCGCTTGGCGAGTAGTCCGGGGCAATGGTTACCACCTCGGCACCGTTGTAGCGGGAAGAGGCAATAAAGTGATACGAAGGGATCCGCGTATAGACTGGGTTCATGTGCCAGATCAGGAGCAGCTTGCCGAAGAACCAGCCATCCACCGAGTCCATGAACATGAATTTGCCGACGCTCTCGTAGATCCCGCGGTTGAAGTCCCCGATCGTGGAGTCCAGATCAAGGTTGGTGGCCCCGATCTGCTGGGTCAGGCGCGCCATGGCAGCGAATATGTTCAGGTATCCACCATTCCCGGGGCCCATCTCGAACACCATCGACTCCGGACCCTGCTCTTCCATGCCGTCCAGGATCCCGGAGGCGATGTCCGAGAGGCACTCATCCCAACTCACGCGTTTCCATTTGCCGCTGCCGCGCTCGCCCACGCGCTTCATGGGGTACTTGAGTCGGTCCGGGTTGTACATCATATGGCTGTAGAAGGCACCCTTCTGGCAGCCCCGGGGGTTGAAGTCCGGTCCTGTCGGGTCTACCACCGGATACTTGGCCGCCTGCTCCTCCCGGAAAACGACGCCGTCCTTCGTGTAGACCCTCCACAGACAGTTGCCCGGGTAGCAATCCACCAGGTGCGTTCCCCAGGTCACCTTGTCCCAGGTCCACTCCTTGCGATGGAGATCTTCCCACTTGCTGTAGTCCCACTCCCGAATCACCTTTTCGGTTGCTTCCGCCTTGCCTCCGAGGAACCCCAGGGAATGCATGGACAACATCAGGGCGGATGCACCAGAGATCTGGAGAAACTGTCTGCGGTCGAGCTTGATCGGGTCCATTCAGACTCTCCTTTCCTTCCTGGTTCTGCGCGGGATTGTGCCAAACGGTTGGGAACTGGGTTATAGGCGACAAAAGAATAGGCAACAGGGTGATCCTCTGTCAACAGGCAGCGGAGCGGATCTGCTCAAAAAAAAGCCTTGACAAGGAGGGTTTGCCGGTGATATCCATAATTAGTCAAATGACCAATAATTCCACGAATCGTCCAAATTGTTGGATTCTTGTTGGGACCGTGCTGCAAAAACATAGAATGGATGGGGGAAGCAGGTGGAGAGCATAGGTAGTATCAGGAGGATTGAGATCATCCAGGCCTTTCTGAAGATCCTCTCGGCCAAGGGACTCGCCAAGGCTACCATCCGAGAGATCGCGGATGCCGCAGGGTGCAATCCCGGTCTGCTCCATCACTATTTCTCCGACAAGGGTGAAATCATTGCTGCCTCGGTCGAGTATGCGGTGAACGTCT
>JANQFG010000151.1 GCA_028277985.1 bacterium | reverse complement strand
CCAGGAAACGGTTTCCGCCCCGGCAGCTTCGAGGACCCGTTCCATGATCATGGGCTGTTCCGGATCGTCAAAGGCGATCTCCGCCGGCCGGGAAAGGAGGCAACCGTAGTAGCAGGCCACCTTGAGCTCACTCAGGGGCTTGACGACCTTTTCCTTGAGGGCGTTCAGCCCGTAGTCTTTCTCGAGGATTTCCAGGAAATGCCGGGTGCGCACTTCCGGGTTGAAGGGGATTCCGGAAATCTCCTCCACCTCGTTTCGCTTCTCTCCGTGCTCGCGCATCTCCACTTCGGCCTTCTTCATGTTGTGGTAACAGGCAGCGCAGAGGACCGCCACATCATTGCTGATGCCCTCGGAAAGGGAGAGAAGAAGGTTGGCCACGCCGGAAGCGAGGGCCGGATTCCGCTGGTGGATCGGCGAGGCTCCGCAGCAGACCCAGTCTTCCATTTCCTTCAGCTCGATTCCAAGGCGCTCGGCAAGGGCCATGGCCGAAGTGTGGTAGTCGATCGCGGTTCCCTTCAACGAACATCCGGGGTAGTAGGCGTATGTCATCGGGTTATCTTCCATCCTTTTTCTGAATCAAACCGGGTAGCCGAATGGCTGCTTATGTTCCGAATGCCGGGTCAGTGACCTGACTCGTCGTGCCCTTCCTGGCTCGCCTTCTTTCCCGCCTCCTTCTCGAAGGCCTCGGCCTTTCTGAAGATCTCGCGCAGCTTCTCGCGGTTCTTGGAAGTGTGCGGCAGCAGGGGCAGCTTCCCCTTGAGGAGCATCTTCGGGCCCAGAGCCACATCATGAAAGAGGTCGCCGCTGTGCAGATTGTAGAAGGCAATCATTCCGGGCTCATAGAGTCTTCCGTGATTCTCCACGGATTTGAGAAACACATCCTGAAACACCCGGGGCTCCTTGATCGGGAGCTTCTTGCCCTTCAGGCGGGCCATCTGCCGTACAATGTCCATCACCAGGGCGATGTCGATGTCGTTCGGACAACGGGCCGTGCAGGTTTCACAAGAGGCACAGAGCCAGGGGGTGTTCAGGTCGAACAGAGCCTTCTCCATTCCGAGCTGGATGAGCCGCAACGTTTTGGTCGGGCCCGCGTCCATCTCCGGCGTCATGGGGCAGCCGGCGGTGCACTCCCCGCACTGGTAGCATCGCGCGAGATCCACTCCGGAGCGCGCCTTGACCTCCTGCATGAGTCGAACTTCATCCCCTGACAATCGGATCTCATATTTCATCTCGTTTCTCCACGGGCAAAGACTGGGAGGGTATCCATCCGGTTTCGGAATTCCAGGCCATAGGGGCCAAAAAAACGCGAAGAGCGGGAATCACCGAGTTTACCTGAAATACGACCCATTTTCAAGGTGTGAGGGGGCGGTCGGGACCCTTCACGGGCCTCCCCTTCAAGGTCCAAGTTGGTGCAGGTACTCGGAAATCCCGTACCCCTTTCTTCCTTGCCAGCGGTAGAGGGTAAAGGCCTCGTTGACCACGGTCCGGTGGGATCCTTCCTGCAGGACCAGGGGCACGACCGTCCGCGGCACGCCCTCCACCTCGGCCTCCCAACCTGTCTTGTCCTGAAGCAGCAGCCGGACCGCCTTCTGGGTGATCCCGTCTTCCTCGAAATCCGTATCGAGCCAGGCCCGTCTGAGAGGGATGTTCCGTCCGGACCGGCAGACATATCCGTTGAACAGGTCCACGCTCTTGATCAAGACGCGGCTCAAGTTGAACCCCAGGTCCTCGCCGAACTGGGCGGTCAGCCAGGTCCAGCGCTCGGGCGCCTTCCAGTCACGCTCCCCCCAGCTATGATCCCGATGACCGCTGCCCTGGATCCCGATCTTCTCTCCGTCCACCCGGATCTCTCCTGTCCAGGCTCCCACCTGCTCGTAGTGCTCGGATGCGACCTTGGTGATCGAGGCCAGGTCCTTCCATCGAGAACCGCGTTCCGCGAGGCGCTCGGCAATGAAGGAGGCATCCGCCTCTTTGAAATCGTGACACGGAGACCACCCCCTGAAGACGATATCCAGGGACACTTCCTTGAAGGTCAGAGAGCCCGGATCCGAACCGGCCCGGCCCTCGGTGGCAAGGTGGAAGTGCTCGCGCGGATCTGGCAGATACAACATGTTCCCCTCGAACAGAATCCTCCACTCCCAGAGGGGTCGAACCCGCTCGTACCGGAGCAACCCTGCCGAAACATCGTCCCGGCTGGCCGTGATCGGATCTGACTGGACGAGGGCGAGAATACCGCCGTCCTTGAGAAAGAGATAGAGGATGCCGATCGCATGCTGCTGGTTCGGGACCATGCCGATGCGGGTGAACCCTCCGATCTCGTTCGAAGGATCGGTGAAGTTGAAGTAGTAGCTCTCGTTCCAGTAGTGGCTGTCCGTGTGGATGTGGTGAAATTCGCCCGCCTCGGGTACAGCCCCACGCCTCCCCCTCGCCTGCCTTGCCAGATGAAACAGGGAAGTCAGGCCCGTGGCCTTCAATCTCTGGCCGAGCGTCAGATTCCAGCCGGGAAAGGAACCCATACCTGCACCTCCTGACAGATCGCTTGCGGTCCAAGGTCTACTCTGAATCCAACCGTACCGTCCGGATTCTTATATTCCCTCGGGCCGGCCTTGTAAACATTCTTCCTTGGATCTATGATGTCGCGCAATGGATCGGAATACCCCGAAGGAATTCGCCGTCATCCTGAACCGGAACGCCCACCGGGTAAGCCGCAGCCTGGTGCGGTCCGCCAGGCGCGCCGCCCCCCGTATCGCTCTTTACACCAGCCGGACCAAGGAAGAGGGCTACCAGATCATCAAAGAGGTGCTCGATCGGGGCTATCGAAGGATCATCTGTGGCGGCGGGGACGGCACGCTCGTTCATATCCTGAGCGCGGCAAAACAGCACCTGGAGCAAAGGAACAACCGAACCCACGAGAAGGGGCAGCCTGGGCCGGAAGGGTTGCCGCAGCCGGCCCTGCCGGAACTGGGCGTCCTCAAGCTGGGCACGGGCAACAGTCTCGCACCGATCCTGGGCAGCAAGAGAGGCCTGCAGCCCGTCAGACAACTCGCGCAGGGCGCCGAGTTTCAGACTCAGCGCATTCACCTGATCGAATCCGAGGACCGGTGCTTCACGTTCTGCGGTCTGGGCTGGGACGCCCAGATTCTGAACGATTATGTCTGGCTCAAGGAACGGTGCAGGCCGCGCCTGCTAGCCCGCATGCTCCAGAACCTGATCGGATACTTTGCCGCCATCCTTTTCCGAACGATCCCGAAGGTCTTGCTCACTCGTAAGCGGGCCGTTGCAACGGTTCGAAGCCTGGGGCAGGAGGTGTATCGAATCGGGTCGGATGGAACCCTGGAGGCCGTGGCCTGCGCGCCAGGGGAGGTCTTCTACGAGGGACCTATCCACGCCATCGGAGCGGCGACGACCCCCTATTACGGATACGGGCTCAAGGCCTTCCCGGACGCAATGAAGATGCCCGGCTTCATGCAGGTCCGGGTGATGAAGGCCGGCGTGACGGAGCTACTCACCCACGTGCCCTCCATCTGGCAGGGAACCTACAAGAGCCCGAATTTCTTGGATTTTCTCGTGGAGAAGGTGCACTTCACCTTTTCGGAGACCGTGCCCCTTCAGATCGGCGGGGACGCCGAGGGATACCGAAGGGAACTCGCCCTTTCCGTTTCGGAAACCTCTGTGGACTTCCTGGACTTCAGCAGCCCGACCCACAACGGCCGCCCCCTGCCCACCGCCTAGAGGGGCTTACGCGACGCCCTGCTCGAAATACACGTGACTCCGCGGTCGAAACCCCAGCGTCTTCTGTGCCTTCATGGTGTCGAGCAGTACGCTGTACTTCAGCCGGTCCGCATCCACGGAGTAGTAATAGCGGGTCAACCCCATCATTCGCAGCATGGCGTTGGAAGGCCCGAGCAGGGGTTCCGGCAGAGGAACCATCCGGGACCGGTTGATTTCCGCAAACGTTGAGATCGGGGCCGTGTCGGCTCCTGCAATGTTGAAGATCCCCTTTACGGGTTTCTTGATGGCCAGATGAATCGCCTGGATCACGTCCTCCATATGGATGAGGTTGATGAGCGGATTGAATCCAAGGGCCCTGAAGTTCAGGGGTGAGTCGAAGAAGGCGTTCATCTGGCTGCTGACCATCCGCCCGATGATATTCGAGAAGCGGAGGATGACGATGTTGACCTTTCGGTTGTCGAGCTTCGACTGGCAGATCATGTCCGCGTCCACGCGGTCCTTGATCCAGGGGTCCACATCCGTGTCGAAGTTCAAGTCCGAGTTCTCGTCCAGATAGATCGGGTTGTGGGGACGGATCTTGTAGACCACGTCGCTCGATTTGAAGATGAACTTCGTCACGCTTCCGCTCTCGACGCATTTCTCCAGCAGGTCGCGAGTCCCTTCCACGTTGAGGGTGTTGAAGGACTTCTTGTCCTTGGAAGCGGATACGACCCGGTTCAGAAAAGCGAGATGAACCACGGTGTTGATCTTCGCCTCCTTGAAGTCGCTCGCCAGGAAAAGATTCGTCAGATCCCTCTTCTTCAGGATGTTCAGATTCTTGTAGCGGAAGCGGTTCGTATCGAACTGGTTGAAATAGTACGGTTTTGCCCCAAGGGCCACGCCGATGATCACCCCCACGTTCTTGTCGTAGTACAGGGCCTCGGCCAGCCGGCTTCCCACCGTGCCGGTCACCCCGGTAATCAGCACGTTCTTCTTGCGGTTGGTCGGCTTGGCCTTCTTTGTTTTCGGACCCTCTTTTTTTCTGACCGCGACCTTCTTCGTCTTCGCCGTCCCTTTCTTCTTCTTCTTGACCATCCCGTTCCCTCCGGCAGAGGTTATCAACCACGGACAAGAGGCGAGCCTTCAGGCCCCTGCCTTCTCCTTTATCTGTTTTCGCTCCTCGGAAAGGTCTTCTTTCTTTGCCCCGCCCAGCAGCGCCTTCAGAGGCGTCAGGGGGAAGCCGAACACCCCTTTCCGGTCACGAAGTCCCTGGTCGATCAGGTCCTGAACTCGCGTCTTGACCGTATCGACCAACCCGTAGATCGTCTCCGGGTCCTTGACCGTCTCAGGCGGATAGTCACGGTAGAAGTGCAAGGGTTTCCCGTAGTAAATGATGTACTTTGTCGGCAGCGGAACCAGCCCCAAAGGACCGAGGAAGAGCATCAGGGGCGTGACCGGCATGTAAGGGAAGTTCAGCAGCTTTGCCAGCGGCTTCAGGTCGATCATGTAGGGATACTGCTCCTCTGCGCCGATCACGGCTGTCGGCACGATCGGCGTCTTGTTGAGCAGGCTCAACTCCATGAACCCCACGTTGAACCGGGTCAGTTTGTACCGTTCCTTGTAAGGCTTCCCCGTTCCCTTGTGCCCTTCTGGAAACACGGTGACCAACTCCCCCTGCCGGAGGAGCTCCTCGAAGTTCCGCCTGGCCCCGATAATCTGCCCCCAGCGGTAGAAGAGGGTGTTGACGAAAGGAAGGAAGCCTGCAAAGTTGTCGACCACGGCCCGCATGACCCGCGGCGTCTCCATGTTCTTGGTCAGGTCCACAGCAAGCATGGCCCCGTCGAAGGGAAGCACGCCGCTGTGATTCGGAGTGATCAGGACAGGGCCCTTCAGGGGTACGTTCTCCACTCCGTGGCTCTCGACACGAAACCAGTTCTTATACACGAACTTGGCCACTGCATAAGCCAGCATGGCCGATTCGATCTCCAGGCCGAAAGGGTCGTACCCGAACCCCAGGTCATTGATCTTGACGCTCTGGAGTCGCTCGTAGTCTTCCGGAATCAGCATCCTGGCGATTGCCCGCGCCCGCTGTCTCGCCCTCTGGTTCATCGGCACGCTCCTTTGTTCCGGACGCCCCTGATCGATTCTTTGCGGGCATCCCGATCCGGCTTTCGACTCGCCCGTATCTTGCACGCAACTTCGTCGCGAGGGCGAAGGATGGCTTTGCGCAACACGCGGGCTATCGAAGCCCGAGGACATCCATCATGTCGTACCTGCCTGCAGGTTGACCCATGACCCACTTGGCGGCCCGCAACGCCCCCATGGCGAAATTGTCTCGCGTATGCGCCTTGTGCACGAGCTCGATGCGTTCGCCCATCCCCCCGTAAATCACCGTGTGCTCACCCACCACGTCCCCTGCACGAACCGCCAGGATTCCCACCTCGCCTCCGGTTCGGGCACCGCACCGCCCTTCCCTTCCGTAACAGGCCTTCTCGCTCAGCGCAACCTCCCTGGCTCGTGCTATCTCCTCGCCCAGACGCAGGGCGGTTCCGCTCGGTGCATCCGCCTTGAAACGATGATGGGTTTCCACGATCTCCACATCGAAGCTCTCCCCAAGGATCTGCGTCACATCGTGGGCAAGCTTGAACAGGACATTGACGCCCACGCTCATGTTCGGGGCCAGAACGAAGGGGACTGCCTTCATGCACTCCGAAAGCTTCTCCAGTTCCGGCTCGGTAAAGCCCGTGGTCCCGCTCACCAGCGAGATCTTCTCTCTGCCCAAAACCTCCGCCAGATCGAGGGTCGCCGCCGGCGCACTGAAATCGATCACTACGTCCACCGCTTCCGGAAGCGCCTCCCCCACGGCAAGGACCGATATGCCCAGATCCTGCTTGCCCACGAGCTGGCCCGCATCCTGCCCCACGGCAGGGTTTCCTGCCACCTCACGCACTCCGACGAGCTCGAGGTCCGGGTCTTCGAGCAGGAGAGTCAGCACCCTCCTTCCCATCTTGCCTGCACCCGCGTTGACCAATACTCTTGTCGCCATAATCCTAATCCTCCGGTTTCGTCCTCTTTTGCCTCACTCCACTTCGTCCACGCAATGGGCATCGTAGACCCACAAGGTATCGCCTTCGAGAAAGACCTCCTCGAAACGATCCCCCTGCCGTGAGAAGTAGATGATGAGGATCTCCCCTCCCCTTGTTCGAACAGAAATGGGCGAGGCAAGCCCCCACCAGCAGGCTCCTATGAGCGCACCGGCTACAGCGCCCGTGCCGCAGGCCAGCGTCTCATCCTCGACACCCCGTTCGTAGGTTCTGACGGAGACGGCCGACTCCCCGGTCTTCGAAATGAAATTCACATTCGTTCCGGCAGGGGAGAACAGGGAGTGGTTGCGAATCTCACGGCCCAGGGCCGTCACATCCACGGCATCGAGGTCCTCCTCCGCAAGGACGAGGTGAGGGACCCCGGTGTTGATCGAGGCGCCCCGACGTGTACCCGCCGACAGGGGGATCTCCACCTCCGGGCGAAGGTCCGTCGGCAGGACCATCTCCAGCTTCACCCGTCTGTCACTCACCTCTGCACGTATGGTGCCGGCGAGGGTCGCGAAAGAGTGCCGCGTTCCCGCGATCCCTTTTTCCAGTGCAAACCGGGCCGCGCATCTCCCCGCATTCCCGCACATCTCTGCGGAGCTCCCGTCCGCGTTGAAGAACTGCCAGCGGAAATCCGCCGTATCGGTATCCTCGATGGCGACCAGGCCGTCGGCGCCCACGGCAAACTTCCGGCGGCAGAGCGCGCGGGCAAGCCCGGGAAGATCCTCCGTTGAAACGACACCCCGACGGTTGTCGATCAGGATGAAATCATTGCCTGAACCGCTGAGCTTGGAGAAGGGAATTCCCGGCACGACTACCTCTCAAGGAACGGGGTCTGCCCCGGACAGGGGCTCGGGAACGGATTCTCCCTGGACGATATCTTCGTACGTTTCTCGCCGGCGTACAACCCACTGTTCGGCCCCCCGGACCAGAACCTCCGGCGGACGTGGCCTGGAGTTGTAGTTGGAGGCCATGGTGAACCCGTAGGCCCCGGCACTCATCACGGCCACCAGGTCACCGGGCTCCAGGGGCGGCAGGAGTCGATCCTTGGCCAGGAAGTCCCCGCTTTCGCAGATGGGACCCACCACGTCGCCGGTGATCTTCTCTCCCTCCCGCTGAACCGCCGGCCAGACCGCCTGGTAAGCACCGTACAGGCTCGGCCGAATACAGTCGTTCATCCCCGCATCCACCACGATGAAATTCTTCTCGGGCCCCCGCTTCATGTAGAGCACACGGGTGACCAGGATGCCCGCATTGCCTACGAGGACGCGGCCCGGTTCGAAGATCAGAGTGCAGTCCAGCCCACCCAGTTCCTGAAGCAAAGCGTCCACGTAGTCGCTCGGGGCAGGGGCGGCCTCATCCTCATAAGCGATACCCAGGCCCCCACCCAGGTCGAGGTATTGGATGGCGATCGACTCTTCCCGCAACCTTTGCACGAGCTCCTTGATTCGCCCCAGGGTGTCCACAAAGGGTTGGATCTCGAGGATCTGGCTGCCGATGTGGCAATGGACCCCGATCGGTTCGATATACTTGAGCTCCTTTGCCTGTCTGTAGACTTCGAGCGATGTGTCGAAGGGAATACCGAACTTGTTCTGCTTCAGGCCGGTCGAAATGTAGGGGTGGGTCTGCGGATTGATGTCCGGATTGACCCGCAGGGCCACGGGCGCCTTCATGCCTCCCTGCCCTGCGACCCGGTCCAGGGCAAGAAGCTCCTGTTCCGACTCCACGTTGAACAGCAGGATCTCCGCCCTCAGGGCCTCTTCCATCTCCCGGACCGTCTTGCCCACACCTGCGAAAACGATCTTCCTTGGGTCTGCCCCGGCCTTCAGGGCCCTGAAGAGCTCCCCGCCGGAAACGACGTCCAGCCCGGCCCCCTGTTTCAGGAAGACGTTCAGAACCGCCAGGTTGGAGTTCGACTTCACGGAAAAACAGATCAGGTGCGGTACGTTTCCCAGGGAGGCCTCAAAGGCCTGGTAGTGTCTCTCCAGGGTCGCGTAGCTGTAGCAGTAGAACGGGGTGCCGACCTCCCGCGCGATCTCCTCCAGGGGGATCTCCTCCGCGAAAAGCCTCCCGTCCCGATAGGAAAAATGATGCATCTCACTCGTTTCCTTTGCCGGAAAGTGTGCCCTCCCAGCAGAACTCCGCCGTCCGGCGTTTGCCGGGATAGGTTCCGTAAGCATCGAAAGCAACGACGCAGTAGCGGTAGGTGCCCGTCATCGAAGGGGGCTGGTCCAGAAAGGCCACAGACTTGCCCACCCTTTGTCTCATCTCGGAGACGGAAAAACGGAGATCCTCTCGTACGTCTTTCCCGTCCGGCCCCTCCCGGAGGATGCGGTACCCACCGATCATCTCCAGGGAAGACCCATCTAGGTTCTTCGACGGCAGGGTAAAGGTGATCCTGATCCCTTCAGGAAGGACCGTAACGGCCACATCCTTCACCGGTTCCGGAACCACGAGCTCTCGCGGCTGAGGCGGCCCCTTCACCCCACAGGCCGAAAGAAGAAAGAGGATGGCGGCTACGATCCAGAAAGCGATCGCACACCGCGCACCGGTCCGGATGGAGCGACGGCCTGATCCCTGATCCCTGACCCCTGATCCCTGACCTTTGACCCGTAGCGAATCACTACACGCTGACTGAGCTCTTTGCTTCGTCTTTTTCAAGTCGCACCCACCTCTTCTTGACCTCTCCCCGGGCCTGGCGAAGCTGCTTCCGGACCTGGCTTCGCGCGGTGCCTCCGGGGATGTTTCGGGCCTCGACAACCTGCTGCAAACCCAAGATCCTTTGCACACCCGGATCCACCTCAGGAGCAAGTGCCCTCCATTCGGGGCGCGTCAGGTCCTCCAGCCGCTTGTCCTTGTCCAGGCAGTAGCGAACCGCCCGCCCGGCGACCCCATGGGCCTGACGAAAGGGCATTCCCTTCCGGACAAGATAGTCGGCCAGGTCCGTGGCATTCAGGAATCCCTGTTCCGCCTCCCTTTGCATCCGATCCGCTTGAAAACGAACCGTTTCCAGCAACGCGGCAAAAACCGAAACACATCCCCTCACGGTGTCCACCGCATGAAACAGGGGCACCTTGTCCTCCTGCATGTCCCGTTGATAGGTCAGGGGGAGACCTTTCATCAGAACGAGAAGGGCCTGGAGGTCGCCGTAGACGCTGCCTGCCTTTCCCCTGATCAGCTCGAGCACATCCGGATTCTTCTTCTGCGGCATCATACTCGAGCCGGTGCAGTAGGCGTCGGCCAACTCAATGAAACCGAAGGCCTCGGAGGACCAAAGGATCAGTTCCTCCGACCATCGGCTCAAGTGGAGCAGGATCAAGGACGCTGCGGAGCAGAACTCGACTGCAAAATCCCTGTCGCTGACTGCGTCCATGCTGTTGGGCGCCACCCGGGAGAACCCCAGCAGCTCCGCCACGAAGCCGGGATCCACCGGATAGCCGGAGCCCGCGATCGCGCCGGCCCCCAGCGGCATCACGTCCACGCGTTCCCGCAGCTGAGACAGACGCTCGCCGTCGCGAGAGAACATCTGGTAGTAGGCCAGCAGGTGATGGGCCAACCGCACGGGCTGCGCCTTCTGGAGATGGGTGTATCCGGGCAGCAGAACGTCCACCGTCTCCTCTGCACGTTCGAGGACGACCTCCTGCAGCCGAAGGAGCTGCCCTCGAATTTCATCGATGACCTCCCGAAGATACAAACGCACGTCGAGGGCCACCTGATCGTTCCGGCTGCGGCCGGTGTGGAGCTTCCCTCCCACATCACCGATCTTCTCGATGAGCCGGGCCTCGATATTCATGTGGACGTCTTCGCGTTTCGAAGAGAATCGGAACCGCCCGGCCTCGATCTCCCCGGCGATCTCCCTTAGCCCCTTCTCGATCCGCTTCGCGTCCTTTGCCGCGAGAATCTCCTGCCGGGCAAGCATCCTTACGTGGGCGATGCTCCCGAGGATATCCTCCCGGTACAGCCTCTGATCAAAGGAGACCGACTCGGTGAACCGTTCCACCATAGGCGCGGTCTCCTCCTGGAACCGACCTGCCCAGGCCTTGTTCGGCCGGCTGCCCGGACCCGTCTTCGCTCGTTTCTTTTTCACGGCTCCCTCTTTCCAGTCTCTTCGGGCCGCTTTACCCCCGTACCAGGTTCCGGATCCTCAACCGCAAGGCCTGCAGACGAATGAAGCCCTCGGCATCCTTCTGGCGGTAGACTTCGTCCTCTTCGAAAGTCGCAAAATCCTCGCGGTACATACTCTGATCCGACCGCCTGCCCATGACCGTGACGTTTCCCTTGTAGAGCTTCAGGCGCACCCTACCGCTGACCTCTTCCTGGCTCTGGTCGACCATCCCCTGCAGCATCTCCATTTCCGGCGAGAACCAGAACCCGTTGTAGATCAGGCGCGCATACTCGGGGATGAGGCTGTCCCGCAGGAACATCACTTCACGGTCCATGGTGATCGACTCCAGGGCCCGGTGGGCCACGTGCAGGATCGTTCCGCCCGGCGTCTCGTAGACCCCACGGGATTTCATCCCCACGAAACGGTTCTCCACCATGTCCACCCTGCCGATCCCGTTCTCACCTCCGACCTGGTTCATATGCTCGAGCAGGCTCGCCGGCGACATCGACTCTCCGTCCACGGCGACCGGATTGCCCTTTTCGAAATCGATCTCCATCACCAGAGGACGGTCCGGTGCCTGCTCCGGGGACACGGTCGTGAGGAACATGTCTGCCGGGGCCTCGGCCCACGGGTCCTCGAGCACGCCGCCCTCGTAGCTGGTATGGAGAAGATTCGCATCCACGCTGTAAGGCTTCTCCGCCGTGACGGTGATCTTGATGCCCTTGTCCCGGGCATAGTTGATCAGGTCGTTTCGTGACCGGAAGTCCCATTCACGCCACGGGGCGATCACCTTGATCCCCGGGTCCAGGGCCAGGTAGGTGAGCTCGAATCTCACCTGGTCGTTGCCCTTTCCCGTGGCTCCGTGGGCGACTGCCTCGGCCCCTTCCTGATGTGCGGCAGCCAGCTGACGGCGCGCGATCAGGGGCCTGGCCAGGCTGGTCCCCATCAGATAAGTCCCCTCGTAGACCGCATTCGCGCGCAAGGCAGGGAAGACGTACTCCTTGACAAACTCCTCCCGCACGTCCTCGACAACCACCCGGCTCGCACCCGTCTCCTGAGCCCGGGTCCGAATCTCTTCCAGATCCTCGCGCTGGCCGAGGTCCGCCACGTAAGCGATCACTTCACACCCATGGGTCTCCTTGATCCACTTCAGGATGACCGAGGTATCCAATCCTCCGGAATAGGCCAGAACCGCCTTTTTCATCATTTCCCTCTCGTCGCTTTCTTCTTCTTTCGGCCACCCAGCAGGGCCTCGAGCAGGACCTTCTGCGCGTGAAGCCGGTTCTCCGCCTGATCGAAGACGATCGAATTCGGACCGTCCAGCACTTCGTCGGTGATTTCTTCCCCTCGGTGGGCAGGCAGGCAGTGCATGACCAGCACGTCCTTCTTGGCAGCCGCCACGAGAGCCCCGTTCACCTGAAAGCCCTTGAACGCGACTCTGCGCCGGGCCCCTTCCTTCTCCTTGCCCATGGAGGTCCAGACATCGGTGTAGAGAACGTCCGCGTTCCGAGCGGCCTTCTCCGGCGAGTGGGCAATGGTGATCTTCGCACCGGTTTCCTTGGCCCTCTTCTTTGCGTCACGCAGCACGCTCCGATCCGGCTCGTACCCCTTTGGGCAGGCAACGGTCAACTCCATCCCAAGCATGGCTGCTCCGAGCAGCCACGAGTTGGCGAGGTTGTTGCCGTCCCCTACATAGCCGACCCGCACCCCCTTGAGTCGCCCTCGCTTCTCGAGCACGGTCAGCATATCCGAGAACACCTGGCAGGGATGAACCAGATCGGTCAGCCCATTGATCACAGGTATCGAAGAGTTGCGTGCCAGCTCCTCGGCCACCTCGTGACGGAAGGTTCGTAACACGATGCCGTCGACCCATCGTTCCAGGTTTCGAGCTACATCCGCTACCGACTCCCTTACGCCCAGCTGTACTTCCTGCGCGCTCAGGTAAATCGAATCCCCCCCGAGCTGGCGCATGCCCACCTCAAAGGTGACCCGTGTTCGCAGCGAGGGTTTCTCGAAGACCAGCCCGAGGATCTTACCCTCCAGGGACTTGTTCCTCTTGCCGGCGAGAGTGTCCGCCTTCAGCTTGATCGCCCGTTTCAGGTGCCGTCCGAGGTCTGCCGGGCTCATATCGGCAAGGGTGAGAAAATGCTTTGTCATGCCCCTTCCCCTCCATCAACAGATGTCGTGGCCAGGACGCTCTCCAGGGTATCCAGCATCTCGTCCACCTGCGCCTTTGTGACGATCAGGGGCGGGAGGAAACGCAGGACGGTGTTCGCGGTGCAGTTGATGAGCAGGCCCCGGCCCATGCACGCCTCCACGATCGGTCCCCCTGCAACTGTAAGCTCCATGGCCTGCAGAAGCCCCCTTCCCCTGACTTCCCGGACCAGCTCGGGATGCCGAGATGCGACCCTCTCTAGGCCCTCCCGGAGATGACCGCCCACTTCGCGGCAATTCTCCAGGACCTCCTCCTCGAGGATGGTCTCCAGAACCGAAAGGCCGGCGGCAGTCGCCAGGGGATTTCCCCCGAACGTGGAAGCATGCGTTCCGGGTACAAACCCGGCGGCGACTCGCTCCGAGGCCACCGCGGCACCGATCGCCACGCCTCCGCCGAGCCCTTTGGCCAGGGTCATGACGTCCGGCACGACACCAAAGGACTCGTGGGCAAACAGGGTACCCGTCCGGCCGATGCCCACCTGCACTTCGTCGAAAACGAGCAGGAGCTCCCGCTCGTCACAAACAGAACGCAGGAAAGGCAGGTAATCCTCCGCGGGGCAGACGATGCCCCCTTCTCCCTGGATCGGTTCGACGAGGATCGCGCACGTCTCGTCGCGGATCGCCTCGACCAGGCTGTCCGGATCTTTGAAAGGCACGTGACGGAATCCGGGAGCCAACGGATCGAACCCCTTCTTGACCTTGTCCTGACCCGTGGCCGCCATGGTGGTCAAGGTTCTTCCGTGGAACGAGTTCTCCATAGTGAGTATTTCGAATCGATCCCCCTTGCGGACCTCGCGCTCGTAGCGCCGCACGAGCTTGATGGCGGCCTCGTTCGCCTCTGCCCCGCTGTTGCAGAAGAAGACCCGATCGCCAAAGGAATTCTCGACGATCTTCTTCGCCAGGGCCGACTGAGAAGGGATATGGTACAGGTTCGAGACATGAAGAAGCGTCCCGGCCTGCTCTTGGATCGCACGAACCACCCTGGGGTGGCAGTGCCCCAGATTGCACACGGCAAGGCCCGCCACGAAGTCGAGATATTCCTTGCCGTCGGCATCCCAGAGTCGACAGCCCTCGCCCCTGACCGGTGCGATCGGAAACCGACCGTAGGTCTTCATGACGTAGCGATCCGTCAGGCTCGCTACCTCCTGGTTGCTTTCCCATCCTCCCTTGTTCACACCCGCCATTTCCCCATGCTCCCTTGCTGGTCCCCGGGGGATCCTTCCCCTCACGGCTCTCGTCTTAGCCTATCTCGTCCTCGTCCTCGTTTGTTTGGCAGAGCATCTTTCCGGCGGCCAAGCGGCTCAATCCGAAAAAATCTCGGTCCCGACGCCGCCGTCCGTGAAGACCTCGAGAAGGACCGAGTGCTCCACCCTGCCGTCGATGATATGGGCCTTTCTCACGCCCTGGCTCACCGCCTCGGAGCAGCAGCGGACCTTGGGGATCATCCCCCCGGTGACCTCCCCGCGGGTGACCAGCCCTTCCAGCTCGCTCAAAGGAACCGACGAAACCAGCTTGCCCTCACCGTCCAGGATCCCGGTGACGTCGGTCAGAAGGATGAGCTTGTCCGCCTTCAGGGCAACCGCCAGGCGGCTCGCTACCAGATCCGCATTGATGTTGTAAGTCTCCCCGTCCTTGCCGATACCGACGGGCGCAACCACGGGCACGTACGCGTCCCGGTCCATGTCCCGGATGATGTCCGCGTTCACCTTCGCCACCTCTCCCACGAACCCCAGATCCTCTCCTGCCCCCTCGCCCTCTTTCAGGACCATCTTGCGTGCCTCGATCAGGTTGCCGTCCTTGCCACTGAGCCCGATCGCTTTGCCTCCTTGCGAATGGATCAGCTGCACCAGATCCTTGTTCAGCTTGCCGGCCAGCACCATCTCCACCACTTCCATCGTCTCCGCATCCGTGACCCGCATACCTCGCACGAAGCGCGTCTCTTTGCCGATTCGTTCCAGGGTCGACCCGATCTGCGGCCCTCCTCCATGCACGACGACCGGGCGCAGACCCACGAACTTCATCAGGACGATATCCTGTGCGAAGTTCTGCCTGAGCCCCTGCTCCCGCATGGCGCTCCCGCCGTACTTGATCACGATGGTCTTCCCGTGAAACCTCTGGATGTACGGCAGCGCCTCGGTAAGGACTTTCGCCTTTTCCAGGTAGTGCTCCATTCTTGAGACCTCTGTCAGGGTTCAGGGATCCTACGGCTACAGGATGAAGCGGCTCAGGTCCTGATCCTTGACCAGTTCATCGAGCTTGCCGTCCACATAGGCGGCGTCGACGACGATCTTCTCGCCGCTCCTCTCCGGGGCCTCGAAGGATATGTCCTCCAGGAGCCTTTCCATCATCGTGTAGAGCCTGCGTGCACCGATGTCTTCCGTTCTCGAATTCACCTCTTGGGCCAGATCCGCGATCCTCCGGATCGCCCCGGTGTCGATGGCAAGCTCCACGCCCTCGGTCTTCATCATTTCCACATACTGCAGAACCAGGGCGTTCTCCGGTTCGGTGAGGATCCGCACGAAGTCGTCCGCTGTCAGGGAATTCAACTCCACGCGGATCGGAAAACGTCCCTGCAACTCCGGGATCAGGTCCGAGGGTTTGGTCACGTGGAACGCACCTGCAGCGATGAACAGAATGTGATCCGTTCGGACCATGCCGTATTTCGTGTTCACCGTCGAGCCCTCCACGATGGGGAGCAGATCCCGCTGAACGCCTTCCCGGGAAACATCCGGCCCATGGGCGTGCTCCCGGCCCGCCACCTTGTCGAGCTCGTCCAGGAAGATGATGCCGGAATGCTGAACCCGTTCCACCGCATCCTTCATCACCCGGTCCATGTCGATAAGCCTCTGCGCCTCCTCCTGCACGAGGATCTCCATCGCCTCCGGAACCTTCACCTTCCTGCGCTTTCGCTTCTTCGGGAAGAGGTTGCCGAACATGTCCTTGATCTGGACATCCATCTCTTCCATGCCGCTTCCGGAGAAGATCTCCACCACCGGGATCTTCTGGTCCGAAACCTCCAGCTCTACGAACCTCTCGTCCAGCTTTCCTTCCCTCAAGAACCTCCGGATCTTCTCTCGGGTATCCTTCCGATCCTCCGTGGGAACAGGAGCCTCGCCGGTTTCGTCCAGGGGCCTGATCGGCTCCTCTCCGACCCGGCCGGGCGACGGAGGCAGGAGAAGATCGAGCAGCCTCTCCTCTGCCACTTCCCGCGCCCTCTGCTGGACGCTCTTCTTTTCTTCCTCCTTGATCATGTTGACCGCCAATTCGGTCAGATCACGGATCATGCTCTCCACGTCACGGCCCACATAGCCCACTTCGGTATACTTGGAGGCCTCCACTTTGAGAAAGGGCGCCTGCGCGAGTCTTGCCAGCCTACGGGCGATCTCGGTCTTGCCGACTCCGGTCGGGCCGATCATGATGATGTTCTTCGGCGCGATCTCGTCCCTGAGCTCTTCGGGAACCTGCTGCCGTCTCCAGCGATTTCTCAGGGCGATGGCCACGGCCTTCTTCGCTTCCTTCTGGCCGATGATGTACTTGTCCAGCGCTTGAACGATCTGCTTCGGTGTGTAGGGCTGCATCACCATCCCTGTCCCTAGAGCTCCTGCACTTCGATTTCCTGGTTCGTATAGATACAGATCTCCCCGGCGATTCGCAGGGCCTCTTCCACGACCTCCCTCGCCGTGAGCGAGGTGTGGGCGACCAGCGCACGGGCAGCGGCCAGAGCATAGGACCCCCCGCTGCCGACAGCAACCACGCCGTCATCCGGCTCGACCACGTCCCCTGTGCCGGAGATGATCAGGGAGCGCTCACTGTCCATGACGACCAGCAAGGCTTCCAGCCTCCGAAGGACCTTGTCCGTTCGCCAGTCCTTGGCAAGCTCCACCGCCGCCCGGGTGAGATTCCCCCGGTACTGCTCCAGCTTGCCCTCGAACTTTTCGTAAAGGGCAAATGCATCCGCTGCCGCCCCGGCGAATCCGGAAAGGACCTTTCCGTCCTGCATCGTTCGAATCTTCCTGGCCCGCGACTTCATGACCACGTTGTTCAGTGTCACCTGGCCGTCGCCGCCGATGGCAACACCCCCTCTGCACCGCACCCCGACAATGGTCGTTGCGTGTAACTTCATTGTCAGTCACCCGTCCGTCTATTGTAAGACAGCCTCGTTCCGATCTTCATCCCCGATAGGTAAAAGGTACAAGGTGAAAGGTAAAAGGGACGGATCCAGTACTGACGAGGCAATCAACGCAATCCAGCTTCTACCCTTTGACCTTTGACCTTTGACCTTTGACCTCTCTTTGCCTTCTCGCCCTCGGGTGGACCCGATCGTACACTTCCATGATCCGATCCAGGCTCAGATGGGTGTATCTCTGCGTGGTAGCCAGGCTCGCGTGCCCGAGCAACTCCTGGATCGCCCGGAGGTCGGCCCCGGAATCGAGCAGATGCGTCGCAAAAGAATGGCGCAACGCGTGGGGACTCACCTCCCGGGGCAGACCAAGGCCTCGCACGTATCCGTCCAGCCGGCGGGCAACACTGCGAGCCGTGAGCCTGCCGCCCGATCGGTTCAGGAAGAGGGGGCCATCCTCGGCCCGTGCTTTTGCATCCTCCGGCCGTTTCGCTCGAAGAATCTCCTCCCTGCCGACCAGGTATTTCTTGAGCGCCTCCCTCGACTTGTCTCCGAAGGGGACGATCCGCTCCTTGCGTCCTTTGCCCCAGACCCGAAGGACCTGCATGTCCATCTTCACATCCTTGACACCCAGCCCCACGAGTTCGCTCACCCTCAGCCCGCTTCCGTAGAGAAGCTCCAGCATGGCCCGATCCCGCGCCTGCAGGAACGAGTCGTCGTCCGGAGCCTCCAAAACACGAAAGGCGTCGTCCACGGACAGGAAGTTCGGCAGCATCTGCTCCCGTTTCGGCATGGCGAGCAGCGCGGCCGGATTGGAGGTAACCTTCCCTTCGAGAAGAAGAAAGCGATAGAAGCACCGCAAAGCGGAAAGCTTCCTCGCAAGCGAGGCCTTCCGGTTGCGAGCGAATCGGCTCGACAGGAACCCCCGGATCGCGTACTCGTCGGCAGCCTCCAGCGTGCAGGCCTGCTCGCGCTCTCCCAGGTAGAGCACGAACTGCCTGACATCACTCACATAGTTGCGAACCGTATGTTCGCTGTACCCCTTGTTGTGAGCCAGATAGGCTGCAAAACCTTGCAGGCGGCCCTCGATCCCAGGGGCCGCCTCTTGAGGCAGTCGGCGATTCTTGGTCATGCCACCCTCAAAAAAAACAGTATTACCATAGCGTTAACCCATGTGGGATGCAAGCGCAGGCGAGGCGGTTTCCCGGCAGGAGCGCCACGGAGCGAAACAGGGGATGGTCGGCTCAGGGGCGGGCTGGAACCGGTCGGCCACCGGAAGGCGGTTGCCTCATTCTTCCAGCCAGCTCACGTCCCCCAGCCCCTTGCGGATCAGGACCGGCTCTTCGCCCGTGAGATCGACGATGCTGGAAGGCGCTCCGGGGCATTCCTCTGCGATCACGATCTCGATGGTGCCGCGGAACCGTTTCTCGATCGCTTCAGGATCGTTGAGGATGGTTCCGTCCTCCAGGGTGGCGCTGGTGCTGATCACCGGCCGGCCCAACCCTTCCACCATGTCGCGCACGATCCGGGAATCCGGGATGCGGGCTCCCACCATCTTCTGAGGCGTCAACATCACCTTCGGGACCAGCGGCGTCGCGGGCAGAACAAAGGTGTACGGCCCGGGCAGAAGCCTCCGGAGGATCCGGTAGGCAGAATTCGATATCACGCCGTACTGGCTCAGCTCCTTCAGGTCGGAACAGAGGATGCTGACCGGCTTGCGCCGATCCCGCTTCTTCAGGGCGTAGATCTTCTCGATGGCCCGTTTGTTGAGCAAATCGCATCCGATCCCGTACGTGGTGTCGGTCGGATAACTGACGAGCTTCCCCTCTGTGAGCGCCTCCACCACTCGCTGGATGTGGCGCTTCTGGGGGTTGATCGGGTTTGTGTGGAAAATCGTGCTCATGGCCTACTCTGAAAGGAAGCAGTCAACCACTACCGGGTCGAAGTACACACCGGAAAGGCCGGAAATCCAGAAGCGTGCCGCCTCCGGGGTCATGGCCGCCCGATAGGGCCTGTCTTCGGTCATTGCATCATAAGCGTCCGCAATTTGCACGATCCTTGCCGCCAGGGGAATCTCCTCCCCGGCCAGACCGTCCGGGTAGCCCCTTCCGTCGAAGCGCTCGTGATGGGTTCGAACGGTTTGGCATATGGGATCGGGAAGGGAAAGGGATCGAAGGATCTGCTCCCCCCGGAGCGAATGATCCTGGACCACCAGGGTCTCCTGAAAGGAGAGCATGCCCGGTTTGTCCAGGATATGGGGGGGGACGTCCAGCTTGCCCACGTCGTGGAGCAATGCCGCAAGCTGGATGTAGAGCAGCCGTTTTCCTGCGAGCCCCAGCCGCATGGCCATGGGTATGCAAAGCGTGCACACCCTCTCCGAGTGGCCTCTCAGATCATGGTTGTAGCTCGACATGCTGCCCAGAAGGTCGGCAACCGAACCCTGCTGCAGGGTAAAGGGAACTTCCTCCTGCAGGTTCAGCAATGGGAGCTTTCCTCGGACGTGGTCCCGGGGAAACATGAGACCCTCCTTTCGTATTCCCTGTACAAAGCCTCCTTGGGAATTCCGTGGTCGATGAAGTCCCACGGGAAGAGCTCGTCCCTCCGACGGTCCCGGTGCACGAAGAAATCGGGATTGAGCGTTGTTTTTCGAAAGACCTTCTTCCAGTCCGTATCCTCTGCTGCGCCCTCCAGCACGAAGGGAAGGACCCGTCGGTCCCCCCGGCCGAACAGGGCCTGCAGATAGGCCCATTTCGCAAGACCGTGTGTCACGTGGATGTTCGGCTCCTTCTGGAGAGAACGCCGGATCTTCTTCAATCGGTCATTCAGGACCTTCTGCTCGGCCATACCGCACCACTGGAAGGCAGACCAGGGCTTGGGTACGAAGGGATTCACACTGAGGGTGATCTCCCCCATCCGGCGCTTGTCCTTGGCGGCCTTGAGGAATCTGTGACGGATTCGTTTCGCAAGATCGACGATCGCGTCCACATCCTCCTCTTCCTCACCCGGCAGGCCCACCATGAAGTACAGCCTCATTCCAAAGATCCCGTGCTCGGCGAGCCGGTCGGCCGCGAGCAAGATCTCATCATCGTCAAAGGTTTTGTGCAGGATCCTGCGCATCCGGTCGCTTCCCGCCTCCGGGGCCAGGGTCACGGTCTTCTGCCCGCTCGCCTGCAGGGCGGCCAGCAGCCGATCGCTCAGGGTATCCAGGCGCAGTGAGGGGGCGGAGAGCTTCCCTCCCTGCCCGAGGAGCCATTCGCAGAGGTCATCCAACTCCGGGTAGTCCCCAAGGGAGGCACACACGAGTCCCAGTCGACGTTCCTTCCCAATGCCCGCCTCCAGGGACGACTTCAAGGACTCGAGGCTTCGGTAGCGAACCGGGCGATAAATGAAACCCGTAGAACAGAAACGGCACCGACGGCTGCATCCCCTTCCGACCTCGACCAGGTGGATTCCGGCGAACTCGGCGTCCGGGCTGAAGACGGTCGCCTCCGTGCTTGTTCGATCGAGGTCCCGGACCCATCGTCGCTCGACCTTTTCCGGCGCTCCCTGCTTCGGCTCGAACGAAGCGAGGGTTCCATCCTCTCCATAGTGCGGCTCGTACAGGGCCGGTGCATACACCCCCTGCACCGAGGGTGCGTCGCGCACAAAGGTCTCCCTGTTTTCCGGCCCGCGGCGCTTCCGATACTGTTCGAGGATCTCGTCCAGGGCCTCTTCCGCCTCACCCAGGAGAAAGAGGTCGATGACGCCGGCCATCGGCTCCGGATTGAGGAAGCTGGCCGGCCCTCCCGCGATCAGCAGAGGGGCATCCGCCCTCCGGTCGTGTCGCTCTGCAGGAATACCCGCCATGACGAGCAAGGCGGCAACATTCGGATAGTCATTCTCGTACGAAAGGGAAAAGGCGATGATCTCGAAAGCATCCAGGGGCTTCTGCGTCTCCAGGGAAAAGGGGCGGGTACCGGTCCTCGCCATCTCTTCCCTCTCCTCCGCATCCGGGAAGAAGACCCGCTCGCACACCACGTCCGGATGGCGGTTCAAGAGTGCGTAGACCGCAAGAAACCCGAGGTTGGACATCCCCACCCTGTAGACGTTCGGGTAGACGAGCGCGATCGGAATGCGCCCCCCCCAGTCCTTCTGAAGGGCCCCTTCTTCCCGCGCCAGACGCTCACGCGCAGCCCTGTGAAGACGATTCGACATGGCCGGTCGCTCGATCCGATCCTAAAAGGCGCTTCTCGTTTTCAGCGCGAGCCGTCTTCAGTCGGCTACCGGCTGACGGAGAAACGTGGGAACGTCCAGATCGGTCTCTTCCCGCTTGCTCGACATCCCGCCTGCTTTGATGATCCGGAGGGGATCCACCTCTTTCCTCTGGCTCCTCCGATAAGCAGGGACTTCCAGCTCATCTTGGACAGGGTTCTCTCCGCGAAGGGGAGACCCCGCCGCGATGGAAGCGACCTTCTTCTCCATGTCGAACTTCGCCTTCTCCGCGCGGCCGATACCGGTGGCAATCACAGTGATCCGAATGTCCTCTTCCATGTCTTCGTCGATGACGGCACCGAAGATGACATTCGCCTCGGGGTGCGCACTCTCCTGGATGAGTGTGATCGCCTCGTGGACCTCGTGGAGGGTCAGATCGTTGCCTGAAGTGACGTTGACCAGCATGCCGCGGGCGCCGTCGATAGAAATGTCTTCGAGCAAGGGACTGGAGATCGCTCTCTGTGCCGCGTCGACGGCCCTGTTCTCGCCTTGGGCGATTCCTTCACCCATCAAGGCCATGCCCATCTCGCTCATGACGGTCCGCACGTCGGCGAAGTCCACGTTGATCAGGCCGGAAACGGTGATCGTATCCGAAATGCCCTTGACTGCGTTGTGAAGGACCTCGTCCGCCTTCTTGAATGCCTCGCGCAGGCGGGTGTTCTTTCCGACCACGTTCAGGAGCCTCTGGTTCGGGATCGTGATCAGCGTATCGACGCTCCGCTTGAGGTGCTGGATCCCTTCATCGGCCTGCCGCATCCGTACCTTCCCCTCGAAGAGGAACGGCTTGGTCACCACGCCGACGGTAAGAGCACCCGTCTCGCGGGCGATCTCGGCGATGATCGGAGCCGCCCCGGTGCCCGTGCCGCCGCCCATGCCTGCCGTGACGAACACCATGTCCGCCCCTTCCAGGGCCTCACGCATTCGCTCACGGTCCTCGATGGCAGACCTTCGCCCCACTTCCGGGTCTCCCCCTGACCCGAGGCCTCGCGTGATGTTCTGGCCTACCTGGATCTTCGTGTGCGCGCTGTTGTTCTCCAGGGCCTGAACGTCGGTGTTCGCAGCGATGAAATCCACACCTCGGAGGCCGAGCTCGATCATGGTGTTCACGGCATTGCCTCCACCTCCACCGACCCCAACGACGCGGATCTTTGCCCCCTGCCCTACGCTCTCGTCGAATTCAAGCATGTCTCTCCTCCATCCCTTACTCCGTTTAGATGAATGCTCCAATCCAAGCCTTTTTACCTGTTAAGGATTGCTTCCTTTCGCCTTTGCCGTACTACAGGAACATCCCCTCGAACCACGCCCGCATCCGTCGGATGACCTTGCTGAAGATGTTCTCGTCCCGCTGGGGAAAGCGCTTGCCCTCCATGTCCCGCCTCCCGTAGAGAAGGAGTCCCACTGCGGTCGCATAGACCGGTGATTTGACCACGTCCGCGAGTCCCCCGATGTTCCTCGGCAGGCCGACGCGTACCGGGCGCTGGAACACTTCCTCGGCGAGGGTCTCGATACCGGCGAGCATGGAGGACCCTCCGGTCAGGACCACGCCCGAAGCGATCATCTCCTCGTATCCGCTCATCTGGATCTCCCGCTTGAGAAGCGTGAAGATCTCGCTCACCCTCGGTTCGATGATCTCCGCCATCACGCTCCGGGACAGATCCCGAATCCCCCTTCCCCCCACACCCTGTATGCCGATCGTCTCCTCCGAATCGACCAGGGAGGAGCGACAGCAACCCCACTTTTTCTTCACCTCCTCCGCTTCGGAAATCGGGGTCTGGAGCCCGAAGGCGAGATCCGTGGTCACCTGATTGCCGCCCAGCGAGAGAACAGCGGTGTGCTTCACGCTCCCGTTCGAGAAGATCGCCAGGTCGCTCGTTCCTCCTCCGATGTCGACCAGCGCCACTCCCAGGTCCTTCTCGTCCTGGGTCAACACCGCCTCCGAAGAAGCGAGCTGCTCCAGGACGATGTCGTGCACGTTGAGACCCGCATTGTTCGAGCACTTGATGATGTTCTGAGCCGACGTCACGGCCCCTGTGACGATGTGCGCCCGCGCCTCCAGCCGGACGCCCACCAGTCCATGCGGCTCTTTGATGCCGTCCTGGCCGTCGATCATGTACTCCTGTGGGATGATGTGGAGCACCTCCCGGTCGGGCGGGATATCGACCGCGGTGGCCGTCTCGATGACCCGTTTCATGTCCGAGTCCTTGACCTCCCCGTCCCGGATCTTGACGATTCCCGTGCTGTTGAATCCCTTGATGTGTCCGCCCGCGATCCCGACGTAGACCGACGGAATGGTGCAGCCCACCATCAGTTCCGCCTCCTCCACCGCCTTCTTGATCGACTGAATCGTGCTCTCCACATCCACGACCACACCCTTCCGAAGCCCCCGGGAGGGATGCTGGCCGATGCCGACCACATCCGTCCCATCCTCGCGGGCTTCTCCCACCAGGGCACAAATCTTGGTGGTTCCCACATCCAGGGCCGCAATCAGCGAGTTGTCTCTCTTCGGCATGGTACCCTCTTCCACTCAGGTCGTCGGATGAAACGGGGAGTCGGAACCTGCCAGGCTTTCGGGCCCGTTCCCCATCGGAATCCGCGGTTCTCCCCCCTCCCGTTGCCGTACGACAATCTGATCGGAGAAACGCAGATCCACGCTTTCGATTGCATTCGATTGAGAAGCCAACGAGGGAAGTGCCTTTTCGAACCGGACCGTCTTGTTCGAAAAACCGGTCCAACCGACCCGCACGGGAACGGAGAATCCCTCGAGGATGAAACGCAGTCCCTCGGAACCATCGACATGTATCTCGGACACCCTCCCCAGGGCCGGAACCGCCTGGAGTGCGCGCAGAAGAGAGAGTGCCTGCTGAACATCCCTTCCCCTGCGGTGACGGCGAGTTTCGCCCACGTCCTGCTCGAGCCCGGTGATCATGGGGAAATCGAGCGCCGCGCCGGATTCGGTTTTCCCCAGAAGGTTGCCCTCCGCGTCCATGTAGTAGAGGGTTCCCCGGACCCCGACGAGTGCTGCCGGCTCTCTCTCACGGACCTTGATGAGGACCTCGTCCGGAGGCCGCTTCACCACCGTGGCATGGTGAATCCAGGGATGGGTCTCCAGGCGACGGGAGACCTCCGCCGTATCGAGCGAAAGCAGGTTCATACCGGGCCGGATCCCGCTCCTCGACCTTATCTCTTCCTCACCCGGCCTTTGCGTCGCCTCCACATCCACTCGCTTCACCAGAAAGAGCGGGGACCGGACCAGGGCGCACGAAAGCAGATAGAGGACGAGGATCGACGCCATCACTCCAAGTCCCCACGAGACGCGACGCAGGAACGTGCGGGCCGATCGGCTCTTCTGCTCTATGCGCGAATTCTCAACCACGTTTCTCGATCTCCTTGAGCAACCTCTCCCCGACCCGGTAGACATCGCCGGCCCCGAGGGTCAGCACCATGTCCCCTTCGCGAGCAACCTCCAGCAGGTGAGAGACGATTTCGTCAAACTCCTGCATGTAGTGAACCTCCCTGTGGCCCTGCCGACGGATCCCCTCTGCGAGCCGCTTCGCATGTACGCCCGTCAGCTCCTTCTCACCTGCAGCATAGATGTCCGCCACGACCACCGAATCCGCATCGTGAAAGGCGCCCAGGAAGTCCTCGAAAAGGAGCTGGGTGCGGCTGTATCGGTGCGGCTGGAACACGGCCAAGATCTTCTTGTCCCACCCCCGCCGGGCCGCGTCGAGGGTCGCGAGGATTTCCGCCGGATGGTGGGCATAGTCGTCCACCACGACGATCCCACCTTCCGTTCCCTTGACCTCCAGGCGCCGCTGAATGCCGGCAAAACCCTCCAGCCCCTGCTTCACGACGGAGAAGTCCAGATCCAGCTCATGGCCCACCACCACTGCCGCCAGAGCGTTCGACACATTGTGCAGGCCGGGCATCCGGAGCCGGATCTCTCCCAGCTCTTCTTCGTGCCGAACCACCCGGAAACGCGTCTCCCATCCCTCCCGCCGGATATCCTGTGCGCGAAAATCGGCCTGGCGGGACATCCCGTAGGTAGCATGCCGTTTGCGTACCTGAGGCAGCAGAGCGCACACGTTCGGATGGTCCATGCACAGAATCACCAGGCCGTAGAAAGGAACCTTTTCCACGAACCGGAGAAAAGCCTCTTTCAGGTTCTGCATGTCCTTGTAGTGGTCCAAGTGTTCCGGATCGATGTTCGTGACCACCGCAACGGTCGGGCTCAGCATGAGGAAGGACCCATCGCTTTCATCCGCCTCGGCCACGAGGAAGTCGCCCCCTCCGAGACGGGCGTTGCTGCCCAGGCTGTTGAGCCTGCCCCCGATCACCATGGTCGGGTCCATCCCCCCTTCGGCCAGAATCGTGGCGATCAGGGACGTGGTGGTCGTCTTGCCGTGGGACCCGGCAACAGCGATGCCGTATTTCATCCGCATCAGCTCGGCCAGCATCTCGGCGCGGGGAATGACCGGGATGCTCTCCGCCCGCGCCCACGCCACCTCCGGATTGTCCGGAGAAACAGCTGAGGAAACGACCACCACATCCGCCCCCTGGACCTGCTCAGCACGGTGTCCCTTGTGCACCGTGCCCCCCAGCTTGCTGAGCCTGTCCGTGGTGGCCGTTTCCCTTAGGTCCGATCCGCTCACCTCGTAGTTCAGGTTCAACAGCAGCTCGGCAATGCCGCTCATGCCGATGCCGCCGATCCCAACGAAATGAATCTTCTGGTTCTTCTTGTACATGGTTCCCTTTTCAGGTTCGCGGCCTCGATCGCAGCACGCCGTGCCGCGCTATGCTGATCAAGAGGCCCACCGCCATCAGTGTGGCGAGCAGAGAACTGCCGCCGTAACTCAAGAACGGCAGGGCCATACCCTTGGTCGGCAGCAGTCCCAGGGCGATCGCCGAATTGATCGCCATCTGCATACCCACGAGAAAGGTCAGGCCGCATGCCAGAAAAACGCCGAATCCGTCCGGAGCGCGCAGGGCGATCCGAACGCCGATCACGACAAACAGAAGGACGAAGAGCAGGAAGAGGTAACAGCCGACCAGCCCCACCTCTTCTCCGAGCACGGAGAAGATGAAATCCGTGTGTGCGTCCGGCAGGTAGAAGAGCTTCTGGGTGCCGTTTCCGAGCCCCACACCGAGGAGCCCGCCCTTCCCAAGGGAAATCAGGGACTGGATCAGCTGATAGCCGGCGCCATAAGGATCCGCCCAGGGATCGAGGAAGGAGGTGAGCCGTTTCCAGCGGTGATTGTCCAGACAGAGAACTCCCCCGACAGGGACGGCTGCCAGCACGGTCGGCACGATATGCCTCCATCGCGCACCGGCCAGAAAGAGCAGAAGAAGCACGGCCAGCACCATGATGACGGGCGCACCGAGATCATTCTGCAACAGCACAAGCAGGACAAAGGGGGCCGCGATCAGCCAGATCTTCGCGTACCCGAACAAGGATTTTCGAATCGCTCTCTGAACGTCCTTCCTCGAGAGGAAGCTCGAAAGGAAGAAGACGAGCGTGACCTTCACAAGCTCGGAAGGCTGGAGATTCACCGGCCCGAGATCGATCCACCTTCGGGCCCCCCGCACCTCCTTTCCGAGTCCGGGAACGAAGACGAGCAGGAGCAGCAGGCCGCTCGCGATGAGAATATGCTTCGAGTAGGGCTGAAGGTCACGGTAGTCGCTCAGAGCGAGCGCCGTCATCAAGGCGAGGCCGAAACAGGCGAACAGGAACTGCCTGTAGAAGAAATGGTACTGGCTCCCGAACTGCTGCATCGAGAAGACCGAGCTCGTGGAATAGATCAAGAGCAGGCCCAGGCAGACGAAGAATACGCTCAGCACGCTCATCGTTACTTCATTCGTGTGGCTTCGGTACTTCTTCAAGACCTCACCTCTTCGGTTCGTTCCGCTCCATGATCTCGCGAGCCAGGGCCTTGAACCTCTGGCCCCGTTCTTCGTAATCCCTGAACATGTCGAAGCTCGAACACGCGGGGGAAAGCAGAATGACCTCCCCTGCTCGTCCGGCTCGAAAGGCCTGCGCCACTGCCCCGTCCAGATCGTCGGCCGTCTCGATCTCGGTTGCCCCTTGGAGCTCCCGCGCCATTCTTCCCGCCGCCGCCCCGTAAACGAAGAGCCTGCGCACGTATCGCCTCAGAGGTTCCCGCAAGGGGTCCAGCGGCCCCCCCTTGTCCTTGCCCCCGGCAAGCAACAGGACCGGATCTTCGAAACACTCCAGGGCACGCACGACCGAAGCCACGGTCGTCGCCTTGGAGTCGTTGTAGAACCGAATCCCTCCGACTTCCCCCACGTACTCGACCCTGTGCTCCAGGCCGGTGAAGCTGTCCATCGCCTTCTGGATGCCGCGAGGCTCTGCCCCGCAGATCCGTGCGACAGCAATCGCAGACATCATGTTCTCCAGGTTGTGTCTTCCTGGAATACGCACCCGCCTCGTTTCGTAAACCTCTTCCTCCCCGACTTCCGGATTCTTGTAGACAATGGAACCTTCTTGAAGACATAGCTGGGGCGCCGTCTCCGCAGAGGATCCGAACCGCACCAGGCGCGCCCGAATCAAATCCCGGTGCGCTTCCAGCCAGGGATCCCTGTCCGGAACGACCGCGAAATCCCGGCCGGTCTGATTGAGGAAGATGCGCGCCTTCGCCTGGGCATAAGCCTCCATGTCCGGGTACCGATCCAGATGGTCTGGGCTGAGGTTCGTCCAAAGGGCAATCCACGGCCGGAAGTGCCGGATCGTTTCCAGCTGGAAGCTCGAAAGCTCCACCACGACCACTTCCGGCTTCCTTTCGTGCGCTTCCGCGTCCGGGCCCAGCAGAAACTCCGTCATCGGCCTGCCGATGTTGCCGCCCACCCAATGCGGAACGCCCCCCTGCTCCAGCATGGAATCGATCAGGTTTACGGTTGTGGTCTTCCCATTCGTCCCGGTAACGCCGATGACCGGACGGCGGATGTGCCGGAAGGCGAGTTCCACCTCGCCGATGATCTCCACCCCCGCGGCCTGGGCCTGCTGAAGCGGTCGGATCGTCAGAGGTACACCCGGGCTCAGGACGATCAGGTCCGCCTCCAGAAAATCCTCTTCCCGGTGCTCTCCGAGCCGGAGTTGAGAACCTGTCTCCTCGAGAAGGCCCACCGCATCCTCCAACTCCTCCGGCGCCTTCAAGTCGGTACAGATCACCCGGGCCTTGCGCAGTGCAAGGAAGCGGGCCGCAGCCACCCCCGTACGGGCCAGACCCACGATCAATACCTTTCGGCCTTCCAGCTCCAACCATGCCTCCCTCAGACACGCACCTACGCTTCCTCGTCAAGGGGCTTCCCCTGGCGGTGAAGCTCCTCGACGACCCTCTCCAGGGCCATGCCGCGAGACCCCTTGATGAGGACCCACTCGCCTCCCTTCATCTTCGCCAAAATCTCCTGTGCCACGCTTTGCACGTCTTCGAACAGGACGATCCGCTCCTCCGGCAGTCCCTGCTCACCTGCACCCTGCTTGACCCAGTCCGCGTAGTCACCGGTGATACACAGGAGGGAGGGCTCGACACGGGCCGCTTTTCTACCAAGCTCGCTATGCGCTTCCTCGCTGAAGTCACCGAGCTCGAGCATATCCCCCAACACGAGCATGCGGGCTGCATCACCGCTGACCGCGCAGAGCGTCTCCAGCGCCGATTCCATCGACGCCGGGTTGGCGTTGTAGCTGTCATCCACGATCGTGAAGTCCTCGTACATACGAACCGCAAAGCGCCCCTGCATCGTCTGGAAGCGGGCCAACCCCTCCTCGATCGCCTCCAGCGGGGCGCCAAGGGCGGAGGAAAGGGCGACCGCCGCAAGGGCGTTGGTCAAGTTGTGCCGCCCCGGAAGATGGATCTCGGTCGCCACCTCGTTCCCCAGAACAGAGATCCGCATCTTCTGGACGGACCCGAGTTCCTGGGCTTCGAGGAGCCGGACCCCGGCATCTTCTTCGAATCCGAAGCTCGTTTTGCGTCCCTTCCACCGTTCGGAAAGGGCGAGCACGAGGGGGTCGTCCCGGTTGAACACGAAAACCGCTTCCGGGGACATGGCCCCCAACATCTCCCCCTTCGCCTCGGCCACCGCCTCGATCGTGACAAAGCGCTCCAGGTGGGCAGGCCCCACGTTCAGCAGAGCGCCCGCCTGAGGCTGCGCGATCCGGGTGAGCGCCCGGATCTCGCCCGGTTCGTTCATCCCCATCTCGAGGACCACCCGTTCGTGCTCCGGCCTGAGCATCAACAAGGTCAAGGGCAGGCCGATGCGGTTGTTGAAATTCCCCGGGCTCCACAGGCAGGAAAAGCAGAGCCGCAGGATCGCCATGGTCATCTCTTTGGTGGTCGTCTTTCCATTGCTCCCGGTCAGAACACCGACAGGGGCGGAGAACTTGCGTCTCCATCCGGCCGCAAGGTCCCCCAGGGCCTGCAGGCTGTCGGGCACGACCACGACGGCTGCCTCGTATTTGCCCAGCAGTTCCTCGGACGGCGCCCTCTCCACGAGCAGTCCCCGTGCTCCACGCTCGAGCGCGCCCTCGACGAAACCGTGCCCGTCATATCTCTCCCCTTGCAGGGCAACGAAGAGGTCCCCCGCATCCAGGGTCCTGGAGTCGGTGGACACGTGGGGAAACACACACTCCTCGAACCCTGCCACGTCCCGGCCTCCGGTAAAGGCCACGACATCGCTCAGGGCAATTCCTTCGTACGGGTCAACCAAGGGCCGACTCCCTGTTTCCAATCCCACGGAGAGCACGCACCACCTCCTCACCATCCCGGAAAGGGACTCTCTCGCCACCCAGAATCTGAACTTCTTCATGGCCTTTGCCGGCAATCACCACGGTGTCCCCTTCTTTCGCGATGCTCACCGCCCGTCGAATCGCCTGCCGTCGATCGGTCACCGGGCTGAATGCCTTGCACCCGGGCCGCGTCTCGCCGATCTCCGTCGGCTCACAGGAGGGGATTCCCTCATCACGGACCCCCACCAGAATCTCCTCGATGATCGCCTCCGGCGACTCCGTCCTCGGATTGTCCGAGGTCACCAGGACGAGATCGCTCCACCGGGCCGCAGCCCTGCCCATTTCCGGGCGCTTCCCCCGATCGCGGTCGCCGCCACAGCCGAAAACCGTGATGAGGCGCCCGGGCGTGAGATCGCGCAGGCTGCCGAGCGCCCGATCGAGCGCATCGGGCGTATGCGCGTAGTCCACCAGCACCAGAAACCCCTTTTCCGTTGGGATGGGATCGAGCCTGCCGGGAATCCTCTCGAGCGCCTCGACCCCTCGGGCTATCGCCAGGGCCTCGATTCCAAGGGCATCCGAGGTGGCGGCGGCCATCAGGATGTTCATCGCGTTCACCTTGGCGAGCAGGGGGCTTGCGAGCTCGAGTGCGCCACCCGGGGTTCGAATCTCCACCGAGGTTCCGCCCCGATCACAAGTCGCCCATTCGAGCCGATAGTCGAGTTCCTCTTCCGATCCGACGGAGATCACCGAGACTGGCGTCATGTCTTGAAGTCGCCGGCCGTAAGGATCATCCAGGTTCAGGACCGCTTTCGGAGACTTTGCCGTGGAACGGGGAAGGATCTCCGTGAAGAAACGTGCCTTGGATGCGAAGTACTCCTCCATACCCCCGTGGTGATCCAGGTGGTCCCGGCCAAGCATGGTGAACACTCCGCAGGAGAAGTGGCTGGCCTCGACCCGATGAAAGTCCAGGCCGTGGGACGACACTTCCAGCACCACGTGGGTAACACCCGCCTGCACCATCTCCCGAAGGATCCGCTGCAGGTCCACCGACTCGGGTGTCGTGTTCGCTGGATACCGGCTCTCCCGCCCGTATCGGTAGGAGACCGTGCCGATCACGCCCGGGTGGGACCCGGCATGACGGAGGATCGATTCCATGAGATAGGTGAAGGTCGTCTTGCCGTTGGTTCCGGTAACGCCGAGCAGCTCGAGCTCGCTGGAAGGATTCCCGAAAAACCTGCAGGCCGTATGGGCCATGGTCTTCCGTATGTCCGAGGCCTCGACGAGGACGGCTTGCGCTGCCACCGAGGATCCCTCCGGAACCACAACGGCATGGGCACCTCTGCCCAGAGCCTCCTGTACGAATGCCAGCCCATCCACGTTCTCTCCGGGCAGGGCGAAGAAGAGCGACCCGGGGGTCACCTTGCGGGAGTCATAGACCAGGTCGAGGATCTCCGATGAGGAGTCCCCCTGGATCCTGATTCCCTCTTGTCCCTGGAAGAGCGTCTCCAGCTTCACTTCTTCCTCGCTTCCATGTTGTCAGAAACGACCCGCCCCCTGGGCAGGCCTGCTAGGCGGATTGCCTGACCCGTCTGAACAATAGAGCCGGGCAGCGGGTCCTGCCCCAGAATCCTTCCCGAGCCTTCCACCTGAATCTTGACCGGAAGACCTTCCAGGGCCCTCAGCGCTGCTCGCAACGGCAAGGACCGAACATCCGGCATCATCCAGTCGCCCCGCTCGGTCACCCGGGGAGCATCGGTACCATGCGAAGCCTGCTCCTCTTCGAGCGGTTCGACCGTGCCGCGCCGAACCTCGCCGCCCCTTTCCGCCAACAGGGGTCCGTCGCTCTGCACCTGGCGGTAGTGGAGGGCCGAGCGGGCGATCTCCCGGAACACGGGCGCGGCAGTACCTCCTCCTGAGGCCTGTCCTTCGGGACCGTTCAACACGACGGCGATGACCATCTGCGGGTCCCCCGCAGGCACAATACCGACAAAGGAGACCACGGGCCGCTCGTCGGTGTACCGGCCGAGTTCCGGATCGTAGCGCTGGGCAGTGCCCGTCTTGCCGGCGACCCGGAAACCGGGGATTTGCGCCTTCTTCCCCGTGCCGCTCTCGACCACCTCCTCCAGAACGTCCAGGACGCGCCGGGCTGTCCCCTTGGAGATGACCCTGCGCGCGACCCGCGGCTGCCGGGCCTCCAGGGACCTGCCGGTCTCGTCCAGGATCTCCTGCACCACGTAGGGCTCCAACAGGAACCCTCCGTTGGCGAGCGAGGAGAATGCCGTTGCCATCTGGAGCGTCGTCACGGAGAAGCCGTGTCCGAACGAGTGTGTCCCCAGAGCCACCTTTGCCCAGTCCTTCCACGACCTCAGGGTGCCTCCCACCTCTCCGGGCAGGTCGATTCCGGTCCTCCTGCCGAACCCGAACCCGCTCAGGTACTCCCACCAGGACTGGGGCCCCAGCAGCTCGGCCATCTTGGTGGCGCCTATGTTGCTGGAATGGGTAATCACCTCGAGGGCGGTCAGCTCCTCATGGGGCTTCATGTCGTGAATCCGATGCCCTCCGAAACGGTATTCGCCTTTCTCGCAATCGAAGGTCATCTCCTCCGACACCAGGTCCTCCTCGATCGTCGCAGCCAGAAGAAAGGGCTTGACCGTCGAGCCGGGCTCGAAGGTGTCGGTGATGGGTCGATTTCGCCACCAGCCGGGTCCGTACGCGCGAAACCGGTTCGGGTTGAAGGTGGGCACACACGCCATGGCAAGCACTTCTCCGGACCGGGGATCCAGGACGATCGCAGAACCGGAGGTGGCCTTCGATTCATCGAGGGCTTGCCGAAGCGCGCGTTCGGCTGCAAACTGTATCCGCAGATCCAGGGTAAGCACGATCTGGCTGCCCCGGGAGGGGTCGGTGGCACCGGCCATCTCCTGCCAGAGCAACCTGCCTCGCGCGTCCCGCTGCAGGAGCAGGCTCGCCTGCCCGCCGCGCATGCGCTGTTCGTAGTAAAGCTCCAGGCCCTCCAACCCCTGCGAGTCGACGCCCACGAAGCCGATCACGTTTGCGGCAAGGTCCCGGTTCGGGTAGTAGCGCTTGCCCTCCTTTTCCACGCCGATCCCGCGCAACTCGAGCTTCCGGATCGCCTCGGCCTTGTTCATAGGAAGCTGTCGGGCCAGCCAGACAAAGGACAGGGGCTGCGAGAGTTTCTCGCGGAGGCTCCTCTCATCCATCCCCAGATGAGGGGCCAGCAGGTCCGCCGCCCTTGCCGGATCCTTCACAGAGGCGGGGTGTGAAAACAGGGAGCCTGCTTCCAGGCTGACCGCCAGGGGTGCACCTCTCCGGTCCAGGATCTTCCCGCGCAACGGGATCAGTCGAATCGGCTGGAGCTGTTGCCGGTCGGCCCATGCAATATGGTGATCCCGCCGGGTGACCTGGTGCCGATACAGACCCGTCATCAGCACCGCAATCGCGAGCACGAAGAGGCTCAGCAGTGCATAGATCCTTCTGCGCAGAGTCGGGTCGATCGCTTTCATTCCAGAATCACCCGTTCGCCAATCTGAGGCATTCGCATTCCTAGATCGTTCTCAGCAATCGTGATGATCCTTTCCGGCCTTCGAAGCATCTGACGTTCGATCTCCAGGGCGTCCCGGATCTGTACGCGCTGCTGCCGCACGTCGTAGGCCCGGGAGTATTTGTAACGAACCGCGATGTACTGCACGTGAACCCAGCTGGCCAGCAGGGCTGCAGCGACCAGGAGCAGCAGGCCGGCCACGAGATGACCGACCCACCGACCTCCCTGCCCCTTCGAGTTGGGAAGCCGAATCACCTGGGCGCCCAAGATCTCCATCCATTTTCCGCTTGTCGGTCTACCCATTTCCTATGGGGCTCCCTGACTCAAAGCCGTTCGGCCACTCGAAGCTTTGCGCTCCGTGAAAGGGGGTTGCGCCGAGTCTCTTCCCTCTCCGGGCGCAGCACCTTCTTGCGTACCTGGCGGAGCACCGGGCATGCCTCGCCTGCCTCCTCCTCGGCCGTGCCTGAGCGGGGAGACCCCTTCTCATAGGCACGGAACCGTTGCTTGACGATCCGGTCCTCGAGGGAATGAAAAGACAGGATGCAGCAACGTCCCCCCGCGTGAAGGATGTCCGGCAGATCTTCGAGAAATGCCTCGAGGGACTCCAGCTCCCGGTTGACCGCGATTCGAAGGGCCTGAAACACTCGGGTTGCCGGATGAATCCGTGTCCGACGGGACTGGCGTGGAAGGGCTCTGAAGATGGCGTCGACGAGATCCTTGGTGGTCGAGAGCTCGCGCTTCTCTTTTCTGCTCCTTACGATGGACCTCGCGATCCTGCGGGCCCAACGCTCCTCACCGTAGGTTCGGAAGAGAAGCGCCAACTCTTCCTCCGGCAGGTCTTGGAGGAACCTGCTTGCAGGGGTTCCGGATGTCCTGTCCATCCGCATATCCAAGGGGCCCTGTCTCGAAAAACTGAATCCCCTGTCCGGCATCTCCAACTGCACGCGTGAGATGCCGAGGTCGAGCAACGCGCCGTGCACCTTTGACAGGCCTTTTCGGGAAAGGATGTCCCGGGCCTGGTCGTACCGACCATGCACCAGGAGGGCTCGGCCGGCGTAGGGGGCCAGCCTTTCACGTGCGATCTCGATGGATTCAGCATCGGTGTCGATTCCGATCACCCTTCCCGTTGGCTTGCTTCTCTCGAGGATCGCCTCGGTGTGTCCTCCTGTCCCCACGGTTCCGTCCAGGTAGACCTTCCCGGGCGAAGGATCGAGGAACCCGACGATCTCCTCCAGCATGATCGGCGTATGATAGTGAGGCATCTGGATCCGACATTCTCTTCCTACTCCCCCTTGAGGCCGGTAGGAATGGTTCAGATTCCCTGCTTTTCGGCCAGTCTGGCGAGCTCCTCTTCGATCTCCAGAATCTTGTCACCCGTGGGGGTAAACTCCTCGAGAAAACTCTCGCGATTCCAGATTTCGAAACACTCCATCATCCCGACAAACAGCACCTTTTCACCGAGTCCGGCCCTATCGCGAAGCTCCGGGTGCACCAGGATCCTGCCCTGAGCGTCCAACGTGCAATCCTGGGCCGATGAGAAAAGCATCCGCTTGAAATTGTCCACGGTCCTGCTGAACTTATTGAATTTCTTGAGATTTTCCTCCAACCTCTCCCACTCGAGCAGCGGATATGCCCGTATGCAGCCCGAGTCCCTCGGGGAGAGAACCAGCTGATCGTCGTATTGGGCTCGCAGGATCTCCCGAAAGCGGACCGGGATGCTGACTCTTCCCTTCTTGTCCAAGGTATGGGAGAATTGACCGCGAAAGCTTGGCATGAGATATTGTGCTCAGTTAGTTGATTTTGTTCGGTTAGTTAGGCCTCTTCCACTCTCTACCACTTCGCCCCACATTGTGGGCCATTAAACCCCAATCTAGAAAGGGGTGTCAAGCCATTTCTTATTTTTTTTAATATATATTAAGAATAGTGCCTCGAATCAGGGGTATGAGGTGGGACGGGGGGAGTGGTCGAAAGTGGGAGACCTCGAGCAAAACAGGGGTTGATTGCAGGAACAGGGGGCCACCGGCAGAACAGGGGTTGATTTCCCGGCCTTGTTTCAGGCCGGTCTGCCGTCCCGGAAATCGCTTTCCACAGGATTGCCCTGAAATTGAGGGCACCCAGAGATTCGTTGTGCCGGATTTCCGGGACGGGACACAGACCCTATGGAGCGACCGGCTCCATCGACTCTAGTACAACAAGTAACGATTCCGGAGGGTTCGGAACTCTTCGAGCGGCTCTTCCCATTCTTCCTGCACACCGGACGGGTCCTGATTTCCCTCGACCCTTTCCCGAAGCCAGGGGCCTCCGGCAAGAAGGTCGATCGCGGGGCGATCGATTTCGAACTCGTAGGATTCCCGTCTCCAGTCGAATGAATCCGGCCAGAGCCCGGCCGCTGCGCATATGAGGTGAACCCCGGTCAGGAAGGGCAGGAATTCCTCACGATCCACGACGTGGATCTCGACACCACCGCAGGTCTCTCCGGCGTACTTGTGGAAGGTCGGCCGGTAGCAGAGGGGGCGGAACCGGACTCCGGGGAGGCCGGCCTCGTTCAAACTTCGAGCAAACACCTCGGGATCGATCCAGGGGGCTCCCACGATCTCGAAAGGGCGGGTCGTTCCCCTGCCCTCGCTCAGGTTCGTCCCCTCGAGCAGACAGCCGCCGGGGTATACGGTGGCCGTGCCCAGAGTGGGCATGTTGGGGGACGGCAGGACCCAGGGCAATCCGGTCTGGTCGAACCACATGCCTCTCTCCCACCCCTCCATGGGCACCGGTTTGAGCGAACAGGCGATGTCGAAGACCTCGTTCATCATCCAGGCGAGTTCCCCGATGGTCATACCGTGACGGACGGGCAAGGGATATCTGCCCACGAAAGAACGGAACCCGGCAGAGACGAGGTTGCCCTCGAGGGAGGTCCCGCCGATGGGGTTCGGCCGGTCCAGGACCCAGACCTCGATGCCTGCATCCCTGCAGGCTTCCATGCAGTAGGAGAGCGTGTACACATACGTGTAGTAGCGGCTCCCCACATCCTGCAAATCGACGAGCAGCACGTCCACACCCTTCAGCATGTCCGGGGTGGGACGCAAAGACGCGATATCCTCCCCGTAGAGGCTGTATACGGGCACCCCTTCGCATTGCAGGTCCATCTGCCTGCTCACACCCTCCATGTCCTGGTGCGTCCCCATGAGTCCGTGCTCAGGGCTGAAAAGGGCCTCCAGCCGGAGCCCGGACGGGCCGGACAGGGCGTCCCAGGCATATTGAACGGCCCCGGTCACAGAGGCGGCGTGTGCAAGCAACGCGACCCGGGCGCCCTTGAGATTGTTCTTTTCCCTGTCGATAAGAATCTCCAGCCCGGTGCGAACATTGCCGGCAGGAGATTTTCGGGCCCGCTGCATTGCTACCTCCCTCTCTGTCAAACGGACGGGGGAACAGAGCCCGCTTTCCGTTCGTGGGTTGTGAAACAGAGGTCCCCAGGGGACCACGAGAAGCCAATAGCACAATTCCCCCCTCCCGGCAAAGCCATTTGACTTGCCTAAGCGCTCGGGTAATATCAGGGGACGCGGCATCAGGAAAGGATAAGGAAAGGGAACTGCGGATGACGGCCGTCAAGAGCACGAACATCACATGGCACAAACCTCTCGTCACCCAGGCGGACCGAGATCAAATCAACGGCTTCAAGGGCGTTGTCCTCTGGTTTACCGGGCTTCCCAGCTCTGGAAAATCAACGCTGGCACACCAGGCGGAGAGAAGCCTCTTCGACAGGGGATGCAATGCGTACGTTCTCGATGGGGACAACATCCGACACAGGCTCAACAAGGATTTGAGCTTCACCCCGGGAGACCGCAAGGAAAACATACGGCGAATCGGTGAGGTGGCGAATCTCTTTGCCGATGCAGGGGTCATCGTCATCTCCGCATTCATCTCACCCTACCGTGAAGATCGCGCCCAGGCACGAGCCCTGAATGACCCGGGGAGGTTCTTCGAGGTCTACTGCAAGTGCTCGCTCGAGACCTGCGAGGAAAGGGATCCGAAGGGATTGTATCGACGGGCTCGAAAGGGCGAAGTCGGAGACTTTACGGGCGTATCGGCTCCCTACGAGGAGCCGGAGACCCCTGAAATCGTGGTGGAGACCGATCGGCACAGCCTGGACGAGTGCGTGGATCAGATCTTGGACTTCCTCGAGAAAGAGGGAGTGATCCCGGCACGCGCTGACACCTAGTCGGACGCCCAAAAAAATCATCGCCACGTTTCCCGACAGCGTTGATGCTCGGCGCCGTCGTGGAGTTCGTCGGCGATTTCCTTGGGCTCCGTCGCCCCCTCCCTCGAAAGTCGCCCGGCGCAAATCGTCGAAGGAATCCATGACAGCACCTAACTCCTCCCCCTCTGTCCAAGAAACACAGTGCAATACGACTGTCGACCGACTGGACCCGTGATCCTCCCCAGGCCTGATTCACGGTGACCCCTAAATGGTGTATGAAAGGATTTCGAGACCATTGGACGGCTTTGGCTATCCAATGTTCTGAACGATCCGTGGAAATACGTACGTGCAGGGACCCAAACCATAGCCGGGAGAAATTCATGGACAAGGGCATCGGAGATCTGTTTCAGGAAGAGACCAAATACGAGCGGGACAGGCTGCCTGGAGGCTATCTCGAGTGGTCGAAGAAACCGGAGACGTACAAGCATTACCCGGACGCGCCGCGAATATCCCTTCCTGTGCCTGAAACGGAAGGAGGGACCTCCCTTTGGGAAATCCTGTCAAGAAGAAGGAGCGTAAGGGATTTCCACTCTCGCCCCCTGGAAGACCGGCAGCTCTCGCAACTGCTGTGGGCATCCCAAGGCGTTACGGCCGAACAGTTCGGGTACCAGTTCCGTACGGTGCCCTCCGCCGGGGCCCTGTACCCCGTGGAAAGCTACATCGTCGTCAACAACGTGGCCGGGATTCCTCAGGGCGTGTATCACTACAATGTTCCCGGGCACGCACTGGAACAGATTAGGGAAGGGGACTACCGGGTCACGATCGCCCGGGCCGCCCTCGATCAGAAGATCGCCTATGAAGCGAACGTGGTGTTTGCGTGGACAGCGGTCTTCGATCGCTCCAAATGGAAGTACAAACAGAGGGCCTACCGCTACGTATACCTGGATGCCGGCCACATCGCCCAGACGGTCGCACTGGCGGCCGTGGCCCTCGGGTTGGGAAGCTGTCAGATCGCGGCCCTGTATGACGAGGAAGTGAACGACCTGCTCGGTGTGGATGGGCTCGAGGAAAGCGCGCTCTACCTGACCGTTGTGGGAAATCCGAACACCTAGCGGCCCCGCGTCCTGCTACATGCTACAGGGCACTAACCTTCCATGTGCTCTGTCCGGGTCTCCAAAAAGCGGGCCAGCCGGTAGAAGTCCGAATCCTTCTGAATGAAGCGGATCTCGGTTCGCAAGGTCTCCGGATTGATCAACTTGTGAAACTCCACGTACTGCAAATCCAGCTGACCGGAAACGCTGACCATGTGGCCGTCCAGTCCTTCCTCCACCAGGCCTCGGAAGCCTCCGATACCCAACTGGCTTCCAAGCATCACATCAAAGGCGTGGGGCCGGGAGCAGCGACTCTCGTATCCGAGCTGAAGCCCCGTTATCTTGCGCTTCTTTCCGGTCTGTTTCACATACTCGTCCGCCACCATCTTTGCCACGAGCCTTCCGATGTCGATCTTGCCGATGCTGAGATGCCCATGCGGATCTTTCGGAATGTCATGGATGTAGGCCTCGGGGAATCTTTCCGCAAGGCCCTCGGCCAGCACCACCACCCCGAACCGCTTGTTTTCGTTCTTTTCCCGCGTGATGATCAACCGGACGATTCGGTCCACCAGCGCATCGACCTTCAAGCGCTTCTCCATGCGCTCCTCACCGGTGTCCTCGTCCATCACCTTTTCCTCGATCATCATGTCTGCGTCGATGTCTTCCACGCTCAGGATCAGGTTCGCCTCCCCGGCAATGCCGGTCCCGTAGCTCAGCCAGCCCGACTTTCTGCCCATCGATTCGATGATGAAATAACTCTCAGTGGCGCGTGCATCCGCCCTCAGATTCGAGATCTCCTTGGCGAGGAAATCCACGGCCGTGAAGTACCCGAAGGTGAAATCGATCCCCCGGTAGTCGTTGTCGATCGTCTTCGGAAGGTGGATGATCCGAATGCGCTTTGCGTCTTCCGGGAGTCGATTCTGAAATTCGAAAAGGTAGTTCGCGGTCTTCAGCGTATCATCTCCGCCGATCGAGATCAGGGCGTCGATCTTCATATCCACCAGCGCATAGTAGATGTTGCGCAGCTTCTTCGTCTTTTCCGTATCCTCCAGATCGCTGACCCTGCGAATCGCCTTTCCCGGGTTGGCACGGGAAGTCCCGATCAGGATGCCCTGGCTGTTGCGAATGCCGGTCACGTCCGGAAGCTGGAACTCCTTGTAGTGCACGTCTCGCTCGAGCCGATTCGTCACCGGGTCGTAGTCCTGCAGGTACTCGTATCCATGCATGAACCCGATGACTTCGCGACCCGTATCCAGGAAGCTCACAGCAGCGGCGCTGATCACCGCGTTTGCGCCGGGGGCCGGCCCCCCGGAGAAGATCATCCCAACCCGACGGATGTCATTTCCTTTCCACGACGGTTTGTCGACGATTTCTGGCTTCGCCACTGGAAACTCCTTTGCATGGACGCCCGGCTTCGTCCCTTGTCTTCGCCGGGTGAGCGTTTACCGGAGAAGCTCCCTGGCCACGATCAGGCGCCGGATCTCGGAGGTGCCTGCGCCGATCTCGTAAAGCTTTGCATCCCTCCAGAGTTTCTGTATCGGATATTCCAAGCAATACCCGTAGCCTCCGTGGATCTGTATTCCATCCGCGCAGATCTTGGTAGCGGCCTCTGCTGCGAAGAGAATCGAGGAGGCGGCCAGCTTGTCCAGCTCCGTACCCTTCCCGCCTTTCTTGCCTTCCGGGCTGTCGGCAAATACGGCCGCCCGGTAGGCGAGCAGACGGGCTGCCTCGGTGAGGGAGTACATGTCGGCGAGCTTCTGCTGTATCATCTGGAAGGAGCCGATCGACCTTCCAAACTGACTCCTCTCCTTTGCGTACCGGATCGACAACTCGGTGGCCTGTTGGGCGATACCCACAGAGGCTCCGGCCAGAACGATTCGTTCGTAGGCCAGGCCCGAGGTCATCACGTGGACACCCTGGTTTTTCTCGTAGACGAGGTTCTCTCTCGGCACGGCCATGTCTTCGAACACCAGCTCTGCCGTCGGGGAGCCCCGCATTCCGCACTTCTTAATTTTCTTAGATACCGAAAACCCGGGAAAAGTATTCTCTACGATAAATGCACTGATTCCCTTCGCCTTTTTGTCCGGCTCCGTCTTCGCGTATACCAGGACCGTGTTTGCGATGTTCCCGTTGGTGATGAACATCTTGGTGCCGTTCAGCACGAAATAGTCGCCTTCGTCCCGCGCGGTCGTTCTCAGGCCCATCGCGTCCGACCCGGCCTCCGGCTCGGTCAGGCCCAGTGCCCCCACCTTGGTGCCGCCCGTCAAATCAGGAAGGTACTTTGCTCGCTGGTCGGCCGAGCCGTTCTTGTAGATGTTGTTCGCGCAGAGGTTCGAATGAGCGGCATACGTCATGGCCAGCCCCGGACAGACCCTGGACATGGACTCGATGGCAAGCGCCTGCATCAGGATCCCCTGTGCGCTTCCCCCGTATTCCTCGGCGATGGTGATCCCGAGGATACCCAACTCCCCCAATTGCTTGAAGAAGTCGGGGGGCATCCAGTCTTCCTCGTCGATCTTTTCCTGCAATGGTCCCAGCTCCTTGGCGGACCAGTCGTACACCATGTCACGAAGCATCTTCTCTTCCATGCTCAGTTGGAACTCCATTGATGACGTCTCCTCTTGCGTTCCGTTCGTAGAGAATCTGAGATCCTACTTGCGTGCAGCGCTTCCGCACCTACTCCACAATTAGCAGAGGCGTTGTTTCACCGTCAAATTGGGATCCCTTCCGAAAGGCCCGGCCAGGGGCTCCTCCTTGACAATCCTCGGAGGTCATAAATAGTCTTGCGGCAGGGCAACCAGAAGCTCAGGCAATTCCTCAAGCTGCAGGCTGGAGCACTCGAAGGAGGTAGACACATGTCCGAACAAGGCCAGGACCCGAAGAAGCCCAAGGGAGTTCAGGTCAAGGTGCCTGAAGAGGTGGCCAAGGGCGCCTATGCGAACACGATGGCCGTCTTTCATACACGCGAGGAGTTCGTGCTAGACTTTCTGAACGTATTTCCACCTGCCGGGATCGCGACCGCCCGGATCATCACGAGCCCCGGCCATTTGAAGAGGATCATTCGGGCCCTGCAGGACAACCTCGGGCGATACGAAGAGCGATTCGGATCCGTAGAGGAGGCCCCCCCACCCACCACCGGCCCGATGGGCTACGCCTGATCTGCCGACGCCAGGAGGTCCGGGCGAAGGGCGGCCACCCTCTCCCTGACCAGGCGAAGGGCCTCTTGCTTCTTCTCCTCCAGTGACCCGGGCAGAAAGAAATGGGCCGGGTGTCTCCCATAGATTTCTTTGATCCGGTTCTCCAGCGCGAGGGCGCGCTCGTGTTCTTCGTGTCGGGCCGGGTTGTTACCGAAATGCAGGCTGTAGGTCTCCGGGTCCCGGATCACCTCCACCTGAATGATCAGTGCATACCGCTTCAACGCCTCCTCTTCGGACACGCCCAGAGATCCGAACAGATCGGGGAAATAGGCCAGCCCGTCGGACAGGCCTCTGTCGCAGAGGAGCAGGAGGCCCCTGCCCTCCCCCTCTTTTTCGATTGCCAACTGTCGCTCGTAGACGGCTAACTGAAACTTCTCGAGCCCGAGGCTTTCCTCCGACCTGCCGGCGAGGATCAGCTGTGTGGCTGCCTCGGCAACCGGTACGCCTCCAGGCAATGCCTGGGCCAGGAAGCGCCATACCTCGGTCTTGCCCGCACAGGGCCCGCCGGTGATCACGACGCGGAAGGGTCTGCCGCCAGTTTGTACATCCATGATCTCCCCCTATCTCCAAGAAGAGGTCAGGGCCTGCATGAGGCGTTCATAGAGAGGTGCAGGCAACCTGTTGCAGACCGCTGTGAGACACGCCATGGGCCATGGAAACCGGATGGTCCTTCTTCCGCGCCGGATCCCCCTCAGGATCGCCCTGGCGGCGGCGTCCGGCTCAACAAGGAAGGGCATGGAGAATCGGTTGTCCGCGGACATGGGGGTACGCACGAAGCCCGGCTTCACCACTACGACCCGAATCCCCTCCCTCGTGCAGCCCGCACGCAAGCCCTCGAGGAAATTGGTCATGCCGGACTTGCTTGCGCAGTAGGCCAGGTTCAGGGGCGAGCCTCTGCCGTCCGCCAGGCTGGAGACCCCGACCAGCAGCCCACCACCCTGCCGGCGAAAGAGAGGGAGCAGCGCACCCGTGGCGTTGATCACTCCCAACAGGTTGATCTCCACGGTTTCGCGCATCCGCTCCACATGGTAGGTTCTGAGCGTGGTCGGCTGTCCCACGCCCGCCGACAGAAAGGCCATATCGATCCGGCCCCAGGCCTTCTCCACGGACTCCACCGCCCCGTTCAGTGATTCCATATCCCTCACATCACCCGGCAGGGTCATAACCCCCTCGGCCCCGATGCCCTCGACGGTTTTGGCAACCTGTTCCAACCGTTCCTGTCTCCTTGCAAAAAGCGCCAGTCTTGTGGAGTGCCGGGCGAGTTCCACGGCGATGGCCTCTCCGATCCCGCTGGAAGCCCCGGTGATAAAGACGATTTTGCGGTGAAACATATTGCCCATCCCCTTTCGCCCCTCCCGTCCGGCTTTGAGCTATCAGGTCTCAGGTATTCGTCCCCGGCCACTGCCCGTCCTTCGTGCCCGTGCACGTGCCCGTGCCCGAGCGGGGGGATGCCTGATACCTGACAGCTAATACCTAATTCCCCAAGAGCCTCAAATAACAGCCATGGCCGTTGGCCTCATTTCCCTTCCGACCCTTTGCAGTGCTATCCTCCGGGTTCCCTACCCTGAGACAGAACAGGACCGGATGGAGCCCGAAACCAATCAAGAACCTTCTCTCGCCTCCCAGCTGGGCCTGGAACGCGCAGAAACGAATAGGATCCTCGGATCGCTCCTCCTGGCCGTTTTCACCGTCATGCTGGGCGTCGGGATCATCGCTCCCCTGCTGCCGGGCTATGCCCGGTCTCTGGGTGCAAATGGAATCATTCTCGGGCTGATCTTCTCCATCTTCTCACTGTTCAGGACCTTTTTCACCCCCGTGGCCGGCATCCTTTCGGACCGGTGGGGCAGAAAGCACCTCATGGGCGCAGGGATGTTTGCCTATTTCATCCTGTCCCTCGCCTATGTTCAAGTCGAGACCACACCCCTTTTGCTGACCGTACGTGCCCTTCACGGCCTGGCAGCAGCCTTCATCATACCGGTAGCCAACGCCTATGTGGGCGATCTCGCCCCACCGCAGAAGGAAGGCAGATACATGGGCCTCTTCCTGGCGAGCTTTCTTGCCGGATTTGCCCTGGGTCCCGCGCTTGGGGGGGTGCTGTACGACAGCTTTGGGATGGCCTCCTGCTTCCTGACCCTCGGCTTTCTGGCGCTGCTGGCCCTGTCGCTCATCCTGGTTTTTGTACCGAACCTGACGACCGGCCGAAGCGATGGGGGCAAGGAAGGACAGATAGGGGCCTCTCTCGAGATCCTCAAGTCCCATGTGATCATCACCCTGCTCATATTCACCTTTGTGAGCAGTATAGGTCGCGGCTCCATCATGTCCTTTGTCCCCCTCCTTGCGCAGGAGAAGCTCGACATGTCGGCCACGTTTCTCGGAGCGATCCTCACCACGAATCTCTCGCTCGCCGCGATCCTGCTCCTGCCGTTCGGAATCCTCGCGGACCGGACCGACAGGAAACACATCCTTCTCGCCGGGACGATTCTATCCGGCTTGATGTTCGCGTTGCTGCCCTCGGCGAGGGGCGTTTGGGGCCTGCTCCTGGTGAATGTCCTGCTGGGTATCGGAACCGCTATGGCCTTCCCGGCCGCCCAGGCTATAGCCGTCAGCCTCGCCAGGGGCAGAGGCATGGGCACGGTGCTCTCCTTTCTCCAATCGGCCACCGGGGCCGGCTTCGCCACGGGGCCGCTCGTGTCCGGCATGCTCTACAAGAGCTACGGCATCGACAGCGTGTTCCACGTCTGTTCGGTTTTTCTTTTGGCTGCATCGGTTTACGGAGCGTTCTTCCTGAATCCGCCGGGCCGCCGGATCGAGGGCTCCTGAGGGCTGACTTCGGCCCGCCAACCCGCCCTTTTGCCATTGCACCCGGTGGGCAGGCATGCTAAGTTTTGAACCTAATCGTCTGCTGGGGAGGGTTGGGTCTTGCCCGCATTCAAGGAGGAGAGGCATGAGTTGGGATAACAGACAGGGGCCCTGGGGGAAGGAACAGCGCCCACCGGAGATCGACGAACTGCTGGAGAAGATTCAGGAGAGAGTTCGCAACTTCTTCGGTGGAAAGCGTTTTCCGGCCATCGGCCTTCTCGTGATTCTGGGGATTCTTCTCTGGCTGGCCACCGGAATCTACCAGGTCAACCAGGACCAGGTGGGGGTCGTGCAGAGATTCGGCAAGTACAGCCGCACCGAGGGGCCGGGGCTGCAGTGGAAACTTCCCTCCGGGATTGAAAAAGTTTCCAAAGTGGCCACACAACGGATCTACCAGGAAGAGTTCGGGCTCAGAACCCTCCGGGCGGGCGTTCGCACCGAGTATGCACCGGAGCGACAGTACGAGCGCGAATCGCTGATGCTGACCGGAGATTTAAATGCTGTGCTCGTTCCGTGGGTCGTCCGCTACCGGATCGGAGATCCTTACAAGTTTTTGTTCAAAGTACGGAACGTAAGAGAGACCCTGCGAAGTCTTTCAGAGGCGACCATGAGGACCATCGTAGGGGATCACAGCCTGGACGAGGTGCTGAACAAGCGGGAGAGAGTCGCTTCCCTGGTACAGAAGGGGCTGCAGGACGCGCTGGACGGGGCCGAAAGCGGCCTCTTTCTCACGACTATCGAGCTCGGCAAGACCAACGTTCCGGAACCGGTTCAACCTTCGTTCAACGAAGTCAACGCTGCCATCCAGGAGAAGGAGAAGCTCATCTACCAGGCCCAGGGCGCGTACAACAAGGTGATTCCCGAAGCCCGGGGCAAGGCGGAGAAGATGATTCAGGAGGCCGAGGGCTTCTCGGTGAATCGGGTCAAGCGTGCCCAGGGGGACGTGGCCCGTTTTCTCGCCCTGTACGACGAATACGCAAAGGCGAAGGAGATCACCCGGCAAAGGCTCTACCTTGAAGCGGTGGAGGAGACATTGCCCCGTCTGGGTAATAAGTACGTCATCGACTCGGACCAGCAGGGGTTTCTCCCGCTCCTCAACCTCGGCGAAAGGGGGGACAGGCCATGAAGCTCACACTCCCACTAGGTATCCTGATCCTTCTCGTCGCGGTCGTCGCCGGCCGGGGCTACTACACCCTTGACGAAACGGAACAAGTGGTCATCACTCAGTTCGGAGCCCCCATCGGGGATACGATCACCGGGGCGGGGCTGCATTTCAAGTGGCCCTGGCGGAAAGCGAACTTCTTCGCGAAGAACATCCTAGAGTGGGACGGCGATCCGAGCCAGATCCCAACCCTCGACAAGAAATATATCTATGTGGACACCTTCGCACGATGGAGAATCGTCAATGCCCGCAGGTTCTTCGAAAAGGTGAACAACGAGATTGCGGCGCAGAGCCAGCTGGACAGCATTATCAACGCGGCGACCCGGAACATGGTCCAGTCCCACTCCCTGATCGAGCTGGTCCGGGACTCCAACCGGAAGATGGAAGTCCTGACGAGCCCGATCAAGGGCCGAGAGGAACCGATCGATACCCAGGTCGAGGTGGGGCGGGGACAATTGATGCTCATGGTCCTCAAGCAGTCGGAACCCAAGGTGGACGAGCTCGGCATCCAACTGGTGGACGTTCGGGTCAAGAGGATCAACTATATCAAGGACGTGCAGGAAAGAGTCTTCGAGAGGATGATCGCAGAGAGAAAGCAGATCGCCGAGAAGTTCCGATCCGAGGGACAGGGGGAAAGGCAGAAGATCGAGGGGCGGATGGAGAAGGAATTGAAGACGATCCAGGCGGAGGCTTACCGGAGAAGTGAAGAGATCAAGGGAAAGGCCGACGCCGAGGCCGCCGGGATCTATGCTGCGGCATACGGCAAGGATCCAGAGTTCTACTCCCTGGTAAAGACGCTGGATCTCTACAAGAGGCTTCCTGAAAAGGAAATCGATCTCCTCATCGGCACGGACAGTGAGTTCTTCAAGTACATCAAGGGAATGACCCCTTAGAGGTCTGAGGATGGAGGTTTGCAGCTTCAGGGGAGTTACCTGGAAGGGATGACCCCTTAGCGTTTTATTCAACAGACATTGCGGCGGTACGGTCCGTTTCGGGAACCGGCGGAGCAGGAAAGGCCCATCGATGGCACGGAAGAAGAAGGACCCTGAGAAGACCCTCGTTTTCAAGATCAGCCCGGAAGGAAAACCGAGAATCTGGAGGACGGTGGAACTCACGAAGAAGCATACGCTGCACCATCTGCATTCGGTCCTGCAGAAGAGCTTCGAGATGAAGGGAAAGCATCTCTACGCTTTCTACCTGAGCGGCAAGGAGTGGGATACCGAGACCGAGTATGGAGGCCCCTCTGCAGGTTCTTCCCGCAAGGCGAACAAAGCGGAGCTCGCGAAGCTGCCCCTGGAGAGGGGACGAAGTTTCTTGTGTGTGTGCAACTTCCAGAGAGAGCAGCGTTTCACCGTCGAATGGAAGGAAGAGCGCGAGGCGGACTCGAAGCTCTCCTACCCGCTCGTCCTCGAGGGAGAGGGAGAACTGCCACCCCTCAAGCCCCCCCTGCTCGACACACTCAACGCCCCCATAAAGTCGCTCGTTCAGAAGCTGAAGACCGCCCTGGTCACGTGGCTTTCGACCCGGTCCAAGCCTCGCGGCCCGAAGGACATCCAGACCGCGCTCGATCTCGTCGCAGGCATTCGAAAACAGCTGGACGCGGGCGACCGGGAAACCTGGTGCCTGCTGGAGGAGGGCACGGACTTCCTCCTGGTCGACTGGCTACTCTCTCTTCCGGCGGATCTGGCGCGCAGGAACATGACCGACGAGGCCTTCGAGCTGTGCGAAACCTTTGCCCCCTACTCGGATGAGATCTATTTTCTCTGCGAAAGGGCCCTGCTTCTGGCCCACATTGGGAAAAGAGAAAAGACGGTTCAGCAGATTCGGGCAAACCTCACCGCCTTTCCGGAGGACCCACGGGTCGTCGCAAAGTCTGCCGAGGCATTCTGGAAGCTGGAAGAGGTCGGTCACGCCGAAAGGCTTTTCCGCAAGGCCCTGGACCTTGCGGCAGAGGACATCAATCAGCGGGAGAAGATACTGGAGAAGCTCCTGGCCATGCTGGAAGAGCACGAGCGGAGTGAAGAGGCGATCGAGCTCGTCCAGTCTGAAATGGACCGGGGGTAGTGAGCCGGATTGCAAGAGCTTCGATGTTTCGGGCCAGTATTCGGCTTCAGTCCTCTACCGGGTCCCGTGTTCGATTTCCTTGGGCTCCGTCGCCCCCCCGTATCTGCAAAGTCGCCCGGCGAAAATCGCCCACGGGACCCGGCAGAGGACCGAGCAGGCCGAGTTTCGCCGACAACAGTCGCTTAGACTTCCCACCGGCTCACCCGATGCCCCCTCCTAGAATTTCCCATGCCCAACCCCACACCCTGGAACCGAGTCCGGCGACGGTAAGCGATGTACACAACCACTCCAAATCCGGCTGAGAAAATGAAACCTACAAAGGGATCATGCAGACTCTCCCTTTTCCTTGCCCTCAGCATTGTTCTTCTGGGTCTACCCAGTACCCAGGCCTTCGCCGAGGAGCTGGAGTGTGCGTCGTGTGACGAAATCCTGAGAGGGCACCCGAACGCGGAAATTCAAGAGATCCGCATCTTCCACGAGGACATCTTCGGCCCGGAGGACGACCTGCCTTCGCTCTTTCCATGGAAGACCTTGAACAAGATTCACATCAACACTCGGGAAGTGGTCATCCGACGCGAACTGCTCTTCGAGGAGGGCGACCGCCTGAACCCTGAACTCGTCCGAGAGACACTCAGGAACCTGAGGGACCTCGACTACACTCGGAATGAGCGGATCGAGTGCGCTCTGACCGCTCCCGGCGAGGTCCGGATCGATGTGCACCTCCGGGAGAACTGGTCGTTGATTCCGATTTTTCAGATCCAGGGAGTGGACACCGCACAGGCGGTCACTCTGGGCCTCACCGAACAGAACCTGCTCGGCAGGGGGAAGCGGCTGTCGGTCTGGGGACGAAAAGGCGCGGAAGCGAGAAACACCTTCATCGAGGATTCCTGGGGCCTGCGATACGTAGACCCGAACATCAGGGGCTCCCGGTACCGCTTCTCCTCGACCTTCCAGGACCGGGAAACCGGCGAGTTCCTCCAGGGAGTCGCCGACCGGCCCTTCTATTCACTCGAGACGCCCTGGTCAGCCAGTCTCTTCGGTCGGCATTTCAGGCGGGAAAGGCGCCTCATCAGGGACGGTGAAATCGCCTCCCTGTTCGAACAAAAGGACTTGAGCGCAGGAGTCGATTTCAGCTACGCCCTCAAGCGCGGTCCGCCCGTTGTCCATCGGATCGGCCCCTTCTACCGATATGTGCAGAAGCGGATCCGGGACTACCGGATCGTCTCGGCAGCGGGCGAGGAGATCGAGCCTCCAGCCGAGGATACGACCAGCTCCATAGGAATCGCCTATCAGAGGCTCGGGGTCCGATACATCGTTGAAGAGAGAATCGACAAGTTCGGTCGTCGCGAAGATTTCAATATGGCGAACGACCTGAACCTCTCGGTCGCCTTTTCGGCCGATCTGCTTGGTGCCGACGCGGACGAGTGGATCTTCTCCCTTTCCGACGTCCAGGGGCACTCCTTCCGCAAGGGCCACTTCCTGTTCCTCGATGCCTCCGCAGAAGGAGAATGGGATGGAGACCGGGTCCGAAACGGCCTGTTCTCGTTCGGGTACGATCACTATCTCCGGGATACCTTCCTCGATGCAGGGCCCTTTCTGCACACTCTTCACTGGCTGGGCTCCTTCAGCTACGGGACCAACCTCGACCCGGACCAGCTGCTTGGGCTCGGCTACCCGAACGGGCTCCGTGGATACAGCCGGGATGAATTCACTGGAAACAAGCGGTTGCTGCTCAGCATAGAGGACAGGGTCTTCCTGGCCAGAAACCTCTTCCGCCTCGTGGCCCTCGGAATCCTCGTATTCTACGACACCGGCTTCGTCTGGGACGAGGGGCAATCGATCGACATCGCCGACCTCCGGCACGCTGTCGGGGCGGGGCTGCGGATCGCCCTGCCCGCGGTAGCGGGCACCAATGTGCTTCAGCTCACCTGGGGGTTCCCCGTCGGCTCGGGAGCAGACCCCATCGAGGACTCCGTCTTCACCGTGGCCACCTCCACCGGCTTCTAATCAGGGATCAGGGAACAGGTTTCAGGGGTCAGGACCCCACCACCGTCCACGCTCAAGACATCTCTCCGGCCCTGGGTGGGGAGGGGCATCTGCGATCCGCCCCTGGAAACCTGATCGCAGGCAGTGCGGGGAAAGTGTTCTGGAGTACTTCGACGGAGTGTACAGGATCTCTGCAGTCCTGGGTTTCGGCTCAGATTTGAGCCGGGCGACTTTGTTGTACGGGGGGGCGACTGAGCCCAAACAAATCGGAGACGGAACCCAGGACTGCAGAGACCAGCACGACCATCGAACGACGTGGCGAGCATCTTCGGTGAAGTTCTCTAGGAAAGGGTTTCTAAATAGGCCTGGATTCTCGTCATCGTCGGGGCCTCGGCCCATTGGCGGGAATCGTTCATGTCCGCCTCGATCACGAGACCGGGCACGCCGGTCTGCCGGGTCACTTCGTCCCGGATGACGTACTGCCCGAGGGAATAGGGCTTGCAGCTCCGGTCGGAATGCATGAGGAATCCGTTGGCACGGTATCTCTCCACCATGCTCTTCAGGAGCTCCACTCGATGGTCAAAGTTGCTGTTGATGTAAGGTACGAGATAGACCTTGGCGAGTTCGCCGAAGATCGTCTCTGTCGTCATCGAGTCCTCCACAGAGGCGATCCTCGCACACCATGAGTCTGCATAGGTAGCGGCCACGAGACAGGCCTTCCACTCGGCCAGTCGCTCGCTCAAGCCCCTCAGGTTGAACCAGATCGGCAGGTTGTCCCACAGTAACCTGTGACGCTCCTCCGGGACGGCTCCGACCCGGGCCTCAACACGTTCCTCAAGCTCTTCCTTGAGGAGCCTGTAATAATCCACACACTTCTGGGTTCCCCGAAGGGTCACGATCGGGGCGATGTGCACAAAGGCGTCAAAGGAGGTCATTGGGGCGGGCATGCTGGTGCAAGTATCCAGAATGCCCTTCCAGAGTCGGGTGGTCTCCACGCTCTTGGTGGCTACCTCCAGGAAGCGATCCGGATCGAAGACCTTCCCGGTCTGCTCCTCGAGAAAGTGGACATACTCGGCCATCTGGTCCACCACGTAATCCACGACGTGATCCTCCAGGCCCTTGTGAAGAAACGGCATGTCTATCATGAAGACCGGGACCTGGTGGATTCGACTGACCACCTCGTACCACTTGACCACGGTCGTACAGATGTTGTTACAGGCAACCATGAAGTCCGGTTTTGGAAGACCCAGCACCGGGCTCTTCCCGGTCAGGATGGAGCCGATGTCTGTGCGGGCATAGGAGCACAGATCCATGGAATAGCCAATGTCCTCGGACGCCTGCTGCAATTCCACGCCCATCTTCGAGGCGCCGCACATCGCCGCATGGTTCTCCGGATAGATCGGTATCACGTCCATGGCATGGAGCAATTCCACGGGAGCACCGCTCGTCACCCACGCCACCTTCCGGCCTCGATTCTCTGCGTCCTTGGCGGAGAGGTAGTACTCTGTCATCAATTCCCGCATCTTGACGAAGGATTTCAGCCTTCCGTCTCCCTGGACCTTACCTTCCATGATGTCTGTTCTCCTTCAACGTCTCGACAAGGGCCTCCACGCGTGTTCGCAAGGCACCCGGGGCGGTCATGCTCAGCTCCGTCTCGAGCAGGACCGAGGGAATGCCCGCCTCCTTGAGATCTTCCCGGAGTTGAGGATGATCGAACAGCTCCGGTTCGCAGAACTTCGTAACCAGAATCAAGACCCCTTCCGCCTTCGTCTCACGGACCCTGCTGATCAGGGTACGGGCACGGGCGGGCGGGGAGGGATGCAGGGTGGAACAGGGTGGGTAACGGAGGTATCCCTCGGCAAGATCGACGTGGGAGGCTGCTCCTCCCGGAATCTCGGTCGAGTAGTAGAGCGACCCCAGACCAAGATCATCCCCGACGACCCATACGCCAAGCTCTTCCAGGGCCGTGGGAATGGCAATCGGTCGGGCCATGACCCCGGTAAGGAAGATCCGAACCGGCTCCTTCCCACCCTCCCCCGGCTCACCCCGTGGCCGAGCCGGCTCGGAGGCAGCCTCGAGCAGAGACCTGACGAGCCGAGAGTGTTCCTCCCTGGGAAGGAAAGAGGAAGCCATCACGACATCGGTCATCTGGCGGGTGGAAAGAAAATCCGGCCTCCCCGCCCGCAACCGGTCCAACTCTCTCATGAGCCTCCTGTTTTCGTTGTAGATTTCAATGCTTTTCCTAAGCTCCCGCTCTCCCACGGGCGCCCCCGAGAACCGCGCAAGCTCGGCTTGGAGGAGTTCGAACTCCTTTTGCAGATACCCTCGGGCCGCCTCCCCGTTGGTTCGCTTCGGGTAGGTCACCTTGAAGCAGGGCTTCTCCGTGGTCGCCTTCCAGACCTCGGACAGGTTCTGAAAGGCGTCGCACGTGGAAGGGAACATGAAGCCGTCACAGACCGATATGGCCTCCTTCAGCCCCATCTCGAGGGACGTGCGAGCCACCGAGCAGGCGAAGCTCTGCAGCTTCGCGTCGGCCAGCCGAACCGGGATTTCGGCACCCCATAATCCCACGGGAAGCATGCCCGCAGCATGGACCAACTCCTCCGGAACAAAGGGTGGCATACATGCGAGACAGCCCACCACCTTGCCCCCCGAGCGCTCCTTCCAGTGGGCAATAAGCTTCAACGGATTTCGAACCACATCCTCGATCTCACGCAACGTATCGACCCGGCTCATTTCTGCTCCTGAAACCCCTGACAGCTCGAATTGACATCGACCGACGCGGCCCCTAGAATGATGACGTTTGTGAGTGGGGAAAATCGTTTGCCATTCTAGATTGTCCTTCCGCGTGGTCCATGAAAATGAAACCCCCGCGCAACCCTACGCCTCTTTCAAAAGGATACCCGGGGAAAGGGAAAAAACCAACAGACCGCGCCCGCCAAGACAACATCCTCATTCGTCTGCTGGAAGGGGCGAAGCAGTACCCGAAACGGACGGCCCTCCTCAGGTCCCGCAACGGGCCGAAAGCCTCCACTTCCTACGGTGAGCTCCTGGACCGGATCGAGAGGATCGCCTCCGGTCTTCTGAAGCTCGGGATCAAGAAGGGTGACAGCGTTGCCCTGATCAGCGAGAACCGTCCGGAATGGACGATCGCCGATTTCTCGATCATGGCCACCGGGGGCGTCACGGTTCCGATCTACACGAACCTCTCGCTCCAACAGCTCGCGTACCAATTGAAGCACTCGAGGGCCAGATGGATCTTCCTGTCCGCGGGGCCTCATCTCCAGAACATCCTGGCGATCCGGGAAAAGCTGCCCCAGTTGAAGGGACTGGTCTTTCTCGAAGACGACCTTCCGGAGGGTCACGGTGAACCGGATCTTTCGCTCCCCCAGCTGGAGGAATTGGGCCAAGAGGACCGCAGGCCCATCGAAATCCTCGCTTCAAAGGTCGCTTCTCCGGATCCCGCAACGATCGTCTATACGAGCGGCACCAGCAGCCAATGGCCAAAGGGCGTCCTGCTGAGCCACCGCAACTTCCTTGCAGAAAAGGAGGCTGTCGGCGGTATGCTGCTTCTTCAGCCGGAGGACCTCCTCGTCTCTTTTCTTCCCCTCTCTCATATCCTGCAGAGGGTTGTAGACACCGTGGTTCTGCTCGAAGGCGCCACCCTTGCCTACTGCGCGGACATGGATACGGTCCCGGAGAAGCTGCGAGAGTTCAGGCCCCATTTGTTGGTCGGTGTGCCCCGAACGTACGAGAAGATCCAGAACCTGATCATGGAGAACCTGCTTTACAGCTCCCCGCCCTTGAAGGAGGTGTACCAACGCATCTTCCGATGGATGGAAGGAGAGTATCTGCGCGGCGACGAAGGACTGAGAGCCCCACCGGGCTTCAAGGTCCCTCTGAGATGGATCAAGAAGAGGGCGGTTCAGAAGATCAGGGACCGCATGGGGGCCCGACTCCGGTGCTGCTTCTGCGCCGGGGCGCCTCTGCCCCGGGAGCTGGAAGCCTTCTTCAGCGTTATTCAGATGCCCCTTTTCAACGTATACGGAATGACGGAGCTCACCGGTGCCGTCACGGCCAACTACCCCGCCCGTCATAAACCAGGAACGGTCGGGCTGCCCCTGACCGGCTGCGAGCTGGGTTTCGCAGAGGACGGCGAGATCCTTGTGCGCGGGAAAATGGTCACGGAAGGTTATCATCGACCCGGGCGGCCCCTCGAAAAGGCCTCCGACGAGAACGGATGGTTCGCCACCGGAGACATCGGACAACTCGATGCAGACGGGTTCCTCTCGATCACGGGCAGGAAGAAAGAGCTGCTCATTACAGCGGCAGGCAAGAACATACCTCCCCAGCCGATCGAGGGCAAGCTCAGGCGAAGCCCTTATGTGAAGCAGGCAATGGTCATCGGTGACGGAAGAAAGTACCTGACCGCCCTGATCGTCCCCGCCTTCGGCAAGCTGGAGCCTCTTGCGCTGAAGAGGCGAATTCTGTTCATGAACCGGGCGGAACTCCTCGAGCATCCGAAGATCCGGGCACTCTTCAACGACGTCGTGGAAGAGGTGAACAAGGATCTGTCTCGCTTCGAAACCCTGAAAAGGTTCGCTCTCCTTCAGGACCCCTTCACCCAGGAGGCCGGAGAGCTGACGCCGACGAACCGGCTACGAAGGCAGATCATCGAAAGACATTACCGTCGAGAAATCGCCGAGATGTATTGGGGCAGGGAGTAGGCTCCTCGGCACTTTTCACGGAATATCCTGGCCGGACCGTTGTCCCCAACGTCCCGCCTCCGTGACCCTTGCGGTGCTTGCGGTTCTTGACATCCAAGGGTCGAGCTTCTATCTTGGCCTAAAGAAGAAAAACCTCCAACCCGCTGATTTCATGCTTGATATAGGTCTTTCCGAACTGCTCATCATCCTGGCCGTCGCGTTGATCGTGCTGGGGCCCAAAAAGCTGCCCGAGGTGGCCCGAAGCCTCGGCCGCGGCCTCGCACAATTCCGTCGCGCCTCGGAGGATCTGCGCAGAAGCATTCTTTTGGACGATGATTCCCTGGACAGGGGAGGATCGAGCGAGGCCCTACCCTATTCATCTGCACAAAGACCGTCTAATCCACTCGAGGAAGAGACGGAGGAGACCCCACAATCGGATGACGAAACGGGCGGCACACTTCCCTCCCCCGCCGCCTCGGAGCCCCCAGAAAAGAAGACGGGGATTGACGGGTAGATGACCGATCAGAAGATGCCGCTCACCGCCCACCTGGAGGAATTGCGAAAGCGGTTGATTTATTCCTTCATTGCGCTGGGCATCGGCTTCGGGATCTCTTACGGATTCAAGGAGAAGCTCTTCTTCTTTTTGTCCAAACCCCTGGAGGCAAACCTTCCGGAAGGAAGCACACTGCAGTACATCAGCATTCCCGAGGCCTTCCTCACTTACCTCAAGATCAGCCTCTTCGGCGGCCTGATTCTCGCCATGCCCGTGATCCTGTACCAGGTCTGGCGATTCGTGGCGCCCGGCCTCTACGAGCGCGAAAAACGCTACATGATTCCATTCGTCCTCGTATCGATGCTCTTCTTTCTGGGTGGCGCCTCGTTCTGCTACTACATCGTCTTCCCCTTCGTGTTTCGGTTCTTCATGAGCTTTTCCGGAGAGGCGATCCAGGCGATGCCCACGATCCGGCAGTATCTCTCCTTCGCCACACGGCTGCTGGTGGCCTTCGGCCTGGTGTTCGAGATGCCGATCTTCTTCTTCTTTCTGGGGAGGATCGGTCTGGTGAGCTATCAGGGCCTGGCCCGGCAAAGAAGGATGGCCGTGGTCCTGGTGTTTCTCGGCGGCGCCCTGCTGACTCCGCCGGACGTGGTGAGCCAGTTGATGCTTGCAGGCCCCCTGATGATCCTCTTCGAGCTGAGCATCCAGATCGTGAGGATCACCGGGAAGAAGCGCAGCGAGGAATCCGTGCAGGAAGAGGGAGACGAGACGGAAGAGGAAGCTCCGGCGGGATGACCAAGGGCACGAACTGCGCCAGCAGGTCAGAGGTGAAAGTTCAAAGGTCAAAGGGGTGGTTCAAGATGTGAAGGAGGCATCCCTACAGGATGACGGGTCTGGGCCACGACGCCTTCAGGCGGACCGCCGCGGCCGGAGTTCCCTCAACTCACTTTCTAGCGCCTGATCTCTCCTTTTTACCTTTGCCCTTTGACCTCTGGGATGGGCAAGGCATCCGACACAGACACAGCGTGGCGCGGGGCTAAACGTCCGTCTTCGCCGTATACTCCCCGAATACGCCCCGCATGCAATCAGAGATCTCCCCCAGGGTAGCGTAGTTTCGCACGGCTTCCAGGATCGGCGGCACGACGTTCTCTTCGCCTTTCGCCGCTTTCTCCAGCGCACCCAGGGCGGCTTTCACGGCGTCGTTGTCTCTCTTCTGCTTCATTGCCTCGACGCGCGCTCTCTGCTGCTTGCCCACTTCGGGATCGACCCGCAGCAGATTCTCGGGAGGCGCCTCCTCCATCTGGAAGCGATTCACCCCGACCACGATCTCCTCTTCCTTTTCCACGTCGAGCTGGTAGTCGTAGGCGCTGTTGTGAATCTCGCGCTGGGGATACCCCTCCTCGATGGCCCGAACCATCCCGCCCATCTTGTCGACCTGATCGATGTAGGCCTGCGCCTTCTCCTCGATGGTGTCGGTCAGGTTCTCGATCAGATAGGAACCGCCGAGGGGATCGATCGAACTGGCCACTCCGCTCTCATGGGCGATGACCTGCTGGGTTCGCAAGGCGATACTCACCGCCTTGTCACTCGGCAGGGCAAGGGCTTCGTCCATGGAGTTGGTGTGCAAGGACTGGGTGCCGCCCAGAACGGCCGCCAGGGCCTGCACGGTGACCCGGATGATGTTGTTCTCCGGCTGCTGAGCCGTCAATGAACATCCGGCGGTCTGGGTGTGGAATCTCAGCATCATGGAGCGCGGGTTTTTGGCGCCGAATCTCTCCTTCATGATGCGCGCCCAGAGCCTTCGCGCGGCACGGAACTTGGCGACTTCCTCCAGGAAGTGGTTGTGTACGTTGAAGAAGAAGGAGAGGCGTGCTGCGAACTTGTCCACGTCCAAGCCCGCATCGATCGCCGCCTGTACGTAAGCGATCCCATCCGCAAGGGTGAACGCCACTTCCTGGACCGCCGTGGACCCAGCCTCCCTCATGTGGTATCCGCTGATGCTGATCATGTTCCACTTGGGAAGGTTCTTGTTGCAGAATGCGAAGATGTCCGTGATGATCCGCATCGAAGCGCCGGGAGGATAGATGTAGGTTCCCCTGGCTATGTACTCCTTGAGCACGTCGTTCTGGATCGTGCCCTGGATCCCGGATGTCTCGACACCCTGCTTCTCGGCAACGGTCATGTACATGGACAGCAGGATGGCCGCCGTGGAGTTGATGGTCATCGAGGTGGAGACCTTGTCCAGCGGAATTCCATCGAAGAGTGTCTCCATGTCCGCCAGGGAATCGATGGCCACACCCACCTTACCCACCTCGCCGGCAGCCAGGGAATGCGTGCTGTCGTAACCCATCTGGGTGGGCAGGTCAAAGGCGACGCTCAAACCTGTCTGGCCCTGTTCCAGTAGATATTTGTATCGTTTGTTCGTGTCCTCGGCCGAACCGAACCCTGCGTACTGGCGCATGGTCCAGAACCTTCCCCGGTACATGGTGGGTTGTATGCCCCGCGTAAAGGGGTAGTCCCCCGGAAATCCGATCTGTTCGGAATAGTCCGAGTCCTTTACCTCCAAGGGCGTATACAACCTGTCGAGCTCAAGGCCGGAAAGGGTCTTGAAGGGTTCCTTCCTCTCCTTCGCCTTGCTCAGCATCTTCTCCAAGGTAGACGATTCCCACTCCTTTTTCTGTTCCTCCACCTTCTTCGTATCCATGGCTCTTCTTCCTCTTCAAGGCTTTCGGGCGTTTTCGATCCGGTCGTCAAGTCCCTAAGGGCTTAGAGGGGAATGTTTCCGTGTTTCTTCGGCGGGTTCACGTCCCTCTTGTTTGCAAGCATCTCAAGGGCCTGAATGACGCGGGGCCGGGTCGTTTCCGGCATGATCACCTCGTCCACATATCCGAGCTCGGCCGCCTGGTAAGGATTCGCAAAGTTCTTCCGGTATTCCTCTACGAGCTCCTTCTTCTTCGCCTCCTTGTCCTCGGCCTCTTTCATCTCCTTTCGGAAGACGATGTTCACGGCGCCGTCGGCTCCCATGACCGCAATTTCGGCGGTGGGATAGGCGTAGTTCATGTCGCCGCGGATGTGCTTGCTCGACATCACGCAGTAGGCGCCCCCGTAAGCCTTCCGGGTGATCACCGTGATCTTCGGGGTCGTGACCTCGCAATAGGCGTAAATCAGCATGGCGCCATGCTTGATGATGCCTCCGTATTCCTGAACCGTCCCCGGGAGGAATCCGGGAACATCCTCGAAAGTGAGAATCGGGACGTTGAAGGCATCACAGAACCGGATGAACCGGGCCCCTTTGACGGACGCATCGATATCCAGGGAGCCGGCCAGGTGTTTCGGCTGATTCGCCACGATGCCGACGACCCGCCCGTTCATGCGGGCGAATCCCACGACGATGTTCGGCGCGAAATGCTCATGGATCTCGAAGAGCTTGCCATGATCCACCACGGCGCGAATGATGTCCTTGATGTCGTAAGGTGCATTCGGGTCAGCCGGGATGATTTCCTTCAGAACGGGCTCCATCCGGTCCGGCGGGTCGGTGGGCTCGAGCCTGGGAGGATCCTCGGCGTTGTTCAGGGGAAGATATCCGAAGAGCTCCCGGATCTGGTCGATGCACTCCGCGTCGTCCTTCGGCGCGAAATGGGCGACCCCGCTCTTCACGTTGTGGGTCATCGCGCCGCCCAGATCCTCCTTGGTCACCGACTCCCTCGTAACGGATTTGACCACCTCGGGGCCGGTGATGAACATGTAGCTGGCACTCTGGGTCATGAAGATAAAATCGGTCAGGGCGGGAGAGTACACGGCACCACCGGCACAGGGTCCCATGATCGCGGATATCTGGGGAACAACGCCTGATGCCTGAACGTTCCTGAGGAAGATGTCCGAATAGCCTGCCAGGCTCTCCACCGCTTCCTGGATCCTCGCACCCCCCGAATCGTTCAGACCGATCAGGGGCGCCCCGTTCTTCATGGCCATTTCCATGACCTTGCAGATCTTGTTCGCAACCCCTCGCCCCAGGGTCCCGCCGAGGACCGTGAAGTCCTGAGCATAGACGAAAGTCCTCCTTCCATCGATCGTTCCGTACCCGGTGACCACACCATCCCCGAGGAATTTCCTCTTCTCCATTCCGAAGTAGGTGCAGTGGTGGGTTACGAATTTGTCGATCTCAACGAAGGAGTCCCTATCGAGAAGGCGGTCGATCCTCTCCCTTGCCGTGAGCTTCCCCGCCTCGTGCTGCTTCTGGATTCTCTCTTCTCCACCTGCCTGCTCGGCCTTTTCCAACCTCTTCAACAGTTCCTGTCTTCCCGCCTCGATGTCCATGGCTCTCCTTCCCAGGGGTTTACCCTTGCCACACTTCCGATCCAACAGAAGCACCTGCTAAAGACCAAGATCCTAAGGAACCACATGAAGAAAGTCAAGAGTAACGACACCTTACAGGGGATCGACTCTGACTCGAATTCGATTCAATTTCAGTTCGTTACGCACCGATTGCCTGTCCCGGAAGAGAGCCGGCAGGGGCGGGATCGACACACGGAAAAGGGGTGCTTTTCGGTATCTTGGACTCAACGCAGGGAGCATTCCGAAAGGGGTGCTCCAGACTTCGAGGACGGAATCAGGACTCTCTACTGCGTTCTCCTGCGATCTTCTGGAAGGCTTCCGTAATCTCTTTGGTCTTCTGCTCGGCCACCTCCTGCAACTCTCTGCCCAGATGCGCCACTCGATCCGGATGGTATTGGAGCAGTTTCTCCTTGTAGTGCTTCCGAATCTCCTCGAGCCCATCGCCGCGGTTCACACCGAGGACATCATAAGGGTCTGAGGAACCCGGAGCGTCCTGCCTCGAAGAGGCACCTTCGGAGCCTCCCCGGCCCGGTCCGCCCTGCCCCCCTCTCGCCTTGTCCTGTCCGGGTATCTTCCTGGAACCGGAATAGATGTAGTACAGGGTGCCGAGCGCTACGAGAAGATCGTCAAGACGCCCGGCCGGGCCCAGGACGTCGGGAAAGAGGTCCAAAGGACTCAGCACGTAGACAACACACAGAAGGAGCAGCAACCAGGGCGGCAGTTGTCGGAGCAGTTTCAGCATATCCTCCCCCAATCACCCCCACACCGGGAATCAGGGGTCAGGGATCGGGAATCGAGCCCGGCGCCTGAGCCCTGACTCTTCTTATTGGATTTCCCTTTGGCTGAAGAAGAAGGCGATCTCGATGGCTGCGTTCTCAGGGCTGTCAGACCCGTGGACGATATTCTGCTCCACCTCTTCGGCGAAATCGGCCCGGATCGTGCCGGGGTCTGCGTCCTTGGGATTCGTAGCACCCATGATCTGCCGCGTTCGCTGTATCGCGTCCTCTCCCTCCAGGACCATCGCCACCACAGGCCCGGAAGACATGAAATCCGTGAGACTCTGGTAGAATCCCTTCTCCTTGTGGACCTCGTAGAAGGCCTCCGCCTCTCGCTTGCCCAGCATCACCCTTCTCAGGGCCACGACACGCAGCCCGGCATTCTCAAACCTTCTTATGACCTCTCCGATGAGCCCTTTTCGCACTCCATCCGGTTTTACGATCGACAGGGTCTTCTCCACGGTTCTGCCTCCCCCTTGCTGTGTAGGTGCCAGCTTCCTGGTTACTTCCGCATTCTCCGGGCTTCGGACCGGTGATACCGGCCCCAGCCCGTTCCGGTCTTGTTCGCGAGCAGCATCTTAGCAGAAAAGGATGGCTTAACAAATCGCGAAGGATCGACGCGCGTGCGGGATCTCTGTTATCATTTAAGAACCTTTGTTTCTGTAGTCCAAACGGCCGAATGACGGGTCGGTTCTAAAATCCTCCAATTCGAGTATATAATGGTCGTCCTTCGGCTGCTGAAGCAGACTAACTTATTAATATGAAAAGGTTTTTTGCCCTTTTAAAACGAACGAAATCGCTTGACACTCCGCTGCTTTTCGTGGTATCTATACTGAGATATTCGAATGGAGAAGTACAGTGAACAGCCCAGGTTGAAGTATCAATCTGGGCTGATTACCATTTTGAGGAAATGATGCCGGATAGCGTCAGGAAGAACGTCACCTCGTTCCTTCTGGGCCTCGTACTTTTTGCCGGACTCCTTTACTGGATCCGGGCCACGACGGTCATGGAACACCTTTCCCAGGTCGGCCCCTGGATTGTGGTGGTCATCCTTGGATACGGCTTGGCGCAGTTCAGCTTCGTCCTGGCCTGGCGGGTGCTGCTCGATTCTGAAGCCGACTCGGTCGGGTTGTGGGAGCTCTGCCGGATCTACCTTGCCGGGGACGCTGTCAACTATGTGGTGGTGAGCGGGAACCTTGCCGGAGAGCCGCTCAAGGCGCACCTGCTGCGTGACCGGCTTTCCATGGTCAAGGGCCTTTCATCGGTCACGATCAACAAGCTCTCGGAAACGGTGAGCATGGTCGTCTTCCAGGCCTTTGGCATAGGGCTCGCCTTCGCCTACCACCTGATGACACCGGAGATGGCTTGGGGAAGCCTCGCAGTGTTCGCGTGCATGACCACCGGGATCGCCTTGTTCTTCTGGCGTCAGAAGAAGGGTCTTTTCGGCTGGATCTTTTTCGGCTTGAGCAAGGTGGGTATCGCCAGGGCCTTTTTCGAGAGGATCGGCACGAAGGCGCAGAGGCTGGATGACCAGATATCCGGGTTCTACGATACGGGGGGACCGCGCTTTCTCGTCTCCCTGGTGTTCAATTTTCTTGGGTGGTGCGGAGGGGCCGTGGAAGCGTATTTCCTGTTGAAGCTCCTCGGGGTGAACGCTTCCCTGCCGATGGTTTTCGCCATCGAGGCAATTTCGATCCTGGCGAACAACCTCTTCTTCTTCGTCCCTGCCCGTCTGGGCGGCAGCGATGGAGGCAAGGTGCTGGTCTTTCTTTCCATGGGGATGTCTTCCGCCATGGGATTCGCATTCGGGCTCTTGAGAAGGGCCCGGGAGATCTTTTACGTAGCGCTCGGATTCCTGTTCCTGATCCAGCTCAACCCCTTCCGTGAAAGGGAGTCGGTGCGAGTCGAGGCATCTGTCCCGGTCCGCACCGCGGAAGGCCCGATTGCTTAGGTCATGCTGTGAACAGACATCCCTGCGGAACCGAACTGTAAGGAAATGGCTCTATCTACCCCTGAGGGGGCTGCAACCTCAGGCCAGGGGCGAACAAGAAGGTCAATAAGAGGACGGAAGGCCCAATGAGCTCTCCAGCCTGGAACCCGGGAAACCTGGAAGCATGCCTGTTCGATTTCGGCGGAACGCTGGACTCGGACGGCCTGACATGGCAGGACCGGTTCTATGCACTCTACGAGAAACACGAGGTTCGTGTGGACCGGGAAGCCTTCAGGCAGGCCTTCTACGCCTCCGATGACAGTCTAACGGAAACCGGCGCGCTCGAAGGGGCGGGCCTGATGGAAACGCTCCAGGCCCAGGCGGAAAGGGTCTGGAACGGCCTCCACCTGAACGGGGAGAGGGATCCTCTCGGCACCATTATCACGGATTTCCTCGACGGCATGCGATGGCACGTCGAACGAAACAGGAAGCTCCTCGTCCGGCTCAGGGAACGATACAAACTGGGGATCGTCTCCAACTTCTACGGGAATCTGGACAGGGTCTGCGAGGACCTGGGCATTCTGGATCTGTTCGACTGCACCGTCGATTCTTCGCACGTGGGGGTGGTGAAGCCGGATCCTAGGATCTTTCAGGCCGCGCTGGATCGCATGCATATCCGGCCGGACCAGGCGGTCTTCATCGGAGACAACCCCGGTCGGGATATGGAGGGGGCCAAGGGGCTGGGTATGCCCCACATATGGCTGGCTGGTGAGGATACGGAACGACGAAGGCCTTGCTGCCCGGGGGATCCGGTCATCGCCACACTGGACGGGCTCGAGCCGTTGCTGTTGGATGGACAGGCCCCGATCCAGGGGGAGGAGGCCCGATGAAGGCAGGGATTTTTGCTGCCGGCGTGGGCTCCCGGTTCGTCAAGGCCGGCTGGAAGGAGCCGAAGCCACTGATCCCCATTCAGGGAACGCCCCTGCTCGGACACGTTCTGCAGAGGCTTGATCGAGCCGGCATCGACGAGGTGGAGTTGCTCCTGAACGAGGAGCCCGCCTTCGACCCGGTCCAGGATTACGTCCGGCAGCTACCCGAGGATTTCAGGGTGCATACATGGAGAAAGACGACCCGCACTTCGTGCGAAAGCTTCTGTTTCCTGATGGATCGGCTCGGAGAGCCTCCTTTTCTGCTCAGCACGGTGGATACCATCTTCCCCGAGGACGCGCTCGGGGCGTTTCTGGAGACCGAGTCCTATCCTCCGGATTGCCAGCTCGTCCTTGCGGTAACGGACTTCGTGCATGACGAGAAGCCCCTCTGGGTAGAGACGGATTCGGCAGGGAGGGTCCTGGCCTTGGGAGAATCGGCACGGACGAGAGAGACCGTGACGGCGGGGCTCTACCTGATCTTGAAGGACTTGACCGGGCAGGCCGCCAAAGGGCCTTTCTCAGCGCTTCGGGAGTTCCTGGGGGAACTGGTGAACGGAGGAGCGGAGGTCCGGACCCAGGCATTTCCCATGGCCCTGGACATCGACTGTCCGGCAGATATCCGGGTCGCGGAAGACGTGCTCGAAGGGGTTCCGGTCGGCGGCTTGGCATAGAATATTCTTTAACGATTTTGATTTACTCTATTGACAAATCAGTAAAAATTTTATATCCAGTGAAGAATTTTATTCGAAAGATGGGAAAATGTGCGCGCAACGCCTCGGGGCTGGGGTGCGTTGCGGTTCTTTCTGTGGCGGGGGCCAACAAGCCAAAACCCACGAATGAGGTAATCACCCCATGATAGGTATTTTTCGGGAGGAGGTATTCTCCCCCAATCGTGTTGAGGATGATGCCGCTATTCTTCGTTTGACAGCCGAAGCTGTTCGCCGAAGGGGATACGATGTCCAGTTGACACTTCCCCACGACCTCTCTCCAGACACCGAACCGAACATGGCCTTCGCCATGTGCGAGGGGCTGGATTCTCTGAGCCTCCTGGAGAAGTGGGAATCCGAGGGTTACACGGTTGTGAACAGCCCGACGGCTGTGAAGAATTGCTATCGTCATCGAATGCTCAAACTCCTGAACCACGGGACGTTCCCGGTTCCGAAGACACTTCTCATCCCGACCTCGGAGAGCGTGAACGGGCAGTTCAATTTGAGCAAAGGTGTTTGGGTCAAGCGGGGAGACGTTCACAGCACCCAGCCCGGCGACGTGGAATTGATCTTTGACCGCCCATCCCTGGAAAGGACTCTGGAGTCCATGCGTTCGCGCTGGGTGGATCAGGCGGTCCTGCAGGAGCATGTGCACGGGGACCTGATCAAGTTCTACGGGGTTCTCCCCCAGCGGTGGTTCCGTCACTTCTATCACAAGCCGGAGGAGGTGAAGGGCTTCCCCTTCTCCCTCGAACAGATCCGAGAAACCGCCGAGCTCGCCGCCCTGAAACTGGGCCTTCAGGTTTACGGCGGTGACATCGTCGTGACCGAGGACGCTCACTACTTGATCGACATCAACAGCTGGCCGAGCTTCGCGATCTGCAGGGAAGAAGCCGCAGAGCAGATCGCCAGCTGTCTGGTGAAGCGCTGCCGTAAATGGGAGCCTCAGGCTGCCTTCCAGTGGAGGTCAGCGTGAGTTCCGACGCGAGCCGGAATCCCTCGCGTACCGCAGACCTGCCGGACAACCGATCCGAAAAACTCTTCGAAGAAGAAATGCTCTACATGGCTCCCGGGGCCCAGAGCATTGCCGTCAATTCCCGTCTGGTCATCGATCACGGCAAAGGCGTCCACCTTGTAGATGTGGAGGGGAGGACGTTTCTGGACTTCTTCTCGGGCGTCACCGTGGGGAGTCTGGGCCACAGCCATCCGAAATACGTGGCCGCCCTCAAGGCCCAGATCGAGAAGGTCACCTTCGGAAGCTTCACGACCGAGCCTCGCGTCCGATTCCTGAAAGGGCTGGCCGGGGCGGCCCCCGGCGATCTGCGAAGGGCCCATCTTTACAGCGGTGGCTCGGAGGCGGTGGAAGCCGCCATGCGCCTGGCCAAGGCCTACACCAAGAAATTCGAGTTCATCGGATTCTGGGGAGGCTTTCATGGAAAGACGGGCGGGGTGCTGGGTCTGATCGGTGACGACTTCAAACACAAGCGGGGCCCCCTTGCTCCCGGGACGTATTCTGTACCGTACGCGAATTGCTACCGCTGCCCTTATCAGGCAAGCCATCCGGAATGCTCCTTTCTCTGCGTGGAGTTTTTGCGCAAGGTCATTCGAAACAATACGTCCGGAGCACTCGCGGCCATCCTGGTGGAGCCCATTCAAGGGACGGCAGGCAATGTGGTGCCCCCGCCGGGATTCCTCAAAGCGCTTCAGGAGGTCGCGCGGGAGTCGGATGCCCTGCTGATCGCGGACGAGATCATCACCGGATTCGGCAGGACAGGCAAGATGTTCTGTGTGGAGCACGAGGGGATCGTTCCGGACATCATGACCCTCGGCAAGGGTATCGGCGGGGGATTCCCCGTCAGTGGATTGATCTCCACCGATGCGATCGTCGCCTCGGAGCCCTTCTCGAAACCGAGCGCGAGCTCTTCGAGTTACGGCGGCAACCCCCTCGCGGCGGCCGCGTGCCTCGTCACGCTGGAGACCATCATCGAAGAGAAGCTGGTGGAGAACTCCAACACGGTCGGCGCATGGTTGCTCGATCGGCTCCGGGAGATGGAAGACCGATATCCTTTCGTGGGTCACGTCAGGGGCAGGGGCCTGATGATCGGCGTGGAGCTCGTCCGTGACAAGAAGTCCAAAGAGCCCCTTTCCGGTCGGGCAATCAAGACCCTCTTCCAACTGGCCCTGAAGGAGGGTATGATCCTGATGATCACCAAGTCGGTCATTCGGGTCAACCCGGCCCTGATCCTTTCCCAGGAAGAGGGAAATCTCGGGCTCACGAAGCTCAAGAAGATCTTCGACGTCCTGGAAAAAGACAACCTGTACCAGGAATAGCGGTTGGTTTCCCCAGTACATCGTGTAGAATAGACCCGTACGCAGGACCCCTCGCCGCACTCCTCTCGATTTTCCGATGAATAGAATGAAAAGACACCGATGCTTACAGGGGGCAATGATCGGGTTCGGCAACATGGCCGAGAAGGGACACCTCCCCGGTTGGCTCAAGGAGCGCAGGGTCTCTCTTCAGGCCGTCTGTGAGCCGAATCCCGCGAGACGCAAGCGAGCCGAACAGCTGCTTCCGAAGGTCCGCACCTATTCCTCCCCGAGTGACCTGTACGCTGCGGAATCCCTGGATTTCGTGGACATATGTACGCCTCCCCCCTCCCATGCAACACTCATGGCCGACGGGTTGCGCCGGGGGCTGCACGTGCTCTGCGAGAAGCCCTTCGTGGCCAGTCGCGCGGAACTGAACAGGATCCGGCGTCTGTCCGGAGAGAAGAAACGAATCGCCTTCCCCGTGCACAACTGGAAAGACGCCCCGATCCTGTCCAGGGCGATCGATTGGGTCCGAAAGGGGCTGATCGGGAGGGTGATCCACAGCGAGTTCCATACCCTGAGAACCCGTCCGGCCATCGGACTGACCCCGTGGAGAAGCGAGAAGGAAGAGGCGGGCGGGGGCGGAATCCTGCTCGATCATGGATGGCACGGCATCTATCTCCTGCTGAACTTTCAAGGGGAGCGCCCTCTCTCCGTGTCGGCCCGGCTGAACCCACCCCCTTCCGACCGTGGGAGGGCAGAGCATACGGCGAATCTGCTCATGGGGTTCCGCAACGCAACCGCTGCTCTCTTCCTCACCTGGAGGGCGGATCGGAGGTACAATTCGGCCCGCATTTACGGGGAGAAGGGGTTCCTGATTCTGGAAGACGACCGCATCGTCCTTCGACCCGACAGGGGCAGGGCAAGGATCGCCACCTTTCGGCAGCCCCTGTCCCACGGGTCTCATCACCCCGACTGGTTCGGACCTGTCCTGAATCGATTCCTGGGCGCGGTCCGGGATCGAAGGAAGGCGGCCCGGGAAATCGAAGAGGCCTCCCTTTGCCTCGAAATCACACTCAGGGGATATGCATCGGCACGACAGGGTGGAAAGGTCCTGCCGATCCCTCCCGGGAAGAGAGGCGGCCGGAGATGATCAAGAAAGCCCTCGTCCTGCTGCCACCCGGCACGGAAAGAACCGACGATGCCGTCAGTCCCCTTTCCCAGCTGGGCGGGCTCACCCTGATCCAGAGGACCCTTTACAGCCTCCAGTGGGCCGGTATCGAGGAAGGGGTCGTACTCTCCCAGGGCGAGTGGCCGGGTCTGGCCCACCACCTCCGAAAGGATTCGAAAATCAAGGCTTTCTCCTGGCTTTCGACCAGGGCGAGCCGTGAGTACTTCACAGAGGGAAATGCGGGATTTTCGGCCCAGGAGGACTGCATCGTCCAGTTTCCTTCCTGGATCGTCGATCGGAAGGTCCTCAAAGACCTGTGCACACGGGAAGAGCCCCTGAACGAGATCGTGCTGTTCGAGCCGCCCTCATCCGTTTCCGAGAAAGGACGCGGCAGCCCGCCGCTGGCGCTTGTCCCTGGAACATCGGCCCACAACCTGATCCAGGCGTGGGAAGACAGCGGGCCCCTGGAAGAGGGGATTCGCCGCCTTCAGCAGTCGGTCCCGGTCCGACGGGAGCAACTGCCTGAAGAGGCCCTGATCCGGGTCGATCAGGAATCCGACCTTCCCGGCGCCGAGCGCCAGCTCTTTCAAGGGCTCATCAAGCCGACCGAGAGCTTCCTGTCCCAGAAGTTCGAGCGAAAGGTCTCGCTTTCGATCACGCGACAGCTTCTGCATACCCGGATCACCCCGAATCAGATCAGTATCGCATCGATCCTGGTAGGGGTCTTCAGCACCCTGCTCTTTCTGGGCGAATCTCAAATTCTGCATGTACTGGGGGGAGGACTTCTCCTGCTTTCGAGCATCGTTGACGGGTGCGACGGCGAGTTGGCCCGCCTGCGGTTTCAGGAATCGCGGTGGGGATCCTGGCTGGATTTCATCGGGGACAACGTGGTTCATTTGTCGGTCTTCCTCTGCATAGGCTTTGGCCTGACCCTGCGAGGGGAAGGGACCGTGTACGCATGGTTGGGATGCCTGGCCGCACTCGGAAATCTGGGCGCGGCCTCCGCCGTGTTCTTTCGTGTCTTTCTGAAGGGCGGGGACAGCGTGATCACTTTCGCCACGCCGGTGCGGCTCGAGGAAATGAATCGCGCAACCGGATGGCTCAAGCGCCGGATCGAGTTTGTGGACAAGCTGAGCAACCGGGATTTCTTCTACTTGATCCTGGTTCTGGCAGCCTTCGGTCAACTCTGGATCTTCGCGTGGATCGCTTCTATCGGGGCGGTCTTCTACTTCTTGAACCTGGTCTATCTCTACTACCGAATGCGTTCCGTCCAGGAAGGCTCGTAGTGCACCGCCCGTAGGGTTATTGTTCGTCCAGCTTTTCCCGCAGCCTCCGCTTCAAATCCTCGTAGGACTCCTCCCGCAGGATCTTCTGCGCCTGACTGCGAAGATCCAGCCGCAGGCTCACGCCATCGAGCAGGATGTCCTCGATCAACCATGTGCCGTCGAGCACCACGAGGCAATAGCCGACCTCCACCTCTCCCTCCTCCGGGTGCACGACCAATGTGGAAACCTCGGCCCTGCCGTTCTCCCGGACGATCTCCTCGACTTCCACTTCCGTATCCGCGAAGAACTTTGCCGATTTCGGATAGGCCACCTTCTCCAGAACCTCCTTGAAGAGGCTCACAAAGGCCTTTCTCTCCTTGTCAGAAAGCTTGTCCCAGGTCTTCCGAAGGCAGGCCCGGCTCAGGCCGACCACATCGAAGGTCGCAGACACCTGTTTCACCGCCTCGGCTTCCACCTTCGGGTCCTTGGTTTCCGAAAGAACTCGTACAGCATCGAGCAGGGACTGCACGGTCGCCCCGGGATCGTCCGGATTCTGTTCCGCCGCCCCACAGAGGCCCCAAACCGAGATCATGCACAAACAGACCAAGGGCCGGAATCTTCTTGCTCCCATCGAATCATGTCCTCGCAACGTGGGTCCTTTTCCCCGAACCAGGTTCGTCTCGAATCACCGCGCACACGGGATCGCACTGACTATCTCATCTTAGGACGTTTCTCAGTCATGATTCAACCGTCGGAATTCGGTTTCAATCCGGCATTGCCGTCCGCCTCTCCTTCTTGACTCTCGGAAGCCTTTACCCTAGCTTTTCTGAGGGCCTGACCCGCATATCGCACAAACCTTCCGCACTTCGACCGCACTTGCGACGAAGCCTTGTGCCACGAGCAGGCCCGGCTTTTCGGACGAACCCAACCATTCGATCGGAGGCAGTCCATGACTTCGAAGTTGCTCAGTGCCGTCAGGCTCTTCTTTACGTCTCGATCCCCCGGGGCCCGGTCACACCCGTTGCCGCGCCGGTGGGTCGTACTTGCCGTCCTTCTCCTCCCCATCCCTGCACTCGCACTGCCCGAAGAGGGAGATCCTGTAGCGCAGAAGATGCGCAAGCTCTCTCTGGAGGACATCATCGAGATCGGGTTGGAGGTGAGCCCAAAGCTCTGGGAACAACGGTCCATCATTGAAGAGGCGGAGGCCCAGCTCGGACAGGCAAAGGCAGGAAGGCTTCCTCGTATGAACTACCTGCAGATTGCCGGCCTGATTCCAGAGGCAAAAGGCACCGCGACCTTTTCGCCCAGCCAGCGATCGGACCTGCTGGCCGGCCTCGCACCTTTCACGCGGCTCGAGATCAAGATCAACCAACCGCTCTACACCTTCGGCAAACTCAAGGCCCACATCGACGCGGCCGAAAAGGGGCTCAAGGCCAAGGAGGCATCTCTGGCACGTTTCCAGGGTGACCTGATTACGACCCTGAAAGAACTCTACTACACCATCCTGATGAACAAGGATCTCTACCGGCTCGTTTCGGATACCGAGGAAGAACTGGGCAAGGCGGTCGAAAAGGCGGAAGAACTCCTGGAGGAAGATGAAGGGAAGCTGACCCAGCACGATATCCTGAAACTGAAATACGGCTACAACCGGGCAGGTGGAAAGCGCATCGAGGTCGAGAAGGGAAAGCGGATGGTGCACAGCGCTCTCCGGAGTCTCCTCTACTTCGAGGACGGAGAGGATTTCCAGCTCACCGAGAAGAGGCTGAAGCCGGTCAAGGTCACCCTCGACGGCCTCGATACCTACAAGAAACTGGCGGCGAACAGGCGTCCCGAATGGAAACAGCTCGAGGCGGGCATAGCCGCCAAGGAGGCGGAGCTACTCGCCGAGAAGAAACAGTACTACCCGGACATCTTCGTGTTCGGCCTGCTGGAGTACGCAACGGCTCCAAACCGGGATCGACAGGAGAACCCCTTTGTCCTGGAGGAATTCAATTTCTTCTGGGGCGGCGCGTACCTTGGATGGCGCATGGCCCTGGACTTCGGCATGCCGAAGAAGATTGCCGAAAAGAGGGCACAGCTCCACGCCCTGCAGCACCAGCAGCGGGAGGCGATCACCGGGATGCTCCTCGAAGTGGAAAAGGCCTACCGGGACGTGGTGGAGAAGCAGGAGAGCCTCAAGTACGCGAGGAGGGCGAGAAAGAACGGTCGAGCCCTTTCCGCGCTGAGCGCTGCCAACTTCTACATCGGGCTGGGGGAGGCGAAGGAGGTCTTCGAGGCCTTCCAGATGTACACCGAAGGGGCTGCCGAATACTACATGGCCGTCAAGGAATTCAACATGGCAGTGGCCGAGCTGGCCCGGGTGACCGGGACCCGGACCCTCCAACCCACCGAGCCCGAAGCAGCCGAGAAGGAAGGATGAATTTGCCGGGTTCAGCGGGCGGGGGTCAGGGCTCAGGATGCCTCGGTTGACCCATGCGCCAGATCCGGTGTCGCATCTTCTCCGGAAGAATCCCCAGGATCGAAGGTAGAACCACCAGGGAACCAAGCAGGCAGGATGCCATCGCCAGGGTGAGCAGCGCCCCCACGCTGTGAATGCCCTGGTGCCTTGCGATGATCAGGGAGCCGAACCCCGCCATGGTGGTCAGCGTGGAAATCGTGATGGCTCGTCCCGTGCTGCTCCCCGCGATTTCCTCATCGGAAGATCCGGAACCGAGGAAGTGACGAATCACATGGATGCCGTTGTCCACGCCGATACCGACCAGGAGGGGGATGATCACCAGATTCGCAGGGTTGAAGGCCATGTTCAGGATCTTCATGCCGAGCAACGTCCACAACCCCCCGAACACCAGAGGAAGAAGTGTGAGCAGAACGAGGACGGGATGGCGAAAGTCCACGAGCAGAATCAGGACGATCGCACACACCGCATAGAGCCCGCCCTGGATATAGGCGTCCAGCAAGGACTTGGTGGCATCGTAGTTCTGCACGGCGATTCCGGTCACGTCCGGGTCGACCGAAGCGAGTTGCTCCACGAAGCGACGGTTCGGCTCGAGTTCCCAGATGTCCTCTTTCGGGTAGATCTGCAGGACGAGCCTTCCGGATTTACCGATGAATCTCTTCTTCAGCAGCTCGGGCAGCCCCTCGGCCGTGATCGGGACCGGATCCAGGGAAGCCATGATCAGCTCGATCTTCCGGCGGAAGTCGATGAAGAGCCTCTCCTGATACCCGGCCAGGGAAGAGGCCCTCTGCTCTGCCCCTTCTTCAGACTCGAGCAGGCGAAGCACCCGTTCGGTCCTCAGGCTGGCACCGGAGATCGTGTCAGGAGCGGGCAAGGCAACCGTCCGCGAGGTCGACGAGCCGACTGTCTGTGAAGCCGGCGCGTCGACCGACTCCTCCTTTTCCTCCTCCCGAAGCTTGAACCGGATCTTTGCGATCCATCTCTTCACCCGTTTGAGTGACGGTGCAGAGGGCTGTCGGTCCTCGAGCTCGACCTCTTCGAAGAGTGGCGCAAGCTCGAGGATCCGCTTCATCCTCTCCTGCGGATCCGTTGGAACATAGTCGGCAAGGCTCTCCACCTTGTTTACCAGGGACAAGGCTTCGTATTGCTTCGCCCTTGCCCGCGC
>JANQFG010000127.1 GCA_028277985.1 bacterium | reverse complement strand
TGTTCGGCCCGTTTTCGGCGGAACGGTCATGTCCAGGGTGGATCTGGACGCCTCCGGCTCCTATGTCGTGAGCTTCGAGAAGGGGGCCTTGCCGAAGGAGACAGAGAAATGCGAGGCGGCCCCTGTCGAAGCGATGGATGTCAATGTGGATGAATCCACCCTTCGAACGAGGGTGCTCGAAATCATCAAGGAGGCTGCCGGCGAGATCGACATCACACAGGCGAACATCATCGTCAGTGTGGGCCGTGGGATCGGAGAGAAGGAGAAGCTGGGAGTCGCCCAGGACCTGGCGGATGCTCTCGGAGGCGTACTGGCGTGTTCCCGCCCCGTTGCGGATCTGGGGTGGCTGCCGGTACAGCAGCAGGTCGGGATCTCTGCAAATTATGTGACACCGGCGGTCTATATCGCGTGCGGCATCTCCGGTGCGAGCCAACATGTGGCCGCCATGCGGGATTCCGGGACGATCATTGCGATCAACAAGGACCCGAATGCACCCATATTCCGGGTGGCGGACTACGGGATCGTGGGTGACCTGTTCGACATCGTACCGGCCCTCATCGAGGAAGCTCGAGCATGATCCAGGGGTAGAAAGGATCCGGAGAAAGGAGACGGGAAAATGAGCAAGACAGTCGTAGTTTTGGGTGGAGACGGCGTAGGGCCTGAGGTTGCCGACGTTGCGGCAGAAGTACTGCAAAAGATGACTCTGGGCCTGGAGATCCTGCAGCCGCCATGTGGAGAAAAGGCTCAAGAGGAGCTGGGAACCTTTTTCCCGGACGAGACCAAGAAGCTCATCGATGAATCGGATGCGACTCTGTTCGGCGCCGCAGGTGATACGAGCGGCTTTCTTCTCGCGTATCTGCGGTGGGGAATGGACAACTATGTGAACATCCGGCCCGTGAAATACTATCCGGGCAGCCAAACGCCGCTCAAGGATGCCGAGGGAATCGACTTCGTCATCCTGCGGGAGGGAATCGAAGGCATGTACCCGGGACGAGAAGGCGATCTTTCCCTCCTCGTCGAAAAGTTGCCGGACTACAAGGATATCCTCGGGATGGGTTTCTCCGACCACGGCGAGGGGAAGTTCGCGGTCCGTATCGTCACCGAAAAGAGATCGCGAAGGTTCCTGAAATTCTCCTGCGAGTTCGCGGAAGAGCGAAAGAAGAATGGGTACCCTGGAAATCTGATCTGCGTCACAAAGTCGAACGTGCTGCGCCAGACCGACACCATGTTCTTCCAAATAGCAGAAGAAGAGGTGAAGAAGTGTCCGAATGTGGAGCTGGGCCATTACTATGTGGACGACATGGCCCGCCGGATTCTGCGATATCCTAAAGATCTCGATGTGGTGACGACCACCAACATGTTCGGGGATATCCTGTCGGACGAGGCGGCCGAGCTGGTTGGGGGCCTCGGCCTGGCGGCCAGCGCCTGTGTGGGTGGAAAGGTGCCCTATTTCGAGCCCGTCCACGGGTCGGCTCCGAAGTATGCGGGAAAGGGCGTGATCAATCCTACGGCCATGTTGATCAGTACGAGCATGATGCTTTCGCACATTGGAATGGCCGACGCAGGAAAGGCCCTGGAAGATGCCATCGCCGCGGTCTACCTGGAGGGAAAGCATCTTACCCAGGACCAGGGGGGAAGCGCATCAACGAGTGAGTTCACACAAGCCGTTCTCAAGAAACTCGGCTGAGCTCAGGAGAGAAGCGGATGCAGCACGAACCCTATTGGAACATCAAAGGCGGCTTGCTGATCGATCTCGTGGCTCTCGTGGCCGTGGGCGTATTCTGCTACGGTGTGTACCGGCATTGGAGCAAGATCCGGGGCGGAGAAGAAAGACTCCGAATTCCGTGGGACAAGCTTGCGGGCTGGGTCGAGTCGGTCGATGTCAAGCGTTTCCTGGTCGGTGGTGTTCTGGGAAGCCGCGTCTACAGGGACGAACTCAGCGGCGTGTTTCACGGAATGGTCTTCTGGGGAATGCTCATCCTTTTCATCGGCACCCTTCTCGTAATGGGTAACGTTTTCCTCGGCTTGCCCGTCATGTCCGGCGGCTTCTACAAATGGGTCATCGCCTTTGGGATGGACGTGGCCGGCCTGGCCGTGCTGATCGGGCTGGGTTACCTACTTTTTCGGCGACTTCGAAAATACGAGCGTATTGTCACCCCCCAGTCGCGCACAGGATTCGTTGCCGCGGAGGTCTTTCTCCTGGCGGTTGTGCTCACGGGTTTCCTTCTGGAAGGTCTGCGTATCAAGAACTCCGGTGCTATGGAGACCGCCTTCCTGGGGCACCTGTTCGCCTCTATCCTTCCTTCCGGTGATTTCGCATTGATCTTGCACAGACTGCTTTGGTGGGGCCATGGGATCCTCGCTCTTTCCCTGATCGCCTACATTCCGTTTTCTCCTCTGATGCATCTATTGCTCGTCCCGGTGAATGCTGCGGCATCAGAATCCTACATGGGGGTCTCAACAGAGGCGCTCGATATGGAGTCCATGGACGTGGAGGAAGAATCCGACCTGCCCCCCCTGGGAGCAGCCAAAATCCGGGACTTCAGCGAAGGCAGGCTTCTGGATTTCTCCGCCTGCCTCTGGTGTGGCCGTTGTCAGGAAGTCTGCCCGGCAACCCTGACAGAGAAGAAACTCACGCCCAAGGGAGTAATGAACGTTCTGGCGGATTGGCTCGAAAACAACCGGATGGAGGACGAAGGGCTCCTCGAACAGGTTGGATCGGACGTCATCTTCGAGTGCCGCACCTGCGGCGCCTGTGCGGAAGTCTGTCCGGCCTTTGTGAACCCGATCAAATCCATCTGGCAGATGCGTCGTCACCTGGTCATGGAGCAAGGGGAGCTACCGGAGACTCTGGGAAGGGCGTGCAAGAACATGGAAGCGCTGCTCCATCCCTTCTCCTCGTCCATCTCCCCGTCGGATTGGCACAAGGGGCTCGAAGTGCCTGCCTTCCTTGCCAACGAAACCGAATACCTCTTGTGGATCGGCTGTGCGGTGACTTACGAGGATCGTGCGCAGGCCGTTGGCAGAGCCATGGTAAACATATTGAACGAGGCCGGCGTTTCGTACGGTATCATCGAAGAGGCGAGATGCACAGGGGACCCGGCTAAACAGATGGGGGACGACTATCTGTTCTCCATGATGGCGAACTCGAACATCGAGATGTTCAATGATCTTGGAGTGAGCAAGATCATTACCATGTGCTCCCACTGCTACAACAGCTTCAAGCATTTCTATCCCCCGGTGGGAGGGAACTATGAGGTGATCCCTCATGCGGTCGTCCTGGAGGATCTGATCCGAAAGGGGAAGATCCGCTTGAACGCATCCGGGTCCCGGGTGACGTATCACGATCCGTGTTATCTGGGAAGACACAACCGAATCTTTGAAGCCCCCAGACATGTGCTGCAAGCCGCGGCGGAAATCACCGAGATGGGAAGGACGAAAGAGAACAGTTTCTGCTGTGGTGCGGGAGGTGGGAACTACTGGGGCGAGGAAGAGGGCCTTAGGATCAATCAGACTCGGGCCCAGGAGGCGCTGGATACGGGCGCAGAAAGGGTGGTGTCCTCCTGCCCCTTCTGCCTCCTCATGCTCACCGAGGGGAGCAAGAATTTCACGGACGAAGACTTCGCAATGGATATAGCTGAACTGGTGGAGCAGTCCATGCAGGCCTGACGGCTTGCCACACTATCGAGCCCCTTCATGGAGGAGAGAACCGTGCGGAAGAAGACTGCAGTGAAAGCAATGTACGTGCTGGATGGTGGAACCTTCCTGTACGAAACAGCAATGATGGTCTTTGGAAAGACCGGGGAGACGCACGAGAGGATCTTTACACCCTTCTATGCCTTCGACACGGAGGAAGGTTGGGTCTTGTACGATACGGGGTGGCCTTCGGAAGCCGTTCCGCTGCTGGAGGGGATGGGGTGGGAGCCCAAGATTACGGAGGAGAACAGTGCGGTCGGGCAACTAGGGAAGATCGGTGTCTCGCCTTCTGATGTGAAGAAGATTATTGTATCACATCTTCACGTAGATCACGCGGGTGGCCTCCAGTTCTTTCCGGACGCACAAGTGTACGTCCAGAAGGACGAACTCTCCTACGCCTACTACCCCAATTCCTTCCAGGCCCTCGCCTATGCCCGGGAGACCTTCGCCATTCCGGATATCAAGTGGGAAATCCTGGAAGGGGACGGGGCGATTCTACCTGGCCTCACGGCCATCCTGGCCAATGGACACACACCCGGACTTCAGGGCCTGGTTGTGGAACTGCACGAGAGTGGTTTCGTTCTCCTTTGTGCGGATGCCTGCTATCTCAGGGAGAACTTCGAGCAGAGCATACCACCCGGAAATACGTGGAATGCCGTTCTGGCCCAGTATGCCCTGAAGCGCTACCAGGCCCTCCAGGCAATCCTGGATGCCCGTTTCTTTCCGGGCCATGAGTACGATTTCTTCACAAAGGAAGTCGAGATTGGAACGGCGATTGCGTAGCCCGCATATTGCACGAAACTTCAACAGGGAACGCGACTGCAAGTCGCTGTGAATGAAGTGAAGCATAGGAGGGTACCCTGACATGCAGGTCTTGGGATCGAACGAATTGGTTGAGGACGTCCTTAAGAGGGATTTCTGCATCGGGTGTGGGGCCTGCGTGAACCTCTGCCCCTATTTTAAGAGCTACCACGGAAAGACCGCGATGCTCTTCCCATGCACCCTTGAGCAAGGCCAGTGCTTTGCTTACTGCCCCAAGGTTGAGGTGGACTTTGACGAGCTGTCTTCGACGCTGCTGGGAAGGCCCTATGTCGCAAGCGAACTCGGCGACCATCATGAGGTCCTGATTTCCAGGGCAGGAGACGAGGCGGAGCAAGGCCTGTTTCAGGCGGGAGGTACGGTGAGTGCGCTCGTATCCTTTGCCTTGAAAACTGGACAAATCGATGCTGCGGCCCTCACGGACCGGGAGGGTGTGATTCCTGTTCCACGCCTCGTAACAGACCCCGAAGAGGTGCTCAAGTGCGCATCGTCCAAGTTCACGGCTGCCCCGACGCTTTCAGTGCTCAACCAGGGAAGGCGTGACGGTTACAAGAGTATAGGAGTCGTCGGAACGCCCTGTCAGGTAATGGCCGTGGCCCAGATGCGACTCAATCCCCTGGGCAAGGAGAATTTCCAGGATGCGGCAGGGCTGGTGATCGGACTGTTCTGCACCTGGGCGGTGGACACGAGAAGACTCTCGGCCCTCCTGTCGGAACGCTTGGACGCCGGCGGTATCCGCAAGATGGACATGCCGCCTCCACCTTCCGAGTTGCTCGTCATCGATACGGGTCAGGGAAAAGTCGAGATCCCCTTGGACGAAATTCGTCCGCTGGTTCCTACGGGTTGCCAGATTTGCCCCGACATGACCTCCGAATGGGCCGACGTGTCGGTGGGGGTATTGGAGGGCAGGCCTGACTGGAACACATTGATCATCCGGACGGACAAGGGGCGCGAGCTGATCGAGGGGGCGACAAAGAAGGGTCTTCTCGTCACCGAGCCGATACCCGAGAAGAACCTGAGCGCGCTCAGAACCGCTTCCATGAACAAGAAGAAGAGGGCACTCGCACAGGCCCGCGATCGAAGAGTGCTGAACAGGAACGAGGACGGCAACCGATCCGCTCTCAGGATCGCGAACGAAACTCTTGAGAAGATCCTGGAATAGAGTCACAGGAGGGAACATGTCACATCTTGTGGAAGGACAAGCGGGAGACCGGTATTTGATGATGGGCAACGAGGCGATCGCCAGGGGGGCCCTGGAAGCCGGGATAAGCGTGGCCGCAGGGTATCCCGGTACGCCCTCCTCCGAGATCATCGAGTCTTTGGCCAAGACAGCAGAGGCCAGGAGTCTTTACGTGGAGTGGTCGACAAACGAGAAGGTAGCGTTGGAGGTGGCTGCGGCCGCTTCCTTTGCCGGCCTGAGGAGCCTCGCCGTGATGAAGCAGAACGGCGTGAACGTGGCTTCGGATTTTCTGCTGCACCTCTCAGGGTCGGGCACGAGAGGGGGGATGGTGCTCATCCCGTGTGACGACCCCGGTGCTCTTTCGAGCATCAACGAAGGGGAATCGCGCCATTTCGCACGGCTCGTGGAAGTTCCGCTCTTGGAACCGGGTGACTTCCAGGAGGCCAAGGACATGGTCAAGTGGGCTTTCGAGCTGTCCGAGGAACTCCAGTCCCTGGTGATGATGAGAAGTGTCACGCGCCTCTCCCATGCCAGTGGTGACGTGACCTTTGGCGATCTGCCCGAGGCGCAGCGGGAAGCGATGTTCAAGTGCGACGGGTTCATCCTGGACCCGAATGTAGGGCCGGTCATGGGCGCGCCGGTGGACTACAAGCACGGCCTGCAGCAGGGGAAGGTCAAGAGGGCGGAAGAGTTGTTCGAGGATTCTCCCTTCAATACATACACGGGCCCGGAGAAGCCGGAATTGCTCATCATCACGAGCTCGGCGTGCAACCTCTACAGCAAGGAGGCTATCCAGCTTCTTGGTGTAGAGAACAGGGTGGGGCTTCTCAAGCTGGGCACCACCTGGCCGATTCCGCCGAAGCTCGTGGGGAAACACCTGGGGTCGACCGAGAAGATCCTGATCGTGGAGGAAGTGGTCAGCTTCCTGGAGGATCAGGTCAAGATCCTGGCAGCCGAACTTGGCGCTGCGATCGGAACGCAGATCTTCTACGGCAAGCGTGACGGCAGCATCCCCATGGTGGGCGAGTTGAACCCGGATCAAGTGGCGGCCGCCCTCGCAAAGATCCTGGGGCTCGAGACCGAGGTTGTGCCGGAGGATTACGCCAAGCGCACCCAGGAGGCAGGGTTCGCAGGTGCACCGAACCGGGAGCTTACCTTCTGTCCGGGCTGCCCCCACAGGGCCTCCTTCTGGTCGATCCACAACACCCTGGAGCTGGACAACCGGGAAGGCTTCGTGTGTGGCGACATTGGCTGCTACACCATGGCTGTGCTACCGGCGGGCTTCAGCACCCTGAAGACCGTTCACGCCATGGGCTCGGGTACGGGCGTGGCCAGTGGCTTCGGAAAGCTCGCCCAGTTCGGCATGGACCAGCCGGTTCTGTCGGTCTGTGGCGACTCGACCTTCTTCCATTCGGCCATCCCAGCGCTCATCAATGCGGTTCACCACAAATCGGACATCACTATGGTGCTCCTCGACAACAGTGGCACGGGTATGACCGGCTTTCAGTCCCATCCGGGGCTGACCACGGACGCGCTGGGTCAGGAAGCCCCGGCTATCGACCCGGCAGAGGTTTGCCGGGCCATCGGTGCACGGGTGGAGATCGCCGACCCCTTTGATATCGAAGCAACCCAAGCAACCCTCCTTGACCTCCTCCAGGACAGAAAAGGGGTCAAGGTCCTCGTCTTGAGGCAGATCTGCGCGTTGAGCCCGGAGAAGAAGGGCAAGAAGCTCTTCGATATGGCACTGGACCAGCAGGTCTGCGTGGGAGAGAACTGCGGATGCAACCGGTTGTGCACAAGGATATTCCGTTGTCCCGGCCTCGTGTGGGACCACGACAAGCAGGCGGCCCGGCTCGATGAAGTGATCTGCACGGGCTGCGGTGTGTGTGCATCCATTTGCCCCTCCGGGGCGATCCAGAGAAAGGAGGCTGGTTGAGGGCCATGGAAAACGGAAAACTCACAAGTGACCCGTACAACCTGATCATCGCCGGTGTGGGCGGTCAGGGCAATGTGCTCGCCTCCAGGGTGCTGGGCGGTATGCTCACCGAGAAGGGATACCATGTGACCATCGGGGACACCTTCGGAGCATCCCAGCGCGGGGGCTCGGTCATGAGCCACATCCGGATCTCGGTGGATTCGAGCTGGTCCCCCCAGATCCCAAAGGGTAGGGCCCACATGGTCATTGCCCTCGAGCCTACCGAGGCGGTTCGTGTTCTGGGTGATTACGGCAACCCGGAGGTCCAGGTTCTCTGCAATACCCGGCCGATCCACTCGGTCGGTGTGATCTGCGGGGAGCTCAACTATCCATCGCTCGAGGATCTCGAGAAGTGGGTCCGAGACCTGTCTGACAAGGCTTGGTTTTTGGATGCAACGGATGCGGCCATGAAGCTGGGCAACCCGATCTTCGGAAACATCATGATGATCGGTGCCCTGGGCGGAACTGGAGCCCTGCCCGTAAACCGGCAGGACTTCGAGGCAGCCGTGTCTCGAACGATGTCGCCCGACAAGGTGAAGATGAACCTATCCGCCTATGACATGGGAGTGGAGATGGTCCAAGCATAGCCCCATATTGCAGTAAGCTTCACAGCAAGAACGGTGGCAGGAATCGTTCATTACTGGGCGGGTCCCCTGAAAGGACGGCAGTCATGGAAGCCCTCTCCTGTGATGTGGTCGTTGTTGGATGCGGTGGCGCCGGCTTGACCTCGGCCCTCAGCGCCCTGGAAAGCGGCAAATCCGTTATTGTTCTGGAGCGTGCCCCCCAGGAGGAATGTGGTGGCGGGACGCGCTGGACCGAAGCGCTCCTGCGGTTGAAGGATGAACGGGAACCGACCGACGACTGGATCCCCGAGTTCAGCGCGAACGCCGGATATCATGTGAGCGATGATCTTATAGGTCAGAGCGCACAGGACTATACCCAATGGTCACAAACCCTGAAGACCTTGCCTTACGTCGACCCTGAGGTTCTCGACGCATTCATGAGTGGCGTTCCCAAGACCCTCGAGTGGCTTTCCGGATACGGCCTCTCCGTAACGGACGGTTCCTATCCCTTGCTCTTTCCCTATCCTTTCAAACAGATCTATGGCGGAGGTCTGGCCATCGTCGAAACCCTCCAGTCCGCGATTGGTGAAAAAGGCGGGCAGGTGCTCTATGAGACAGCCGGTCAATCCTTGATCGTCGAGCAAGGCAGAGTGGTTGGCGTGCGGGCGAACGGCAAGGGAAACGCGGCGATCGAGATCAGGGCCCAGGCCGTTGTCCTTGCGAGTGGTGGATTTCAGGGGAACCAGCGCATGCTGGTTCAATACCACGGTCCGAGAGGGAGATACCTGAAACCCGTCGCACCGGGCAGTTACTACAACAAGGGTGAAGGCATACGCATGGCCCTGGACATCGGGGCGTGTCCCGCCGGGGATTATGCGGAATGCCATCGACAGCCGATCGATCCGCGGTCGGGTGCCAGCGAGGCGCTGATCAACCTGATCCCGGCCGGCATTCTGGTGAACCGGTACGGAAGGAGGTTCACGGATGAGGCCTCTTCGGATTTCTATCATCTTCAGGAAGGCGTGTGCCAGGATGTGAATGAACAGCCCAGCGGCATTGCCTACGCGGTCTTTGATGCAAAGATCGAGCAATTCGGGGCCTGGCGTGCCAGCGTGCGTTCCGAAGAGCCTCTCACAGAGGATGAAAGCTTAGAGGGGCTTGCCGCAAAAATCGGGGTTCCGGCCAAGGAACTGCTACGTACAGTGGATACGTTCAATCGTGCCTGCTCCGGCAATGCGCTCGACACCTCCTGGTTCGATGGAAACGGAACAGAAGGCATCGACCCGCCCAAATCAAACTGGGCGCAGTCCATCTCGGAGGCGCCCTTCATGGCTTACCCGGTCGTCTCGTCCGTTACGATTACCTTTGGCGCGCTGAAGGTGACGCGAAACGCAGAGGTTCTCAATTCGAATGGAGTGCCGATTCCGGGCCTCTATGCCGCGGGTGAAACGGTCGGCATCTATTACGGAAACTACGTTGGCGCCACATCCGTGCTGAGGGCCCTGGTTTTCGGCCGGATCGCCGGCCTCGAAGCTTCACGGCGGTGCGTCTGAGCATCCGCTAAGGTTAAGTCCATTCCAGCAAGAAGGAGGGCTAGCGCATGACAGGTGGATACACTGGCAAGATGCTTTTTGTGGACCTTACGGAGAGGGAGATCCAGGAAAAGGAACTCACCGAGGAAATGGCAAAACGCTTTGTCGGCACTTACGGAATCGGTGCCCGGGTCTTGTACGACATGATGAAGCCGGGCGTGGATCCTCTCGGGCCGGAGAGTGTTCTGGGATTTGTGACCGGGCCGTTGAACGGAACCGGGGCTCTCTTTGGCGGACGCTATGCGGTGGTCTGCAAGTCGCCTGTCAGCGGGGGATGGAACGACGCGAACTCGGGCGGCCACTTTGGGCCGGAGCTCAAGAAGGCCGGGTTCGATGCCCTCTTTGTGTCCGGATCGTCGGAAAAGCCCGTCTATATCTGGATTCAGGACGGAAAGGCGGAGATCCGAGACGCCACCGGATTGTGGGGCAAAACGAGCTCGGAGACCCTCGATGCCTTGATTGAGGAAACCGGAGAGGATGACCTCAGAGCCGCGGTCATCGGTCCTGCGGGAGAGAAGCAGTCTCTGATGGCTTGTGTGATGAACGACCGGCACCGGGCGGCCGGCCGAGGCGGAGCCGGAGCCGTGATGGGCTCCAAGAACCTCAAGGCAGTCACTGTCCGAGGCACCGGTGAGGTTCCTATTGCCGATCCGGAGAAGCTCAAGGAGGTCAACCGGGGAGCAGTAGAGGCTATGAAGGATGGTCCTTATGCTGAAACGGTAACGGCTTACAGCCAGTACGGCACAGGAGTAGGGACGAGTGCGAACGCCCTTTCGGGAGACACCCCGGTGAAGAATTGGGGGGGTGTGGGGGTCGTGGACTTCGGCGAGGAGTCGGCCCGTAAGATCGATTCTCTGGCCCTGGATAAATACAAGAAGAAGAAATACGCCTGCGCCAGTTGCCCACTCGGGTGTGGGGCCTTCTACGAGGTGAACGAGGGAGAGTGGCCGGTAGGCGAAACTTTTCGTCCCGAATACGAGACGGCGGCCTCTTTCGGTGCCATGTGCCTGAACGACAATGCGGAGGCCATTCTCAAGTGCAACCACATATGCAATGAACACGGCCTGGACAGCATATCCGTGGGCGCAACAATAGGCTGGGCCATGGAGTGCTATGAAAACGGAATCCTTTCCAAGGACGACACCGGAGGTATAGATCTCGCCTGGGGGAATGGCAAGGCGATCGTTGAGATCACCCTGGCGATCGCAGAGCAGACCGGATTGGGTGAAATATTGGCCCTGGGTTCGGCAAAGGCAGCCGAAAGGCTGGGCAAAGGGGGCGAGTACCTTCAGGCCATAAAGGGCATCGAACTGCCCATGCACGACCCGAAGCTCGCCCCTGCGTACTCGAGGACCTATCAATTCGATCCGTCGCCCGCCCGTCACGTCAAAGGAGGCGCCGGGGCCCTACAAGCGAGGGACCCGAGCCCGGCCAAGTATGACTGCAGTGACACAGGCGGGATGGATGTGATGATGACCACCGTCTACGAGCTCATCCAGGTGTCCGGGATCTGCCTGTTCAGTGTCTTCTCCCAGCTCGATCTTGCACCCAAGATGATAGAGGCCGTAACGGGGTGGAACTGCGACGCAGCCTTTCAACGAGACACCATGATGAGAGTCATGAGCATGAGACAAGCCTTCAACCTCAGGGAAGGACAGAAGCCCGCTGACTTTGTCGCCCCCCCAAGATCGGTAGGCGAGCCTCCACAGCAAGAGGGCCCCTTGGAGGGCGTCACCGTTGATCACAAAGCTCTGGCAAAGAACTTCTTCGCTGCCATGGAATGGGATGAGAAGACCGGGAATCCAAGTCGTGCTTCCCTCGAAGCGCTGGGTGGGCTGGAGGATGTAGTCCAGGAACTGTACGGATAGCCGAGACAAGATGGAGGCGAGTTCGATGAAGGATCTTAAGGATAAGGTCGGAGTCGTTACCGGCGGTGCGAGCGGTATAGGGTTTGGAATCGCAGGGGCACTTGCCGACGCTGGAGCCCACGTCGTGATTGCCGACATCCGAGGGGAGAAGGCTGCTCAGGCGGCAGGCGAATTGGCGAAGCGCGGAGTGCGCACCAGCTCCGTGGCCTGCGACGTGAGCGATCGGAGCGCCGTGGAGAGGCTCGCCGACCATGCCTGGTCGGAATTCGGGCACGTGGACCTCATCTTCAACAACGCCGGGATCATGAGCGGGGTTGGCCCCCTGATCGACGCAAAGGAAGAAGACTTCCGATGGCACCTGGAGGTGAATGTGCTGGGCGTATGGCACGGCTGCGCTGTCTTCGGAAAGCGATTCCAGGAACAGGGCACTCCCGCACATATCGTAAACACGGGATCCGAGCACAGCCTGTACGCAGCACATCCCTTTGGCGGCTGCTACACGGCCTCCAAGCACGCGATTCTGGCTCTTTCCGACGTCCTGCGGCTCGAACTGCCCGATTTCATCCAGGTCAGCATACTCTGTCCCGGCCTCGTCAGCACCGAGCTGGTTCGCAGCGGCGAGATTCGGCCGGACCGCTTCGGCGGGCCCGAGCAGATTGACGAAGCCGTCGCTGAAGGCAGCGCCTTGAACCTCGGCATGCGTCCGGAGGATATCGGAAAACGCGCGATCAAGGGGGTGCTCAGGGGGGACTTCTACATCGTGACCCACCCGCACAACCGGCCGTATATAGAGGATCGATACAACGAGATTCGAAACGCCTTTGAGACCCAGGCCCCTCCTTTCGAAGGGGATGAGCAGTATGACATGCGCAAGGTCATAGAAAAGATGCTGGAAGGTCTGTAAGCCCTGGTAGCCTGAAGACGCTCTATTCGCCGTAGGAGGCCTGCCCCAGCCATTCAGATGGAGACGGAAATGGGAGACAACGTAGCGGCAAATGAAGAAGTCCTGATTTGGGACAGAGAGACCGATGTCGTTATTGCCGGGTACGGGGGTGCGGGGGCCGTAGCTGCCATCGAAGCCCACGATGCAGGGGCTGAAGTCCTCATCCTGGAAAGCACGGACAAAGGAGGAGGAAACACGATCATCTCCTTTGGCGGATTCCTCTGTCCCACCAATGTCGAGGAAGCGGTCACCTATATTTCAGGACTCTTTGATCTGTCTCTCTCGGCCAAAGACGATTCGCTCATCCGGATCTTTGCGGAAGAATCCGTCAAGAATGTCGAATGGGTGACGGGGTTGAAGGAGGGGACGAAGGTTCATTCCTACGGCGGTGCGGGATTCCCCACGGTCGAAGGGGCCGAATCCATGAATAAATACATTGCTCATGGAGATGGCAAAGGGATGACCGGCTTTGCGCAGAATCTTTTCAACCTGTTTCGCTATGCAGTTGAAGATCAACGCGAGATACCGGTCCTGACCCGGACGCCGGCCCGAAGGCTGGTAACGAACCACTCCGGGGAAGTGGTTGGAATGATCGCAGAGGCAGAGGGAAAAGAAATCTCCATCAAAGCGAAGCGCGCGGTCATCCTGACCACCGGCGGGTATGAAGCGGACATAGGGATGCTGCAGAACCACGTGAAGGGATTCCCCATCCACTCGCTGGGTCATCCTGGGAACACGGGGGACGGTATTCGAATGGCCCAGAAGGTAGGTGCGGGACTCTGGCACATGAACGGCGTTTCGTGCGCCTTGGGCATAAAAGTCCCGGGATTTGAGTCTGCCTTTGGTATCCTTATGGGCCGGCCCGAGCACATATTCGTAGACAAGGGCGGCAAGAGATTTGTAAATGAAGTCGAGATCGAGAACCACGCAGGCCTTCTGGCAGTGGACTTCTACGATGCGCAGTCCCTGGAATATCCCCGCATACCCTGTTATGCCATCTTCGACGAGGAGGTCAGGAACAGGGGGCGGATCACCAAGATGGCCGGACTGGGAGCCGCCGGAGTTGAACATGAATGGAGCAAAGACAACAGCGTGGAGATCGAAAAGGGCTGGATCAAGAAGGGTGAGACGCTGAAGTCTCTGGCCGAAAGCATCCATGTCGATCCTGTCGCCCTGGAGAGGACCATCTCGAAATGGAACCAGGATGTCGACAGGGGTGAGGACACGGACTTCGGACGTGAGATCGCCGCGGATGACGGATCGATGCGTATCGAAACAGCGCCCTTCTATGCTGTGGAGCTGTATCCGTGCCTGATCAATACGCAGGGAGGTCCCAGGCGCAACGGCAAGGCCCAGGTTCTGGATGCCTTTGGTGACCCCATTCCCCGACTGTACAGTGCCGGTGAGTTGGGTTCCATGTGGGGCCAGATCTACCAGGGAAGCGGAAACATCGCCGAGTGCATCGTTTTTGGCAGAATTGCCGGCAAGAACGGTGCGTCCGAAGAGCCGTGGAATTGAGGATATCATAATCTGGAGGTCGGAAAGTTCTTCCTGAAAAGCCTTTGGCGCTAATTGAATATAGAATGGCGCTTTCTGCTATTCACGGGTTCCCTGTGGAGACATACAATAGGAATCATGCCGGAAGAGGATTGTATGTCTCCCACAAGAACAACAGGAAAGCCGCGAAGGAGAGCAAAATGAAGACCATCGACAAAACCAAGCCGGTGATGATTACGGGTGCGACCGGGTACCTGGCAGGACGGATCGTAGAGACACTGCTGGATGAAGGCTTGACGGTTCATGCACCCGTGCGCCAGCCGGACAATCAGGAAAAGCTGAAATATTTGAACGCCATCGCAGAGAAAGCGCCCGGTTCCATCCAGTATTTCAAGGCAGATCTCTTGGATGAGGGTTCATACGATGAGGCGATGAGGGGATGCGAGCTCGTCTATCATACGGCCTCACCCTTTATCAATTCCGTAAAGGATCCCCAGAAAGAGCTCGTGGACCCGGCCCTGAAGGGCACGCGAAATGTTCTGGGTTCCGTCAACAGGACGGAATCCGTGAAACGCGTTGTCCTGACCAGTAGTTGTGCCGCCATCGTGGGCGATACAATAGACCTGCTTGAATTGCCCAATGGGACGGCGACGGAAGAGACGTGGAACACCACTTCCACATTGAAACACGTGCCGTACAGCTATTCAAAGACGGTCGCTGAACGAGAAGCCTGGAAGATCTGTGAAACACAGGACCGCTGGGACCTTGTCGTGATTAACCCGACGTTCATACTGGGTCCCGGCATCAGTCCGGTCAGCACGTCGGAGAGCTTCAATATCATGAAACAGCTGGGTGACGGTACCATGAAGATGGGCGCCCCAGGTTTCGAGATCGGCGTTGTGGATGTGCGGGATGTGGCAACGGCGCAGTTCAAGGCAGGTTTCACCCCGGAAGCAAAGGGCAGGCACATTATTACGGCTGAGAGTAAGAACGTGCTGCAGATGGCCGAGATTCTGAGGAATCACTTTGGGGATGCTTATCCCTTCCCCAAGCGTGAACTGCCCAAATTCATGGTCTGGCTCGTTGCACCCACAATCGGCATGGAGCGGAAGATGGTATGGCGCAACTTCGGATACCCCTGGAAGGTGGATAACAGCAAGAGCAAGCGAGAGCTCGGCATGACCTATAACCCGCCCGAGGCATTCATCATCGATTTCTTCCAGCAACTGGTGGATAACAACATCTTCGATAAGAATTGAGCGAGACAGAAGGAGACTGCTATGGATAAGATTCTGAGGGTCGATGTGGGTGCTGAAGGCGGCCCTTCCGTAACGGTAATGGAGGTCGGACGGTATGCCGCTCTGGGCGGCCGTGCCATGACGTCGACGGTAGTGAGTGAGGAAGTGCCGCCCCTGTGCGACCCCCTTGGACCGGAGAACAAACTGGTCATCGCCCCCGGGATCATGAGCGGGTCGGCGGCGACCACCTCCGGTCGTCTGTCCGTGGGGTGCAAGAGCCCCCTGACCGGGGGCATCAAGGAAGCGAATTCGGGTGGTGAAGCTTCCCAGTATCTGGCCCGGCTCGGATATGCCGCCGTGATTCTGGAGGGGGAACGTCAGGGCGATGCTCTCTACAAGATCGTTATCGACAAGGACGGCGCGTCCGTCACCGAGTGCAACGAATATCGGATGAAGGGCAACTATGTACTGGCGGATGCCATAAAATCCGAACATGGCGACAAGGTGGCCATGATCAGCATTGGCCCGGCCGGCGAACAGTGCCTGGCCAACTCGTCGGTGGCGGTGACGGATATGGAATTCCGGCCCACACGGCATGCCGGGCGGGGTGGTGTGGGGGCTGTGATGGGGGCCAAAGGGATCAAGGTCATTGTGGTCGACCCGACGGGGACATCCGTGCGGAAACCTATGAACCCGGAAGGATTCAAGGCGGCCAACAAGAAACTGGCAGAGGCCATGAAGGCCTCCCAATATACAGGTCATGGCATGCCGGCCTTCGGAACGGCCATGGCGACGGATATGACGAACGAGTTCGGGATCTACCCGACACGGAACTTCTCCGCAGGCCGATACGAGAAGGCCGCCGAGATCAGCGGTGGGGCCCTGGCCGCTCTGGAGGAGGAACGGGGCGGAAAGGGAGCGGCCACCCACGGTTGCCATCGGGGTTGCATGATCAAATGTTCCGGTACATTTGCAGACAAGAGCGGTCGGTTCCTCACCAAACAACCCGAGTATGAAACCCTGTGGGCTTTCGGGGGTAATTGCGACATCGCCGATCTGGACACGATCGCCCGAATGGACCGGATGTGTGATGATCTGGGCATGGACACCATGGAAACAGGGAGTACCATGGCCGTGCTCATGGAGGCGAAAGTTCTTTCCTTCGGGGATGGAGAGGGCATAGCCGCGCTTCTGGGTGAAGTTGCGCAGGGTACAGAGAAAGGGCGACTCGTCGGGGCCGGCACCGCGACTGTGGCAAAGCATCACGGCGTCGAGCGTGCACCGGTGGTCAAAGGCCAGTCCATGGCGGCTTACGAACCCAGGGCGCTCAAGGGTCTCGGTGTCACCTATGCCACGTCGCCCATGGGCGCCGACCACACGGCCGGACAGACCCTGGCCCATCATTTCCTCGGCGTGGAGCCTACTTCCGACCCCCTGGACGGAAACAACCAGCTGCTGGTTTCCGTAATGACGCAGATTGGAACTGCAGCGCTCGACGCAACAGGCTTCTGCCTGTTCGTGGGATTTGCAGCCCTTGATCAGCCCAAGACAACCAAACACATGCTGGATGCCATGACCGCCTTTACAGGTATGGGCTTCAACGAGGGCACCTTTGCAGCCCTTGGGTTGCGGATACTCCGCATGGAAGTGGACTTCAACCGCCGGGCCGGCTTCACCAAGGAGGACGACCGTTTGCCCGAGTGGATGACCAGGGAGCCCGTGGCGCCCCATGATACCGTGTTCGACGTGCCCGAAGAGACGCTCGACAACGTACACAACCAGGTAGCCCTGCTGGGACAGATGCTGGGGAGGGCTACCATGGGGGTTTCTCCGCCCATAGCGCTGATGGGGGAGGGATGTCACACAATGGTGCCGGACTCTCTGGCCACCCTGGGAGTGACCAAGGCGCTGATCGTCACGGACAGGGGCGTGGTGGAAGCTGGTCTTGCCAAGATGCTGACGGACGCCCTGGACGCCAAGTTCATTGAATATGCCGTCTATGACGGCACCAAAGCGAATCCCACGGTCCAGAACGTACAGGAAGGCCTGGAGGTATATCGCAAAGAAGGCTGCGACTGCCTGATCTCTCTCGGGGGTGGGAGCCCTCACGATTGCGCAAAGGCGGTGGGTGTTCTGGCCCACAATCCGGGCGAGATACTGGATTACGCCGGGTTCAACGCGGTCTGGAACCCGATCCCGATTCTCGTAGCCGTGAACACGACCTCCGGTACCGGTTCGGACGCCTCCTTCGGGTTGAACATTCTGGATCCTGTCCGTCACATCAAGGCGAATATCGCGGATCCCAAGGTTGCACCCATCGTTTCGGTCAACGATCCGCTCATGACCAAGTCCATGCCGCCCCGTGTGACTGCAGGCACGGGTATGGATGCACTGACCCACGCCATCGAGGCGCACGTGTCTACCATTTCATCGACCTACGCCAGATCCTTGGCAATAGATGCAATCGAGTTGATCGCACAATACCTTCCCCGTGCCGTAGAAGATGGGGAGGATCTCGAAGCGCGAGAGAAGATGTGTGCGGCGCAGTACTTTGCGGGCCTGGCCATGAACGGGGGCGGACTCGGCAACACCCACTCCCTGGCCGTTGCCTTGGGGGCCGTCTATGACCTTCCCCATGGCGACGCCAATGCGGTGATGTTGCCTCCGGTCATGCGTAGGAACAAGCCGGCGATTCCGGAGCGGCTGGCCGAGATTGCACAGGCCATGGGGGTGGATACGGCCGGCTTGAGTGTGGACGCTGCTGCGGAGAAAGCCATCGAGGCGGTGGAGGCCCTGATGGATCGCATCGGAATGGCCAGGAGCGTCAGCGAACTGGCCCGCAGGTGCAATGCCTCGATCAATCCGGCCGACATACCGGAACTGGTGAGCCATGCGGGTGCGGACCTTTGCGGCGCTGTAAACCCGATCCCCTATTCATCGGACGATTTCAAGGAGATCTACGAACAGATGTGGGGTTAAAATCGACGGTGCAAAGGAAGGGACTGAATGTCTGATGCCGGAACGACCAAAGAGGGGCCTGAATCAGGGAGCGGCAACATCTCGAAATATCGGCACTATGTCTTGTTCATCCTGACACTCACCTACGCGTCCAGCTTCATGGACAGGCAAATCCTTTCCATTCTACTGGAAGACATCAAGGCCGAGTTTACCCTTACAGACACACAGTTAGGCCTGTTGTCGGGTCTGGCGTTTGCACTGTTCTACTCTACGTTGGGCGTTCCCATCGCCAGGCTGGCGGACAGATACAGCCGGACCAAGATTATCGCTGCGGCTATGGGAATCTGGAGTGTCGTGACCATCTTATGCGGTATGGCGGCCAATTTCCTCCAGCTTTTTCTGGCCCGCATCGGCGTTGGAGTCGGGGAAGCGGGCGGCCTTGCACCCGCGCACTCGATGATTTCCGACTATTACACATCAGAAGAGCGCTCCCGTGCGATCTCTCTGTATTCCCTTGGAATCGTGGTGGGCATGATCGCCGGTCTGTTGATGGGCGGATACCTTGCCGAACACTATAGCTGGCGATATGCGTTTGTCGCGGCGGGGATCCCCGGCATCATACTCGTCCTGTTGATGCTGACGACGGTCAAGGAGCCGACGCGGGGAGGTCTGGACAGGGCAACCGGGCAGCACGGGGATCCGGAAGACATCCAATTACCCTTCATGGTGACACTCAAGGAATTGTGGCAGTCGAAGGTCTACGTTCTGGTCACCACGGGACATGTAGTGGGTGTTTTCTTTTCCTATGCCCTTGCCAGTTGGCTGCCGACTGTGTTCATTCGAACCCACAACATGGCACAAACCAAAGTGGGCGCCCTTGTCGGCGTAATCCTCATAATCGGTATGGTTCCGGGAATGTTGACCGGAGGATTCCTGGCGGACCGGTTGGGTAGACACGATAACAAATGGCGATCCTATGTCTGCGCACTGGGAATCCTGATCGCCATGCCATTCTATTTCTTCGCTTATGCTACAGACTCGATACCCTTGGCTGCTGTTCTTTTCAGCGGCGGCAGTTTCTTTATCAACTGGCATCATGCTCCTGGACTGGCCATCGTACAAACGGTCGTCAGGCCCAGCACTCGAGCGTTCGCAGCGGCCATTGTCTATTTCTTCTCCAATATGATCGGCCTGGCCCTTGGCCCGCTTCTCGTCGGCACCATAAGCGATGGGTTGAATCCGAACTATGGGGACAAAGCCTTACCCATAGCCCTTGCGACGATGATCCTGTTCCTCCCGATTGCCGTCTGGGCGTATTGGCTGGGGGGGCGAAAAATGAGAACTGGAGCAGTGGAAAAGGAGAACCCATGAAAGCGAAGATCATCTACTTCTCCCAGCAGGGAGGTACGCAGACCATCGCTGAACAGATCGGCGTGGGCATCCGTACTGCCGGGGATGATTGTGATCTGGCGGCTCTAAAGGATACGGATCCTTCCAACCCAGGAGATTTCGACCTTCTGGGCATCGGCTGTCCCGTGTTTTTCTTCAAAGAGCCCTTCAATGTATCGGACTTTATGGATGCCCTTCCCCGGGTGGATGGAAAGTACGCCTTTGTGTTCATCACCCACGGTGCGACGCCGGCCGGGACTCTGGCATCCATGTGGAAGCGACTGGAGGACAAGGGCTACCATGTCCTGGGAGCCCACAACTCCTATTCCGACTCTCATCAGATCCCCATCTATCCTTACCCCACGCATACGACCGGACACCCCGACGAGCAGGATCGTGCTGAGGCACGAGCCTTTGGACAGAAGATGGCGGAAATCAGCCGGCGCATCAGCGCCGGAGAAACGAACCTCATTCCAGAGCCAATCGCCGCCCCGGAGGGCTGGTGGACGGAACAGTCCATAGCGCTTGACCGGGAAAGCCTTGCTGAAACGTTTCCAAAATTTTCCATCGATCCGGACAGGTGTACAGAGTGTCTGATCTGCGAAGAGGTCTGCCCGGTCGACGGAATCGGCGTGCAGGAAGAACAGCCGCGCATCCAGAACCCCTGCATCTTCTGCTTTCACTGCGTGATGCAGTGCCCCGAAGTGGCCATTCAGGCGGACTGGGAGTCGTTGATGCACCTGGTGCCCGAAATCTTTGAACGTTACTTCAACAACCTGGATGCGGCGGAGAAACGGGGAGAATTCCGCCGTATCACGGCCCGTGAAGACATCCACATAGATGACCCCATCTTCAAGCAGAGGGAAAGGGAGCGCGCAGCCAGGGACGGGAAAGAATAGCAGGGAGATCCGTGAGCGGATGCACGACTCGCCCGCAGGGTGAACAATGCGGAGAAATCTCAATAGTCCTCTGGTGACAAATCGTAACCCTGGCTTGTGGTGGAGGATTCAAGGTAAGCTCAAAATACGGAAGAGCTTTGTCTAGACCTCTCGGCATTGTTCATGAAATGTTCGGGCTAGAGGATGCCGCACAGTCTCTTGGCCAGTTTCTTTTTCTCCTCGAGGTTGACCTGGCGGGAGATCATGATTCGTTGTGCCTGGGGGGAACCCGCCCCGTGCATCGATTCTGTCAGGTAGCCCACTGCAGCCGTTCCGAGAGTCAGGTTTTCGATCAACCTCAGAATGCGCAGGCGGTCTTCGGTTTGCACATCCTGTCTGCCCTTGAAGTACTTCTCCATCCATTTGCCGGCAACAGGTGACTTGAAGTCCTTTTCCGAAGGCAGGGTAACCAGCAACCCTCCCGCAACATCCTGCGCCAATCGGGCGATTTCATAAGGGAACCGGGTGACGTTCTGCTTGCAGACATTGGCCAGGAGCGTGTCGACCAGATAGGTCCCACTCGGCTCCCTGTGCCCTTCGGACGCACAAGACAGGGAACCGCAGAAGAGGGTTTCGTTCAGATGATTCATCTCGATGATCTTGTCCTTGATGTGGGATGCCCGAGCCGCCCCGTTGTATTCGGCGATGGTCTGGGCCGCACCGATCAGCACGTCCCCGACTCCGGCCTTGCAGGCATAGCTTTGTCGATGATAGGAGGCGAAGCGCTCGACCAGGTGTCCTGAATACTCGAACTCCCGGCACATGAACACACGATCCCAGGGGACGAATACATCGTCGAACACGACCAGGGCTTCATGGCCGCCAAAGGTAGGGTTGCCCTGGTCCAGATTTCCCGCTTCCAGCTTCCGCAGGTCACAGGATTGTCTTCCCATGATATACAGAATCCCCTTGGTGTCGCTGGGCAGGGCGAAGGAAACGGCATAATCGAGATCCTCTTCTCGCATGGCGACCGTGGGCATCACGATGATCTCATGGGCATTCACGGCTCCGGTCTGATGGGCCTTGGCCCCCCTGACGAGCAGTCCGTCCTGGTTCTCTTCAATGATCCGAAGATAGAGGTCCGGGTCCTCCTGCTTG
>JANQFG010000092.1 GCA_028277985.1 bacterium | reverse complement strand
CATGCTCAGGGGAGACATTGATATCCGGAGTCATCCGGATCGGGGCACCCGGATCACATTGGAGATTCCTCTGGAAAAAGAGGGAGGAAGGGGATCGTGAAGCCTTATCGAATCGTGCTCGCCGATGATCACGTCATCTTTCGGCAAGGGATGAGGAGGCTGATCGAGGAGATCGACGGTCTCTCCGTGGTTGGAGAAGCGACGGACGGCTTCGAGCTGCTCGAGCTTCTCAAGGAAGTGACAACGGACATGGTGATTCTCGATATTTCGATGCCGAACCTTCGGGGCATCGAGGCAACCCGTGAAATCAGGGCCCTGTACCCCCGCGTGCAGGTATTGATTCTGACCATGCACAAGAACAAAGAATACATGTACCATGCCGTTTCCGCAGGTGCCAGAGGGTACCTGCTCAAAGAGGATTCGGACACGCAGCTGTTTTCCGCCCTGGAAACCATTCGAAACGGGGGTCTCTATGTGACCAACCATCTGACAGGGAAACTGGCAGAGGATCTTTCCAACATCTACCTGGGGAAAGGGCAGATTCCGCGAGATCCCTTGACGACCCGTGAAAGACAGGTCCTGAAACTGATCGCCGAAGGAAAGTCCAACAAGGAGATATCCGAGCTCCTGTTCATCAGCGTAAGGACCGTCGAAAACCATCGCGCCAGGATCATGCGAAAACTCAACCTGAGCAAGACCGCAGAACTGGTAAGGTATTCCATCGAGAAGGGTATAACCGAACTCGACTTGTAGAAAGATTCTAGAAGACTCCATGGTCGATGTCTGCGACGATCCCTTGAAAGCATCCATGCCGCGCCTGCCCAATCTGGTGATCATCGGGGCGATGAAATGTGCGACCACGAGCCTCCACTACTACCTGAGCCTCCATCCCGACATTCAAATGTCCTCGTCCAAGGAAGTCAGCTTCTTCCTGACCGAAGAGAACTATGCGAAAGGAATCGATTGGTACGCCTCCCACTTTTGCGAACCCGCCCTTGTCCATGGAGAGGCCACACCGGGCTACGCCTACTTCCCGTTCTTCAGTGGCGTGGCCGAGCGTATGGCGCAAACGATCCCGAAGGCGAAGCTCATCTACGTGGTGCGGGACCCTATCGACCGGCTGCTCTCTCATTACGTTCACGAAGTTGCGGCGGGTTCTGAGAGCCGATCGTTTCAAGCCGCCATGGCGGATTGGGACCGGAACCCCTACCTGCTCGTGAGCCGATACTCATTCCAGCTGGAACCATTCATCGAACGGTATCCCCTGGAACAGATCAAGGTCCTCTGCATGGAGGATCTGAAAACGAAGCGGGCCGAAACGCTGAAGACCGTCTTCGGCTATCTTGGCGTCGACCGGACGTTTGGTTCCTCCCGGTTCCGGCTGCGATTTCATCAAACACGCTTCAAACGAAGAGGGGAAGAACAAAGGCGCGAGAAGCAGGTCGGGCTTCAGCCACTCATTCAGAAGCTGCCGTTCGAACTCCGAGGGCTCATCGAGAAGACGCTGGCTCGCCCCTTCTCCGGGGCGATCGAGATGCCGAAATTGGACGACGGCCTGAGAGAGAGGCTGAGAGTCTATTTTCGACCCGATATGGAGGCCCTGAGAAGGCTGACAGGGGAAGACTTCTCTTCCTTCCGCCACACCTATTGAACGCTCGGCCGGTTCAGTTCTCGGATTGGAATGCCTGGTACAGAAATCCGAAAAGGTTCACGATCTGCCATACTGCAAGCAGGGAGCACACGTGGACCGCCATGGGCCGGTTCAGCTTGGCGATGGGGCCTCTCAGCAGGGAGCTCAGCTTCGCGTGGAATCTCATGTCCTGCCTCATGCTTCCCGAGCCCCTCCTGTGCCGAAGGGAATGGTATTGAAAGGCCCCTCGGCCGTAGTTGAAATGCTGCCTGCAAAAGGACCGGAACGTCAGCAGGTGGTCGTGGGAAAGGACGATCTCCTCACAGAAGACGATCCGGCGATCCTGGTGCAGCCATCGATCACAGAACTCCCGGTCTTCCGAAGCGATTCGAAAGCTCTCATTGAAACCGCCCGCCAGGGCAAAGAGATCGGCCCGGACCGTCATGTTGTTGGATGCGAGGAATCGTGCCGAAAGAGGGGCAGCGTTGTAGAACCGGTACGCCGCATCCACGATGGCCTGGCTCGTGGTGGAGTAGGGATTCCGGACCAGCCGGGTCAGGGTGCGCCCGCCGATGAGGCATTCCGGATACGTCGCTGCAGAACGGGCCACGTTCGTCAACCAGTCGGGTGGCGGAACACAATCGTCATCGATGAAGGCCAGATAGTCCCCCCGAGCATCACGCGATCCACGGTTTCTCGCTGCTGCCGGCCCGCTGTTCGGGATTCGGATCCATCGTGTTTCCGGTAGCGCCTCCATACCCCCGAGCCGGTCTTCCATGGGCACGCTGCTGCCGTCGTCCACCACGACGATCTCAAAGGCCTCTTTGTCGAAATCAAGGCGCCCGAGCGAAAGGAGGCACTCCGCGAGCTGTTCAGGTCGGTTGCGCGTCGGGATGACAATGGAGAATCGATACGGGTTCATGCAGCCGATTCCGAGTCAAGGTACGGGACGTCTCGATCCTTCAGGGTGGCGTTCTCTTTCCGGACGCTGTGACTGATTCCACAGTATCGATTGCATTCCTTCATCTTCTCACGGATAGGAAGGCTCCATTCATTCCAGAACTTCTCTAGATCGCCCTCTGTCGTGAGGGGAAAGGAGGAAAAGGCGTTGTTGAAGCACAGGCCGGCGTTTCCGTAGAGATCCACCATGATGTTCCGGTCGTAGGTGTTGCAGATGTGTTCCCGTGTGCCGGAACGATGCAGCCAGCCCATGGCCGCATTCCGGTTTTCCAGGATCGACCGGTGATACATCTTCACATGCCGGAGCCAGGCAGGGTTGATTCGAAGCCCGTATTTTCGGTCGCACGCTAGAATGATCGATGCAAGCGCCTCCGGGTCGGAAACGATATTCTCCCTGAAGAAGCGGTCCACGAGCCTCCACTTGGGAAAACCGAAAGAAGGCTGAAGGAAATTGAGCTTCAGCTTGTCCGCCCCTATGTCGTTCAAGACAAAATCGTAGAATGGATCGAGATCCCGATAATTGCCCCTGAAAATGACCGCCATGCCGTAGATGGGCTTCTTTACGTTCAGACGGTTTCTCGAATGGATGAGGAGCCTCATCGCATTCACCACCTGGCGGTGATTCCCGGTGACACCTCTGCTCTCATCATGAATCTCTGGTTTGTGGCTGTTTATGGAGAGGGTGATTTCACTCGGACCCTCCGCAATCATCCGGTCCGCCATCGCTTCGCCTTGAACCCGGGTCCCGTTGATCACAGAGAAGCACCGGAGTCCCAGCCGGATGCACTCGGTGGTGATGGAGAAGTAGTCGTCCGGATCCAACATGCTTTCCCCGCCGCAGATGACGACCGTACCATCGGAATTCAACGCCGCGAATTCCCGCAGAAGCTCGTGCCTGCGCGAGTTCGGGATATAGCCGGCCCGATCTTCGTCGTCCTTTCGCCAGTAATGGCAATGCCTGCAGCGCAGATTGCACCGCTGATTGATATCCAGGAAGAGAAAGCGAGGAGGGGCCTCTCGCATTCTATGGATCCTCGTGGTCTTTAGAGTGAAACGATTTCCGAAATGCCGAGGCAGGGGGGCTCGTTGAGACAGAAGTATAGGGAAGGCGGGGAACGGCTGTCAATGAGCCCATTCATGAGGGCAGCGCTTGCGGCGAGGCAGTGCGGCGTGGCATCTTAGGGGGAGCCTTGATGATCCAGGTTTACAGACGCGAGAAGGAGGATGCATGAAAGCCGTTGTGCTCCAGCCCGACCATCGGTTCGCCCTTGAAGAGGTGAAAGAACCGAAACTGGCACATCCCGGCGATGTGATTGTCCAGGTGACCACAACCACCATTTGTGGCTCCGATGTCCACGCCAAACATGGCCTGCTTCCCGGTGTTGTTCCGGGCACGATCATTGGTCATGAATTCGTCGGCGTCATTGCGGAAACCGGGACCGGTGTGGAGAGATTCAAGCCGGGTGACCGGGTTGCCGTTCCACCCGCAACATGGTGCGGCACTTGCCGGGCATGCAGGCGGCAAGAGGTGCAGCATTGCCCCCATGGGGGCGTTTGGGGCGGTGGCGAGATTTTCGGAAAAGGGCTTGCCGGTGCCCAGGCCTCCTATGTTCGCGTCCCCAATGCCGATGTCATCTTGACCGCCATTCCAGCCGGCGTTGCCGACGAGCAGGCGGTATTTGTTGGCGACGTGTTTTCCACGGGATACCACGCCGCCTTTGAGGGCCGTATCGAAACCGGTGATACGGTGGTCATTTTCGGATGTGGACCCATCGGTCTGGGTGCCCTGGTGGCCGCCTTGCAGTTCGGACCCAGGCAGGTCCTTGCCGTGGATATGCTGGACAATCGACTGGCCCTGGCCGGTCATTACGGTGCCATGGCGATTCATGCCGGAAGAGACCGGGTAGTCGAGCAAGTCCAGGCCGTAACCGACGGCCAGGGAGCGGACGTGGTCATCGAAGCTGCAGGAAGCCCCGATGCCTTTGCCCAGGCACTGAAGGCCGTTCGGAGGGGGGGAAGAGTCTCCGTGGTCGGGCTGTTCCCGAACGAAGTGGCATTGCCGATCCATGAGCTCGTCTACTACGGCGTTCAGATCAGCATGGGCTTGGGGAATCTGAGCCGTGTGGATCGATTGATGTCTCTTCTGGAGACGGGCAAAGTCGATCTAACGCCGCTGGCGACCCACACCTTTGCCCTGGAGGAGGCCCTGGAGGCCTACGATCTCTTCGAGAACCACAAGGACCGGTGTGTCAAGGTATTGCTGAGACCTTGACGCGGATCGGGTTGGGTTGCGCCGCCGGCAGGTATTCCGGTATACCAGTAATAAGCATTGCCGCGCAGAGCCCTCTCCTGGAATTGCCCCTGCGCCGTTTCTGCAGGAACCAACTCAGAGAAAAGGAGCGTTCATGAAGATTCGAACAAGGCGGATCCTGGCCATTCTGTTGGTCGTGGCGGTCTGGACAGGTTGTCAAAATCCGAGTCCGGTCACGGAGACAGCCCCGGCAGGGGGCGAAACCGATGAAAAGGTCGTGGCCTCGGTGAACGGAGTGACGATTTCCTCCGCAGAGGTGGACGAGGCCGCCAAGGGGCAGCTCCAGAAGCTCCTCTCACAGATCTATCAAGTCAGGAAACAGGCCCTCGACGGGCTCGTCGAGCAGATGCTGGTCGAGAAGGCGGCAAAGGAGAAAGGGGTCAGCAAGGAATCGTACGTGGAAGAACAGATCCGTTCCAAGGTCGCCCCGCCGACGGAAGAGGAGGTCAAGGAATTCTACGAGAAACAGAAGGCCCGGATCAGGGCTCCCTTCGAACAGGTGAAGGAAAAAATCGTCGAACATCTGAAGAACCAGCGCCTGGAGGCGAAGAGGCAGGAAGTGGTCGCACTCCTGAAGAAGGAAGCGGATGTGAAGGTCATGCTCGAGCCTCCTCGTGTCCGGGTTGCCCTGGATGGTGCCGCCTACACCACCGGCAACGGAGAAGCGAAAATCGAGATGGTCGAGTTCTCCGACTACGAGTGCCCATACAGCATGGCGAGCCAGCTGGTCGTCAGCCGGGTGTTGGACGAATACAAGGGCAAGATCATCTACGCCTTTTTCGACTACCCTCTGCCATTTCACCAGAAGGCGAAGAAAGCGCATGCCGCCGCCCGTTGTGCCGGCGAGCAGGGGAAATATGCTGAATACGGGAAGAAGCTCTTTGCGAATCAGAAGAAGCTCGAAGTCGAGAATCTGAAGAAGTACGCGGAAGAGCTCGAGCTGGACGTCGAAGCCTTCCGATCCTGTCTCGCGAGTGACAAGGTCTCGGCAAGCGTTCAGCAGTCGTTTGAGAAAGGCAACCGCTCGGGCGTTTCCGGTACACCTGCCTTCTTCATCAACGGGATCATGATCAGCGGAGCCCAACCCCTGGAGGCGTTCAAGGAGATCATCGAATCGGAACTCGCCCGTTAGACTCGGGTCAGGCGATTTCGAGCCATTTGAACCAGATCGGGTGGTTCGCCTTGTACCAGTCGAGAATCTCCCGAAGCTTCACCTGGTCATCCGGCGGGATCACGTCGGACGGGATCCTATCGAAATGGAGCCGGATGCGGTGGTCAGAAAAATGCTCCAGGGCTTCGGTGCACAAGGTCTGCAACTCGTTTCGGATGCGCCCTGAATCGGACAGAGTCACTCGCCTGTCGGTGTAGTCTTCCCCTCGCAGGAACCGATTGAGCAGAGGGTTGAAGACGAGCGTGCTTTCCTCGAATGTCTCCACGAGCCTGAGACTGATCGTGGTCCGCTTGTCGCCCTGCTTGGTCGACAGCCTGACGGTCACCTTGAAGGTGTCGTCCCCCACCTGTCTGACGCCGGGCGCTGCCGTGTAAGGATCGGGCAGCATATACCCGGAGATGGCCATAACGTCCCACCTCTTTCCGGGAAGGAAGTCGTCCGCCGTGACGAGCTTCTTGTCCAGCGGAATCCCTGCGTTTCTGGCCTGAAGAATGTTTGCTCTGTACCGCTCGATCGTCTTTTCGTCCAGATCCTTTTCGAAGACCCCGGATAGCTGCCGGGCAAAGTCCTCGGCGTCCGGGTTCAGGCGCATGATGAGGGGTTCGCGATCGTGGCCGAGCTCGTATTTGGATGAGAAGACGACGAGAGATACATCCAGGTCGAGGATCGGGTAGAGGCTGGCAGCCTGAATCGCCTCGGCCGACGCCGCGTAGCCGTCCACCAGGAACAGGTGTGTCTCGCCTTTGTCGTCCTTCCAAGTTCCGACCAGGAAGGTGGGCGCGTACGTTCCGGAATCGGTGAAGGCTTTTCCGCCGTTCGGCAGCTCCCATCCGTCTTCCACGAGATGGGCACCCACGGCCCCCCATTCCTCCCATATCTTCCCGATGCGCAAATCGCGGCCTTTACCGCGCAGGGTCCACACATGGACGTTCTCGTTCTTGATTTCAGGGTAGGCGAGCTTGATCGCCTCCATGACCTTTGCCCGGGACGTAAAGAAATTGATGAGCAGTGATTGCTGTTCCGCGGCGTCGATGACGGCGCGGGGAAGCACGAGGTTTCCGATGTATCCTTCGTAAGGCTTGGTGATGCACAGGGGTTGATCAAAGACGTGGAGAACGGTCAGAGGGCCGGTTGTGGCGCCCTTGGCGAAGCGGGAGGTGTTCTCGAGCGTGTCGATCGCGGCGCCCCAGATGGAGATCCCCTCGTGCTGGAGGTCGTACTCGAAGTCCTCCCAGGTATAGTCCTCCGAATTGATCAGCTTCTGAACCCTGACCTCCAGGAAGCGCGCGACCTGAGGCCTCGCGTAGATCCTACCGAAACCGAGCAGGGGATTCGAGCCCATCTCCGGCGTCTCCCCCGCCTTCGGCATCAATCCCTCGCCCAGGCAGACCATGATCGCGTGATTCTCCGGAAGGGAGCGCGAAAGGTACCAGAGCGACTCACTCATCGCATAGGCGGATATCGCGTCTGCATCCTTCTTGACCTGGTTCAGGCCCTGCTTGTCCTGGTTATGCCCCTCGCCGTAGCGTCCGAACAACTGGGTTCCGAGGGCGGTCACGGCCGCCGTCATGGTAAACATCCGCTCGATTCTCGCGTCCACAAAGGAAACGCTGCCGTCGAAATCAGAGTGACGTTCGCCGTTGAGCCATTCTATCTCGACGTCTTCCAGCCACAGGTGGAATCTCCCCAGGATAGGACTCGTGTCAAATGCCCACTGTGCGACAAGATTCCTCTTGTCCATGGCCTTTGGATCCATACTCCCCCCCTCCTCTAGAATGTATATGCGATTCCTGCAGGACAGATGTTCCTCGATTCTTATGTATTTTCTTATGTATTACATCTGTCCCATCGACACAAGTGCAAATTCCCATGAGGGGAGGGGAAAGGCTTTCTCTGCGGTGGGTTGATGGCTAGCCAGCATGATGCACGAAGCCTCGTACTGCATCTCCTCTTGCTACGAAGTCTCATGCAATATGCTGGCTAGTGTCCTGTCCCAGAAACAGCGTTGCACAGATTGCCTCGTAATTGGGGACAGCCACCGATTTCCTAGCTGCGCCAACCGTCGATTCGGGCTGGGGAAATCGGTGGCTGTCCCCAATTACGCCTCGCCGTTGATGGGGCATACCCGGGGACCCGTATTTCCGGGACAGGACATTAGCCGAGGTGGCCGCGTAGACCGATCCAGAAGGTCCTTCCCGGCTCAGGGAAGCCATAGGCGTTCTGGTAATCCGCGTCGAGCAGATTCTCCACGTTCATCCAGACGTCCAGATTCGGGATGGGACGGACCCGGAGATGTGCGTCCCACACCGCATAGGCGCCCAGGCGGCCCCAGCGACCCGTATCCGGGTCCTGGAAATCCTGGCCGCTCACGGCGCGGACCATGGTGGACGCGTCCACCAGCTCCTTCCATGCGTAAGCGAGGCCCACGGTTCCCTTGTGAGCGGGCCGGTACTGGAGGCGGCCCTCGTCGCCGTCACGTTCAAAATGGAGAAAGGCGTAGTCTGCGCGCAGCAGGAATCCCCATCTAAGTGTCCACTCCAGCAGGGCCTCTGTGCCGAGGTACTGTACGCCTCCTACGTTCTGGATCTGCTCCTCGCCGCCGGGTTGCACGGCCTGCTCGATGAGATCGGTCACGTCCGAGTAGAAGGCACCGGCAGTGATTCGGACCGGCCCTCTGCGATACCCGGCATCCAGCCCGAAGTTCCATGCCTTCTCGGGCCGAAGATTCGGGTTCGGGGTTCTGCCCCCGAGGGTGCTGCTGTAGCGCTCTTTGAGCGTTGGGAAGCGGGCCCTGCGGGTTGCCTGAAACTTGAGGAACAGGGCCTCCTCCGGCCTGAAGAAGATCTGGAAGAGAGGGCCCACATGGGAGGTGTCGTCCGGGTCGAACCCTTCGATCTTCTCCGGGATTTCCAGATCGGCCTGCAGACCGGCGATAAAGGCGATCTTGTCCCAAGGCTCCAGCTCGATCTCAGGAGCAACGGTCAGGGTGTAGACCGAAAAGGTCGTCTCGGGCTCATCCGCGGCCGGCCTTTCTTCATGGCGGTCGTAGCGTGCCCCGACCCAGGCGCGGGCAACGGCTTTGCAGCCGATCAGTGGAAAGCGATCCATCGCGTATGCCGGCCTGAGGGTAGCACCAAAGGTTGCGTCCTCGTGTCTGGAGTGAAAGGCCCTCCGGGCATTCTGCGAGCTGTACGAGTCGTCATCGAAGCTGTCGAGCTCGGTGTTGTTCAGATTCACGTAGAGCGTTTCTTCCATGGTGAAGGCGCCGTATCGTCCCGCGTGACCGATGTGACCGTTTATGTCCTCCCACAGATTCCATCTCCAGTATCGCGGATTCGCGGCGAACACATTCGGTGGCACGCCCCAGTCGCCCTTCAGAAAGAAGCCGCCCGCCTGGAGTCGATGGGAGGGGGACAGATCCCATGCCATCTTCCCCGAAACGTGGTAGTTTTCCGAGTCGCTGTTCTCCCTCCTGCCGCCGTCCTCGTTCGGCGTCGGGTCGAAGCGGTCGGATAGATGATAGCCGTCTTCGAACACCCCCCCGAAGTCCAGATGGTAGGCAAAGGAGTTGATCCTTGCATCGCTGCCCAGGCGAAATCGATAGCCGTCGTCTTCGGGCGATGAGGCGAACTCCCCCTCGAAGAGCGGGCCCTCTCCCGGTCTCCTCGTCGTGATGTTGATCGCCCCGCCAAGCCCGTTCGGGCCGTATGCGATCGAACCGGCCCCTTTTACCAGGGTGATGTGGTCCATGGGTCCCATGGGGAGCTTGCCCAGATCGAGCACGCGATCGTAGGCGTTGTAAAGGGGAACGCCGTCCATGAGCACCAGGAGTTGACGCTGGTCGAATCCCCGCATGATGATCGATTGGTCGCCCCTGCCGTTCCTGAACCGGAAGATGCTCGGGTCTCTTTCCAGTGCCTTGACGACACTCTTGCTGAGGGGGGCGGTCACGTCTTTGCGGTCGACCCGGGTCAGTGAGGTGTCGGTTTCAGGGGGGCCTCCTCTTTCGGCTTGAACCACGATGTCGTCCAGGGTGACCGATGCGGTTGCGACCCACGGTTCGTCCGGATCGGAACCTTCCCGTCCGTTCGTCCCGCCCTCGGCCGGCCGGGCCTCTTCCGCGGCAACGGCCGCAAGGGGACTTAGAAACAGCAACACCGGGAGCATCAGGGCAAGCACCAGGAGGAAGGTTGCCCTAATCTTTCCGGGTTTTCGAGGATGAGGATAGGGTGTCATGTCGTCCTTCTCAGATAGCTGCATTTTTCCGACACACCATCAGGCAGACTCGCCGAGGATCCGAGCCACCTGCGTTACCCGGTAGCACCCCGGAAGCCCCAGCGAGGAGTCCCAGATGAGGTTCATGTCTTCTGGATCGAGATAGCCGAGCATCAGGGACTCATCTTCCAGGGGGTCACACCCTTTCCGGGAAGGCCGGAACCCGTCCGCGCTTTCGAAGTCGAAGCGCATCGAGCGAATCTCTTCTTCCTCGAGTCCGGCCGCCACCAAAACATCCCAGAGAAGGCAGACAAGCGCCTCTTCGACCAGAACCTTGTCGAGGTCGTCCAGAAACACTTCTGCCTCTATCCCGTCCCAGGACACGCTGACACTGGGGCCCTCCGGAGGCGCCGCCTCCGGTGCATCCAGGGAAACATCCTGCTCGAGGCCGCAACCCAGGCAGACCAGCGCGAGGAGCGAGCACAGCCACTTTCTTGTCATTGTTCGAGATCTTTCTGGCGGAGCCGAAGGGAGAGGGCAAGTGCCATTTCTTCGGAGAGCCTGTGGGAGAGAAGGAACAGGGAGGAGCAGGCCCGGAGCAACCCGGAAGGCCTGGCCCACCAGAACCTGGAGGAGACTCTCTGGGAAAGGGCCACACCCTCGAGAGACTGCATGAAGACCGGAACCAGCTGATAAGACAAGCCCAGCATGAGGGCCATCCTGCCGCCGCGCAATCCCCCGGCTCTTGCCCGGACCGCCAGCGGACGGAGTGCTTCCTCCAGGGAGAACACGACGAAGAGCAAACCCACGGAGCGGAAGAAGAGGTATGCCACTCTCCCCAGCACGTGCTCGGAACCGGATGACGTTGCGGATGCCGGCCCGGCAATGTGGAGAATGAACGCGTATGCGGCCAGAAAGACCAGAACGGGAATCATCCACTTCAGCAGGGATCGGATTCTTCGAGCCTCGCTCAGCCGCAAGAAGAAAGCCGTGCCGGTCAAGACGAACCCGGCGGCCGGGACCCAGATGTCTCTGCCCGCCAGGAGCAGGATGGCTCCCATCCCCAGACACAACATCCAGAGCACATTCGTCACTCGTGCGGGTCGACCGGCCTTTGCCTTGGGTACCATTCCCCTACTCCTCGCCTCTTCATTGCCCAACCGGAGGGCCTGCCGGCCACAGCGACCCGGAATCTTCTCGATGACCAGGCCCCCAACATGCCTCCGGAGGCAGGCACGCTCACAAGCAGGAGCACCGCCAGCAGGAGAATCCCCGTCGGAGATACAGGCCAGGAAGGCACATGACGTGCCAAGGCGGACGTGGATGCCTCGATCCAGTGCACTCCGTAGAGAAGCATGAGGGTCAGAAGTCCCTGTACGAAGCTCCATAGCCCCATCAGGAACCCGGCCAACCCTGCCGCGAGAAAGCTTGATCCGAACAAGCAGAAGACGCCCTCCGCTAGCAGCGCTTCCATCAGCACAGCCAGGAGAGGATTCAGGTAGACCCCTCCCATGGAGAAGATCTTGATGCCGGCGGCCAGGCATCCGGTGGTGAGTGTGATGCCCGGCACCGGGCACAGGGAGCGCTGAAAAGCCAGGATCGCCGCTCCGGCGGCGGCCAGCAGGATGCCCGAGAAGGGTACGTGGAGGGCGTGAAGAAGGCCCCCCGCGGTCATCTCTACGGTGCCCCAGAGGGTCCCGAAGACGACTGCGTAGCTGAGTTGTCGGATGCGTAAGTGGTCCTGCAAATCTCCATCCTTCCTCTTGTGAGGCGCCAGACCTGGTCGGCCCACGGCAGCACTTCTTCCACCGGGCTCGCAATCAACAGGGAGAGCCCCCAGTCTCTTACGGCCTGAAATATCCTTCCGATCGTCCTTCTCTCCTGGTCCCAGAGAAATCGTAGCGGCTCGTCCAGGCAAACGAGGGGTGCGTTCCGTACCAGGGCCATGGCTAGGGTGACGCGCTGCATTTCGCCACGGCTGAGCAGAAGCCCGGGCGTTTCGAGCAGGCCCTCCAGATCGAGCAAGGAGGAGAGGGCCGCGGGCTGAATGCCCCCCTGCCGGCGTGCACCTCGGCCGGCCCACGCAAGTTCTCTCTTCACGGGTTTTCCGCTCAGGTGCCAGAGCGATTCCTGAAGCATCAAGGCAGGACGGGGCCGCCTGAAGCGCCGTACGCCCGAAGAGGACTTGGTGAGTCGTCCGTTGGCCGGCTTGAGCAGCCCCGCGATCGTCAGCACCAGGCTGGTCTTGCCGCTTCCGTTGTCTCCCACCAGGGCTATGATCTCTCCCCGGGAGATCCGGCCCGAACCTTCTCGGAGGACGGTGCGTCCCCCCCTTCTGATTTCGAGCCCTTCGAATTCGAGGATCCTGTCTCCGCAGCCCCTCTCCCGGCTGCCCGAGCCCTCGAAGAGACGATCGACAGAGACCTCCCTGGGCAGGTTGGAGGCCTTGGGGAATAGGGAAAATCTCTCCGCTTCGCTGGGGGTGAATCGCTTCCAGTCCGGGTCCGCGATCAGGGTGGCGGCGCCCCTTCGGGTGATCCGTTCGATGGCCGCCTTCAGGGCTTTCTGTCCGCCACGGTCCAGCGAAGAGGCAGGCTGATCGAGCAGGAGCAGGGCAGGGGATCGAAGGAACAGACAGGCAAGGGCGAGCTTCTGTCGCTCCCCTTCGGAAAGCTCCCGAACAGGCCTGTCCCAGAGCGAATCCAGGCAGAATGCCTCCAGGAGCCATTCCCGCTCTCGCCTCCTCGCGTGAGGTGGGAGCCAGGAACCTGCCTCGGCCGCACTCAACTCGTCCTTTACCAGGGGCCCGAGGATTTGCAGGAAGGGTTTCTCGAAAAGCAGGTCCACGGGGGCGGTCACCCCTCGGCGGCCCGAGACCTTTGCAGGCCCGAAACCGCCCGGATCGAGGCTGGCAAGGCCGTACAGCAGGCTCGTCTTGCCCGAGCCCGATGGTCCGCAGAGCGCCCCTGTTCTTCCCGTGTCAAGGGAGAAGCTCCACGGTCCGAGAGTGCTCCCGTCGGGATATTGCATTTCAAAAGAATCTAGAAAAAAGGCACGTTCCATGATTTGCTGAATCCGTTCCTGCCGAGGCTATGTCCGCTCGGGTATAACGATGCGGAAAAAAATCTCCCTCTTCGTCAGCCGCTTAGCTCTCTCTTCGCCTGGTCCTCGAAGGCCTTGGCCCTTCCATCCAGGGCCCGGTACAGGCGTATTGCCTCCTCACCTTCGGCTGTCAGCCGTGCGCCCCCTCCCCCCTTTCCTCCCACAGCCGTCTCGACCAGGGGCTTCCTTGCCAGCCGATTCATCGTCTCGATGTGCCACCAGGCCCTACGGTAGCTCATTCCGATCGCCCGGGCGGCGGCGGAGATCGAGCCGGACTCGCGGATCTTCTCCAGAAGAACGATCCTGCCGTAGGCCAGGAAGGTCTCGTCCCCGGAGGTGATCCAGGCTTTTGCCCGGATCTCGAGGCCCTCGCCCAATGCCTGTAGCCCGGCATCGCTGAGCGCCAAGTCCTCGCCTGGTTCTTCCATGGCCCTCTGTGGGCCGTTTTCTGTTCCGCTCATCCTGAAGGCTCGGTTACGGTGGAGGGGCAGCCCTCGCCGAGAGCTAGGTTCAACCCGATGGCTTGTAGCGTTATGTTTACATGGGTATAGCGGTTGTGTCAAGGGCCGCAGAGGATTTCCAGAATTCGGGCAGGGGTGTTCTCAGGGTCGGAGGATTCGTACTCGATGACGGTGGCCTGGATCGGGTCCAGTTCCCTGCAAACATCCGGGACCAGCTCCATCCTGACGACGATGATCATGGAAGGGGTTGAGGGGTTTCGGGCCAGTTCGATCAGGTTCGAGAAGCCCTCGCCCCGCATCTCGAGAGGGCCCAGCTCGTCCGCAAAGACCACGTCCCCGTGCCTTGCCCCCGCCTCCAGGGCTTCCTGGCCGAATTGCAGGCCCTTCCTGGAGAAGTGATAGGCCCCGGTGCTGGGTCCGTCCAGCTCTTGGTCCGTTCGGGCCAGAACCTGCCTGGAGGGAGGATCCTCCAGAAGGTCCAGGACTTCGATGCCGATCACCTCGCCCGCCGGGTCGAGCAGCTTGGGACAGACCACGCCTGCCGGGCGGAGCCCCTTGTCGCGCAGCTTCCGGGCGGCGGTCATACAGCAGGTCGTTTTGCCCGATCTTCGCTCTCCGGCCAGGAGAATGCGCAGCGGGCCGTCAGGCCCTTTCCCTTTTCCAGTCACCGGATTCTCCCAGTCGTCCTTGCGGGTGTCGGGCGACGAGCGGTCTATGAACGGATGCGCTGATCCACCTCGAGCCCTTTGTACGGCCTGCCGGCCAAAAAGGCAACGATAGGGCAACCGTTGGTTTGATTCGGGCCTTTCAAAAGGTTACAAGAACTACACACATCATGGACGCACCTGGGGCCAAGGGAGAACCGGAAGATGAGCGAAAACGACGAGATACTTGTTTCTGTTGAGGACGGGATCAAGACCCTTACGATCAACATGCCGGAAAAACGAAACGCCTTGAGCGCGGCCAACGCCCTGCGGATGGCCGAGGAGATCGAGAAGAGCGGGGACGACGGCACAAGGGTCGTGGTAATGACCGGAGCGGGAGGTGCCTTCTGTGCAGGGGCTGACCTTGCGCAGCGAGGACTGGAAAACCTGGGGCAATCCGGCCCGCCGCCGGAGCAGTTCATGGACGACCTGATCACCACCACCTACCACCGGTTGTCCACTGCGGTGTACCGGATCCCCCGGCCGGTCATTGCCGCCGTCGATGGTGACGCCGCCGGGTTCGGATGCAGCCTCGCCCTCAACGCGGACATCACCCTGGCCTCGACACGAGCCAGGTTCATCGAGGTCTTCATCAACATCGCCCTGATACCGGACGGTGGTTCCACCTACATCCTCCCGAAGCTCGTGGGCCTGAAGAAGGCCATGGAAATGGCCTTGACGGGAGAGCCTGTCCCTGCTGAAGAGGCCCTTCGGCTGAACATGGTTAACCGGGTCTACCCACCTGAAGATCTGGAGGAGAAGACCCTCGAGTGGGCGCGCAAGCTGGCGGACGGCCCGGTCAAATCCATGGGCGTTGCCAAGAAGACCATCTATGACGCCTATCTGAAGGACTCGGAGGAGGCCCTGGAAATGGAGAGCCGCAGACAGGCCCGACTCCTGACCCAGCCGGATTTCGTGCAGGCCGTCCTGTCCTTCTTCGAGAAGAAGAAGCCCACCTACTCGTAGAGGGCTGTACCGGGGATGGCCTGGTTCGCCGCATGTTCCGACCAAGAGTATTGGACGATGGTGCTCAGGGGGGAGGGGGCGGCACGATTTCGTGTGTGGCCAGGATGGTGCCGTTCGTTCCGTCCAGCGCCGCCTTCACGTAGTGGACGACCAGCGAATCCTCATTCACGTCCACGCGCAAATGCCCGATCTGGTCGTTGATCACGGCCCAAGGCTGGTAGTACGGCACCAGACAGCTCGTCCAGCCGCTCACGGACCCGCTGCCGACCAGAACATATTTCACGCTGCTGCCAGGGTATTCGGACACGGAGTACATGTGGTCGTGTCCGTAGAAGAAGGCGTTTACGCCGTAAGACTCCATCAAATACTGTATGTAGTTCTGGTCCGTACCGGGCGTATCCACGAAATTGACATTCCCGCGGGCATAGCTGCCTGCCGGTGCACAAGGAAAGTCCGGGCCTGCCCCGCCGAACAGGGTGTGCGAGAAGATGAGCTTCCATCTCGAGGTGGACTCGGCAAGGGTGTCTTCCAGCCAGGCCGCTTGTGCCGTTCCCAGCGCGTAGCCCTGCGGCTGGTTCGCCTGATACGGGTCATAGGTCGAAAAGGCGAGGGGATCCAGCCAGATGATGTGGACGTCTCCCCAGACGAGATCCCCATAGAAGCCGAAAGGATCGGCGTGATTCAAGAGGGGAAGGTACCTGTTCCGGGAATTCAGGATCCATGCCCTCTCCAGGCACGGGGTCAAGTAGCCAGCCAGCCCTTCGTGGTTGCCGTTCACCCACAGGAGCATCGAAGAATGGGTGAACTCGTTCAGCACCTGCGAGATCGCATCCTCATAGGCCGCAAATGTCGCCTGTTGGCCGCCGAGAATATACTGAAGGTAGGCAAAATTGCACTCCACCGGGATCCCATGGCCCTGATTGCAGAAAGTCAGCATGTCCCCCAGGGACACGACAAAATCAGGATTGTCCGAAGCCACATTTTGAGCGATCTTGGTCTTAGGCTCTGGGAAGGGCGGCCTGCCCAGATGAAGGTCGCTGAGCACGCAAAACCTAAACGGAGAGCCGGCGGCCCGGCGGGTGTGGAATCTTCCTTCTTCCCTCCAGATCCAGTCGCTCTGGAGCGAATTCTTGCGAGCGATTCGGTAATAGTACTGGGTGTCCGGTGTAAGCCCGCCAGGAATCGAAAGGACCAGCCGGCCACCGCTCCGGACAGCGAGTTCCGGCGGAGTCTCGAGGGGGTAGTCCCGGTCTGCCTCGTGAGGCGATGTGTCGTAGCCCATCTTGAAGTAGGCCCCGTCCGCCGCGTAAGGGCCCGTTTGCAGGAAAACCTTCGCAGAGGTGTCGGTGACGATACCCACCACCTCGTCCACGGTGACCGGCACCTCCGAGGGGGGGCAGCCTGAAAGCAGACAGGTAAGAAGGGAAATGGAGAAACAGAACCACAAGCCCCGCCGCCACTCGCCGCGTTCCATCCGTCTTCCTCGCTCTTTGGAATTCATCTCAACCAGGTCTCCGTCCCGAGGGCATTCTTCCCTCAGAACATACTGTTCTATACCATACTTTATGCTCGGTGAACAACTTTTATTCGAAGAATAGTGACGGATCCCAGAGTGCACCGCGGCCGGAATGGACGAAAGGGGCCGTCTTCAACGATTTCGCCAACAACGTTGTGCGTATCTTCTTCACGGACTTCTTACCGAAACGGACCCTGTGTATGCCGAGACGCTTGGCCGTCCCGATCGATTCGGGGTTGGCGAATCGAGGCGGGAAAAATGGGCCGGACAAGGACCGGTTATGGAGACGAGCCAAACGTTATGCAAATTTTTATAACACAAGAATATTTGGCAAAATTTCCTTGACATGGCTCGCGATTCTGTTTTATTTGACTAAACACTCCCTAGCAGGGCCCTGTTTCCTGATAGTGGTTCAGATATCAGATGGATGGTACGTGTGTTCAAAGGTGCAAACAATCAGCAACTGGAGGAGGGGACATGAAAAGGTTTTCTGTATATTCGGTCGTGATGTGGGCCGCGGTGCTTTCGTTTTCTGCATTCACAGGGCCGGCGATGGCGGCACCGGTGGTCAAGGTGTTTCCCGAGGAAGGCGCCTGTGTTGACGGCGACTCGGTGACCTTTGAATGGGAGGCTAAGGTGGGGGCAGCCAATTACTGGCTCCTGGTGAGAGGCAATGACATCTTCAGCACCGGCGGACCCGTCGTCTTGTACTATTCGGGCCTGTCGGGCGAGGGGCTTGTCACGAGCAAGACGGTAACGGGCTTCGACAGTTTCGGCGGGGGTGATCCTTGGGCGCACTATGACACGATCTACTGGTGGGTGTTCTCCGATGACTTTGATTTTGGGACCTATGCCACCTTCGAGAATGTACCGATCGAAATCCCGAACCGTGTCTCCCCCGCGGAGGGCGCGGCGGTCTGTGATGCGCCGTCTATCACCTTCGAGTGGGATGCTGCCGACTGCGCAACCAATTACTGGCTCCTGGTGAAGACCGACAGCATCATGAGCGTGAATTCACCCAACACGCTCTACTACGATATTGCAGGCGAAGGCGACGTCACGAGCAAGACGGTAGACGGCCTTCCCGTTGACGGGACCACCCTCTACTGGTGGGTCTGGTCCGGCGATGACGAAGGGAATTTCTGCGACCTGGTTCAAGTCGCGAACAACGGCCCGGGGAGCCTCACCAGTTACGGTGCTATCGACGTACCCGCCCGGTTGTCACCTGCCGACGTTGCCTGGGTTGCCGGCCCGACCGCGACATTCCAATGGGAGGCTGTTGAAGGGGCGAACAATTACTGGCTTCTCGTCAAGACCGACAGCATTTTCAGTGCAGGCGGGCCGCATGAGGTCTACTATGACGTCGGAGGCGAGGGCGATGTCACGAGCAAGACGCTGAACACCCTTCCGGGGGACGGCTCAACCCTCTACTGGTGGGTGTGGTCGGGAAGGACCGGAACGGACTGCGACAATTTCTGCAACCTGCTGGATGTCCAGGACAATGGCCCCTGGACCATCATCAATGTGATCCCGCAGCCCCCGATGTGCGCTGGAAGTACCGTACCCTCCGTCAGCCCTCCGAACCCGCTGTACGGGATCTCCGACCTGACAAAGCACCTCGCGTACCTTGTCTTTCCGATCGGTGCAGTGATCCTATGGAGACTCGGGCGGAGGAAGAAGTAGACCTCTAGAAGCCAAGCTGCAGAACGTGACAGGGCCATATCCATGGAGGATATGGCCCTGCTTCTTTTTCGGTCATGATCGGCTCAAGGGACGGGGACGATTTCGTGTGTGGCCAGGATCTGGCCGTTCGTCTCGTTGAACCCGGCTCTGATGTAGTGGATGACCAGCGAATCGGTGTTCACATCCACGCGCAGGTGTCCGCGCTCTTCCAGGATGACCTCCCAGGGGGCGTAGCGGTCTTCCAGGCACTCGGTCCATTCGCTCTCAACACCGGACCCTACCAGAACGTACCTTACCCCGCTTTTGCCGTACTCGGACACGGAGTACATGTGGTCGTGTCCGTAGAAGTAGGCATTCACCCCGTACTCCTCCATCAGGGACTGGATGTGGATCTGGTCTGTTCCCGGAACATCGACATAGTTGGCGTTTCCGCGGGCATAGGCCCTGCCGGGTAAACAGTCGAAGTTTGGGCCCCCTCCGCCAAACAGCGTATGAGCGAAGATGAGTTTCCACCTCGATGAGGACCCTGCGAGCGTCTCCTCGAGCCATGCCCGCTGAACCTCGCCCAGGATGTAGCCCTCGGGACGGTTCAACATGTAGGGATCATAGGTCGCAAAGGCCAGCGGATCGAGCCAGATGATGTGGACATCGCCCCACACGAGATCCCCGAAGAACCCGTTCGGCTCGGCATGGTTCAGCAGAGGAAGGTATTTCTTCCGCTCATTCAGGGTCCAACCGTATTCCGCGCAGCGGGTCAGATAGCCGGCCAGGCCCTCGTGGTTGCCGTTGACCCAGACGAGCATGGAGGAATGGCTAAAGGTATTGAAGATCTTGGAAAGGACGTGCGAGTAAGCCCAGGAGGCCGCCTGATCGCCGAAGCCGACATAGGCGAGGTAGGTCAGGCCGCAGTTAGGAGGATCGCCCGAGCCCTGGTTGCTGACCGGAATCATGTCTCCGAGGGAGACCACGAAGTCCGGCTGATCCGCGGCCACGTTCTCTGCAATGCGGACGACCCAGGGATCCGCAGGGGGGGTGGAATCGTGGAAGTCGGCGATCACACAAAACCGGAAGGGCGATCCTGGGTCCCGCTGCGTGTGAAAGCTCCCTTCGGGCCTCCAGACCCACGCGTCCCCTGATGACCGCCTGTAGGCGACCCTGTAGAAGTATTGCATATCCGGATTCAACCCGTCCGGGATGGAGAAGACGATCTTTTGGCCCGGCCCCTTGCCGGATTGTACAGGGGTCTCCAGTGGATAGCTGCGGTCCTGAGGGTGTGGGAAGGTGTCGTAGCCCATCTTGAAGGAGAAGCCGGGGGTCATGTCCGCGTCGGTCTGTAGGAATACCTCGGCCGACGAATCCGTGACGGTCCCGACGACTTCGGCCACCTCGAAGAGACGTCCTCGCGAAGGGCGGGGCCCCTCGTCCGGGCGGCAGCCAAGGCAGACGATTGCGAACAGCCCCAGGAGTGTGAGGCATCTTCTTGGTGACATGGATCTACTCCGGATTCGGCTTTTCTTAAGAATACACGATCCGTGCCCATCGAGCCAGACGCCGGGATCCTTGAGCGGCCGGGAATCGGCCCCCAGGGGAAAATGAAACGGAATCGTCGAAAGGGAAATCAAATGCCTAGAGGAATGGTATGTAGGTCATAGAACGCGAGTTGCCGAACAAAACCGACTTCACGACCAGGAGGGTTGACGTGGTACACGAATTCGATGCCGTGATCGTGGGCGCGGGAGGCTCCGGGTTGTTCTCAGCCCTGGAGGCGAGCAAGAAGGCCCGGACAGCCGTCATCTCCAAGCTCTATCCCATTCGGAGCCACACCGGGGCTGCCCAGGGTGGGATCAGCGCGGCTCTGGGCAACGTGGAGGAGGACAAGCCGGAGTGGCACGCCTTTGACACGGTCAAGGGGGGAGACTACCTCGTGGACCAGGGGGCCGCCCTGCTCCTGGCCGAAGATGCGGTCCAGGCGGTCTATGAGCTGGAGAACTGGGGCCTGCCCTTCAACCGAACCCCCGAGGGGCGGATCGACCAGCGTCGCTTCGGCGGCCACACCCGGAACTTCGGAGAGGCGGCGGTCCGGCGGGCCTGTTACGCGGCGGACAGAACGGGCCACATGATCCTACAAACCCTCTATCAGCAGTGCATCAAGAACGAGGTCTCGTTTTTCGACGAATACCAGATCGTAGACGTGATCCTCGAGGGCAATCGATGCGGTGGGGTGGTTGCCGTCAACCTGGCGACCAGCGAATTGCACGTGTTCAAGGCGAAGGCAGTGCTCTTTGCCACGGGCGGGTTCGGCCGAATCTTCAAGATCACGTCGAATGCTTACGCCAACACCGGCGACGGGCCTGCAGTCCTGGCCCGGCGGGGCGTCCCCATGGAGGATATGGAGTTCTATCAGTTCCACCCCACCGGCATCCGGGGCCTGGGCATCCTCATCTCCGAGGCGGTACGCGGGGAGGGCGGGCAGCTCTTCAATCGCGAGGGAAAGCGCTTCATGGAGACCTACGCCCCCACCCTGCTCGACCTTGCGCCCAGGGACATGGTCGCCCGGGCGATCCTGACCGAGATTCGAGCGGGCAGGGGAATGCGCGGAGACAAGAAGATCGACGACTACGTGCATCTGGATGCGAGCCATCTTGGCAAAGAGATCATCATGTCCAAGCTTCCGGACATCACCGAGTTCTGCAAGACCTACCTCGGTGTGGATCCGGCCGAGCAGCCTATCCCGGTGCAGCCGACGGCCCACTACGCCATGGGCGGAATTCCCACGGACCTGGACGGCCGGGTCGTTGCCGACGGAAAGGGCGGCCTCTACGAGGGCCTCTATGCCGTGGGTGAGTGCGCCTGTGTCTCGGTACACGGGGCGAACAGGCTGGGCACCAACAGCCTGCTCGATCTCGTGGTGTTCGGCCGGAGAGGAGGCAAGCACATCGCGGAGTACGTCCAGGGAGCGGACTCCCCCCGCATGGGCAAGGACCCGGCGGAGCCCTCCGCGGCCAGGATTCGGGAGCTCATGGACGGGAAGAAGGGTCCCCAGGCGGGAACGATCCGGGAAGAGATGCAGGTGGAGATGATGGAGAAGGTCGGGATCTACCGGAACGAAGGGGATATGAAGAAGGCGGTCGAGAAGATGCAGGAGCTGCGCGGACAATACCGCGAGGTTCGCGTCCAGGACACGACCGGGACCTTCAACACCGATCTGCTGGAGATGATCGAGTTGGGCAACCTCCTGGACCTTTCGCTCCTCACGGCGGCCTCCGCCGAGAATCGGAAAGAGAGCCGCGGTGCTCACGCGCGGGAGGACTATCCGGACCGGGACGATGCGAACTGGCTTCGGCACACGCTCGCCGTGCTGGAAGGTGACGATGTGAAGATCGACTACAAGGAGGTGGACACCTCGAGGTGGGAACCCAAGCCGAGGGTGTATTGAACGAGGAGAAGAAGATGAAGATCACGCTCGAAGTCCAGCGCTCCAACCCCGAAGAAGGCGTGGAATCAACCGTGCGGAGCTACGAGGTCGAGGCGGAACCCACGGACCGGCTCCTGGACGTTCTGATGCAGGTCAAACAGTTCCAGGACGGGAGCCTGGCCTTCCGCAAGAGCTGCGCCCACGGTGTGTGCGGCTCCGATGCGATGCGCATCAACGGGAAGGACCGACTGGCGTGCAAGACCCTTGTCCGCGACGTCGCCGAAGAAGAGGGCGCGACGGTTCGAGTGGAACCGCTCAGGCACTTCCCGGTCGTCAAGGATCTGGTCGTCGATCAGTCCCGATTCTTCGAGAAGTACCGCGCCGTAAAGCCCTTCCTTATCAATGAAGAGCCGGTCGAGGAGAAGGAGAGGGTCCAGTCCCAGACAGAGCGTGCGTCCTTCGACGATGCAACGAACTGCATTCTTTGCGCCGCCTGCTACTCCGCCTGTCCGATCCTGGACGACAATGGGGATTTTCTTGGGCCCGCGGCCCTGGCCAACGCGTTCCGGTTTCTGGAAGACTCCAGGGACACCGGGTTCGATGACCGGCTTCCGGTGCTGGATGATCCTAACGGCGTGTGGGCTTGCGAGAACCACTTCGAATGTACCCGCGCGTGTCCCCGGGGCATCAAAATCACGAAGCACATCAATCACACGAAGCGCAGAATCAAGGACTCCCGGCAACAGGATGAATAGACCGTGAAGAGGGATGAAACATGAAGACAATACTCATCGTGTACGACAGCAGGACAGGCAGAACCCAGCGGATGGCCGAACGGATCGCCGACGGGGTTCGGTCCACGGGTAACGAGGCACTTCTCCGCAAGGTCACGGAGTTCAAGAGCTATGGTGACCTGGAGGGATACGAGGGGTATATCTTCGGCTGTCCCACTTATTTCAAAGACGCCACGGATGCAATGAAGAAGTTCCTCTTCCTTGCCAGCCAGGCGGATCTCCTACGGAGGATCGGTGGGGCTTTCGGCTCCTACACCCACATCGGAAGCGGCGCCAAGATGATCTACGACACGATGGAGCACGTGTTCGGGATGAATATGGTGGAAACGAATCCCTTCAACGTCAAAGAGCAGATCTTGGACTCCGGCAAGGGGGACCAGGCCTGTCAGGATTTCGGCAAGACGCTGGCCGAGAGGCTCTGAGCCTCTGCCCCTGTTCTCGCGCAAAGAGCAGCAGATCCCATGCCCCGACTGTCCTCGAAAGCATTCAATCAGGCCGTCGAGCAAGCCCTGGCCCGTATTCCGGAGGAATTCGTCCAGCACATTCGCGAGGTGACCATCCTGGTTGAGGAGGAGCCTTCCGCCGAGGTGTTGGAGGATCTGGAGGTGCCTGAGGGAGATACCCTGTTCGGCGCGTATTTCGGTGTGCCCGCCGGGGAAAAGAGCGTGTTCGATGCCGCCGTCGAGCCGGATGTGATCGTGATCTACAAAAGGCCTCTGGAAGAGTACTGTGAAACCGTCGAGGAGCTGACCGAGGAGATTGAGATCACGGTCGTTCACGAAATTGCCCACCATTTCGGGATCGATGAGGACGTCCTGGACCGTTATGGATACGGCTGAGTTGGTGCAGGCCCATCCCCGCCCCAGTTGCCTTCCTGCTAAGACCTTATGATTCTATTCGTTTTCTCGGAAATGCCGGAGAAAAGCGCTTGACTAGAGGATGGCTCTATTTATAATGAACATGTTTAGTGAACATGTTTATTAAAAGGTCTTCCCCGAGGCAGAATCCCATGGCGACTGCCGGAATCAGGCAACAACAGAAGGAAAGGACCCGCCGGGAGATCCTGGCCGCGGCCAAGCGGCTCTTCGCGGAGCGGGGATATGAGGCCTCCACGATGCGCACGATCGCGGCCCAGGCAGGGATCAGCGCCGGGGCCATCTTCGTTCATTTCAAGGACAAGGTGGCCCTGCTGGTTGCGACCCTGACGGACGTGATCGATGGGGAGCTCGAAAAGGCGATGGCCACCTTCCCTGGTGATGCCGACCTCCGGGAACAGCTCCTACACATCCCCAGGCACTTCTACAGCTACTATGCCCGGGACCCGCGGCTCGTCCGGGTCTGGTTGAAGGAGACTCTTCTTCTAGGCGAACAGGCCGCAGAGCCGGTGAAGAGACAATACGACGATCTCATAGGTTTCATTGCCAACGTGATCGAGAAGGCAAAGGCACGGGGAGAGGTGCGCCCGGACACGGTCAGCATCATCGCCTCTGCATCCTATTTCTCTTACTACATGATCATGCTCATCGAGATGGTGAAGGCGGAGGAGCCCGAGGTGGGAACCACCCTGACCGCCCTGGAGGCGATGATCGATCAGCTCATCCAGGGGATCGGAACAGTGGGAGGCTCATGAAAATCCTGCTCATCGAACCGGCCAAGGCACCGGTCAGCATGGCAGGGGAAGACATCTCTCTCTTCGAACCGCTGGCCCTCGAATACATTGCCGCCGGTGTGGCCGGTCATCACGACGTGAGGATTCTCGACCTGCGGCTGGACAAGAACTTGCGGGAGGCCTTCGAGTCTTTTCGGCCCGACGTGGTCGGCATCACCGCCTTCACGGTGCATGTCAACGGTGTGAACGACCTCTTCGTGAAGTTGAAGGGCTTGAATTCCGAGGTGCTGACCGTGGTGGGCGGTCATCATGCGACGATCATGCCCCAGGACTTTGTCACACCTTCCGTGGACCTGATCGTTCGCGGAGAAGGGGTCGAGGCCTTCAGGGAAATCGTCCGGCGACAGGAACAGGGCGTCGGCTTTGAAGGCATACCCGGTGTGGCTATCGTTGGGACGGATCAAGTATCGACGGTCGAACCGAGGGCAACAACCGATCTGGACGCCTTCCCTTTTCCTCTACGCACCCTGACTGCCCCCTATCGGAAGGACTACTACTCGGAATGGATGAAGCCTCTCGCTTCCATCCGTACGTCCAAGGGTTGCCCGTTCCGCTGCAACTTCTGCGCACTGTGGAAGATATCGGGAGGCAAGTACCTGACCCGGGAGCCTGAAAACATAGTCGCGGAGCTCGGCCGGATCGAAGAGGAGTTCGTCTTCTTTGCCGACGATGAATCCCTGGTGGATGCTTCCCGCATGAGACGTCTCGCCGAGTTGATCAAGGAGGCTGGGATTCGAAAACACTACTTCCTTTACGGAAGGAGCGACACCATATCACGCAACCCGGACCTGCTGGAAGCGTGGAGAGAGATCGGGCTGGATCGCGTGTTTGTGGGTCTGGAGTTCTTCCGCGAGGACGACCTCGAGTATATCCGGAAGGGCTCGACGGTCGGAGACAACGAAGAGGCGGTCAGGATCCTTCATGACCTGGGTATCGACATCTATGCCTCGTTCATCGTGCGGCCCGAATTCGACCAGGAGGATTTTAGGGCCTTGAAGCGTTTCTGCCGCCGGCTGGAGCTCAACTTCGCCTCCTTCGCTGTACTTACCCCGCTTCCCGGGACCGACCTGTATGAAGAAGTGGAAGACAGACTTCTCACGCGTAACTATGACTATTTCGATTTTATCCACACACTCTTGCCGACACGCCTGCCCCTAAGAGAATTCTACGGCGAGTATCACAGACTCTATCGAAGAGCGGTTTCCCCGGCCAAGGGAATGTCGCTCATGACGAAGTTTCCCCTGCGGCAGATTCCGGGCACGCTCATGATGTGGGAGAGATGGTTGAAACGGCTCAAGAGGCTTGATAGGGATTACACGGAGTTGCCTCTGCAGGGCAGGTGATCTTGCAGACTTGCATGGACATCGGAAATGAAAAGGGGGGCTTGTGTTGCCCCCCTTTTCTATGAGACCTCAAGATCTCTTCTCAATCGACTACTGGTCCTTCAACTCGGGCGCTGACGGCATGTCTGCTGCCGTGCCCTGGTCCTTGATTTCCTTCAACTCGGTGGTGGCCTTGCCTTTCTCCTCCTCCACCTTGCCCTTGATCTCAACCTTTGTTTCGGCTGCAACGTCATGCGCTTCCTGCGCCTTGTCGCAGTTTGTAGCGGCCACCTGCGGAACGACGCACACGACGAACGCGATGGCCAGCAACAGGGTGAATGTCCGTTTCATGTTTCTTCCTCCTTGTGTTCTTCCTTTGATCTTCTGGACACCCCGCCTTTGACGATCCCCCTGCTTTTAGCAAAGCACGTGCCGGGTTCTCGCGTGGCTGGATCGTTCCTGAAGGCCTTGATAATCAGCGGGTTACTCGTCGCGGGCGCGGTACAACCGCTATTGTTTACATTACAAGATCTTCTTCTCACTTACCATTTATTTCTCGACATTTAGGAAGTGTTTTGGTTCAAGCACGTTGCACGTCACATGCAAGGGATGACTTTCATTTGTGTGTAGAACCTATGGCAATGACACAGGTATTCCAGACTTCGGTCATCAGACGGAATCGGATTCGATTCCTAACTTCTCTTGCGGAGAATCCTCAGCAGGAAGATCCCGTTTGCCGGGATCAGAAGAAGCGCCAGAGAGTTCAACATTCCGGACCCCGTGAGAGAAGTCTCGCCATAGGATGCGGCTACGGTATTTGCGGGTTCGGGGTATGCGGGAGTGGCGGGGTTGCAGTCATCGTCGAATCCATTCCATGGTATCTCTACCCTTCCCGGATTCACGTTGGCATTGTTATCGTTACAGTCATCTCCACCGCAGGAAGCACTCACATACAGATCATCATCATTATCGTCATCAAAGGAGCATGGAACTGCGATAAAGATATCCGTCTCGTAGGGGGTCCGTACTTCCATCCAGACGATGTACCCGTTGTTGTTTATCTGAACCGAATCCAGACCGTAAACGTTGCTTGTGAGCTGGGTCGTGCTCGTACCGTCATAGAGGAAGATCTTGGAGTGTGAGCCGTCATAGGCCGGCCAAGCAACGAGCCCGCTATCGTTTATTTCGGGAGAATAGTCACTATAGTCGTTATTCGTGAGCTGGGTCGTGCTCGTACCATCATAGAGGAAGATCTCGCTTTCTGAGCCGTCCCAGCCGCCCCCTCCATACCAGACCACGAACCCGTTGTTGTTTATCCGGGGGTCGAAGTCGTCATAATCGTTGTTCGTAAGCTGGGAGATGCTCGTTCCGTCGTAAAGGAAGATCTCGTAGTCCCCGTCTCCAGAAAAGGTAGAGCAGTCTGAGGTGTCACACGACTCCCAGACTACGTAGCCGTTGTCGTTTATCTGGAGGGAGGGGCGATAAGAGTCATTAAGGTAGTTGTCCGTGAGTTCAACCGTGCTCGTTCCATCATAGAGGAGAATCCTACTCCCATGTCCAGCGCCGAAATAGCTCTTCCAGACCACCCATTCGTTGTCATTGATCTCAGGAGCGGAATCACTATCGTAGCTATCCGTAAGCTGGAGTGTACTCGTGCCGTCATATAGGAAGATCTCTCCGAATGATTCCCAGACCACGTATCCGTTGTTGTTTATCGTGGGGGTCACGTCCCCATGATCGTCATCTGTAAGCTGGATCGTGCTCGTGCCGTCATACAGGAAGATCTCGTAGTCTGAAGCTTGTGAACCTCTCGCTCCCTGCCAGACCACGTGCCCGTTATTGTTTATCTCGGGCCAGATGTCATAATGGGAGTTCCTAGTAATCTTGGCAGTGCCCGTCCCGTCGTACAGGAAGATCTGCCAGTCACCGTTGGCAAACACGGAAGAGCAGTCCACCCAATCGCATCCATGCCAGACCACGTATCCGTTGTCGTTTATCCGGGGGGGGCCCTCACTACGGTCGTCGTTTGTGATTTTGCCAACCGTGTACTGGGCGGATGCTCGAGCGGGACAGAGAACGAACGCCAGGACCACCGCGATCCAAAATGTGACTGTGATTCGAGAAGACATATCCTGACTCCCTCTTCTTATCTGAGACGAAAACGAATCTCTATTTCATCCCCCAACCCTACCTTCTCGCTTCGTCGGACTTTGGCATTCAATGCAATGACACCTCTATCTGCTTTGTGAGCCAGTGCTCTCGTCATGGATTTGGGTACTCTTACGTAACGTCGCGCATGATATAGTCCACTGCTGCACATAACGTCCCTGCGAACAAACTGCAGGCCATGGGCTCAATTCGGTTCGGGGTCCACAGCCGGTGCAGTCTGAGCGGCGATCCTGTCGGCGAGTACGTAGCTCGTAACCATGCTCACGATGAGCACTACAGTCTTGGCCATGATCCAAGCGTTGGCGGTGCTTCCGGCCAAGAAGCCAATAAACGCCACAACAAACATCCCAAAGACAACGGGGAAAGCTGTCAGAAGGATCACTACCCGCCGCTCGATGGGCCGCCGGAGGGCCCAGATGAGAAGCAGGGTCCAGCCCGTCATGAGTGACCCGCCCACTCCCATGATGAGTTTCACTTGCAGGTCAGGGTTGAAACCAGGTGCGCCGGTCAAGGTGAAGAACAAGGGCGGGAAGAGGAGTGCGACTGCCCAAAGCGCGTCCGCTCCAATCCCAAGCCAGTACGCCATTCGGATCAGGAACATCGTGTTGCCCGCAGCCATGGATAGGCTCCTTTCTCGATCTTACGCCTCTCGGGAGTGACCGTCGACTTCTTCGGGTCAGGGCTCTATTCCCGGGTCTCGACTCAAAGCGTACTTCCTAACGATGCAAATCAGCAGTGAGTTCACGAGTCGGCTGCATTCGACTTGTTATGCGAACTCACTTGTCTACTCTATTCCGCCATTCTTTCCGTAGAATTGCCCACAACGCCACATCCTCGAATTCTCCCCACTTCCGTACACGCTGGTGGAGCAGCCCCTCTTGCCGGAAGCCGTTCTTCTCAAGGACACGGCCAGAAGCCGGGTTTCGCAACATGTGGTAAGCATAGAGTCGATTGAGGCCGAGACTTTCGAACCCGTATCGCACTACGGTTTGGACAACTTCGCTCATGTAACCTCGTCCCCAAACTCCAACAGACAGCCAGAAACTCAGCTCTCCCTGCAAATGCTCGCGATCGATATCACGCACCTCAACCAGGCCGTGGAACCTTCCTTCCGCAATGTCCTCTATTGTAAATGTGGTGGACTGTCCATCTTCGCTTTCAGCCAGCTGCCGTGCAATATACCTCTCGGCTTCGCCGGCAGGATAGGGATGTGGAAGGGAGATCATGGTATCAGCGATCTCACGGGCACTGGCTGCCTTCTGAATTGCTGATGTATCAGATCGTTCAAGGGGGCGAAGCCGAAGCCGTGGGGTTTCCAAGACAGGTTGTTTGATCATAGCGAGGCACTTTCAAAGCGTATAGCGCACGGCTGACCTGCAGCGGACTTGGGCAACTCGATCTTCCAGATACCCTCAATGTGCCGCTGTCTGGTCGAGCCGAATGTTAGCTGCCTCTGTAGACTTCTCGCCGATGACCGACTCTCACCACGGTGACAACGAGCACGTCATCCTGGATCTCGTAAATGATTCGGTAGATTCCCTGACGCACCCGATATCGATCCTGGCCTGACAGTTTCTCGCAACCGGGTCCTCGAGGGTCCTCCGCAATGGAATCGAAGCATTTCAAGATACGAGCAACGTCTTTCTTAGGTATGTTCCTAAGATCTCTTGCGACGGACTCCTTGAAGACCAACTCATATCTTGCCATGGGCCTTCAAGTCCTTCAGGAGCTCTTCGTAGGATATCGTTCGTTCGTCGGCTCGCTCCTCGAATGCAGCCAGATCCTCCTGATCCTCGGCGAGCGTCATTCGCACAGCCTCATTCACGAGATCCGATAGTGTACGGTGGGTATGGGCTGCTTTGATTCGAAGGGCCCGGTGAAGATCCGGGTCGAAGTACACGGTAGATCGTTTTGCGTTTTCACTCATGGCAATCACCTCCATGAGCCAGGATAGACGTCGAGACATCGAAATGTCAAGCGCTAAAACATCAAGACGTTGGACGTCTAACGTCGCGGCTCATTCTTGCCGCGAAGGTCCATGTTTACATCATGGCTTGCCGAAGAAGATTGCGTCGCTAATTCATACCCTACCATCAGCACTGCATTATCTGAGATTTGGCATGCGATTCTTCCTAACGTCTGCGCTGAGACGCTTCTTTGCTGCTTCCAGAAGAGAGTCCGATAGGTCTGTGGCAAACATCTTCTTGCTCTTCGCAGCAATCGTCTGTGTGAAGTAACCTGTTCCGCAGCCCAACTCGAGCAGCTCTCCCAACTCAGGCAAATGATTCAGCTCCAGGGTGATCTCATCAAGTAGGTCTTTCCCAACAACATACTCCTGGTTCTTGTCGTAGGTATCAGCGAATCTGCTCCAGTACTTCTCTGTCGCTTTGTCTTCCAATTATTCACCTCCGATTGCTACGGAATGCATAACGTCAGCCTTCTGCCGCGGTGTCCTCGCCGTCGGTTGCAAGAGCCATGTTGGGTGGAACCGAGAAATCTTGGCTATTCAAGCTAACCACGACTTCAACTGTTCAATGGATGGCACGCTGCCCTGATGTTTCACTTCCCCCTGTACAACCACAATCGGTGTCATAAGCAATCCCACAGATTCGGCTTTGAGCTGGCATGGACGAAGCGCCTCGTCTAACTCGGGTGACCATTTCTGGGCTGGGCCATCGATAATATCGATGTCCTCAGGCGCGCTTGGAGGGTTCTCATAGACCGCGGCAACGTGATTCCAGTCCATTTCGATCCCTGCCCTCTGAACAACATCCTTCGCTGTTCCCAGCTCCTTTTCAATAGACTCGGCAAATTTGCGAGCCTCCGAATCGCTGTATGTTAGATCCCTGACACTGACGAGCGTCCCCATTTCCTTGGCCAACCTCTCGGCTCGCTGTCTTGTCAAATCACAACGAGAGCATGGTGGGTCAACACCGATTATCCAGACTTCCTTTTTCATTACGTTCCTCCGATCGTACAGTGCCCTTGGCAGGATCGATCAAGCCACCCAACGATTAAGCTGACCGGGGCCCCCGTCACTCTTTCACTTCAATTTCCACCGACTCCGCCGCTCCGGTCGAGAGATTAGTTATCTAGTCAAAGGCTACAGTTGGATAGTGCCCTGGAATGCTATAACGGCTTCGCCCCCCCACTTTCACGAGTGTCGGCTGAGCGTTCTCACATTCAACCGTAACGTCAACGATCCCCGGCCTCCCCATTGCCTCGCCTTGTTTTGCTCGGAATCGAACGCAGCCATTTTCCGGTCTGAGGGCCTTGTGATGAACCAAGTATGCGCCTAGAGGCCCATTTCCATTACCGGTCACGGGGTCTTCGGGGATTCCAATGGCTGGTGCAAACATGCGTCCATGGGCGACAACGTCATCGTCGCCGGACTCGAGGGTGAACAAGAAGTAGCCGTTGCAGCCGATGCTTGTGCTCAGATCGCTCAGGGCAACAAGGTCGGGGCGAATCGCGTGGAGAGTATTCTGATGTCTTACGCCAATCAGCACCTTCGAGTGCCCCGTCGAGACGATCTGAATCGGATATCGTACGTCCAAATCGTCATCGGTGATTCCCAGAGCGGTAACAAGCCGCGTACGAATCCGACCCTCGATAATTTCCCCGAATTCCGGTGCCCCTTGCGTCATGAATACGGTGTAATCGTTGGCCCTGCGCACGATGTCGACAGGGAGAATGCCAATGCCGATACGCTGAATACAAGTGCCTGAGGGTAGAGCACGCTCAACAGCGCGAACGTAATGTGCCGAGATCGTCGCGTGTCCACATGACGGGACTTCAGTCGTCGGCGTAAAGAAGCGCAGCCACACCTCGTGATCATTTGCTGTCGGCGAAAGAATGAAAGCTGTCTCTGAATTATTCAACTCCTGAGCGATGGCCTGCATCTGCATCTCAGTCAAGCCATCGGCATTAGATACGACACCAGCAGGATTCCCTGTGAAACGCGTCTTGGTATACGCATCAACTTGGTACACGTGATAAGTCTTCATCCTACTTAACCTACCTTTGCCGTCTGGGGGAGATAACGATGCGGCTCACAGGCGGCAATCCCGCGCAGCGGGTTGGCGTCCGGTGCAGCGATTGGTTAGCCATTTGCCGCCTCCCCATGTGGAATTATTTCTATTACGGAATCATCTTTTGCAAACATACTTTCACGGTTCCACCACACGATTAGAGATGCAGCCATAATCAGTAAATATGTGTCGTAGGGCTGTGCGTCTGGAAAGATCGGGTTCATAAGTGAGAAATGAAAGAAAGCTGCCAGCAAAATGCTTCCTCTAGACCTATTGAAAAGCTGAGTTGCGATGACACTTATTGACAAGCATCCAAAAAAGAAAGCCGCGAACGACCACTCACTTTGCTGGGTTCCACTCAAGAGGAAAGCTGGAAAATGCCACAACCCCCATATGGCCCCAAGGATCAGTCCGGCCCAAACTGGAGCAAACTTCTGTTGCAGAAGTGGAAGTGCCATTCCCCGCCAACCAAACTCCTCAATCGGACCTTTGATGGCTGCAATGAACACCGCAACAAACATCCCCTGCATAGACTCAAATGGTAATGGTTCCACAAATAGGTTTCCCTTGAGGGCGGCGCCACCAACAAAGATCAATGGAATACCAATGATAAGGAAGGCATACCAGGCTACAGAACATCGCCAAAGCAGAGCTCGTCTGAGGAACCTCCTAAGGCCTACAATACCATCATTGAGGACAACAAGAATGAATGCCGCAATTGCAGGCGCGTACACTGCTAGGAAGAAAAGAGGATGATTGCCCGTGAGTTGACCAAACATCGCTCCCATGCGTTCTGGCAGAAAGACGTACAACCCAATTATTCCCCAAGCTATACCAAATGTGATCAGCAAGAATGGTATAAGTGAACGAAACGGTATTTGCCAAGCTGTACGCGATGACTCAGTTTCAGACATACATCCTTCCGTACATGGCTAACGATGAGTTGAGCTGCCGCGCTGCCAGCGCTGTCAGCTCCAACGATTGGTTAGTGATTCTCATGTTGCACAAAGCAAACTAGGCAAACCAATAGACTGCCTGTTACAATTGAATCTTGAAGCTGGTTTCCGTGAATCTCTCGGAAAGCTCCCACAGCCTTGCTCCGATATCCTCTCTTTGTGAGTATGTTGTGCGCGTTGCAGTACCGGGAGGCCCCTTCATTTCGAACAGGCCAGTAGGTCCAAGATATTCACCCCCTTGCAGGCCGCCGGCCAGGGCGGCCATTAGAACAGGCTTCGCAGCACGCTCATTTGAGTGGAGAAAGATGGGTACGAAGGTGTATCTGAGAACGGTTAAAACAAACTTGGGCATATGATCAAAGAGCCCCGAGTCAGTCCCTCCCGGGTGCGCCGCTACGGACAGGATCTTCTTTCCGGCCAGTTTGAGTTTTCGCTGCAACTCGTCCGCGAACAGGAGACAAGCAAGTTTCGACTGGGCATAAGGAACATCCCATTTGGTTTGAAGCTCACAATTGATGTCGTCAAAGAAGATCTTTGCCTTCTTGTGAGCCAGACTGCTCAGAGAAACGACTCGAGAGGTCCTTACATCAGGCATGAGATCAATCAGAAGCGAAGTCAGCAAGAAGTGCCCAAGATGGTTCGTGGCGAACTGCATTTCGACACCCGCACTACTCATTGTAGGCGTGCGGAACAAGACCCCGGCGTTGTTGATCAAGAGGTTCAGCGCATCGTAGCGTTCCGTGAACTGTCTCGCAAACGCATGGACGGATTCCGGGTGGGATAGATCGAGCTGAATTACCTCCAAGTCGGCATCAGGCACCCTCGCTCTAATCTCTTGTTTAGCTGATTCGGCCTTCTTCAGATTGCGGCAGGCCATGATGACCTTGATGGCTTTCTGGGCAAGACCGACGCTCACCTCGAAACCTACTCCGCTATTGGCCCCTGTGACAATAGCGACTTCACCTCGTCTGCTGCCTATGGCATCCAAGTCAAACGGCATTGCTTTCACTCCGTTGAAGTTCGTCAGAAGAGCACTTCTTCAAGTTCTGTATAGACATGGTGCTTCTACTTACACCCTAACTGATACTGCTCACCGTTTTGCCTCAGCAGCGGGAATCTGTTACGAAACGAGCAATCATTAGAGGCCCACTGCCGGGCCGGCTGCTGCAGGCAGATGTTGGGCAGAGTTTGCCTACTGCGTACGCATTTCCTCTTTGATTCGTTCTGCCAAGAAGATCTTCAGCAACGACTGGTAGGGTACGTCGCGTTTGTTGGCTATCAGTTTCAATGCTTCAAGTAGAGATTCTGGCAGCCGTATCGAAATGGTCTTGGTAGAAGGCTTGAGGTTCGGGAGGACTACGTTCTCCGCCTCCTTCCAATTCACATATTCGGCCGAATCATGGTCTGCCCAGAACGCCTTTTCTTCGTCTTCGTCCCTGAACTTCGGGATCCTCTTTTTCTTTGGCATCGTCGTATACCTTTCGTTCTCTTCGACTCATGTCCCGGGCCGAGATGACTCGTATTAGAGCACGTCGGACCGTGAAGACCATGAACAGCCTTCTTCCCAGGTCGGTGGTACCAAGAGCGAAGAACCGTTGCTCCTTTTGGGAATGCTGGTCATCAACGGCTACCAGCAGCGGACGGTTGAACAAGACTTGTTCGATCTCCAGTCTCGAAACATGGTGTTTGAGCCAGTTCTTCTCGAGATTCCCTCTATCCCATTGGAATCCAGTACATTTTGACAGGATGTCTTTGAAATCAACCATGACTTGTGTATACTATCATAATATACAAATGTCAAGCTTTCCAGTTTAGACGAGTCTTTCCCGCCCTTCTGCCCAACGTCTGGGCTGACAGGTGCGGGTCTGTTCCCGCACATCCTTGTCCAGCCCAATGTTAGGTCTCTGGTCCGATACAGAACTTGACGATGCTTGCTGCATGAATTGCGGTCGTATACAGGAAACGGATGCCAAGCTCGTCCCTGTTGAGAATCAACGGGAGCTCGGTACAACCTAGAATCAAAGAATCAATGAAGTGTTTCTCCATCATCCGCTTCACGACCGAAAGCAGCTCTTGCCTCGTTGAATCCTTTATGATTCCCAAGGCAATTTCTGAAACCAGCCGGTGATGGATCTTCTCTTGATCTTCCTGCTCAGGGACTACAACCTCCATACCATGGTCGTGAAATGATTTTCTGTAGAAGTCAGCCGCCATAGTGAACCTTGTACCGATTAAACCAAGTCTGCTTAGTCCTAAACTTTCTGCCTGCTTACGAGTCTCTTCAACAATACTTATCATTGGGATGGGAGATCTTAAGACCACTTCGTCGAAGACAATGTGGGGGGTGTTAGAACCGATAACCGCAAAATCCGCGCCTGCGTTGTGCAGCGCAACAGTCTTCTCTACAAGCCAATCTGTAAGAACATCCCAGTTCCCACCCTCGAGTATCTTGATTAGACTGGAGAGGTTAGCGCTGTAGACTATGATTTCCGGATATCCGAAATCCGCCTGTTTCTGGTGAAACGACTGAGTAATCAAATTGTAGTACTCGACGGTCGATTCGGGGCCTATGCCTCCGATAATACCGATCTTCTTCATCTGTGGATCCTAGGATAGCTTTGAGACCTAACGCTGCGCCTGGGGCGCTGGGTGTGGAGCCGCGCGGAACACCCGGTCGCTCTCCAGGTGCTTGTTCGTGGCCTCTATTTGTCCCGGAAGGTTGGCATTTGCATAGTCCGGTAGTTGTCTCTAAGAACATACCATCCCATGTGCTCCCAAAAACGACGACCCTCGATATTCTCATCCAGCACAAACGTGTTGCATTTCTTGATCCCCTCTTTTTCAAGCGCCGACAAGGATTCAGCAATGAGTGCCCGCGCAATACCCTTCCCTCTGTATTCTCGCTTAACGACGAGATGACGCAGAATGCCTCTCCGGCCCTCATGCCCACACAGCACAGCGGCGACGACGGAGTCATCCGCGCAGGCAACGAAGCAGAACCCCTGATTCCGCTTCAGGTAGATTCCGATAGACTCTCGACTATCGCTCTCATCGATCTCAATCCCTTCAGTCTGTCCCCAAAGGCGACGGACTTCATCGTAATCCGAGATCGCCATTTTGCGGATGATGTAATTCATCGTACGTGTCACGAACGCTACGCATGACCCGCCGCGCCAGCGGCCGATGTCCATGCGATTGTTGGGCAATCCTTCCTTTCCTGCATACCTTGCCTTGGCTCATACAACTTGGAGCGGTTATGAGATATCGTTGCGCGGCTCAATGAACACCTCTTTCACGCAGGCCGCAGGAGAAAGCTTCATAAGAAAACGGACCGTTTCGAGGATATCTCGCGGACTTATCATCTCTTGTTTCGGAAATGTGGCATCTTTCACCATGGGGGTATTCACCCAACCGGGACAGAGAACCGTGACCTTTATGCCCTTCGACGTGAGCTCTCTGTGCAAAGCTTCGCTCATTCCGACAACGGCAAACTTGGAGGCGGAATAAGCGCCTTCCTCCGCATCCGCAATTTTGCCGCGTCGCGAAGCAACGGTAATGATATGCCCAGAGCCTTGTTTCAACATCTGAGGGATGACGGACCTGACGATGTTGAACACCCCCATGACGTTGATGGAGATTTGCTCTTTGAAGTCTGTCGGATCCATTTTCCAGTTGCCGGTCCTGTAAATGCCTATGCAGTTAAAGAGAAGGTCTATTCGTCCGTAACGCTCTATTGTCTCGGCGACCACTCGCTCAGCGTGTTCCGGAACGGAAACATCTCCAGCAGATACCAAGGGCACGCCTTCCTCGGAGATTCTCGAGATTTCATCGGCAAGGGCTTCCAGACGGTCCCTCGATCGGGCAGCCAACGATAGCGCGTAACCCTCCGACGCAAGGCCCATGGAGACCTCTCTTCCGATGCCCCCGCTGGCACCCGTGATGAGTGCCACTTTTGCGTTTTCAGTCATGTGTCTCCCGCATAGCTTAATTGCCGATATTTCGCTGCTTTGTTCAACGCCGCTAATCAGCCGCGCGGCTTCTTGCGTCGGCTGCATTAGCCTTGTTCGGCGTATCTTCTTTAGTATTCATGGTTCTTGATGAATCGCCAAAATAGGAAGCCGGAGGTAAGCCGGCGTTGACGACCTCCCGGGGTAATTCTCCATAAAACTGATCCATGAGTCCCTTGGGTTTGTACTCACCAGCGATTAATGCCTTAATTCGATTGGTACGATCCATATTCCATTCAGGATGATAAAGAATATGAAAAGTCCCTGGCATGACAAGCATTGCAATCAATGAGATGTACTGATCTTCAGTCAAGGCTTCTACCGATTGCTGGTAGTATGCGTTTGCTGCAGATTGAAGACCAACTATAGGTTTTCCGTCAACCCTTCCGAAATACGTTGAATTGATGAAAAGAGTCAATTGATCATCCTTTGATATCAGCTCATTTACAACGAATCGTGCAATCAGGGACTGCTTCATTTTTGCAATGCCTGGCTTGAAATCGTCAAAATACAGTTTCTTTACGATCGCTTGTGTAATCGTCGTCAGCCCAGCTCCGGGCGTTGACAGGTCTATTCCACTATGATGATAGAATCCGGGATCCTGTACTTCTGTGAGTATATCTGTTTGTCGTTTGCTCAAGTCATGGCTGAGCATCTCAAATTCTTGTGCTATCCCCTTAGGACATCTCCATCGAGACTTCTCGAGGTCCGGACAAATCACTTCACGCGTGTATTCTCTGGCTTTGTGCACAGAGAACATGTAGTAAGCAGAAATCGTAGAGAAAAGCACAGCAACAAATATCCCAGTGGACTTGAGAAATCTCTTCATTCTTCTTGTTGTTCCCACGCCTAATGAGCCTGTAGAAAAAGCCCTTTTTCGACACTACGTGAATGGGCAAGGGGAACAGGCGTGGACGATTCTCCCCTTGACCGCCTTTTCGCTTGGCTTTCGTCCTTTCGGCCTGCGTGAGAGCCCACTTTCACCCGGGTTCTCTGCCTTCAGGCCGTTACCGCTCCGTATTGCCCGATCTT
>JANQFG010000042.1 GCA_028277985.1 bacterium | reverse complement strand
GGCCCCAGGGATGCTTCACGCTGGACTTCCGGGACTGGGTGTTTCCACGGGGCCTCAAGGGGATTCTGAAGGAGGTGCGGGAACGCCGCGCCGCCCTTGACGGCAGAGACCGCGAATACGAGGAGAAGAAGGACTTCTACGACGCCGCCGAAATATGTTGCGAAGCGGTCATCGGCTTTGCGCGGCGCTACTCAGCACTGGCGAGGAGGAAAGGGGAAGAAGCGAAGGGGAAGGTCAAAGAGGCGTACTTCAAGGTGGCCGAGATCTGCGCGCGGGTGCCCGAGCACCCTCCCCGGACCTTTCACGAAGCCTTGCAGAGCTTCTTCTTCTGTCATCTCGTATCTGCCCAGATCGACTGGTGGAGCACCGGCCTGGGTCAACGGGCAGACCAGATCTTCTGGCCCTTCTACGAGAGAGACAAGAGAGAGAACGGCCTGACCTATGACCGCGCCGTGGAGCTCCTGGAGTTCCTGTGGATCAAGCTCGAAGACCTCGGGCATCTGAGCCCGGTCACCACGGCCATCTACCATGTGGGCGGGACCAAGTTCCAGAACGTCTCAGTGGGTGGCGTGGACGCTCAGGGGAACGATGCCAGCAACGAGCTGTCCCTTGCCGTGCTCGACGCCACGATCAACATCAGAACCCCTCAACCGAATGTCTGCGTGCTCTATCACGAGAAGATGGATCCGAGGCTGGTGGAGAAGACGATAGAGTGTCTGGCCACGGGCCAGGGTCAGCCCGCCATCTTCAACAACGAGGTGTGCGTGAGATGGCATTTCACCAAGGCTCTCGAGATGCTCTATCCGGAGGCAGGCGGCCTCGTCGGGTTTCCCTTTCTGGGCCACGCGCAAAAAATGGACCGCTGGCTCAGGAAGCTCTCTTCGAGGCTTCCGGCGCCTCTGCAGGAGAAGATTGAAAAGGGACTCATCGATTTGCCCTACTCCCTTTACACAGGCGGGGGGGGGATTGGGGATGCCCTCCGCAAGGGATTGAAGAAGACGGGCATGTGGGATCCCGACAAGGGGTTGGCCCTGGCCCGGGGCTGGGCTCCCACGGCCTGCGTGGGAGGGGGCCTGCAAGGCAGGGCGACCATACAGGGGGCCCTTGCTTCCATCATCATCCTTACCGTACTGGACTTCCTGAAGTGTTTCGAATACGTCATGTATCAAGGCATCGAGCCCGAGACCGGAGAGCTTGTCGCCCTTCCCACACCAGATCCGCGGACCTTCCAAACGTACGAAGACTTCCTGGACGCCCTCCTCAAGCAGATCGAGTTCCAGGCGAAACGGGCGAACCGGGCCTACGGGATCGCCGAGCGCATTTACGAGGAGCAGATGCCCCGCCCCTTCCCCTCCGCGTGCTCCGAGACTTGCGTGGCGAGAGGCAAGGACGGGGTGCGGCAGGGAGACGGTCGCATCAGTGAGCTCTACAGTCTTGGCAGCGTAAACGCAGCCGAATGTCTCGCAGCCGTGAAGAAGCTCGTTTTCGACGACAAGTCTTTGAGTATGGACAAACTGATCAAGGCCTGTGCCGTCAATTGGGAAGGATACAGGGATGTCCAGAAGCAATGCCTCGCGGTACCCAAATTCGGCAACGACGACGATTATGTCGATCATGTACTGGATGACTTCTACCGGAAAGTATATCGAGCAATCCACAACATCGAGGACCACTGGGGCAACGGTCTGCAACTGGAGTCCTCGGTAGCGGCCGGCTATTACGTGGGAGGCCTGACATGTGGTGCCACTCCCGACGGTCGAGTAAAAGGCGAAACCGTTGCCGACGGACAGCTCTCGCCCATGCACGGGCGGGATGTGAAGGGGCCCACAGCCGTGCTCAAGTCCTGTTCCAAGGTAGATCCCCTGCTGAGCTGGAACCAGCTCTGCAATCAGAAGATGAGCCCCGTCTTCCTCCAGAGCGACCGCAGGAAACTCTTCGCGGATTACCTGAAGACCTGGTACGGCTTCCGGAACTGGCACGTACAATTCAATACCCAGAGTGCAGAAGACCTGAGGGAAGCAAGAGTGCATCCAGAGAAACACCAGGACCTCATCGTACGCGTTGCCGGGTACAGCGCCTATTTCGTGGACCTCTCTGCCGGCCTCCAGGACGACATCATCCAGAGGACGGAGCAGGCTCTGGGCTGATCCGAAGGGGAAGGAGGGAAGATGGAGGTCTTCAAGGACAAGGTGGCTGCCGTCACGGGGGCCGGATCAGGCATCGGCAGGGCGCTGGGAGAGAAGCTGGCCGGCCTGGGTGCCGATGTGATTCTCTCCGATCTGAATCGAGAGAGCCTGGAGAGTGCCATCCAGGCCATTAGATCTTCTGGGGGCAAGGCCGAAGGGGAGCTCGTGGACGTGACGGATTACGAGGCGTTCAAGCAGCATCTCGAAGGTATCGCGTCCAGAAAGGGGAGACTGGACTATCTCTTCAACAACGCCGGCATCTCCATTGCGGCAGAGTTTCGAGACATGGAATTGGAATACTGGCGCAAGGTCGTGGACGTCAACCTGAACGGTGTCTTCCACGGGTCTCAGCTGGCATACAGGCAGATGATGAAGCAGGGGTCCGGCCACATCGTAAACATCAGCTCGGTCGAAGGTTTGCTTCCCTTTCCATCCAACGCAGCCTACGTGGCCAGCAAGTATGCAGTGTTCGGGTTGTCCCAGAGCATGTGGGTGGAGGGCCATCGTCTGGGGATAAGGGTCAGCGCCGTCTGTCCCGCATACATCAAAACCCCCATCTTCGACGTCTCACCCGTCATCAACATCGATCGGGAAAAGATGAAGGCACAATACTCCATCCATGAAAAGCTGGGGATTTCTCCAGAGAGATGCGCGGGCATCATCCTCAGGGGTGTGGCAAGCAACAAACCCATCATTCCAGTGACCGTACTTGCCCATCTTCTCTGGATCCTGGCCCGGCTGTCACCCGTGGGTGTCATGAAATCCGTACGCAACGGCTTCGACCGGTGGCGAGACACCGTCCGCGTGCCCTAGTGTCCATGCGGGGCGAGCGGTGGGCCTTCTCGAAAGAGAGGTGTAGTTCCCGACGGAACCGTTGTTGCGGGTCGCCTGTGCGGTTGCGGGGGGGGGCCTCTCGTCAGAAAGGTGTAGTTCTCGACGGAACCGCCGCATGGGAGGTGCGGTGGTGGAGCATCGCCTTCGGTGGCCTATCCCGATTTCGATTCGTGCCGGGCGACTTTGCCCGCATAATGCTCTCAGCAGAACGCTTCGCGCATTATGCGGGTGGGTAGACACGGGGCCTTCTCGAAAGAGAGGTGTAGTTCCCGACAGAACCGTCCTTGCGGGTCGCCTGTGCGGTTGCGGGGGGCTTCTCGTGTAAAAGGTGTGCTTAGCGACGGACCCGCCACATGGAAGGTGCGCTGGAAAGGCATCGCCTTCCTTGGCCTGTCCCGATTTCGATTCGTGCCGGGCGACTTTGCCCGCATAATGCTCTCAGCAGAACGCTTCGCGCATTATGCGGGCGGGTAGACACGGGGGGGCGACGGAGCCCAAACGAATCGAAATCGGGACCGGCCAAGGAAGGCGTCAAATGCTCAGGGCACCGCTGCCACCGGTTCCGGAGGAAGTATCACCGGCATGCCCATTGCAGGCCAGATGATCCAGACAAAGATACCGACCACGATCATCAGCAGGATGCTGGCCGGGATCCCGTACAGGAAGAACTCCCCGTTCGTGAACTGCTTGCTCCCGTAAGCGATCGCATTCGGCGCCGCACCCACCAGGAGCAGGAACGGCATTCCCGCCACCACCAGCGAGGCGAAGAGAACGACCTCGGGCGCCACGCTCAGGTAGGGCGCAAGCACGAGCGCCACCGGCATGGAGATGGCGATGGCCGCCACGTTCATGATGAAGTTGGTCATGAGCAGCACGAAGAAGGAGATCGCCATGATGAAGACGAAGGCGGGTGCCTTCTCGAACATGACGAGCCACTGGACCGCCATCCACTCCGCGGCCCCGGTCTGCCAGAGGCAGAAGCCGATGCTCATGGCCCCACCGAAGAGCAGGATGATATTCCAGGGAATCTCCTCGAGATCGTCGATGGTCAGGATTCTCAAGAGGAAGAACAGAATCGTACCTGTCAGGATGACGGCGCTCTTGTGCAGAAAGCCCATTGCAGGCACGAATTGTTGGAGGCACATCACCGCCACGGTCCCCAGAACGATCACAAGGGCAATCACCTCCTGGGAGGTAATAGGCCCCAGCCTGGCGTACAGATTGTTCGCCCTTTCCCGCAGGCCCGGAATCGTCGGCCTTTCCGGCTTGAAGAAGACCATGAAGAATCCCCAGAGCACGAAGGTCATCAGCCAGCCCACCGGAAACATGTATGTGGTGAGCTCGAAGAAGCCGATGTCTCTACCTACGATATCTTTGTAGAAGCCGATGGCCACCGCCCCGCGGGCGGCGCCGAGGAGGGTGACGATACTGCCCGCACCCGCCACATACGCCATACCGATGAACAGCCCCTTTCCAAACTTCGTGGGCTTCTCCTCTTCTCCGTAGAGGGCGTAGATAGCCATCAGCAGCGGGTAAACCGTCGCCGCCACCGCGGTGTGTGCCATGATGTGAGCGAGCGCCGCCGTCATGACGAAGCAGCCCAGGTAGATCATGCTTGTCCGTTCTCCGACGAGGGCGAGCATCTTGTAGGCCATTCGCTTGGTCAGTCCGGTCTTGGTGAAGACCATCCCGATCACGATCGAGCCCAGGATGAACCAGACCGAAGGGGCCATGAAATCCGTGAAAGCCACCCGGGCCGGTCGAATCAAGAACAGGGACTGAACGACCCCGATGGTGATGGCCGTGATCCCTATGGGCACCACCTCCAAGACCCACCAGGTCGCCGCGAGCAGGAACAGGCCCACTGCCGCCTTCCCTTCCCTGGTCAGGACGAAATGCTCTCCGGCAGGGTCGACCGCGTCGGGCCAGGAGGGGGACAAATACACGGCCGTAAAGAAGCCGAGCCCCAGCATGATAAATACAATTCTCTTCCAATCGATTCGTTTCTTGGTTGTCGCCAGATAGATCTCATCCGGCATGGGCGGAAGGCCGCCCTTGGGTGCGCCCGCACCCTCTTCCAGTTTCTCATTCTTCGCCATGACGACTACACCTTCTCCTTCTACACTACCTGCATGCTTTCGCGAGCACTACGAGTGTGTTAACGGTTCAACTCACAGAAGAATTTCAGCGATCTCACGAAACGCGTCCACCGATCGAACGACTCCGACCACCTTGCCCTCCTTGAGCACGGGCAGGATGCTCAAACCCCGATCGACCATTTCATAGATGATCTTGATCAGGTGGTCCTCGGAGTCGACCGTGGCCACGATGGGACGCATCACCTCACCGATCGGCCGCTCCGCCTGTTTCCGAATCCCCGTGAGCAGCTTGTCGTAGGACAATTCAGAGAGATTCGGATCCACCTTCACATCGAAAATGGTCTTCCGGGTTTCGATCGGACGGCCCATGAGAAATTCCGGCTCCAGTCCTCGCATGATGTCCCGCCTCCGGGCCATCCCCATTAGTTGATACTTCTCGTCAAAGATGAGCACCGCCCTGGGGAGGGATGTACGCCCTTCGATCACCACCTCCGATTTCTCCAGTTCCGCCGTGGCCTGCCGAAGCGTAAACCAGTACGGAATGTGCGGATACTCGTCCAGGGGGATCATGATCTCCCCTGCCCGTCTCATTTCCATCCCTTGACTCCTTCTGTTCCGTTTCAGACTGCCGGGCAAGACGCCCGTCTAATTAGCTTCCGATTTCGCCTGCTCCTTCAGGGCGACCACCCGCTCCAGGGGAAGCCCGGACCGCTCCGCAGCGACATTCGGATCGCCGTCACAGCGTTCGAGCAACCGGACCACGTACTCCTGCTCAAAGGCCTCCCGGGCCTTGTCGTAAGGCTCCAGGTTGAACCTCCCTTCCATGCGGCTCGCTTCACGCCGCATTTGCTGCCATCTCATCGCCCTGTTGATAGTGAAGATGATCTGCTCCTTCTTGAAGGGCTTTGTGATGTAGTCGAAGACACCGAGGGAGAGAGCCTCGATCGCGGTCTCGAGGGATCCGAAGGCGGTGATGATCACGACCTCCTCGAATCGTTTCTTCTCCTTCACGAGCCGCAACAGGTCGAGACCATCCATCCCCGGCATCTTCAAGTCCATGATGATCAGGTCGAACTCGCTCTTGTCGAGGATCTCGGGTACCTCCAGGGAGTTGCTCGTCGTTGTGATCTGATAGGGCGTCTTCTCGGTGATGATCCGTTCCATGAGTTTCAGCATGTGCGGTTCATCGTCTACAGCCAGGATTGTCTGCTTCATGGATACCCTCCCTGCTTACGACTCTTCTTCCCGATGTACGGGCATGGAGACAACGAAGCTGGTGCCAGTGGGCTGATCCGGGAAGTCTTCTGCCGAGCTGCTCGTGAAGCTGATCTTCCCTCCGTACTTCTTCACGATCCCGTAACAGAGGGACAATCCGAGACCCGTTCCCTCCCCCACCTTCTTGGTCGTGAAGAAGGGGTCAAAGATCTGGGGCTTGTTCCGGTTCGGGATACCCATCCCCGTGTCGACCACGTTCACGTGCACCCAATCCGTGTCCGCCTCGGCGGAAAGCTTGAGACTGCCCACCTCCCCATCCAGTGCGGCAACGGCATTGTTGATCAGGTTGAAGATGACCTGCTGGAATTCCCGGGTATCGCCGCGAACCCTGGGCAGATCGTCGGGGATCTCCACCTGAACTTCCACCTTCTTGGTCATCAAGGTGTTCTTGACGATCTGATAGACGGTCTGGGTGCTCTGCTTTACATCCACCGTCTCTTCCAGACCCTCGGTGATCCTAGCGAAGCCGAGCATGTTCTCCACGACCTTCTTGGCGTGGTTTGCATTCTGCTCGATCATCTTCAGGTCTTCATACTCGGACGTATCCTCGGGAAAGCTCTCGAGCAGCAGATCGGTGAACCCCAGGATGACCGCAAGGGGGTTGTTGATTTCGTGGGCAACGCCGGACGCGAGAATCCCGATGGAGGCGAGCTTCTCCGCGTTGTAGATCCGCTGATCCATCTCCTCCTTCTCGGTCATGTCCCGGCTGATCCCGAGCAGGAAGTGTACGTGGCCCTCGTCGTCCCGGATCGGAATCAGCTTCGTGGACAAGCGCACCGACCTGCCTTCCATCTTGATCGTGTGCTCATAGGAAACGCTGTGGTTCTTCTCGAGGACCCTTTCGATCTGATGTTTCATGAAGTTCACGTCCTCGGGCCCCATGTACTCATCCAGTGTGTGCCCGATCGCCACCTGCCGTCTCTCCGTAACCCCCTCCGGCGGAGTCTCCGTCCCGCCATCACCCTTGACCACAAGGGCCGAAAAGACCTCGATCGCCTGCCGGTTGGCAAGGCTGATCCGGGTGTCGCGCTCGAGAATGTAGATCAGGTCCGTGGCCTGTTCGACGATCCGTCGATAGATTCGTTCCTTCTCGTGCAGGTCCGCCTCGGTCTCCTTCACCCTTTCCTTGAGGGCATCCGACATGCGGTTCTGATAGACCGCAATGAGAAGGCCCGAGAGGAACATGGTCGCGATCAGGGCAGCTCCCACCGCGGCGTGACGGTTGTAGACGAGGCGGACAGGATCGGCCACCTCCTTGATCGGCGCCACCACAGCCACGGACCAGACATTCTCTGCCGTCAGGGCCTCGGTCTTCACCGGCGTGAATGCGATCAGCTTGCTCATCTGGCCTTCCGCCCCGCGATGCCACCCGCTCTCGTACACCCCGGTTCCCTCTTCCCCCCGGAACATCTGCTCCTTCATGATGCGGTTGATCTGGGCAAAACTGACGTAGGGCATTCGTTTTTCCCGGACCTCGAAGGCGCTCTCGCCGATGAACTCTTTGTCCGGGTGGTAGAGGAACATGCCGTTCTCGTCGATCACCCAGGCATAGCCTGTCTTTCCGGATCGAATCGGCCGGGTCACGCTCGTCACGAGCCGGGAGATGTCCAGCCGGGCAAAGAGCAGGCCCCCTCCCTCTCCAGGGGAATCGAGCTTCGAGCAGAGAATGCTCGTCACGGCGGACTGCTCGTCGATGCGGAGAGGGCCGAGGACCATCCGCCCTTGCTCGTCCCACCTGCAATCCTCCAGAAAGGTGGTCGACGAGAACCCTAGCTCGCCGCGAGACGGCTCCAGGGCGATGATCTGCCCTTTCGCATTGGCGAGCCCGATCTCGAAAAGCCCCTTGGAGCGTGTTCGATCCACCACCGCCTGCATCGCCTCGTCACGGGCGCTCTCGGGGGACTCGGCCAGGAGTCTCCTCAGGATCGTGACCTCCATCTGAATGTCTTCGAGATCCGAATCGATTTCCGTGGCCGCCTGGTGAGCGAGGATCAGCTGCTGTGCGTTGAAATCAACATTGATCTGCTCGTGCATGATGGATCGATTCTGGTAGACAACAAACAGGGCGGTCCCCAGGATGATGAAGAACACTGCGGAACTGATCCAGGCGAGGTGCCGGAAATTGAGCAGCAGGCGGGAGATTCTCTGGATAGGTCTCAGCATCGGTCTCCGCTTCTCCTAGCTACCCTCTTTCTCGAGTCCGAGCTGCTTCAGGAAATCCTGGGTGTACCATTGGGAGATGGCATCGTTGGACAGGGCCATGTCGAGCTGCTTCGTCATCATCGTGAGCCGTCCCAGCAGTCGGAGCTTGTCCGAGGTGACACGGAAATCCTCGTAGGAGATTTTCGCATCCATGAAGTCACCTCTGCCGGAGTGCTTGAAGCCCATCCTGGACAGAATCTCCACCATCAGGGCGATACGCCTCGCCCTTCTACTGTGCGACGCCCCCCCGCCCTTGTATTGCATCCGGATGTAGTTATTGCTCGGCAACTCCGTGCACATGGCCTCAACGGTCGTGAAGTGGTACCCGAGGCGCAGGCTGAGAATCATGTATTCTTTGCCCAGAACGGCAAAGCTGTTCTCGGAGAACTCCCCCCTCGTGTCCGTGGCAAAGCCCGTGGTCATGACGGACATGAAACCCTTCAAATCGGCAGGACGTCCCTGGGAAGGCCATCCCTCCTGCATGATTCCCGCCCACAGGGCCTCCATCGGGGCGGAGCCGATCTCGTCTTCCTGGATCCATTTCTTACCGCGTAGCGTCGACAGATCCCGATCGATGTAGATGATGTTCACATTGAGCGGGATGTCGGCCTTGAGCCTGAGTGCGACGCGGTCCTTGTTCTCCAGATTCTGCCCCATGGAGAACATCTCCTCCATGGCCCTCTGATGCACGAATCGTGTGATATCGTGAAAGGTATCGCACTTCTCGGGCAGAAAATCCGCATCGTCCGGGTTCAACAACTTGAGGGTCGCGATGCTCTCGAGCAAGCGGTTGAGCACCGTGTAGATGCCCGTATCGTCCAGGACCTGGACGTCCAGGTTGCGAATCTTTATCAGTTCCGACGCTTCACCCTCATAGATGGCCTGTCCCGTAGCGTCCACCGTAGCCACGGTTCCGACCGGCAGCGAACTGGCGTCCTTCAGGCCCACAAGGGTGGGAACATTGTATTCACGCGCCAAGGTAGCCATGTGACTCGCAGTGCTGCCCACCTCGGTCACCAGCGCCTTTACCTTGCCCATGACCGTGACCAGACCCGGGCAGGGATTCGAATAGACCAGCACCACGCCTTCCGGCACACCGGGCAGGCCGTCCGGGGAGTCCACGTGGAAGACCGGCCCGCTTCCGGCACCCGGGCAGACCGTGGTGCCGCCCGAGGCCAGGACCTTGAACCAGCGTAAATCCGGCTCGTCCACGTCCGCCTTCGTCTCGATGACCCGAAGGGGCCTTGCCTGCAGCAGGAAAGGTCGGCCTTCCGGATCGATCGCCCATTCAATGTCGTGTGGCCCTCCGTAATGCTCTTCCACCTTGAGCGCAAACTCCGCGAGTTGCCTGACCTGGTCTTCATCGAGAGACGGCAGACCCTGCTCGGCCTCGGGGACAGGCACCTCCGTGGTCCCCCGCTCCGCACAGGTAACCAGCTTGACCGGTTTCTCCTCGATCTCCGTATGCTCGGCCTCGAGGCTGTCCCGCGAAACCCGAAAGACGTCCGGCATCAGGGTGCCGTCCACCAGGTACTTGCCCAGGCCGTAGATGCTGTAGATGACGAGCGAATCGTCCTCGGGACGGATCGGGTCGCGGGTGTAGATCACGCCGCTCGAGGCGGAGTCCACCATGGTGACGCATCCGACGGCCATGGCCAGATCGGCCTCGGAAAGGGAGTGGCTGAGATAGTAGTAGATCGCCTGGGGGGTGAACTTGCTCGCCAGAACATCGCGGTAGCGGTCGATCAGATCGTCCGCCCCCACATTCAGGAAGGATTCATATTGTCCGGCAAAGCTGAACAGGGTATCTTCGCCGATGGCGCTGGATCGCAGAGCGACTCCGCCCTTGGGAACGCGCTCCCTCAGCTCCGCATAGCGCTCTCGGATCTCGTCGGCAAGATCGTTCGGTACCGGGCTCGAGGAAACCATGGCCTGGATTTCCTCGCTGACGCCGCGGAGATCCCCAAGCTGCTTGAAATCCACCGCATCGATGCACCGGCTCACACGGGTCTGCAGATCGTTTGCGTCCACGAAATGCTTGTAGGCCCAGGCACTGATCGCAAAACCATCGGGGGTCGGAAGCGAAAGCCTGGACTTCATCTCTCCGAGTTGTGCGCTCTTGCTGCCCACGCTCCAGGCACGGTCGCATCCCACCTCACCAAATGGAATCGTGAACGAGTCCTTCTCCACAGGACGGTTCTCGGGCAGGACCCGGGAGATTTCCGCGTCAATCTTCCGGTAGCGCTCCCGCAGGCCCTCGTACGATTCACCGCCGAGTGAAATCATGCCCTCGACGATTTCTCGAACCCCCTGCCGGATCTCGTTCAGACTGGCTCGGATGTAGTTGATGTCGAAGAGATACTCCCCCTGCGCTTTTTCCTCCATATCGCCGATGATCTTGAGCACTCGGTTGTTGTTGTCCAGGATTTCGAGGAAGTCGTTGAACTTGGCCTGTACGGTCGACAGGGTCGCCTTCGAGCGCTTCGGCGCTTTCTCGAAAACATTGGAGAGCCATTTCTTCACCGGCAGATCTCCGCAATAGAACGATGGGCGATGGGCGAAGCAGAGTGGAAATACCCCAATTTACTAGATTTCCTTATACACGCTTCCCTCCATTTTTTCAATATTCCTGCAGGTACGAGCCCGAAAGCGCTGGGATTTCCGCCTCCAGGGTGCTTCCACGGTTCTGCCTGGACCTTTCGTGCATTTTCCGAAAACCGGCTTCGCGGTTTTCGTCGGCTATGCCGAAAATTCCATTTGGAATTTTCGTAGGGGTTACCGAGAATCGCTACTGCGATTTTCGTTGTGTTTTTCCGAAAACCGGCTTCGCGGTTTTCGTCGGCTATACCGAAAACTCCGTTTGGAGTTTTCGTTTGGGTTATGGCATAACCGTGTGACCTGGAATCGCCGGGAGGCAGAATGGATCAGGGAATCTTGCGTTGGATCGTGGACGAACATGCCCTTGCCGAACTCGTGGCAGGGGTTCCGACCATGGGGCTCGTGCTGCTGATCGCGGTCTGCGTACTGGTTCTTTCCAAAGGCGCGGACTGGATGATCGAAGGCGCCGTGCACCTGGCCCGTCGGACCGGCCTCCCGAAAATCGTGATCGGCGCCACGATCATCTCCCTGGGAACGACCACGCCAGAGGCCTTCGTTTCGGTCATGGCGGCCTGGATGGGCAATCCCGGCCTTGCCCTGGGCAATGGGGTGGGATCGATCATCTGTGACACGGGCTTGATCTTCGGCCTCACTTGTTTGCTGGCCACCGTCCCGGTGAACCGGTACATCCTGAACCGCACGGGCTGGGTCCAGGTAGGGTCGGCCACACTTCTGGTGATCCTTTCTCTGGCCGCACTGGCCATGACACCGGACGAGCCCACGCTCCATCGGTGGGTAGGGTTCTTCTTCCTCATCCTTCTGTGCGCATATATGTACGTCACCTACTCATGGGCACGAACCGGGGGAGAGGCCCTTTGCGGCGAACAGGGACCGGAGGAGGAGACGATCGCTCCCATCGGGAAGGCCCTGGCCCAGGTCCTTGGAGGCCTCTTCCTGGTGGTCGTGGCTGCCCGGGTGTTGATCCCGAGCGCCGCAGAGCTGGCCGGCCGAATGGGTGTGCCGGAAGACGTCATCGCCGCCACAATGGTCGCCTTCGGCACCTCGCTGCCCGAATTGATGACCGCGATCACCGCGGTCAGAAAGGGCCACCCGGAGATCACGGTGGGAAACATCGTGGGGGCGGACGTGCTGAACTGCCTCTTCGTGATCGGCGCCTCCGCCGCTGCACGGCCCCTGGAGATCCCACCCAATTTTTTCCTCTTCCATTTCCCCGCCATGCTCATCATCCTCTACTCCTTCCGGGCCTTCATCACGATGAACAAGGGCGGGTTCTTCAGACGCTGGCAGGGCGCCTGGCTCCTCGGTATCTACCTGATTTATCTCGTGCTCCAGTTCGGCTTCAACATCGGCAGGCAGGCAGGCTGAAGCACGATTCTGTAACACCGCGCTTTGACAGCAAGGGGGCGGATGTTCTATTCTGTATGTTTCGTGAGGACCGTATCAATCTGGACCCGAAGCATACGACCCCTTGGTTTGCGGGTGCTGTTCAGGAACGACGCCTGCCCGGGTGTCTTCCGGAACCTCTGCAGATAAGGGCCACAAGGCCGATGCCTGCCTTCGATAGCCAGCCACAATATCCGTCCTCCGATTGACGCAACGGTTTGGAACCAGCACCGCTGCCCCCCGTTCCTCTTGTGCCGGGATGTAGAACGAGGCCCGTCTCCAGCGCAGGTGAAGACGGGCGTACGAACGGGCACGCGGAATGATTCAACTTCTGGACGACGTGCCTCCAAGCGAGGAGAGAACCGAATGACAAGAAGAACAGGAAGCAGCATCGTGCTGGGCTTGCTCATATGGGGAATCGGGTTCGCAGCGCTGAGCGCAGACCCGGCTGCCTCGGATCCGATCGTGACCCGGCAGGATACCGTGAGCCGGACAGTAGCCGTAAACGTCAAGCAGGTCGTTGAAGGCAATGAATACAAGGGTGTCGTTGAATTCAGCCGCTGTGGCATCGCTCACATAAGCGAATACGCGGTGTATCTGGAGTTCAGTCCCTGGGACCAGGTAAGTGGATGGAAGTGCTTCGGTACGAAGCAGGAGGAACCCAACGAGCAGGATCTCTGCCCCTTATGGGTTCAGGTGCAGAAGGGCACGCCTGATGCAAAGACAGGTCTGTTCTTCAAGGTGCCTTGCGAGATGGTCCCAGGTATGGAAAACTGGGAGGTCATCGAGGCATTTGATCCCCGCGGTCGTTTCTAGATCCGGGAGGAGGTGTTCCATGGGTTTGATAGTCACAACGAGCAACTACTGCTTCGTCCAGTGCGACGGGCCCCGGTGCAATAAGAAAATCGAAAATGTGGACAAGAAGGCGCTTCTTCGCCTGGTCAAGCTGTGCGGCTGGGAGGAGAGGGGTGAGCTCTGGCTCTGCGAGGATTGCGCGAAATCGACGGATCACCCGGCGTCCTGACCATTGCTTTCTACGGATCCGTCCTCCGGCGGTTTCCGGCTCGGAACACTCTGCCTCGCCCTGATTCCGGTCGCTTCTCGAGTCTTCGAATCTGATCCTCCGTCGTTCGAAGGGCATGTACAATCACCTCTTTTTCCGTCTCGGTCTTGCAGAAGCGCAGCTCCTGGCGAAGGAATCGACGAAACCGGGTGCACCTCTGCAGGCGCCTGGGCACCAGAGAGTCCTCCCTCTCGCCGTTTTCCTGCTCCAGTAGGATCCAATCTTCCGCTTCTTGAAATTGACGCATTCCTCTCCTCACACGATCAAAGGTCTGTTCGGGGATTCTACTACCCACCTCGGAGGCGTTTCTGAAGTGGGTCACCACGAGGTCTCTATCTATTCATCGTCAATAACAGCGACTCTCATGACCCCCCCTTCTGCTTTGACGGACTTGACAAGCGTATGTTATCTTTGTTAGAAAGTTATTTATCATTCTATTCCTGACTCCCTGAACAGGAGCTCGGCCGTGAAGATTCATGTTTCGCGCCTCCTGCCCGCCCCCTCCGTCGTGTTTTGCCTTTGCCTCGCCCTTCTGCTGTCCGGGCCCCTGCCGGTCGCCAGAGGCGACATCCTGACGGAGCTCGAAGCCTCTCTCAACAGCGATCTCCTGGCCAGGTTCTATCCTGCGTGCCAGGACGCCACCTACGGCGGATTCTTCTCCAACTTCGAATACGACTGGAGCTACGGAGATCTAGAATCAGAGAAATTGGTTGTCTCTCAGGCACGGCATGTGTACACCGCTTCTCTCGCAGCACAGTTCTACCCCGACAACCCGATGTACCCGGTGATCGCTCGCGAGGGATACCGGTTCCTCAAGGACAAGATGCGGGATCCTGTTTTCGGCGGGTATCACTGGTATGTGAGCCGGGACGGCTGGATCAAGCACCCCCACAAGTGCACCTATGGACATTCCTTTCTGCTGCTCGCACTCGCCTACTACTACGAGCTGACCGGCGATAACGAGGCGAAGACGCGCGCCTCCGAGTGCTTTCAATTCCTGGAGACCTACGCGCACGACCCGGTCCATCTGGGCTACTATCCCTGGCTCAATTTCAACGGAGACCTCATCGACATCACCCCCTACGAAAAGGACCTCGACACGTCCCTTCATCTTCTCGAGGCCTTCACGGCACTCTATCGGATGGCGCCGGACATCCCGAACCTGCGAAGCAGGCTCGAGGAAATGGTCACGATCTTCACGGAGAAGATCATGACCCCTCATGGGTTTCAGCAGCAATGTTTCACACGCGAATGGACCACCCATCCGGGATACCCGGAAGAGTCGCTCAACGACGATATCAAGCACAACCGGATCTACTACGGCCTCGACCTGGAGACCGCCTATCTGCTCTGGGAAGCGCTGGAAGCGCTGGGGTGGGCCGGGGACCCGACCCTGATGGAGAAACTGAAGAAGACCGTCGATTTCTCCCTCGACAACAACGGTTTCCATGTCGGCGGCGGCATCCCGATGATCGGGCATTTTCAGGCGGACGAAACCGTGGTCGTACAGAATCCGACCGAACTCTGGTGGGCCCAGGCGGAAGGCCTCAACGTTCTCCTGCTGATGTCGGAGCTCTATCCTGCGGACCCGCGCGACTACTACGACAAGTTTCTCACCCAGTGGGCCTACATTCAGACCCATTTCCTGGACCCTGTCCATGGGGGCTGGTACGAGACCAAGGATTCTACGACCGGCCCGAAGGGCCACATCTATTTCGTGGCTTACCACACCACGAGGGCCGCTACGAACTGCATCAAGTGGCTCAGGGCCGACGATACCCCACCCACACCACCGTCCAACCTTCAGATCACGGGGACCACCCAGGATTCGGTCGTGATGCAGTGGGATCCTTCTTCGGACAATGTCGTGGTGAGCGGGTACAGGATCTACTTGCAGGGGCAGGACGATCCGATTGGCTTCGTACAGAAGCCGCCCTACGTCCTCCGCGGACTCTCGCCCGCAACGTCATACACGCTCTGCATAAGGGCGCGCGACTTTGCCGGAAACCTTTCCGACCCGACACCCTTCGTGGTGGGCACAACGGCGGAGGCGGCCGGCTGGGGTCCGGCCTCTGCGGAAGCTTCGTCCATCTCCGCCCAAGGAACCATGACGCAATCCGGCATGGTCAACATGCTGGGGGTCTTTCTCTTGCCGGTCCTGATGGCCTGCTCCCTCAGGATCCCTCGCCGGAAGCGTCCGTGATCTCCACCATGCCGTTGTCCGCATCCACCAGGAGCTCTGCGTCATCGCGTATCTGATCGATGTCGATCCGGTCCATACACGGGATCTCCGCAATGATCGCGCCAACGGCAACGATGGTCTCGCAATCCCTGTTCAGGATCGCGATGGGCGCAGTCCCGGTCTTCTTCATTCGGTAGAGGGTGTAGCTGCCTACAGTGGATCCCTTGCCCCGGGGAAAGACCAGGACCCTTCCACTCACGCTCGTGCCCTGCAGCGGATGGCCCTCCTCCTCGACGATGCCCGTGTCCGGGTTGACGCCCCCGAAGAAGGAGATCCCCTCCACGGAAACCAGGGCCCTGCCCCTCGCCTTGCCTCCGAAGATCTTTCTTCCCTGCAGGGTCATTTCAAGGCCTCGTGGCGATCTCGATGAGCTTCTCCAGGGGTGCGAAGACGGTCCTGAACCGGTTCTTCGCCCTCCCGTAGAAAACTGCCTTGGCAGAGTTGGTGGCCATGCAGTTGAACCGTCCCCGGATCGGCGCGACTACAAAACAGGTGTCTGCGGCGATCTTCGCACCGCTTTCGCGAATCTTGGCGATGATCCCCTCCCCTTCCGCAGACTCCTTCACCTGCCTCGCCACGGCAATCCAGGTCTCCCTGGAGACCCGCTTTCCATCCAGCAGGCCTGCAATCGTTCTCAGTTCCTCCAGCGAACAGTGAGGGCACCCCACCGCGACGAAATCCGCCTCTTCATCGTCGATCATCTCCTTTTTCGCCTGCTCGATCTCCCCGCTGCCCACGGTCATTCGCTCGCCGGGCTCCTTCACCTTCTCCGGGGAAACCCCCACGGCATGAAACATGGCTGTTCCACCATAGGTTGCGATCGATGCACAAAGGCTCTTCAGCTCGTCCGTGGTCGCCTGTTCAAGGCCGCGAATCGAAGGCACCCGGTTCCCCAGCTTGTCTCCCACGACCTTGCCCAGGGCCCCGTAGTCGGTTATATCGCCGAGGGCGGCGCAGACATCCACGGTGACCACGGGCTGTCTCTTCTCATCCAGATGAAACCCGTAACCGGCGGTCTTACCGGTGAGCGCTGCGGCCAGAGCGCTCGGGCCTCCTTCCCGATTCGTCCTCGCTCCAAGCACGGAGTTCGCGTAACAGACGGCAGAGCTCTCGCTCCAGGCGATCGTGTCCCCCGGGCCGGGCTCGTTGCCGACAAAGTAGGGCGTACAGGTGCAACTCGTCACCACCCCCATTCGGGCGAAGGTCTCCACCACCTGCTGCTGCTTTTCCGCGAAGGCCTCGCTGATTCCGAGATCCTGCCAATCGACCAGGTCCATGCCCGCGGGGTTCAGGGTTGCGGGCACCCTTGCCCGTCCGTCCGCAGCCATCTCCTGAAGAAAGGAAAGGCCGGCGTCTCCCAGGTTGTCATAGCTCACCCCTGCGATCTGGACGCTTCTGACCCGGATCAGGCGCTCGGCTTCGTAAATCTCGCCCAGCGCAACAAGGATCTCCATCGCCTTTTTCGCGGCACGACCTTCTTCGCCGTCAAGGATCGCCTTTTCTTCTTCCGTCAGGACCATTCGTTTGCCTTCTCAAGAACGGCCGGGCATTTCATTCCCCGAGGAGCTTCTTCAGATCGATCTCAGGAAACACGGCCCGTTCGAAATGCCTCGCCTTTTCGCCAAGCGGCTTGGTGCAGTCGAAACCGCACTTCACGGTAAAACTCGTATCCGGATCCGCGCTCGGATCCAGGCTGCTTCCCTTCTCCCTGTCCCTGACCAACAGGTCCCGGTCCGCCTGAAAGCGGGTGGCCATGGCCCATTCCACCTGGTAGGGATCGTAGATATCTACATCGCTGTCCACAACGAAGATGTGTTTGCAGCTCTTGTGCCCTCGGAACCCGGCCTCGATCGCCCTCTTCCCGTCGTCTTCCCGTTTCTTGTCGATCCTGATGATTGCGTGCAGCCAGCTGCACCCGCCCGGATTCACGTTCACGTCCAGGCAGGTCACCCCGGCGCTGTTCACTTCCTTGTAGATCGTCGGCTCACGGGGCATACCCATCAGCATCTGGTGCTCGCGTCTTCCGGGAAGCAGTGCCTGCCAGAGCGCGTCCTTTCTATGGGTGATGCAGGTAACGTGGAATACCGGCTCCTGCCTTACGATATCGTACGTGTCGGTCAGATCGACAAAAGGGCCCTCCGCCTCCCGCTCCTCCAGCTTCACCACGCCCTCGAGCACGAACTCGCACTCCGCGGGGATCATCCCGTCAAAAGTCTTCGGCTTCGTCACCTTGAACGGCTCGAGAGTATTAGCGATCTCGAGCTCGTTCACGCCCAGCGGAACCGAAGTGGCGGCGGCAAGCAGAACGTTCGGAGCATTTCCGACGCAGACGGCCACGGGCAGCGTCTCGTCCTCATTCAGAAGCGCATCAAAATCCCTCTGCTTGACGATCCGCACGCTGAACCGGTCCTTGCCGATCTGCATGGCCCGGTGGAAATCCACATTCTGAATGCCCGCCCCGCTCTTCGTAATGAAGACCCCGCTCGAGATGTACCGTCCGCCATCTTCCTCGCAGTGGAAGAGAATCGGAAGCCTGTCCAGGTCCACATCCGACTCGACCACCTCCTGGCAGGCAGCCTCATCCACCATCTGCGGACTCGTCGGATTCTCGATCGCCTCCACGATCTTCGGAATCAGCTCGTGCGGCTCGATCCCGAAGTAATCCGCGAATTGCTGTTTCGCGCCGAACAGGTTGCCCACGACCCGAAATGCGGACTCTTCGACAGCCTCGAACAAGACCGGTCTCTCGTCCAGCGCATTCAGAACGGCCGCCGCCTCCAGGTGCCTGCTCACGGTCTTGCCCACCGACGTGAGTCGTCCCGCGATTCGCAAGGCCTCGATGAAACGCCTGAGTCCCATTGCCTTCACCCGCTCGATGACATACCATTGAAAGGACCAGGCAAAGTATAGGTAAGCACCGGAGGGGGGTCAAGCAGGTTCAAGCTTCCATGATCGAGCAGACGGAGAACCCGAAAGGATGATCGACGTAGGCGTCAGCGACATCGCCATCTACATCCCGCAGTTTTATCTTCCCCATGACGAGCTCGCCCGGGCAAGGGGCATTCCGCCGGAGAAATTCCGCGAAGGCCTGGGGAACCACAAGATGTCCATCCTCCCGAACTGGGAGGACTCGGTGACCATGGCGGCCAACGCGGCGGCGCAGCTTCTCGAGAAGACGGGAACGAACCCCCAGGAGATTCATCAGCTCGTGGTCAGCACCGAGAGCGGTGTGGACCACTCGAAACCGGTGGCGAGCTTCGTCCAGGGTTTGCTCAACATCGGCTCCCGGTGCCGCATCTACGAGATCAAGCATGCCTGCTACGGAGGTACGGCCGGCATCGTGACCTCCATCGACTGGATCGCCCGGAACTACGGCAACTCGAAGAAGGCGCTGGTCATCATGACGGACATGGCGCGGTACGGCTTCGGCTCGGCGGGCGAGCCTACCCAGGGTGCGGGAGCGGTTGCCCTTCTCATGGAGCAGAAGCCCCGGCTCTTCTCGGTCGACACCCGGATGAACGGGATCTTCTCCAAAGACGTGTTCGATTTCTGGCGCCCCACCGGACACCGGGTCCCTGTGGTGGACGGGAAGTACTCGGTCGCCTGTTATCTGGAGGCGATGGAGGAGGCGGTCTCCCACTTCCGGTCCAATGTGGGTATCCCAAGGGGACAGCTCTTCGACCACCTCGACTACATCCTGTATCACATGCCCTTCACCGGCATGGCCAGGAAAGCCCACCGCCACCTCATCGACACCGAACACGTGGACCTCGACTCGGAGGCCCGGCAGGCCCTCTACAAGGAAAGCTACCTCGCCAAAGTGGAGCCAGGGCTCCTGGGTGCCAGAGAGGTGGGCAACATCTACACCGGCTCGGTCTACATGGGGCTGGCCAGCCTGCTCGAGACGGAGCGGGATCGTGTCGAAGGCAAGCGGGTGGGCGTATTCAGCTACGGGAGCGGTTGCGGGGCAGAGTTCTTCGTGTGCGAGATGAAGACCGGGATCTCCGAGATCGTCCAGGGCATGCGGTTTCAGGACCAACTGGACAGGCGAAAAGCGATCACCTTCGAACAGTATGTCCAGTGGTATTCGACGACCCGCGCGGAAACCCTCTACCACCCCGCAGAGGTGGAAGCCCACAAGGATCCCTTCACCCGGTTCACCTTTATCGGGTTCAAGGATCACAAGCGCCAGTATATTTGAGAGGGCCGACCGGGCAGGGTCATACCACGATTTCCTGACAGCCCCCTTTCCATGCTAGAATACTGTTTCCAGCGATAACAGTGAGAGGCAGTTCCATGCACCACGCAGAGGACAGACAGTGGGAGAAGCTCACGGTCGAGCCGGAGCAGGTCCTCGGAAAGATCGACGCGGGGATGAGCATTTTCGTGGGCACCGGTGTGGCCGAACCCAGGACACTCGTCAAGCTCATCATGGAGACCGAAGCGTCGAACCTGGAAGACCTGGAGTTGATCCAGGTCATCAGCCTGAGCGATGCCATCTCCCTGGATGAGCTCTCCGCCCAGAAGTACCGGTTGAAGACCTTCTTCTCCGGTTGGGTGGCGAGCGAGGCGATCACAGAGGGCCGAGTGGATCTGATCCCGAGCCGTTTCTCGGACATTCCGCGCTTGATCGAAACCGGACAGATCCCGATCGACGTGGCGATCGTACAGATCACACCTCCGAACGAGGCGGGATACTGCAGTCTCGGAGTGGCCGTCGATGTCGCTCGCTATGCCATGGAGAAGGCCTCCCTCCTCGTGGGCGAAATCAACCCCCAGGTGCCGATCACGTTCGGGGACACCTTTGTCCCGATTGCAGACTTCGACCTTCTCGTGAGTGCAACGGAACAGCCGATCTACTTCAACCGCTGGCCCATGCACGATGTCTTCGACCGGATCGCCGCAAACGTCGCCTCCGAGATCGAGGATGGGAGCTGCATCGCTTTCTCCATCGGTCCCCTCTTCGAGGCCCTGAGCACCCACCTGGTCCACAAGCGCAACCTGGGCGTTCATTCGCCCTTCTTCACGGACGCCCTGATGGATCTCGTCAAGAGCGGCGCCGTCACGAACCGGAACAAGGAGGTGTTCAGAGGAAAGTCCGTCACATCCTACGGCCTCGGCACCCCGGATTTGATGGGCTGGCTGAACCGCAATCCCCTCATCGAGTTCCAGAGTATCGACAAGGTCTTCAGCCCGCACCAGATCGGCCGCAACGCGGGTTTCGTCTGCGTGCTCCCGGCCCGCAAGGTGGATCTCTCCGGCCGCGTCTCCCTGCACGTGGGCAAGGGAAACGTGGCGGCCGGCCCGGAAAACGCGGTGGACTTCGTGAACGGAGCGGAACTCTCGCGCGGTGGGCGCGCCGTGTTCGCCCTTCCCAGCCGCAACCTCAAAGGCGACCCGAACGTCCAGATCTCGGTAGAGAAATACCCGAACGAATTCGCCCTTCGGGAAGCGATCGACATGGTGGTCACCGAGTACGGCGTGGCCTACCTGAAGGGGCGCACGGTCCGGGAACGAGCGCAGGCCCTCATCGACGTCGCCCATCCGGACGATCGTCCCGGGCTCGTGGAACAGGCGAAAGAGAAGAGAATTCTCTACCAGGACCAGATCTACCTGGTCGAGTCCGCCCACCTCTACCCGGAAGGGATCGCCACGAAGCACACGTTCAAGGGAGATGTGGAGGTTCGCTTCCGGGCGATCAAGCCCTCGGACGAAGAAGAGATGCGGCGCCTCTTCTACCGTTTTTCCGACGAGGCGGTCTACTACCGCTACTTCAGCCCGATCAAGGCGATGCCGCACGCAAAAATGCAGGAATACGTCAATGTCGATTTCACCCAATCCCTGCCCATCGTCGGGCTCGTGAGCAACTCCGGGGAAGGACACATCATTGCCGAGGCAAGATTCGTCCGGGAGCGGCATCGGCCGTACGCGGAAGTGGCCTTCATCGTGGACGAGGAATATCAGGGCCTGGGGATTGCCACCTACCTGTTCAAGCGGCTCATCCAGTTGGCCAAGAGACGGGGTCTGAAGGGATTCACAGCCGATGTCCTGGCCACCAACAAGGGAATGATGAAGGTTTTCGAGAAGTCCGGTCTGCCGATCAAGGCGAAGATGGAGTACGGGATCTACAACCTGACCATCCTGCTCGATACGGAAGGATCCCACCACGGGGAAGGGCCCGCGCTTCCGGAAGACGAATAGGGCCCGCCCCCACCGACAGGGTGGAAGGAGGGAGGGTCATGCCCGTATTCAAGAAGATCCTGTTCCCGGTGGATCTGTCCGAAGTCTCCGCGGCGATCATCTCTCACGTGACCACCATGGCCGAGACCTTCCAGGCCGAACTTCACGTTCTCTTCGTGGCTCGCATCTTCAAGTACTACGACACCATCTATGTGCCTCCCCTGTCCATCGTGGAGTTCGAGGAGAAGATCCTGGCCGGCGGCCAGAGGCGGCTGGACGAATTCGTCGAAGAGCACCTCAAAGGATGCAGCGTGTCGGTCGTGAAGGTCATCCCCGGGGACCCGGCCGAAGAAATCGTCCGGTACATCGAGGAGCACGGCATCGATCTCGTGGTCATGGGTACCCACGGGCGCAAGGGGCTCGACAGGGTCCTTTTCGGCAGCGTCGCGAGTCACGTGGTCACCACCTCCCCCGTGCCGGTCATGACCGTGAACCCCTACAGAAAAAAGAACTGATCCGAGGTTCTCCCGCATCCAAAAGGTTTATGGAGATGTCCGCCCCCGAACCAGGAGGAACCGGAAATGTTTTGGGAATTACAGAAGGCATCCTACAGGGCCATCCAGGTCGTCATGAAAGGCGTCCTCAGGATTCTCCCCGTTCCCGTCCCCGAGATCTTTGCCGGGGCCGGATCTTTGGCAAAGCTTCCCGCAAGCATCCGGGCACACGGCGTCGGCCGCGTCCTTGTCGTGACAGACAAGGGGCTGGCTGCGGCCGGTCTCGTGCAACGCCTTTCGGACTCCCTCGAAGAGGCCGGGATCCCCTTCACACTCTTCGACGACGTGCAGCCGAACCCGACCCTTCAGAACGTCGAAGAGGGACTGCGACTTTATGAATCAAACGAATGTGACGGGATCGTAGCGTTCGGCGGGGGCTCGCCCATGGATTGCGCCAAACTGATCGGGGCCCGGGCCACCAACCCGAAGCGATCCGTCCAGGATATGCGAGGGTTGTTCAAGGTGAGAAAGAAACTCCCCCCCCTGCTCGCCGTGCCCACAACGGCCGGGACCGGATCAGAGACCACCGCAGCGGCGGTGATCAGCGATCCTGAATCCCACGAGAAGTTCGCTGTGGTGGACCTTAAACTGGTGCCCCCCGTTGCCGTGCTCGACCCGGAGCTGATGCTCGGGCTGCCCCCTCACATCACGGCAGCGACGGGGATGGACGCGCTCACACATGCCGTCGAATCCTATATCGGAGGTTACAAGACAAGATTCACGGACGAGAACGGAGAGAAAGCAACCCGGATCATCTTCGAGGATCTGGAAGCGGTGTACAGAGACGGCTCCGACCTGGATAGACGCAACAACATGGCACTCGCCTCGTTCTACGCAGGCTCCGCCTTCACCCGGGCTTACGTGGGTTACGTCCACGCGATTGCCCACAACATGGGCGGGCTCTACGGGGTCCCCCACGGCCTGGCGAACGCGATCATCCTGCCTCACGTGCTCAGGTTCTCGCGCAAGGAGGCAGAGAAGAAGCTTGCCGACCTCGCACGCGCCAGTGGTCTGGGTACAGAAACGGATTCCGACGAAGAACTGTCCCATCGATTCATCCAAAGGATAGAGGAGATGAATCGTAATATGGACATCCCGACGTTCATCAAGGAGATCCAGGAAGAGGACATTCCTCTGATTGCGGAACGGGCCCTGAAGGAGGGGAACCCGGAATACCCGGTGCCCCGCCTGATGAACCGTCAGGAATGTGAGGCGCTGGTTCGACAGATGCTGCCGCCGACGGATGAGGGGCGATGAGAGGCGATCCGCCGGGTACACGCGCGGTTTGTGTGGCTCGAGGGGCATTCTCCGGCCGGCCGTCAAACCCGATGGTCTACCTCTTCTGTCCTGCCCGCCCCTGTGCAAGAACCTTCGATCTGTGATTCACCGGAGTGGCAGTCACATTGGGCGCACCTGGGCCCTGTTGCCTTATCGCCTTCCGACCTGCTCTTTGCGAGAAAGACCAGAAAAAACACCGCAAAGACGGACAGCGTGGCTGCCAAAACGAACAGCATCTCCGTCATTGACTCCCCCATACGAACCGACTACTATCCTTCGTAGGCAAGAACACATCGTCTTTTCATGTTATCCGAAATAGATGGGGCCGATCAAGCGCGCTGGGCTAGTGCCTGAAGCCTTTCATTTCAGGAGGAATGACATGAATACGGCAGAAGACATCGTCAACGACAAGGACCGGCAGATCGTGTCGATCCCCCATGACGAGACGATCTACAGGGCCTGTCAGATCATGGTGGAGAATGGTATCGGGGCGACCCTGGTCACCAGGAACGGGGAGATCGTCGGCATATGGACGGAGCGCGATCTGTTGAGCAACACGGTGGAAGAGAGCTTTGACCCGAAGACTGCTAGGGTCGGTGACTACATGAGCTCCCCGATTCATACCGCCCCCCACGATACGCACATCTTCAGGCTTGCGGAGATGTTCCTCGGCCTGTTTCTTCGTCACCTGGTCATCGAGAAGGAGGGACACTACATCGGTTTCCTTTCCATCGGAGACGTGCTGAGAGCCAGCCTGCTCGAGAAGGATCGCGAGTTCAAACAGATCAACGCCCTGGTAGGCTGGGACTACTATGAGAACTGGGGCTGGGACCGCAAGAAGAAGCAGAAGAAGAAAAAGAAGCAGAAATAAGAACCCGGCCGGGTTGAACATCGCTGTCACCACCGGCATCCCTGAAAATACACCCTTCAGTATGGGATGACCCGGGGCTATCCCCCGAAATCGTCGAAGGCGACCATCTCCGGTTCGACGCCGAGGCTGTCCAGCATCTTCTGGACGGCATCGAGCATCAGGGGCGGGCCGCAGAGGTAGTATTCGATCTCGGCCGGGTCCGGATGGTCATTCAGATAGTGATCCTGTGCGACCTGGTGGATGAAGCCGACGGGGCCCTCCCAGTGGTCTCCCGGCTGGGGGTCGGAGAGAGCCACATGGTAGGAGAAGTTTGGAAAAGCGCTCTCCAGATCCTTGAATTCCTCGTCATAGAACATTTCGCTCCTGGACCGGGCGCCGTACCAGAAGGTCATCCTGCGGTCGGTACCTTCGGTCAACAGGTTGTGAAAGATGTGGGCCCGCAAGGGGGCCATGCCGGCGCCGCCTCCGATGAAACACATTTCCCGCCGGCTCTTCTTGACGAAGAAGTCCCCGTAGGGACCGCTCAGCGTCACGCGATCGCCCGGCTTCAGGGTGAACAGGTAGGATGATGCCACGCCGGGCAGGATGTCGGTCTCCCCGGGCGGGGGCGTCGCGACCCGGATCGTGAAGCGCAACTCCTCTTCCGACGGGATGTTGGCCATGGAGTACGCCCGGTAGACCGGCTCCTCGCTGCGCGCCTTCAGTCCCCAGAAATCGAAGCGGTCCCAGACCTTCTTGTAGGTTTCGCCTACGTGAATCTCCCGGTAGGAGCGCTCGTATTCCGGAATGTCGATCTGAACGTAAGAGCCGGTTTCGAAATCCATCTCCTGTCCCGGATCGAGCCTGAGCCTCAGCTCCTTGATGAAAGAGGCCACATTCTCGTTCGACACCACCGTGGCATCATATTTCCTGATGTTGAAGATTTCGTTCGGAATGTGAATCTTCATATCCTCCTTGACCTTCAGCTGGCAGGACAGGCGGATATTGTCGAGCTTCTGGCCGCGGCTCAGGTGGGCAAGCTCGGTCGGCAGGATGTCTCGTCCACCCTCGGTCACCTTGCATTTGCACACGCCGCAGCTGCCCTTGCCGCCGCAGGCCGAGGGCAGCAGTATGTCGTTCTGGGTCAGCGCCGCAAGAAGCGTGGTTCCGGTAGGGGTCTGGATGCTCTTGTCCGGATCGTCATTGATCACGATCCTGCGATCGCCCTTCAACACCACTCTGGATTCGACGAGCAGGAGCGCGCCGACCAGGGAGATCACGACCCCCGAAAAGACCGACATTGCGATGAAGTATGTTTCGAGCACGGATGGTTCCTTACAAAGTGATCCCGGCGAACAGCATGAACCCCATGGCGATCAAGCCGGTGGTGATCATGTTGATGGCGAATCCCTGGAGGCCCTGGGGCACATCGGCGTATCGAAGCTTTCTCAAGATCGCCGCCATGGAAATGATGGCCAGGGCCCATCCCACACCGGAGCCCGTACCGTAGACCAAGGTCTCGTTGAACGTGTAGGCACGCTCGACCATGAACAGGGACACGCCCAGGATGGCACAGTTGACGGTGATCAGCGGCAGAAAGACGCCCAGCGCCGCGTAGAGGCCCGGCGAAAACCTGTCGATGACCATTTCGAGGGCCTGGACGATGGCGGCGATGGTCGCGATGAAGAGGACGAGCTTCAGAAAGCTCAGGTCCACCTCGGGCAGTCCGGCCCATGCCAGGGCGCCGGGGGCCAGCAGGAATTTGTAGATCGCCCAGTTGGCCGGCGTTGTGACCGTCAACACGAAGATCACGGCGATGCCGAGACCGGTGGCAGTTTTCATGTTCTTGGAGATCGCCAGGAAGGAGCACATCCCCAGGAAGTAGGCCAACAGGATATTGCCCACGAAGATCGACTCGAGACCGATGCTGATCAGGTTTTCCATGGTTCCCCTGCCCTGCAAGCCGGTTGAGGCGCTGCCCGGGTTATTCTCTGTCCAACAGGGTATTCTCCAACCACACGAACAATCCGATGATGATGAAGGCCCCGGGGGCCAATACCATCAACCCGTTGTCTACATACCCGAGCTCGTAGACCGCGTCGGGCACCACCTGGAAACCGAGCAGCTTGCCCGAGCCGAGCAGCTCTCTGAAGAAAGCGACGCCGATCAGGATCGAGCTGTATCCGATGCCGTTCGCAATACCGTCCATGAAGGAACGAAAGGGCGGGTTGGTCAATGCGTAGCCTTCGGCCCGGCCCAAAACGATGCAGTTGGTAATGATCAGTCCGACAAAAACGGACAACTGCTTGCTGATGTCGTACATGAAGGCCTTGAGCACCTCGTCGGCCACGATCACCAACGTGGCAATCACGGCCACCTCCGCGATGATGCGGATGTTTCGAGGTATCACGCGACGCATACTCGAGATGGCCAGATTGGAGAAAGCGACGACGAAGGTCAGGGCGATGCTCATGACAATGGCGGTGCTCATCTGCACGGTGACCGCCAGGGCGGAGCAGATTCCCAGGATCTGCTTGGAGACCGGGTTGGCTTCCCACAGGGCACGCGCGACGTCCTTGAAGGCCTTGGTCTTTCGGATCGCGGCCCAGGGGCGTATAATGGTTCCGTTCATCCCTCTCTCCTGCTAAGAACCGGAGAAGCATAGATCGGTCATTCGGCGTCCCTTCCTTCTCCGGCTGCCTCGTGGACCAGGTTCTTTCTGAACCGGATCGAAACCGGTTCGTAGTTCTCGAGAGTCTCTTTGAGGCCTGAGGTCAGGTACTTGCCCGTCATGGTGGCACCGCTGATGCCGTCCACGTAGTGAGACTGTTCCTCAGGCGGCACCGTATCCTTCACTGCACCCTTCGCAATGCCGACCGATACGAATTCGCCTCCGTAATCTACGATCTTCTTCCCCACCCAGTTCTTCTGAAACCAGGCCCTCTCGATTTCACCTCCCAGCCCCGGGGTTTCCGAATGTTTGAAAACCGTGAAGCCGGTAATGGTGCTGCCGTCGTTGTCGATCGCCAGGTACCCGTGGATTCTCCCCCACAGCCCTCGAGAGTTGAAGGGCACGATGTAGGCTTCGATGTCTCCCTCCTTCATATAGACGTAGAGAGGAAGATCGGTTTCACCCCGCTCCGAGTCTTTGATCAATCGGCCTGACGGATCGACCCAGCGCGTTACGATGTATTCGGCATACAGAGCCTCGACGGCATCGGCCGCAACCCTCCCGCCTTCTTCCACCAGCCCGACCGACCTCAGGATGTTCCGATGTTTGTCGATCCGCATGTTCTTCTGCTGAAACCGGTTGAGACCCGTGGAGGCGGTCGTCAGGATGATGCTGCAGACGAGGCAAAGGGCCGCCGCAAAGAGGACAGATTTCAATCGATCAGACATTCGGGATCCTTCTTCTTAACCGAACCCCTATCTCAATATGATCCAGCAGAGGGGCGAAAAGGTTCATGAACAGGACCGCCAGACCGACTCCCTCCGGAAAGGCCGGATTGAAGACGCGGATCAGGACCGTGAGGGCGCCGATGCCGAACCCGTAGATCCATCGGGCCCCTTGCATGTGGGAGGCTGAAACCGGATCGGTGGCCATATAGGCAAAGGCAAACATGCTTCCGCCGATGATCAGGTGATGGAGCGGATTCAGGGCGAGATAAGGCGAGGCTCCTTCCGGCACCACCAGGTTCAGCAGCAGGCCGGTCCCGAGCAGGCCGAGAATGCAGCCGAAGATGATTCGATAGCTCGCAATCCCCAGCAGAATGAGAAAAGCGGCGCCCAGAATACTGAGGAAGGTCGCCGTGCCCCCTATGCTGCCGGGGTAGAGGCCGAAGAAGAGCTTGGCGGTGCTGTAGCCGGCATCGGAAAGGGCGGACAGGACGTCTCCGGACGGCGGGGTGACGGCAGCGATCGCAAGGGGCGTCGCGCCACTGACCGCATCCACCGCCGCAGCTCCGCCGTCCCTCAGGACCGTCCAGATCGCGTCACCGGAATTCTGAGCCGGGTAGGCGAAGTAAAGGAAAGCCCTTCCCGTCAAGGCCGGATTCAGGAAATTCCTGCCCGTACCGCCGAAGATTTCCTTTCCGATCACGATGCCGAAAGAGATGCCCATGGCCGCCTGCCAGAGGGGGATCGTGGGCGGCAGGGTCAGGGGGAACAGGGCGCACGTCACCAGCACCCCTTCGCTCATTTCGTGTTTTCGCACGGAAGCGAACAACGTTTCCCAGGCAAACCCGAAGACATAGACCACGACGACGATCGGAACCACGGCCTTCAACCCTGTCCAGATCACCGGCCAGAGTTCGGTTCCCAGGCCGTAGGCCAGATGGGACTGAAGGCCGACGTTGTACACGCCGAAGGCGTAGTGGGGCATCAAGGCAACGATGACCAGCATCATGTATCGCTTGACATCGAGCTGGTCCCTCACGTTGGGTGCCGCACGGCTCGCCCGCGCCGGAGAGAAGAAGACCGATTCGATGGACTCGTAGAAAGGCCACAGCCTCTCGAATCTGCCTCCCTCTTCGAAGTGTTTTCGTGTGGATTCGAAAAATCGCTCAATCGGATTCATCGGCGTGCCTGCTTCTTTCGTTGTAGAAATCCGCTTTCGCCGTCTTCAATGTCTCGAAAAGCTCGATTTTTGAAGGGCACACATAAGAGCAGAGGGCGCATTCCGCACAGTCCAGCAACCCGTGCTCGAGGGATTCCTCGACTTCTCCCGCCAGGACGGCCTTGTAGGTGAACTGGGGAAGGATGTCGACCGGACAGACCAGGGTACAGTACCCACAGGCGATGCAGGCCCGTTCTCCGCCGTGCATGCTGCAATTCATTTCCAGCGGTTCCGGGTTCAGGGCCGACAGAAATGCCCTGGAATAGGTCGGTTTCCGATAGCCGGGATCGAACAGCCCCAGCAGCTCACCCTTGCGGTGACCCTCGGGCAGCAGATTGAGGGCCGTCTCCGCAAATCCGAGATGCGAATACTCTTCAGAACCGAAACCGGTCAGGACACCGCCCTGGATATAGCGAAAGCTCTCGTGCTCCTTCACTTCGCCGGCGATCAGGGATAGGGGCGCCCCCATTCGGGTGACCCTGTGCCCGGGATCACGGGCACCCGACCCGGCCAGGGAAACGACGCGCTCCGTGGGGTAAGTTCCCTCAAGCAAGAGACGGGCGATGAGAACCACGTCCTGGCCGTCCACGAACCAGGCACGGTTCTCATCGGATGACGACTTCATTCGATACAGAAGGACGCCCGGATCATGAGCTGGATAGTTGCCCGTGTAGGTCAGATTGATCAGTCCGTCGAGCGACGAAGCCCATTCGGTGTGGTCCCTGTGAACGCAGACGTGCACCCTGCCATCCGCCAGTTTGCTCAAGACGCTCCAACCGAAGCGAAAGAGTTCCTCCCTGCCGTGAAGATAGACCTGGGGAGCCGGGTGAAAGGGCTCGAGGCTGCCGAGGCGGATGAACAGGGCGGGCGGAACGAAGTCCGATGTTGCGTAGTCTCTGAAGGGCAACTCCCGGATCAATGGCCAGAGCCCACCTCGCACCAGGGTCTGGACGAGTTGCTCCCGGCTCATCTTGTCGAGGTCTGCCTCGCTGTACCTCTCGAATTCCACCGAGCTTTCGGTTTCATCCAGCTCGATGATGATTTCCTGAATCACCCGACGCGGTCCGAAACGAATGTCGGCCACCTGCCCGCCTCCGGGAGCCAGGAATTGGATGTCCGGGTTGCGTTTGTCTTCGAACAGGGGGGAGCCCAGGGCGACGCGATCCCCCTTTGCGATCTTCAGACGAGGCTTCACAAAAGGAATGTGCTCCGGCAGCACGGCCAACCGGCCCGGTCGCTCCGCCTCCTGCAATTCGGTGGCGGGTGATCCGACAACCTTGAGATCGTATCCCTTCTTGACTCGTACGGTCTTCATCTTTACCCGGATTCCAGCCCTTTGTCGCCACGAGAACTCTGTTTCGGCTGGAGCCAGGTTAGGTGATGGAGGATAAGGTGTCAAGAATGAGATGACTCACGACGGCTCCCTGTTCGTCCGGTCAGGCCGCAGCGCTGGGGCGCTCGCTGACCGCCTTGTACCAGCGTCTCGTGTTCTCGTTGCCTTCCGGAATCCCGAGGCCCACCGCATTCCCGAAGTCGATAGCGCACAAAGCCGTGATATCCGCTGCGGTGAAGCGGCCGCTCCCGAGATATTCGGATTCGCCGAGCCGCTTCTCGATCTGGTCATAGAAGTAGGCCGCCCGCTTCTTGGCCCGCTCCACCAACTCAGGAATCAGAGGCACCCCCTTGTATCCGGGTACCGCACGGTCCTTCAGGGCCGGAGTCTGATTCCGGAAGAACTCGCCGATCGACTGCATCCCGGACATCTCGGCGAAGCGTTCCCACGCCTGGATCATGGCCGACTCCTTGGGATCATTCCCGAGCAGATTCGGTACGGGGTGCAGGGCCTCGATGTATCCGAAGATACAGGGTGCCTCAGCGATCACGGTTCCGTCGTCAAGCTCGAGGCTCGGCAGCATGCCCCACCGATTGACCCTGAGATAATCTTCTCCGAGGTTCTCGCCCTCCATGATGTTCACTTCTTGCCTGGGGACGTCCAACCCTTTCTCGGCGATGAAAATGCGGGCTCGGCGCGGGTTGGGTGCCATCTGACAATCGTACAGTTTCATCTTCCACCTCCTCTTTGAGCGGACCCTGAACTCAGGCGACTCAGGCAATGGAAACACGGCCGGCAGTGAGAACAGACTACCGGCAGTGTGATTGAGAGTCCAGAGAATCGTTGTCTTCCTTTATCGTGACTAGAACACGCCGCGCCGCCTGCTTAAGGTTTCCCCATCCTCGGTCGAAAAGACTCTCATGCACCCTGGACGAACAGACTGAACGTTGACGGAAGACCGCTTCCCCCTTTCCGACCTTGTGACGCCTGTCTTTGCCTTCCTCAACCGATTCAACCCTGTCGATCTGGTCGTTGCGGCCATCCCAGGTATCCGGGCGCACGAGTCCTGCATGGTCGCGCAAACAACAAACAGAGGGAAGACAATGAAAACGATCCTGGCGGTCCTATCTCTCGTTGCGATGGCGTCGCTGGCCCATGCCGAAGAGTGGGAATGCATCTATTTCCCGGAAGGGCGACACTTCTGCTTCAGCAAGGAGAAAGGCGAGATCAAGTGCAATCTCACCCACAAGGAGTTCACCAAGGTCGCCAAGGTTTGGGCCACGGGCAACAAGAAGGTCGAAACGAAGGCCGAATTGCCCGAACCCCCTCAGCGATGGAAGAGAAGAGCTCCTCAGACGAAGTAGGGTATCATTCGACGGGCGTCATCACGAAACTTCGAGAAGCCCCCTGGTAGGATCCGTAGCCTATGATCCGGCCACCGTCGTTGATGTCCAGCGCCCGGATCAATTCCCAGTCTGACCCGTCGATCAGCAGGTCGTTCAGGTCGTACATGGTGCCACCCTGCCAGAGGAAGGCGTGTTCATTGTACACATCGCCCGGCCCACGGATGATACCGGACCCGCCGACCACCTGTCCCGGGTTGTTGATGCCGAAGGCCATGCTACCCGCGCCACCGAGGGTTCCCAGGCTCACGCCGCCGGGGCCGCCGTCCCAGAGGTGCGCGACCCCAACGTCGGTCCCCGCAATCTGATTCGAATCGTTGATGGATTCCGCCCGGCTGGATCCGTTTTCGCCCCCTGCCGAACCCAGGTCGATGATTCCGCCGTCCGACCAGATGACCGCGCGGACCACCGTGATGGTGTTGAAATTGTGGTCGACCGTCAGGAATCTGGAGATGCCGGCAACCACACCGTTTTCATTGATGTCCAGCGAACCGCTCGTGGATGAGGTTCGCCCGTCCAGGGTCCCCAGGTCCGTCATGACGCCGTTCGTCCATAGAAATGCGTGAGACCGCGAGGCGCTCGACTCGGAGGAACCCACGACCTGGCCCGCATTGTTCAGGTTCGTTGCCCAGGTCTTGTTTCCGCCAAGCGTGCCGAGCGGTGTGATGCTGCCGTCCGGCTCCCAGCGAACGCCTTGATAAGCCGCCGTCAAATCGTCGTAGGATATCCCGGCCACCTGGCGGGAGTCGTTGATCTTGAAGGCCTGGCTGTTCAAGAGCGAGCCGAGGGTCCCAAGGCCTCGCCTGATATCGCCCATATCCCAGATGAAACCCTCCACGAAGGTGTTGCTGAAGGAGTCCACGTACGTGGCGCTTCCAACGACCTGCCCCGGATTGTTGATCCCCATGAGATCCACGCCGGTTTCATCCGACACAAGATCCGTGGGAATGATCGTGTACTGATTCGGAGCCTCGCTATCCACATGGACGGTGTGGCACTCACCGTGCCACCCGTTGTTCGCGGGTATGGGCTGGTTCTCGTACTCGGTCACAACACACAGGTTGTAATCACCGATCTGCGCGAACGTATAGCCCGTGACATGGATCATGTTGCTGTCTTCTCTGTCAAAGACCACCCCATCGTCCCGATCCGCCGTCGCCGGATTCTCGATATAGACAATGGACTCTTCCGAGAAGAAGATCCCCGTCACCTGGAGGTCATACGGGATTCCGGCCTGTAGGTTGTCGCTCGGCACGACCGACTCCAACTCGGGAGGGGGAAGCTTGTAGTCCGCAGTTGGATTCAGGTCGGCCGGACCGCTCGATTTCGCGTCGTATCCCATTCCCTTCTCGGCAAACACCTCCCAGATGATCTCCTTGTGTGCGCCCGGTTCCGGCGAAAGGTCCGCCTTGTTGATCGCGTCACGCACTTCCAGGAAGCCGGGGTCTTTCACATCCATCATCTTCATCGCATCGACGACCAGCCGCTCCGTCTGCTCTCTGCCTCCCGGTCCGTATTCGTCCACCAATTTGTCTCTTACGCTCCACAGCGCAGAGCTCAGCACCACAGAAGCATTGTGCGGGCTCCGGTGACCAGGCACCGGAAACGTGTAGTTGAACAGACTCGTTTCATCGAGCTCATCATAGTCAAAATCACAGTCGTCCAGCCGGCATGGACGATGACCCTCAGGCCGGGGCAGGAAGTAATCAGCGACAACGGGGTCGTCCGTCACGCTGGCCCCGAAGAAATCGGAAACAGCCTCGGAAGCTGCCTCCGTCTGGAGGCCTCCGAAAAAGGGAAGAAGTTCCTCGGGTCCCATGACCAGCGTTGCAGACACACCATGCGTGTATTCGTGAACCAGGGCATCCGCGGCAAGGGCGTGATTCGCATTCCAGTATGGCGTCCCTGCATACACAATAACTTTAGGAGGGTCCCCGGTCGGACCCCATTGGAACCCCATGGTGATGCGGGGACGCCTGATCTGCGCGAAGAAGCCTCTCCAGTAGAAGCATGAATTGTTTACGGATGTGCAGGGGCTTCTATCATCCGCCTTCTTGATGGAGTTGACTTCCGCATCGACAGCGAGTTCCCCCTCAAAGTTACGGCTCGACTCATCAAACCCTAGGTCTTGGAAGTGCCCATGCAACGTGTTCATCCAGTAGAATGCGTTCTGTATCGCTGGTTCGAGTGTATCATTGAAGGGAACACCTTCATGGTCCCAGTCATTCAACTCCTTCAGGTAATGTGCCGGTCGTTCGTGTCGGACCACGAATCCATCACCGACGGGAGCAAAGACATCGGCATAGGGCCCGGTGGACAGATACGGTCGCAATGGATCCGCCTTGTCGAACCAGGAATCCGGCAGATGCTTGAGGACCTGATCCCCAGTATCCGGGTTGTCCTCGAACACGAGGGCATCGATCCCGTCCGACTGGGTCAGCACCACATCGAACCACTGGATGATCTCGCCTCCATGGGCATCCACGAGCACGCTGTACTGCCCGCTCCTGTTCAACATGACCCACCAGGCGAGGTGTATTCCATCGGGTAACGCTACGAGTACGAGGCTCGCGGTATGGGGTTCGAAATCCGTGGGGCCGGCCTCGTCGAAGACCGTCCTGAGATCCACCTCTTCCGGGCCGGAGAGGATGACCGGAACAATCGGATCGTCCGGGGTAATCCGGCCCGCCGCTATGACGATCGCGTCACTTCCATCCAGGGAGGGCGTCATGACCGGATAGACCGGGGACGGATCACAATTGCCGCCAAAGGAGAGGATGCGGCCGTCAGCCCCGATGTTGAGCTGGATCAGGTTGTGACGGAAAGGAATCCCCTGATGGGCCTGCCTGAGAACGAGGTGGGTCACGCCGTTGTGGGCGGTCGTATACTGACTGTCCACATCAAACTCATCCAGTGTCGCCTGGTCCAGCATGAAGAGATCCGGATTCCCCAGGATGAAATCCCTCGCTATCACCAACGGATCTTCCGTGCTCGCTTCCGTGAGAGCCCCGCCCGGAACGAACAGGCTGCGCACCGTACCGTTCCGGTGGTTCCATCCCACCATGACGGTTCGACCCATGGACTGCTGGAAGGCAGTGACTGCATCTATCGCTTCCTGTGGAGGCTCCACCGGTGGTAACTCCACAAGCACGTCCACCACGGCTCCGATCCCGCTGTTCGTGATCAGAACCTGCCCGACGCCCGAGGACTGGGCGGTTACCCTTCCGTCGCCATCCACCCTTATTGCCGAGGAAGCCTCAGGCCTATAGATTGTACCGGACACGGCGGAAGTCAGGTCCCGCATGCTTCCGTCGTTGAAGGCCCCGGTTACGGTGAGTTGTTCTGAATCCCCGAAGGTGTCAAAGGTGATGCTGCCGGGAACGGCCTGCAGGGACACGAGGGTGAGCAGTGCAATTTCTACATCAACAGGGCTCCCCTCCTCGACCTCTGTCCCGCCCGGAGGCTCCTGGCTGATCACGTCGCCGGGCGGCACGGTCGTGCTCTCGGCGGTGGTCACGTCCCCGACGATCAGGCCTGCAGCGGCGATTGCAGCTTCCGCCGCCGCCTGGCTCACGCCCGTAACATCCGGAACGAGAACCATGACCGGCCCGGTGGAAACAACCAGATCAACCGCTGATCCCTCGCTCACCGAAGCACCGGCCGCAGGATCCTGGCCGATCACGTGCCCTTCCGGCACATCACTGCTGCTCTGTTCGGTCACCTCCCCAACCCGGAGACTTGCGGACATCACCTCTTCGGCGGCGCTCTGCTCCTCCCTCCCGGTCACGTCCGGCACGATGACCTGCGCGGGTTCATTCAGGACATCGAAGGCAGCAAAAAGATTCTCAACCTGATTCGTGGCTGCGTCGCCGGCCGTCCAGTAGGTTCTCAGGGGGAGATAGAGCTTGCCGTCGGGACCCAGTGTAGCGCTTGCGCGGGCGTATCCCTCCGGGTCCACGACAAAGGTGTCGAGAAGCGTCCCCTGTGACCCGTCATCCCTGATCGCGAAGTAGGTGTCGTTGTCGTTGTTTCCTACGACGATCACCTTGTCCATGGTTACGATCGGCGACGAGGAGTGGATTTCCCAGCCCAGGCTCTCTGTCTCATACGACCAATTGAGAGACCCGTCATCGGTATCGATCGCATAGAGCCTTCCGTCCCCCTCGCGGCTGTTCGTCTGGAAGTAATATGTGGAACCATCATGGCTGAGCGCACCGGCTGACTGTGCCCTCTGCGGGTTGTTCTCTCCGCCGACATGATCGAAGACCATCATGGAGGCTTCCGACCAGAGGGGGCTGCCCGATTTGTCGAGCCCGGCAACATGGATATCGCCGTTCAGTCCCGTCCCCACGTAGATATTTCCATTGGCCGGATCGATGGTCACGCTGGCGTCCGTACCCTGGACCGTTGTGCTCCAAAGCTCAGCCCCTGTGCCTCCGTCGTAAGCATTGATCCGCCCGCTCCGACCGCAGCTCACGATCAGAGAAATCTCCTCGTCCATGTAGACCGCGGGGTCACTGTAAGCGGCATTGACGGCTGTATCTGCTGCCCAGACTTCGGCAATGTCGGTCCCATCATCGCTGCCACCATAAGGACGGTCGTTCCATGCATGCAGGAAGATTCTCCCGTCCCGCGCTATCGTCGGGGAAAACATCTTTAGATGATTCGGCACGGGATTCGAGCCGTTGTGCCAAAACACCGAGGGACAGACGGCGGGGTCAAAGGCCATGAGGGGATGATTCGGCGTAGCGTCATTGGTCACGTAGACGACAGAACCCTCATTCGAGAATGCAGGTGTGGTTCTTCCAATGTTTTCGCCGCCCGCCGGGTTGTCTGACCAGAAGACGGCGCCGGTATGACGGTCCATGCCCTGCACGCCCTTTGGCCAGTGGTAGCCGCCGGCAACAACGTCCTTCCCGTCAGGACCGACGCGGTCGAAGAAGACCATCGAAGTGCTCGAGAGGGCCCCGGGCGACTGGGTCTGCCACAGAAAGGTGTTGAAGAAGGTGTCGTTCGATCTCTCGACAGGGACGGTGTAGTCCGCCCTTCCGGTGTTGTGCATATCTCTCTGCTTCATCTGCCAGGCAGCCGCCTCCGGCGGACACGGCTGCTCGTTGCAGGCCTGGGTTTCCTTGAGGGCACCGCACTCTTGCCCTCCATTCTCGGGAGGGGTAATTACCGTTCTGGTTCTTGTCCGAATTCCTCCACCGCATTCCTCCGAACACTCGCTCCATTCACTCCACGCACTGACCTCGCAGTCGATGGGCTCTTCGGGCTCGCAACTCGGCTCTAAGATCGCGCACCTCGGCTGGGTGCACGCCAGAACAAGCCGCCGGGCATCGAGCACCGTTATCCATCCATCATTGTCCAGGTCGCATGTGGTTCCGCAGGCGCTGGCCCCAACGGGCCGGTTGCGGTCTGCCAGGAGAAGTATGAGATCGTCGCGGTCGACATTGCAGTCCCCGTCCGTGTCGCCAGGAATTTCGGACTCCTGAGCTGCAGCGGGTGACGGACCGAAAGTATCCGATAGAAGGTTGCCCTGACAGATCAATAGGACTGCCAGAACCGAAGAAGCCAGAATGAAAAAAGGCGATCGAAAGTAATCTCGATTCCTCATCTTCTCCTCCTTGCACATACGATGGCCTCGAGTCACAGCGCCCCTATCATCGCGCATCACCCAGGAATGTGTCAACAAAAAGAACGTATTTATATCAATCTCATTCATCGTTGGGGGGGCGCGCCCCCGACCCATCACCTCCCTCCAGGGAACCGGATTCGGTCAGCAACCTAGACCGCGGCTCTCTCATCTAAATGATTTGAACAACTGTACTTTCTCAACCAATGCGTCAGGGGTCGTGTCATGAACAAGATCAGAGCACTGCTGTCAAAGGCCGTGCCTGCGGTCTTTGCCGCAGGAGTCGTAGCTTTCGTCTTGTCGGGCTGTACCCCCGGGGACAAGGAACACCCCACCGGGGAGCCTTCAGGCAAGGAACATCCGGCTACAGAACACCCGAAGGGGGAGCACCCGACCGCGGAGGACGAGAAGGCGAAAAAGCCGAAGAAGCCTGCGGCCGAGCACGCGGAGCACCCGGGTTCGGATCATCCCCATTCGGAGCACCCCCATTCGGAACATCCGAAATGAGGGTAACCCTTTCGGCGGACGGCAAACGTTCAGGGGGCCTGCGAAAGTACGGTTGGATGGCCGCCCTGGCGGCTATGCTCCTCGTGTGCGCATCGCTCACGGCCTGTGATCGCGCGAAGGAGGTTCCTGCCGACCGGGCCGAGCCGGTGCCCAACGTCGTGACCGCAGACATCCAGACCGGCATCGAGAAGCACATCGAGGAGCAGACTGCTCTCAATGGAGGCGTCTTCCCCCTGTCGTTCGGCGACAAGGAACTGCGACTTCAGCTGGTTCGCGTTCACACCGAGTACCTTGCGAACCTGGGCCCGCGCCGTCATTTCGCCTGTGTGGACCTGGCCGACGTGAGCGGCGACGTGTACGATGTGGACTTCTTTCTTTCCGGCGATCCCGGCTCGATGACCGTGACCGAGACGACGGTCCACAAGCTGAACGGGCAACCCTACTACGCCTGGAAGCAGAAGCCGGATCGCACCTGGACGCGCATCCCGGTGGACCAGGCGTCCCAGCGCCAGCTCGGAGTGATCCGGGATCGGGACGAGTTCCGGTTCCTCTACCGTGTGAACCTCCCCGATATCACCGACGCGGCCAGGATCTGGCTCCCCCTGCCCGACACAGACCCCTTCCAGACGGTCGAGGTGGAATCGATCGTCGCACCGGGAAAACGGAAGATCCTGGAGGAGACGGAACACGGCAACCGGGTCCTCTTCATCGAACTGGGCCCGGCAGACAGTGGAAAACGCGTGGAGATCCGGTTCCGGGTGGAGCGGCTGGAAAAGGCCGTGTATGACGCGCAGGCGCCGGTGCCGAAGACCTACAGCAAGCCGAAGATCCCGGAAGCAGGTGCGGGGCTTTTCCGCGAAATCGCAGAGAACGTACTGGATGGCAAGAAGGGCGACCTCGTGCGTGCGAGGGCATTGTACGATCACGTGATCGACCGAATGCGCTACATGAAGTACGGGTCCGGTTGGGGCAAGGGAGATGCGATGTACGCGTGCCACTCGGCTACCGGCAACTGCTCGGATTTCCACTCCTACTTCATCGCCCTGGCACGGTCCGCCGGTATTCCCGCACGATTCGCCGTGGGAGCATCCATCCCCTCGGAGCGGGACGAGGGCGGGATCTCCGGCTACCATTGCTGGGCCGAGTTTCTTGCCGACGGCAAATGGTGGCCCGTGGATATCAGCGAAGGCGACAAGTACACGGCCCTGGCCACCTACTATTTCGGCCATCATCCGGCGAACCGTTTCGAGCTCAGCAGGGGGCGTGATCTCAAGGTCGACCCGGGTCCGGCCTCGGGGCCCATCAATTTCCTTGCCTATCCGGTGCTCGAAATCGGTGGACAACCCGTCAAAGCCGATGTAAAGTTCTCCTTCACAAGAATCTCTTCTAGCGATACGTAGGTTTCAGGGTGTCTTCCGTGAACAACGAAGCTCTGATACGGCTTGGTTTCTTCTTCGGTATCCTTCTTCTGATGGGCGCATGGGAGGCTCTGGCTCCTCGTCGGATCCTGGATGTTCCCCGGAACCTCCGCTGGACGGGTAACCTGGGAATCGTCTTTCTCAACAGCCTGGCGGCCCGCTTCCTCTTTCCACTGATGCCGGTCAGCCTTGCCTTCCTAGCTCAAGAGCGAGGCTGGGGCCTTCTGAATCTTCTCTACCTGCCCGATTGGCTGACCTTCTGCACGGCCTTTGTCCTCATGGATATGGCGATCTACGGCCAGCACGTCGCGTTTCATGCAGTACCGATCTTCTGGCGCGTCCACAGGATGCATCACGCGGACACTGGTTATGATGTAACGACAGGCCTTCGTTTTCACCCCATAGAGATATTCCTCTCCCTCGCGATCAAGCTGGCTGTCGTGGCTGCCATCGGCCCTCCGCCGGTTGCCGTACTGGTCTTTGAGGTGGTTCTGAACGCAACGTCCATGTTCAATCACGGAAACGTCCGGATCCCCCTACCTGTCGACCAAGTGCTTCGTCTCCTGGTCGTCACGCCCGACATGCACCGCGTTCATCACTCGGAAATCCGGAAGGAGACGGACAGCAACTACGGGTTCAACCTGCCCTGGTGGGATCGGCTGTTCGGCACTTACCGGGCACAGCCGGAAAAGGGGCACGAGGAGATGACGATCGGGCTCGACAAGTTCAGGGACCCAAGGATGCTGCGATTGCACTGGCTGCTTGCCATACCCTTCCTGAGATCATCTTCCCACTAGACCATATGGAGCGACCGGCTCCAAATTCGTAAAGTGTGGGTAGCATCAAACCCCTGACGCGGGTTGCCACACGATGTGGCAGAGCCGCATACGAAAGGAGCCGGTCGCTCCATATGGTCTAGCTCAGGATTCCTTGATGGCCCGGACGATCTCCTGGGCCATCTTCTTCCCGTCGCCGAACAGCATGAGGGTATTGTCCGCAGCAAAGAGGGGATTCGGGATCCCGGCGAAACCGGGACTCAGGCTGCGCTTGACGACCACCACGGTCTTGGCCTGATCCACGTTGATGATCGGCATCCCGGCGATGGGGCTCGACGGGTCCGTATTGGCCAGAGGGTTCACCACATCGTTCGCACCCAGCACGATGGCCAGGTCGGCCTGGGGCATGGTGGGATTGATCTCGTCCATCTCCTTGAGCTGGTCGTATGGGATGTCCGCCTCGGCCAGCAGCACGTTCATATGGCCGGGCATGCGCCCTGCCACCGGATGGATCGCGAATTCTACCTCGATTCCTTTCGAGTCGAGCAGGTTCGTTAGGTCCCGGACGGCATGTTGCGCCTGCGAGACGGCCATTCCGTACCCCGGAACGATCACCACCCTCTGGGCGCCGTCCATCAACATGCCCACCTCATCCGGGGACGTGGCCTTCACCTTGCCGGCATACACGTCATCCGCCTTCTCCACTTCCTGGATCTCACCGAAACCCCCGAAGAGCACGTTCGCGAGCGAGCGGTTCATCGCCTTGCACATGATGTTCGTCAGGATGACCCCGGACGCACCCACCAGGGAGCCGGCGATGATCAGCACGTTGTTGGAGAGCACGAATCCGGTTGACGCCGCAGCCAATCCCGAATAGGAGTTGAGCAGAGCGATCACCACGGGCATGTCCGCGCCGCCGATCGAAATGACCAGGAGAATCCCCAGCAGGGAGGAAACGCCCGCCATGATCCAGTAAAGGTCGATGCCGGTCGGACGCATGACGACCAGCACGCCGAGGACCAGCGCCGTGGCAAGGAGGAGAACCTTGACGATCTGCTCTCCCTTGTATCGTACCGGCTGGCCCGATACGAAACCCTGGAGTTTTCCGAAGGCAACCAGGCTGCCCCAGAAGGTAACCGCACCGACGATCCCGGAGAAGACGGTCGCAACGGTCATCTGAAGGGCCGGCGCGGAAGTGACGAGCGTAGCCTCCATCAGAGCGGCCCCCGCTACCAGGGTGGAGGCGATGCCGCCGAACCCGTTGAACACGGCGACGAGCTGAGGCATGGCGGTCATCTGCACCCTCATGGCCATCACGGCACCCACGGCCGCACCGATCACGAACCCGGCGATGATGACCTCATAGCCGACGATGTTTCGGTCGAGAAGGGTGACGACCACGGCGAGGAGCATACCGATGGCGCCGAGAAGGTTGCCGCGCACAGCGGTGCGGGGGTGTCCCAGACCCTTCAGGCCCAAGATGAACAGCACCGCGGCGACGAGATAGGTGAAATTGACGACGGCCGGCGGCATGAGATCAGTCCTTTCGCTTGAACATGCCCAGCATTCGGTGGGTGACCAGGAAGCCCCCGACCACGTTGACCGTCGCAAAGAGCACGGCAAGGAATCCGAGTATCGTGGTCAGTGTGGTCTGCTGGCTCCCGGCGGAGAGAATCGCACCGATGAGGGTAATCCCGGAGATCGCGTTCGACCCGGACATCAGGGGCGTGTGAAGGGTGGGAGGCACCTTGGTGATCACCTCGATGCCTACGAACACGGCCAGCACGAAGATGGTCAGCACGCCCGTGAACATTTCCATTGTCCGCTACCTCGCTTCGGCGTTTATCAGCCTCTGGATTCCCGCCTGCGCGGGAATGACCGGCTTCGCGGGAACGACGGGGCGGTCAGAGGGAAAGGATCTCCCGGACACGGGCGTTCGCCACCTCACCGTCCCGTGTGAACAAGGTCTCCCGAACCACCTCATCCTCCATGTTCAGATTCAGCGCCCCCTCCTTGGCAAGCAGCAAGAGGAGGTTGGACACGTTCTTCGCATACATCTGACTTGCGTGATGGGGAATCGTGGCGGGAAGATTGACCGGGCCGAGGATCGTCACGCCTTTCTCGTGCACGGTCTCACCCGGTTTCGTGATCTCGCAGTTCCCGCCCCGCTCGGCTGCCAGGTCCACGATCACGGATCCGGGAGGCATGGCCTGCACCATCTCCCAGGTAATCAGTGTGGGTGCCTTCTTTCCCGGCACGGCCGCCGTCGTGATCACCACGTCGCTTTCCGACAGGACCCGGATCATCATCTCCCGCTGTTTCTTGTAGAACTCCTCACCCATCTCCTTGGCGTATCCTCCGCCCCCTTCAGAGTCCCCGGTCTCCAGGTCCATCTCCACGAACTTGGCGCCCAGGCTCTCTACCTGCTCCTTGACCACGGGCCGTACATCATAGCCCGAGACCACTGCACCGAGCCGCCGGGCCGTGGCGATCGCTTGAAGGCCGGCAACGCCCGCGCCTACAACGAACACCTTTGCCGGGACGATCGTGCCCGCTGCTGTCATCATCATTGGGAACATCTTAGGGAGGGTGCCGGCAGCCATCAATACCGCCTGATAGCCGGCCACCGTGGCCATCGAGGAGAGGGCATCCATGCTCTGGGCCCGGGTGATCCGCGGGACCAGCTCCATGGCAAAGGAAGTCACCTTTCGCTCGTTGAGCTCCCGCACTATATCCGGGGCGGAATAGGGCTCCAGGAACCCGATGAGGGCCTGGCCGGCCCGCATGCGCTTCAGATCGTCGAGCCCGGAATCCGGGTTGGCGCCACCCGCCCTGACCTGAAGGAGGATGTCCGATTTCTGAAAGACCTCCTCACGGCTCGATGCGATCCGGGCGCCTTTTTCCTCATAGGCGGCATCCGGGAACCCTGCGGCCTCGCCCGCGCCCGCTTCCACGAGCACCTCGATGCCCACTTTGGTAAGTGAAGTGAGCCCTGCGGGGATCTGGGCTACCCTCGTCTCTCCGGGGAACGTCTCCTTCGGAACTCCAGCGATCATCATCGGATCTCCTTGATGATCCTTTCCATAGCATTTTCGCCCCGGTCCGCACAATGTTCTTATCGGGGATAGATGCTCGCACCGGCAGAAAGGAGTCCAGAGACCCGGGACCCGCAGGCCTGGCGGGGATCAGAACTCGTTCGATGCCCCTATCGAATGTCCTGGTGGTAGGACTGCAGGGCCCTCACTTCACCCTGGCCCTTTCGGTACGCGGCGATCCCCTTCGCAGTGGCCAGGGCAGCAGCCATCGTCGTGATGTAGGGCACCTTGTACTTGATGGCCGCCTTGCGGATGTAGCTGTCATCCTCCTTGCTCAGCTTGCCGCTGGGTGTGTTGACCACCAGGTGGATCTCCTTGTTCATGATCCCGTCCACGATGTTGGGCCGGCCTTCGCTCAGTTTCTTGATCGGTTCCGCCTCGATGCCGTTCGAAGCCAGGAAGGCACAGGTCCCTTCGGTCGACTTGATCCGGAATCCCAGGTCCGCGAATTCCTTGGCCACCGGCAGCAGACCTGACCTCTCTTTGGCCGAAACGCTGATCAGGACTGCACCCTCCGAGGGAAGCTGCTGCAAGGTTGCCTTCTGGGCCTTGTAGAATGCGAGCCCATAGGAGTCCGCCATTCCCAGCACCTCTCCGGTGGACCGCATTTCCGGTCCGAGCAGGGGATCGACCTCCGGAAGCATATTGAAGGGGAATACGGATTCCTTGACCCCGAAGTAGGGGATCTCCTTCCGGCGCAGGTTATGATCCGAGAGCTTCCCCCCGAGCATGAGGTCCGTTGCGATGCGGGCCATGGATACGTTGCAGACCTTGGACACCAGAGGAACGGTCCTGGAAGCACGCGGGTTCGCCTCCAGAATATGGACCACGTCGTCCGCGATGGCGTACTGGATGTTCATCAGACCAACTACGTTGAGCTCGAGGGCGATCTTCTGGGTGTATTCGACGATCGTATCGAGGTGCTTCTGCGGGATACTGACGGTGGGGATCACACAGGCCGAGTCGCCGGAATGGACCCCGGCCAACTCGATGTGCTCCATGACTGCGGGCACGAAGGCGTCCTTGCCGTCGGAGATGGCGTCCGCCTCCGCCTCGATCGCATTCTCCAGGAACTTGTCGATCAGGATCGGCCGCTCCGGAGACACATCCACGGCGGCGGCGACGTAACGTTCCAGCATCTCCTCGTCGTGGACCACCTCCATGCCGCGTCCACCCAGCACGTAAGACGGCCTGACCATCAGGGGATAGCCGATGCGCCCGGCAATCTCGAGGGCCTCTTCGAGCGTGCTGGCCATTCCCGAATCGGCTTGCGGAATCCCGAGCTTCTTCATCACCTGGCGGAACCTGTCACGATCCTCTGCCAGGTCGATCGTCTCCGGGGATGTCCCCAGGATCTTCACGCCGGCTTCCTCCAGCTGCCCGGCGATGGTGAGCGGTGTCTGCCCACCGAACTGCACGATGGCACCTATGGGCTTCTCCTTCTCATAGATGCTCAGCACATCTTCCACGGTGAGGGGCTCGAAGTAGAGCTTGTCAGATGTGTCATAGTCGGTGGAGACCGTTTCCGGGTTGCAGTTCACCATGATCGACTCGTATCCGAGGTCACGGATCGCAAAGGCCACGTGAACGCAGCAGTAGTCGAACTCGATCCCCTGCCCGATCCGGTTCGGGCCGCCTCCCAGGATCATGATCTTCTCCCGGTCGCTGACCTCGACCTTGTCCGGCGCGTTGTAGGTGGAGTAATAGTATGCCGCATTCTCCACGCCGCTCACCGGCACGGGCTCCCACGCCTCGACCATGTTGAGGGAGATGCGCTGCTCGCGCACGTCGCGCTCCTCCACGCCCAGGAGCTGGGAAAGGTACCGGTCGGAAAACCCGTCCTTCTTGGCAGCCGTCAGCAGCTTATCCGGAATGCCTTTGCCCTTGTACGGGATAATCTCCTCTTCGAGAGTGACGAGCTCCTTCATCTGCTCGATGAACCAGCGCTTAATATAAGTCTTCTCATGCAGATCATCCACGCGGGCTCCCTTGCGCAGGGCCTCGTACATGATGAACTGCCTCTCGCTCGTGGGCTCGTTGAGCATGCTCATGAGCTCTTCCAGCGACTTCTCGTTGAAATCCTTTGCAAAGCCGAGCCCGTAGCGCCCCTTCTCCAGGGACCGGATCGATTTCTGGAAGGCCTCCTTGTAGTTCTTGCCGATACTCATCACCTCGCCCACGGCGCGCATCTGGGTCCCGAGCTGGTCGATCGCGTTGGGGAACTTCTCGAAGGCCCATCGGGCGAACTTCACCACCACGTACTCTCCCCAGGGGGTGTACTTCTCCAGGGTGCCCTCCCGCCAGTACGGTATCTCGTCCATGGTCAGGCCGCCCGCGAGCAGGGAGGAGACAAGGGCGATCGGAAATCCTGTCGCCTTGGACGCAAGAGCAGAGGAGCGGGAGGTCCTCGGGTTGATCTCGATCACGACCACCCTGCCCGTCTTCGGGTCGTGTGCAAACTGGATGTTGGTACCCCCGATCACCTGGATGCCTTCGACGATGTCGTAGGAGTACTTTTGCAGCCGGGCCTGGAGCTCCGGGTCGATGGTGAGCATGGGTGCCGTGCAGTAGGAGTCCCCGGTGTGAACGCCCATGGCATCCACGTTCTCGATGAAGCAGACCGTGATCATCTGGTTCTTGGCGTCACGAACCACCTCGAGCTCGAGCTCCTCCCACCCGAGGACCGATTCCTCGACAAGAACCTGGCCCACCAGGCTGATGGAGAGGCCGCGGCTGGCCACTACCTTCAATTCCTCCTCGTTGTAGACCAGCCCTCCCCCGGTTCCGCCCATGGTATAGGCCGGCCTGAGGACAACCGGGTAACCGAGCTCGGAAGCGATCTTCTGGGCTTCCTCCACGCTCCGGGAGATCTTGCTCTTCGGCATCTCTATACCGAGACGGTTCATCGTATCCTTGAAGGCCTGCCGATCCTCGCCCCGCTCAATCGCGTCCGCCTGCACCCCGATGATCTGCACGCCGTACTTGTCGAGAACCCCCTTCCGGTAAAGCTCAGAAGACAGATTCAGGCCGGACTGCCCGCCCAGGTTCGGAAGAAGCGCGTCAGGCCTCTCCTTGGCGATGATCTCTTCCATGGCGTCCACGGTGAGGGGCTCGATGTAGGTCGCGTCGGCCATGCCCGGGTCGGTCATGATCGTGGCCGGGTTGGAGTTGACGAGCACGATCTCATAACCCAGGCTTCGCAGGGCCTTGCAAGCCTGTGTACCTGAGTAGTCGAATTCGCAGGCCTGTCCGATCACGATCGGGCCGGAGCTGATGATCATTACCTTCTTGATGTCGTCTCTCTTGGGCATCGGGGTCTCCTGGGGCTCTCTAGATGTATTCTATGGTTGCCGGGGGTTTGGGTGTCAGGTCATACAGCACGCGGGACACTTCGTCGATCTCGCCTGCGATTCGTTTCTCGAGCTTTCGAAGCACGTCCCACTGGAGGTGAACGGGCTGCGCGGTCATTGCGTCTTCACTCTCCACGCACCGGACCACGATGATGTGCCCGAACTCGCGAGAGCCGTCCGCCTTCATTCCCGTGGCTCGATCCTTGAGAAGTACAGCGAAGCACTGGAAGGCCGTGATCCCTTCGGTCTCCTCCTCCACGATCTTCACCGCCTTGCGGACGATCTCGATCCTCTCCGGGTTCGCCTCACCCAGGCAGCGGGTCGCGAGGCCGGGACCCGGGAAGGGCATACGTTGAGAAACCGATTCCGGAAGGCCGAGCTCGGTCGCCACTTGTCTCACGCCGGGTTTGAACAGGTCGATGAGGGGCTCGATCACCTTGAAGCCATAGCCGGCTTCCGGGTCGATTCCGATCTGCTCGAGGATGTTGTGCTGGGTCTTGACGCCCTTGGTCGTCTCGATAATGTCGGGCTTGATCGTCCCCTGGAGCAGATAGGAGGCCCCGCTCTCCTTCACGATGTCGCCAAAAGAGCTGTAGAAGGTGTCTCGAAAGGCCTTGCGCTTGTCTTCCGGGTCCTCGATCCCCTTCAGGGCAGAGAAGAACCGATCCTTCAGGTCGACGATCTTCACCCGAATCCCCAGGGGCTCGAAGGTCGCCGCCACGGTTTCCGGCTCTTTTTCCCGCATCAGGCCGTCGTCTAGGAACACGGTTTCCAACTGATCGCCAATGGCTTTGTGTCCCAGGGCGGTCACCACGGAGCTGTCCACCCCGCCCGAGAGCGCGTTGATCGCCTTGCCGGAACCTACGGTCTCCCTGATCATGGCCACGTTGTCGTAAATGAACTGTTTCACATCCATTTCTCTACCCTTTCGTCGGATCGGAAGGTTTTTGTGGGACAGCCCTGGTTTCGATTGCGGGGGACTTTAGCAAACCTGAATTGCATCTTCAATATGTTTTAGAGGGCTAAATCTTCGGGTGTGTGCCGGCCGGCTACCTTTTCCTTCGAGGATCAAGGCGTTGCATTCGAATCCAAATTTTTCATAACCGTGTTGGGCAGCTGCCGATCGAGAGGTGGACGAACGTAGCGGGCCGGATCATCTGCGATGGAACCTGTGCGTTGGAGCCATTCCACTTGTATTCCTTCCCCACCCGTTTGATCTATGGAACACAAGGCCCTTCTTTATAACACGTCCCTCACAAACAAAACATTGCTTGACTTCTCCAAGACGTATTTGCTATCTCTTAAGCATGTGATGGTGACCGAAAAGGAACATCGCAAATGAGGGAGGAAGAAGATGAGAAGATCGATCCTTATGTTTATGGTTGCGCAAGCCTTGTTCCTGTTGTTCGTCTCCGTCTCTCATTCCCAATACAACACGGTCCAGTTTACGTATAACGACTATAATGACCGAGGCCCTCAGATCAACGACAATGGGCACGTGATCTGGGCGGGTGGATACACGGGAAGCGAGGACATCTTTCTTGACGACGGCACGAGCAGGATCCGGCTCGGCAACTACGAGGACCTACATCGTGACTATGTTCCCCATATTAACAACAATGGGGGCGTGGCCTGGTGGGGACAAACCACGTTCTATGGCAACTGGGAGGTCTTCCTTTACGACGGGATCGGAACGACCCAAATTACCGACATTGGTCATGACTCCTATGCGCAACTTATGATGAACAACAACGGGCTCGTGGTATGGCATCGATGTGACAGTGATTGTGGTATGGGGGGCGACGGGGACGACGAGATCTACCTTTACGACGGAAGCAGCACGACCCAGTTGACGGATAACGATTATGATGACAGGTATCCCCGGATAGATGACAACGGTTACGTGGTCTGGGGTGGAGACGACAAGGTGTTTCTTTACGACGGGAACAGCACGACCCTGATTACGAACGGCACTGGTTATGGCTATTACCCTTCGATCAAGAACGGCTACGTGGTCTGGCACGGTGGGGACGATTCAACTTCAAGCCGTGAGATCTTTCTATACGACGGAGCCAACACGACCCAGCTTACGAATAACGGTTACTTTGACCAGGCCCCAGTGGTAAACAGCAGCGGACACGTGGCGTGGATGGGGTGTGACGGGGACACCACTCAATACTGCGGTTCCGGGGACTGGGAGGTTTTTCTTTACGATGGAACGAGCACGACGCAGCTCACGAACAACAATGATGATGACGTGCATGCACTGATAAACGATAACGGGTACGTGGTGTGGCAGAGAGGGGAGGATTCTTCCCCAGACTCTGAGATCTTTCTGTACGACGGAACCAGTACGACGCAGATTACGGATAATGGTTTACCGGACGGGAGGCCCAAAATAAACAACATCGGACACTTGGTCTGGGAGGGATCTACCCCCTTTTCGGGCCAAGAGGTCTTCCTTGCCTTTCCTTGTTCATTTGATGACGACTACGACGGCGACCTCTATCTGAGTGCTTTCTGCGGTGGAGATGACTGCAACGATTCGAATGAAACGATTTATCCCACAAATCCGAATACCTACTGCAACTGCGAAGAGCCTAACCCAAAAGGGATCTTTGAAGTCTGCGGTGGTGGGATAGATGAAGATTGCGATGGGCTAGTTGATTATGCCGACCCTGATTGCGATTCCGGTGACTATCTTGGACTAGCCAATGCCGAAGCCTCCACGTTCGGAGGAAATTCCCTGATTGCATCAGGATCATCCAACGCCGTCGCACTCCTTCTTGTTCCTCTTGGCGCGGTTGTAGGACTGAGAAACTGGCGCAGGAAGAGGTAGCAATCTGACTCAAGTCGCAATGAATAACGGGGCGGTATCAGAAAAAATAGATCTGTTCCCATTTAGCTCCTGTCAAAAAAACACTTACAGGCTGTTGACAAACGCGGGTACTCGACGGAACTTGACCGCTCAGGACGGAGGTCGTACGAGACCGTATGTGAGATCGGGGACAGGCTCTGGTTGACATCAACGAGCTGTAGAAAGAGACGCCTGTGGGGTCAGCGCTGAATAACAACAGGCAGATTCTGGCCGCCCTCAATCCCTACTTTGACCAGATTTATGTTCTGACTCTCCCTCATGCCCGAGACCGTCAAAAAAGCGTAGAGAAATTGATGGGTGGCCTGAACTGGCGCTTCTTTTTCGGCGTTGACCAGCAAAACATGTCCATGGAGCAGGTCATCGAACAAGGCATCTATGATGATGAAGCCCATAGAAGTACGAAACGTACTCACAGGTCAATGAGATTGGCGGAAGTCGCTTGCGCTCTCTCACATAGAGCCATGTATCAGGACGCTGTAGATCATCAATACGAGAAGGTTCTGATCTTTGAAGACGATGTGTTGCCCTGCTACGACAAGCTGGAACATTTCGCCGACATGATTGCCCAACTACCGAATGACTGGGATCTGATCATGTTTGGCTACTATGGCGAAAAGCGTCCTTCGTTGAAATCACGGTTGCAGCAACAAACCTACAAGGTGTTCCGAAAGCTGCATTTGGGCAACTGGCATCTGGTGAACAAGCGCTGGCTGGAAAAGCTCTGCATGGTCCATTACTCACCCGATTTCTTTCACATTGGAAAGGTATTGGGTGCCCACGCATATGCCGTGAACCTGCAGACAGCAAAGAACTTCATTGCTTATCAAACACCTATAAAACTTCAGGCAGACAGAGTGTTCAACTATTTTCTCTCCGAGCATGAATTGAAAGCCTTTGCGCCGAAACACCCCCTGTTCACACTCTCCGAACTGAGCAAGATCTCCTCCATACAGACTTAGATCCTTCCTCCTCATCCCTCGAATGGTCCTGGCAGTCCAGCAACCCATCGACCGCCATATGGTAGTCCATGGCTTCCCCGTCCCATGCGAGCCAGGTCTTCCTAAGAGCTGTTAGATCGAGTGAATATCGTTCAAATCCTTCTAAAACATTTTAGTATTGGACAGAACTAGAACTTGTCCTGTCTCGGTGCTTCATGTTATATGCGGGAACTTGTAAGAAAGCAGGACCAGAGGCGTCTTTTCCTCTGTAGAGTCGAACCGGATTCTGGGGCCAACCGGTCTCTCAGGATTGCTCGCAGAGAAGCGAGGGGAAGCATGGAGATTTCAACAGCGAAACAAGGGAGGTGAAGGCATGAAAAGGGTACTGAACGCCCTCTCACTTTGTTGCTTGACGGTTTTGTTTTCTACTGTGGCGCTTGCAGATGTATTGTTCCAAGAGGATTTCGAATCAGGCTTTCCGTCTGGGTGGTCTGTGGATAGCAGTGTATGGGAAGTAGGGCCGCCCACCTCAGGTCCCGGAGGCTGCTACTCGGGGAGTCAGTGTGCAGCAACGGTTCTTGATGATGATTATCCCAATTCGGCACGCAGTCGGTTGATCAGCGCTCCCTTCGTGGTGCCGGCCGCAAGCCAGATCCCTCGACTCAGGTTCTGGCACTGGTTCCTGTTCTACACTCAGGACTACAGCGACGTGCAGATCTCGGTTGACTACGGGGCTTGGGAAGCACTGACGGTGTATAACTATACCCCTTCCGGTGGTGGCGTCTGGACCTATGAGTTGATTGATTTGGCTTCCTACGCAGGGCAATCGGTTCGCATTGGGTTCCGCATGTGGGACAACACAGCGGGCGGCACAAGCTCTGGTTGGTACATAGATGACATATCGGTTGAGACGGGGCCTTATCAAGACTTGAGCTCGAGTCTCGAGAACTTCGAGTCCGGCATAGGTGATTGGGGTGCAGAGCGTGGCACCTGGGAGGTAGGATCTCCCACCTCAGGTCCCGGAGGCTGCTACTCGGGGAGTCAGTG
>JANQFG010000006.1 GCA_028277985.1 bacterium | reverse complement strand
CCGGGAATGGTGGTCGTCGGAGCTGATGCCGGTCATCTTCCTGTTGTCCGCGATGGTTTCGGGGATCGCCGTCCTCATCCTTCTCTACACGTTCGTCTCCGCCGTCCGGCGCGAGCGCATCGACGGTGCCTGCATGGCGGGACTGGTGAAAGCCATGTGGGCGTTCCTGATGCTGGCGGCCACCATGGAGCTCCTGGAGCTCGTCAACATCATCTACAAGGAGGAGGAGGGAATCGAGGCCATCTGGCAATTGATGCAGGGTCCCTTGTCGTTGAGCCTGCCGATCCTTCAACTGGGTATCGGTTCGTTGATCCCCTTCGTCATCCTGACCTTGATGGTGGCCTTCAAGACATCGGGCAAGCCGCTCGTTGCCGGGGCGTGCATCTCAGCCTTGCTGATCATGGTCGCGGTTCTGTCCATGCGCTATAATGTGGTGATCGGCGGGCAGATTCTCTCCAAATCGCTGGCGGGGTTAGTCTACCCGCAAATCCCGTTGTTCGGGCGCGAGAGCATCGTTTCGGCGGCCGTCTTGTTCGCGTGCCCGTTCGTCGTTCTATGGTTCCTGACGTGGCTGTTGCCGCCTTGGGAGCCCGCCGAGCCGTTACCGGAAGGTTCACCCAGAAAAATCCCCGAGGCGTCTGCCGCCGGCGGGACCTATCTGCAAGTGGCGGAATGATCTGCGTGCTAGCGCATGTTTCGGACAAGATCATGCGACCAATCACACTGCTTCCGCCTGATTAGTTCGGTGACGAACTATGCCGTGGGTTGAAGCTCTTGCTCCCTCCCCCGCGCCGAACACGGGTGTTCCCGCGTTCGGCTCCGTTTCGAGTGGCCCAAGTCGGGAACACCCGACTAGGGTTGGGGAGGGGGCCACTTCATCCGACAGAGGCCGTCCTGTGGACCCCCTCCCGACGAGCACGCAGCCAAGCCTGCGCAGGCTGCCCACGCTTGTCTGCGCCCCTCGCCGACCTCCCCCTTTCAGGGGGAGGTAATAGGACTTGAGCCCGAAGCACTCACTCGGAAAGCCTGTCAGAGAGAAAGAGAGCGCGATTGAATTCCGGCGAAGCGTGAGGTTAACTCTTTGGAACTCCTCTTCCTTGGAGCCCGCGCGGCGGGCGTCTCGAAGGATGCAGGTGCAGTGTCAGCCCTTTTTCAGCAGCTTGCCAAGGAGATGTTGGAGGCGGCGGTTGGACCATAGAAGAGTATTCGGACCAAAGGACTCATTGAGGCTCGGACTCCTGCTTTCGCTTTTGCTGCTTCCCGCGCATTCCGCTGCGGCGTGCGGCTGGGCGGGCGACGGAGAGGCAAGAGCAGCGGCCGAAGCGGAAGTGGTGGTCGTCGGGCGCGACGGGCAACCGCTATCCGATGACGA
>JANQFG010000125.1 GCA_028277985.1 bacterium | reverse complement strand
CAGGCAAATGGCGAGGAGGCCTGGGCGCGGACGTGGGGATCAAGGCCCTTGCGCCCATGTTTCTGCACACGTACCTTATCGGCACGAAGTATCCGATGCGAGGTTTCAACGGGGGCATGGACGGCGCGCCGAACCGGATCCTGCTGCGGGCCGGGACGCCGGGCGAAATGGAAGTCCTGCAGACCGCTTTTGAAGAGCCGCTCTCAGCGGGCAACATCTCGCTCGCTGTAATGGGCGGCGGCGGCGGATGGGGGGACCCCCTCGAACGGGATCCGGCAGCCGTTCTGGAAGATGTGCTCGACGAGTACGTGTCCCTGGAGGGCGCCCGGCGAGACTACGGGGTGGTGATCGATGAGAAGGGCCCGACGGTGGATCAGGAAGCCACCGTGCGCGTGCGCGCAGAGATGGCCGAAGAGCGAGCGCGGAAACAAACAGAGGAGGTCTCTACCGTCCGCTATCTCTCAATCGAGTGGCAGCAGTTGTGCGAAGATGCGGTGAACCGGGACGCTGAGTTCGCCAGGCTGGCCGGCGACTTTACGGCGGACATCAACAACGTGATCGAGGCCTGTCCGGACGGGGAGACAAGGTTCCTGTATTGGCGCTTCCGGGACGGGAAACTTTCCGAGACCATTGTTGGGACACAGGATGAAATCGGAAAGACAGAGGCGACGGCCACGACCCTGGCATCTTACGAAACCTTCATGAAGATCAACACGGCGAAGCTGACGATCGAAAAGGCGGTGACCGAAGGCCTGATTCGCTTCGAGGGGGATCTGGCCAGGATGATGGAAGTTGCGGATGCTCTGAATCGATTCACAGAGGTGCGCCGGGAGATTCCGACAGAGTACTAGACCCAAAAGGAGAATGACCATGCAGAAGACCACCGATCTTGTCGTGGATACCCTTGTGCAGGCAGGCATCGATCATGTATTCGGCATGCCGGGGGGCGCCACCATCTTTCTGTACGATGCGATCGCGGACCGGCAGGACGAGATCCGTGCGGTGCTTTGCCGACACGAAGGGGGCGCTTCCTGTATGGCAGACGTGTACGGCCGGCTCACGGGCAAGCCGGGCGTCGTGATCGCCCAGGGAGCCTGGATCGGGTCGAACGCCGCCTTCGGGATCATGGAGGCTGCCCTGGCCGGATCGCCCATGCTCATCCTCGCCGACCTGTCCGACTATGCAGGGTTGCTTCAGTTCGCACCCTATCAATGCGTTGGAGGGGAGTACGGGTCGATCGACCTGCCGAGCATCATGCGGTCCATGACCAAGTACACCACGGTCGCGAACACCCCGGAAGAGCTCGTGCACGGGACCCGGCTGGCGATCAAGCATGCCACCACAGGCCGGCCCGGCCCTGCCTGCGTCCTGTTCCGCTGGAACACGGCTCTTTCTCAGTTCGACCCGGCGGTAGCCAGCCCCCCGATTCATCCCCTTGAAGGGCACCTGCGCGTTTCGGCCCCTTCGATTTCCTGGGAGGATGCGGAGAAGGTTGCCGAACTTCTTCTCGAGGCACAGGACCCGGTCATGGTTGTCGGCAGGGGAGTCCACGCGTCCAGGGCGTACGATGAGGTGAGAGGGCTTGCAGAGGAGATCGGTATGCCCGTGGCGACGAGCTTCATGGGAAAGAGCGCCATCGAGGAAACCCACGATCTAGCCCTCGGGACGATCGGTCAGATCGGTCAGAGGACGGCGAACGAAAAGGTAACGAACGCGGACCTTCTCCTTGCCGTGGGGACGTGTCTCGCGCCGGACAACACCAAGATGCTCTCTCCGGATTTCATCAAGCCCGAGCAGCAGAAGATCGTGCAGATCGACATCGAGCCCCTGAACGCGGGGTGGATGTACCCGGTAACGTTGGGCATCACCTCCGACGCCAAAGCCGCCCTCAAGGCGATCCTCGACGCGATCCGGACCCGCCCATCCAGGTCGGATGTGCAGGAACGGGTCCGGAGCCTGCAGAAGTTCAAGGCGGAGTGTGGCTTCTTCACGAGCGAGGCCCTGGACTCGGACGCCTCACCGGTCATGCCCGAGAGAATCGTCCGCGGGCTCAACGAAACCGTCGGGCCGGACGACCTCGTGGTCCTGGACTGCGGAAACAACCGCATGTTCATGGCCAACCTCTTCCAGACAAAGAGCCCGGGCCAGTTGATATCCCCTGGAGGAGCTGCGGGTGTGGGCTGGGGGATTCCCGCAGCCCTGGCCGCACAGATGATTGTCCCGGACAGGCGCGTGGTGGGTGTGTGCGGTGACGGGGGAATGATGATGATGCTCCACACCCTGCAGACGGCCAAGCAGTACGAGGTGCCGATCAGCTACGTGGTCGTGAACAACGCCTGCCTCGGGAACGTTCTGGACTACCAGGCGCCGGGCCGTGCCATTGCGACCGAATACCCTGAGACGGATTTTGCAGGGATTGCCAGGTCCATCGGCTGCGTGGGCATCAAGGTCGAGCACCCCTCGGACCTCGAGCCGGCCCTGCAGGACGCCACCGGGAGCGATAGCCCCGCCCTCGTCGATGTCTCGACGAGCAAGGAGCAGCAGCACTTCGTCCTGATGACCTAGCACCATTGAGGGGACGTTGTTTAATTCGTTAACTTTCGTCTTGCCGACTCCATTCCCATCTAGAGCCGTCCGAAAGTTAACGAATTAAACAACGTCCCCTCTTTCTATGCTAAGGAAATCGTGTTTTGACGGCATGGTGGCGGTCGGTATAACCTGAATATCTATGTGTATCTTTTTCCGTCTCCTGATCGCCCACCTGTTGAGCGATATACCCCTGAATTTGTTTGCTTCTGATAAGCGGAGCGGCTCCGTGGCCCGGCGGTTCTTCGTCCTGGGCCTCCATACGGTCATCGTCTTCCTCACGACCCTTCTTCTGCTCGTGGACAAGCTGAACCGGACGGTCCTCATCTGCGCCTTGATGATTTCGGCTGCCCATTTCCTGATCGATGCCTTCCGGCTGAGAATCGAGAAACAGGTCTGTCCCGAGCCCCTGGAAAAGGCAAGCCACTCCAAGAGGGTCGATTTCCTGAAGCTGTATCGGTTTGTGAAGGATCCCGGCGTGGTCTGGTTCGAGCCAGGGTTCCGCAGCTGGTTCCTGCTGAACGTGCTCGACCAGTGCCTACACCTGTTGATCCTCATCCTCGCGGCGTCCTATCTCACGCGGGTGCTATAGCCCCTGGGGAGGAACCTTCATGGAAGCGACCCGGAGTTGCCTGTGCAATGCCTTCTTTCTGCTCCTCGCATTTGCCGTCTTTACAGGTTGCTCGAGCTCCGAGGAGGCGGCCCCTCCCGTCGCGCCCCCTGGAACGGATCTGCCGGCTCTGCGTGTGGAAGGGAGGAGGATCGTGGATGAACAGGACCGCACCGTTCTTCTGCGGGGCGTGAACGTGAATCAGCTCGGCGACTACTTCCAGGCAAGGGCGGATATTCCCCCGGTCTTTCCTTTTTCAAGAACGGACGTGGAGCAGATCGCGGCCCTGGGCTTCAACGTGATCCGGCTGATCGTCCACTGGAGCGCACTCGAGCCGGAGCGGGGCGTCTGGGATGAGGCCTACCTCGATCGCGTTCGCCAGGCGGTGGGTTGGGCGCGGGAGCTCGGGGTCTATGTGGTGCTCGACATGCACCAGGACTCGTGGGGGAAGTATATCCACTCGGGCCGTGACGAGGTTTGCGAGCCGCCCTTCGAGCCTGCGGTGGGTTGGGATGGTGCGCCCGAATGGGCCACCTTTTCGGACGGGCTTTCGGGCTGCCGTCTGATGGTACGCGAGCTTTCACCTACCGTCATGCGCGCCACCGAGAGCTTCTGGGACGATCGGGACGGCATTCAACAACACTTGGTGGATACCTGGGCGTGGCTGGCCGGGGCTTTCCGGGACGACACCACGGTTGCAGGCTACGACCTGCTGAACGAGCCCCACTGGGGCGAACGCTACGCACGAACGGTTCGCGAGCGAAAGGGAACCTTCTATCGGAGGACGATCGAGGCGATTCGAGCTGCCGAGTCGGGTGGTCCGGCCAAGATCGTCTTTTTCGAGCCGACCGTGCTCTGGTCCGGGATCCTCCAGGAGGAGCCGCATCCCTTCACGGATGACAGACAGATCGTTTATGCGCCCCACATCTACGCCGAGTCGATCACCGTGGATGTGTCGCTACTTGGGACGGTTCTCTGGCCCCTTCGAGAGGGTTTCGAGCGGGCCGAGCGTGAGGCGCACGTCTACGGCACGCCGCTCTGGTGTGGTGAATGGGGACGGTTCTGGGACGACGGCGGTGAATATGCCGCCAGATACGCAGCGCTCGAGGACGAGTTTCAGATCGGCGGGGCCTGGTGGCAGTGGAAGCAATCCTGCGGAGACCCCCACGGCGTGAGCTGGCCGGATGGAGAGTTGCACGAGATGTCCGGCAACCTGGTCGTGGCTCGGTGCGGGGACCCGCACGAACCGGCAGGTGTGATAATCGGGTTCGAGGAGAACAACGCGCGCGTTCTTTCCCGCCCCTATCCGCGACGGTTTCCCGGCCTGATCGAGTTCGTCTCAGATCCTGCAGCCCGGACCCTCGATCTGTCCGGCACAGTGGAGCTACCTGCCGCTCCACTCGAATTGTGGATCCCCGGGGAGGGTTCGCCGACGCTCACGATGACAGGGCTTTCCGAAGACAGCCTGAGGGCCGTTCCCGGAGGATGGATTCTTACGGCGACGCCTACTGGTGAATCAATCGTGCTGAAAGCCACCTCCTCGGCGGACTGAACTGTTTTTTCGGATTCGGGATTCACAGGAGGATAAGAAGCATCTAAAACCAAAGTGAACGGACGGAAGCCTGTAATATTCTGGGAGAGGGTGGCGCTATGAAGACATCCCTGCAGATCGTATGGATCCTGGTTGTTTCGATGTTCCTGCTGCCGGCCTGCTATCAGCCCGGTGGACCTGTTCCGGAAGCGCCCGTGGACCCGGCGGATCTCGAGCCGATTTCACAAGCTGTTATCGTGGAGGAAGAGCTTGTCTACTCGCCTTACCCGAGGGACAACGGAGAGATCCCGGCGGGCCTCATCTGCGGCTGGGACTGTGACTACATACGATTCACAAGATACCGGCCCGAAACCGTAGGGGCGCCCAAGGCGGTGGAGGCGATTCTGGTTCTCATTCCCGGCTTCATGGGCGGGGCCAACAGCTTCGATTACATCGGCCGGCAGCTCGTGTCCATGGCCGAGGCAGACGCAGGGGTCGGGAGCCTCGAGGTATGGGCATTGGATCGAAGGACGAACTGCCTGGAGGACTTGACCGGCATGAACGCCGCCGAGGCGGCGGGGGACCCGAGCATCGTGGTGGATTACTACTACCGAGGGGCGGAGGTGAATGGAAAAGTATTTCAGGGATTCCTCGGCGAACCGGACGTACCCTTCCTGTCCGAGTTCGGCCTCAAGCTCCTGATGGACGATGTCCGGACGATCATCGCCGAGATGCTTCCCGGCACAGCGGACCCAAAGGAGACCGTGTTCGTGGGCGGACACTCGGCAGGAGGTGGGTACGCCTCCCATTTCGCCGGTTGGGATTTCGATGGAAACGAAACAACGGAAGCGGACGCCGGCTTCAACCTCTGCGCCGGCCTGATCGGTCTGGACGGCCGGGTCGGAGCCCGGACCGGCACATACATCGAGGAGTCGGAGTACACCCAACGCGTGGCGGAGATCCGCAGCGGCGCGGCATCGCGCCTTAGTCTGCTCCTGGGTGTGACGCCGGAGGCGTTGGCACTGTTCGAGCTCCTCGGCATGAACGCCCATCTGTTTCCGGACGACGAATCCGTCCTGGCCCGGGACGTGCCCTATTCCGATTCGGTTGCGAGCCTGATGCGTCTTCTCCATTCCAGGGATCTGCCCCATTTTCTGACCGACACGCCCTCCTTTGCCGATTTCCGTTACACCAACGAAGCAGTCCTGGGCGCCTTCTTCGATGACAACTTCAACCCGGTGGGGATCCTTCAGACGAGCATGGGCTTCCTCCAGGGAGGCGCGGTCGTGGAAAAGGAATTCCCGGGTGAGCTTGCGGATCTGCTCGGGTTGTTCGGGATCGACACGGATGGCCTGTTCATTCCATGGGACGCGGGTCCGCCTACCGATCTCGGTACGGGGCCCCTGTACTCCTGGGTCAATTTCGACGAGGTCGGAAACGCTTCGGATCCGAACTATCTGGACACGGCAGGCATTCAACTGTACACGACCTGGAGAGAGGAGATGGTGGATATCCAGGACGTGGCCGTGAGCCTCTACTGGGGGGACACGAACTTCCCGGAATGGTACTACACGACGCGGATCGGCCTGGACAGTCAGGCGGCCTCCGGCCCTTACGCTTCCGGCTATGGGCTCAACTTCCTGCACAACGACCGGATCGAGGATCTTCCGCTCCTCAACATCAATGCCTCCGATATTGAGGGATACAACCACCAGGACGTGCTCTTCGCTGCCGCGGACCGGCCGGGGCACCGCGAGAGCGAAGTCCTAGGGCCCATGATGGACTTCGTCTTCGCAAACAGCACAGGGAGCGTCACGGTACCCTAGAGTCCAGCCAGCGGCGAGATCCCGGAATCATGAAGCCATCTGTGAATGGGGTCGGACCAAGCTAAGCATCTGAGATTCAACAATTACAGAGCTGAAAGAGATTCTTTTCAGGTCTTAGAATAGGTCCGGCAGTCTCATCCGCGTCTAAGGCCCATTCTTGCCTTTCTAAACCGAAAATTCATTTCATGATCGGGGATTTGGCTTGGTCCGACCCCATTCGCCATTCGCTACACGATTCGCTCTCGGAATGTCGTTCCCATCCCTCACACCCCTCCTGGATTCCCGTTCCCCGCCTTCGCGGGGACAGGCTCCACGGGAATGACGGCTGATCTATTGGTCGTATCCCTGACCCCTGATCCCTAAACCCTTCTTTTCTATCAAGAATTCTGCCTCTTGTGCCGATCGGTTGAAGTAAGGCATTCACACGATCTCGAGCACGGGAAGGCAGCAACATGTGGGAACGAGGATCTCTCCGGACGATAGCGATCGCAGGCGGCGTCTTGCTGGTCGCCTTCCTTCTCATGCCTGATTCCTCCTTTCCAAAGCCGAGAGACCACGCTTCCCTCATCGAGCTCCTGAAGAACCAGCAGAAGGAAGAGGCCCCGCTCTACGCCTTCAACCCCTTTGAGGACGTCGTCGACAACGATGCGCGTTCCTTTGGTCCCGGGTTCTTCAACCAGCACCCGAAACTCCTGAGGAACATCCGCAGGGATCTGGGACCGGGAGACATCGAGTGGAGGCTCGAGAACTCCAGACAAAGGTTGCTCTTCGTTCCCGAAAGGCGAGCGAAGATGGCAAGGCTGTTCGGGGACTACTGTGGTCACGTGATCGACTACACACTGCAGAAGACGGGACTCGAGAACCCCTACGTCAGGATCGTAACCCTTGCCGAGGAAAATCCTGCAATCCCGGCCACCGGGGTGACGGTCTTTCTGGTGCACAACCTTGCCGAAGAGGTGAAGGGTACGTACGTCTTTTCGAGCCCGGGTCGAAACCCCCTGAAGATCGATCTGAGCCGCAAGACCTTTCTCGGGGAAGTGGGCTCATACACGACGAACATCCTGCTCCGGGGCGAGGGTCAGCCGGAGTTCACCTGGGACAGATACACGATCTGGCAGACAACGGCCCGGAATCCGTTCACCGTCCTGACCGTCCCGGTCGAGGAGACGCTCCACATCGCCGTGAGGGAGCAGACCCATCGGGCCATTCGCGAACAGTTCGAGGCGAACCCTTCGAAGAATGCCGAGGGCCTGGAAGAAATCGTCGAGGACTGGATGGCTGTCGAAGAGGCGCTCGTGGGTGGGGTGTTGCACGCCCTGCTGCCGGGCTTCCTGAAGCGCCATGCAGCGAACCTGCCGGATTCCTCCATCGAGGAGGACCTGGAATCCAGAAGCCACTTCGGGCAGTACCGGCATCTCCGGAAGGCGATCGAGGTCGTCGAAGATCTGGGCTACGAAGAAGCGCTCCGCATGTATGAAGATTACCCAAGGAACTTCAAGGACCTCGTGATTTAACTCCTCCTCGTCGTCGTCCTCGTCCTCGATCGTGAGGCCGGTGTAGGAGGTACAGGCCGCCGCACTCACTAGCCGCAGTACGCCCCCTCGTGCTAAACTGACCGGTTCAACGACCCTTCTGTACCAAGATTGAGCGAGGGGGGAACCCGCATGACCGCTTTGCCGATCCAGCCTTTCCAAGACGCGGTACGCGACCAGAGGGAGCGGCTCACGGACCTCGCGTCAGGGGGCCGCAAGGTTCTGGGCTACTTCTGCACGTACACGCCCATCGAAATCATCCACGCCGCCGGCTTTGTCCCGTTCCGTATCCTGGGAGGAGGGGCGTCCGTCGAGAAGGCGGCCTCACTGACACCGACCTTCATCTGCCCCTACTTGCGCCAGGCCCTGGAGAAGGCGCTACGCGGGGAGTACGACTTCCTGTCCGGAGTGGTCCAGGGCTACACCTGTGACGTGGCCTGCGGACTGATCAACATCTGGGAGTTGAATGTTCCGGGAGAGCTCTACCACACGGTGCCTCTTCCCTATCAGGACACCCCCGAGGCCCGCACCTACCTGCGGGAGGCCCTGGCAGAACTGGAGGAGAAGCTGAACGGCATCGGTGGCAGACTCACCGACGAGACCCTGGCCGCTTCCCTGGACCTCTACGGCGAAATCAGGAGTCTCTCACTCAAGTTGTATCAGCAGCGGTCTCAGGGGCGTCTGGCTCTGTCAGCGGTTGATCTTCTCTCCGTTGTGCAGGCGGGTCTCGTGACCCCGCCCGAGGACTACCTGCCCATGCTCCAGGAATTCGTGGCTGCAGCCGAGGACCAGACGAGCGTGGTCACGAACGGTGTGCCCGTACTGGTTTCCGGGAGCGTGATCGACGAACCGAGGGTTCTGGAGATCCTGGAGGGTTCGGGTGCGCGTGTTGTGGGGGACGACCTGTGTACCGGGCTGAGAGGCTTCTCGCCGCCCACGGGCCAGGGGGAAGATCCGATCGACCGGCTCATGGACCGTCACTTCAAGCGATTTCCCTGCCCGGCCCGGATGAAGGCCCAGGAGCGGGCGCCGGTCCTTGCGGATCTGGCAAAGGCTTCCGGGGCCAAGGGCGTTGTGTTCTGTCTTCAGAAGTTCTGCACGCCCCACCTGGCCGACCTGCCTGTCGTCCTGGAAGCGCTCGACGCAGAAGGAGTTCGAGGCCTGGTCGTGGAAATGGAAGAGACCGGCCTGAACGAGGGGCAGCTCAGGACCCGGGTCGAATCCTTCCTGGAAATGCTGGGGGATTGAAATGGAAAAGGCGAAGAAATCTCAGAAGCGTCTCCGGTCCGCACAGGAGTTGAACCGCGTGGTGGCCGAGTTCTACCTCGAGGGACACGAGGCGAAGGCCCAGGGCAAGCCCGTCGGCTGGATGCCTCCCATGAACGGGGTCATCGAGCTCTTCTATGCCATGGACCTCCAGCCCGTCTTTCCGGAGAACTGGTCACCCGTTTGCGCGGCCTTCGGGCTTTCGCCGAAGAATTTCGAGGTCTCGGAGGGCATGGGCTTCTCCCGTGACCTCTGCGGATACCTCCGGAACATTGTGGGCTACGTGTATGGGCCGATGAATGACGAGGGCGTCCCCCTGGGCGGACTTCCCGAGCCTGACCTGATCATCTCAGCTTACGGCGGATGCGTTCCGGCCATGAAGATCCTGCACACCATGGAGCGTAGGTTTCCGAAGGCCAAGGTCCACACCGCTGAATTGCCTCAGGTCGGCTATGAGAACATCCGACAGCACCACCTGGAGTACTGCGTGAGCGAGACGCACCGGCTGATCGACTGGTTGACCGAAACCACGGGCCGAAAGCTCGATTACGACCGTCTGAAGGAGGTAGTCCGTCTCTCGGACCGGGCCTGCGAGCTGTGGGACGAGATCATGAGCTACCGGCGGTTCATTCCTACGCCCATCTCGGCAGCGGAGCTGGGCGTGATGTTCGTCATGGTCACCCGACAGGGAACGCAGGTTGCCGTGGATTTCCTGACCGAGCTTCGCGACGAGGTGAAGGAAAGGGCTGAGAACGGGATCGGCATGATCGAAGAGGAGAAGATCCGGCTTTTCTGGGATAACATTCCCCTCTGGTACAACATGGGCCTGTTCAACTACTTCGAGAAGATGGGCGGGGTGGTGGTGGCAGAGACCTATTCCGCTGCCTGGTCGATGCGCCTCGATCCGGACAAGCCGATCGAGTCCCTGGCGCGCAAGTCCCTGGTCTCCTACCCGATGGTTTCCTGTACCTCGGTCAAGAAGCGCCGGGACATGGTCCTCAAGGCCTGCAAGGACTACCACATCGACGGTGCCGTGCTGCACAGCAACAAATCCTGCGTACCGATTACCCTTGGACAGATGGATATGAAGCGCGCCCTGGAGGAGGAGCTGGATGTACCCTCGGTGGTCATCGATGGAGACCACATGGACGCGAACAACTTCTCGGTGGCCCAGTTTCAGACCCGGGCCGATGCCTTCATGGAAATGCTCCTGGACAAGAAAGGCCTGAAACACTGACTTGAGCTGAAAGGAAGAAGATGCCGACGGAATCGGCTGCAGCGGCCCTCTCGATCCTGCGTGATGCCTCCCAGTTCCAGTGGTACGTGATTCCGCTCTTTGCGATGGTCGTGCTCTTCTATTTTCTCGAAGTCGAGAAGAAGAACTGGAATGCAATCTTCGCCGGCCTGGCCCTCTGGGGCACGGATTGGTTCTTCGAGATCCTGAACGCCCTTGTTTTCCATTTCACGCAGAAGGCCCCCCTCTGGGGTGCCCCCGGTGACACCGCCTACCTGCTTCTGATCGGTCTGAACATAGAGATCTCCATGATGTTCGCCATTGCGGGCATCGCCTTTACCAAGGTCCTGCCTCGAGACAAGAAGGCAAAGCTTCTGGGGCTTCCGAATCGGCTGGTGTGTGCGATCGGGTTCGCAGCCTTCTGCGTCTTCGTGGAGATTCTGCTCAATCTGGCCGGGGCGCTCACCTGGGACTACCCGTTCTGGTGCGCGCGGGCGCCTTGGCTGATCATCTTTGCCGCATACTTTCCCTTGATCAGGGTCACCTACTGGGTCTACGACCTCGAAACCCTGAGGGCCAAGACCCTTGCGGTGGGTTGCCTGTACGCCGTCAACGTGCTCGCCCTGCTGGTTTTTGCGGGCATTCTCGGTTGGATTTAGCCGGTTAAATCTAATCGGTGGGAACATCGTCCGAATAGGTGATCCGGACCTCCTGCAGATCGTCATTCTCGTCGAAGATGTTCGAAACGCCCTGGTATTCGATCAGCTTCCTGTCCTTCTTGCTGTAGAGAAGGTCCAGCTGGGGAACGAACCAGCTCACGAGCCAGTTCGCGAACTTGACCTTCACCCTGACGAGATCCCCTTCTGAGTCGACCTTCTCGATCTTGAACTCGTAGGCCCGAAGCTTGTTCGGGAAGATGAGCCTGATCTTGAACACTTCGCCCCGTTCGAGTCGTTCCAGGTTCTCCACCACGTAATAGTGCCAGCCTTGACAGGAGAAGACGTTGCTTGCGTCCTTGAGCCGCTTCTCGTTTTCCCCCTTCTTGCCTTCCGTGTTGAAGATGTAATAGTCGCCGTCCCTGAACCTGAGCCCCTCCTCGTAGTCCCTCAGGTAGTCCTTGAAGACATAGGTCGGCATTGCGAGACTCCGGTCGTAGTTCGACTCCATCGTGGCAATTTCCCGCCCTGCGGGATCCTGGTACAGGGTGAGAGATTCTTTTATTCTTCCGTCTACGTAGTTCGTGATGTGTTTCTCTTTGTATAGAAGTTTCCCCTGCTCGTCTCTCGCTGCCCCCCAGTAGACCACCTCCGTCTCCTGTGCAAACGTGCCGGCAGAGGGGAGGAGCAGGAGGAGGCACAAAAGGAGGAGCTTCTCGAGGGATCTGTTCATTCCGAGTCCCTCCAGGCCTGAAGGCAGGCGTTCGCCTCAGCCCACTGATCCCACATCCAGGTCGACAGGGCGTCTCTGTCCTTTGGGATGTCATCGAAGGGGACGCGCCAGAATTTCACCCGCACCCAGGTCTTGACCAGATCCCCGCGCCAGAGCTGCGCCATGGACATGGTGGATTCGAACCCCGTGTGAATACAGAATACGGCATCCGCACCCGGGTTTGCCTCGAGGAGCGCGAGCGAGCCGGGAAGACGCGGGGGAAGCACCAGGGGCATGGCACGGGCCCGGTCGAGCGCCTCCTTGTCCCCTGCTTCCTCCAATCTCTGGAGGATCCGCTCCCGCTTCTTCTTGGTGTAACGCGTGCCTTCCGGATACATCAAGACACCATGACCGGGCCTCAGGTCCTCTGTCAGCAGCTTGATCGCTGCCAGCTCTTTGTCCGTTTGACCCGAACCTCGCCTTATGAAGTAGTTGGGAAAACGGTTTCCAACGATGTCCAGGCAAGGGTCGGCAAGGAGCTCCCGTTTGATCACGTACCTCAGCATGACGCCCTGCGGGACTGTAATGAGCAGCGCGGGCAGGACCGTATCCGCTGTGCTCACGTGACGGGTGAACAAGAGGATGGATCGATCGCTGTAGTCTTCCAGCCCTTCCACATCGAGTCGAAGGGAGAAGATCCTGAAGGCGCCGCCTGCCAGGGCGTGAGCCCACAAGCATTGAAGCTTGAAGTTCCATCTCAGGTAGCGTTCCGTATCGGAAGAGACCCAGGGGCCTCCCACGAGCCACAGGAACAGGCTTGCAAGGATGCCGAAGACCTCGAAGGAGAAGTAGAGGAGGAGGAAGACGAGCATTCGCAGAAGCGCGAATCTGGACCGCCGAACCAGATCCGTGATGGCTGCGAGAGGTGCCAGAACAGGAAACAAGGCCAGAAAGAGGGCAAAGGCGGCGAAATAGAGAGGGATCGTGACCGCCCTTCGGGCCCACATCCGGCGCCAGGGGTCCCGCCACAGGCCCATCAAGTCTGTCCAATTCTCTATTCTCCTGTCCGTGGAACTTCGTTCCAGGCAGGGAGTTTGCTCTGCGAGGCTCATTCCTGATTAGAAGCCCTGATGTCTCGAAAAGATCCGTTTCCGACCCGCCGCAGCAAAACCCGTGAAGGCCCCCGGGGTGGTCATCCGGGTCGAAACCATGTATGAAATGATGAAAATGTCAATGCGCATCGCGTCACGGAAAGGGGGTCCGTCATGTCAGCTTTGTCCGGCAAGGTCCAAACCGTCCTGGGGCCGGTCGAGCCCGCCGAGCTGGGTTTTGTGCATGCTCACGAGCATCTGTTCGTGAACCTCATACCGCCGAATCTGCGCGATCTGAAGGGAGAGCCGATCCGGATGGAGGACCTGGGCGCCCTGCGCCGAAACTGGATATCCAACCCGGAGAACCTCTTTCTGGACGATGAGGAGATCGCGATCGACGAAATGAGGCAATTCGGGTCAGCGGGTGGGGGCACGATCATCGACCAGACCATCCAGGGCATTGACCCGAACCCAGAAGCTTTGGTGAGGGTGTCCCGGGAGACGGGCGTCCACATCGTGGCGGGAAGCGGCTTCTACCAGATGGAATACCACCCGCCGGAGCTTTCGAACTGGAGCAAGGAAGAGATTGCGGAAAGGATTCTCACGGAGATCACAGAGGGATTCGGTGATACCGGAATCAAGGCGGGCCTCATCGGCGAGATCGGGTTGAGCTGGCCGGTCCACCCGGACGAGGAGAAGGTTCTGAGGGGTGCCGTTCAGGCGCAACGCAGGAGCGGGGCTTCGTTGAGCATCCATCCCGGTCGGAGCGTTGAGGGCCCTTTCGAGGCGATGCGCGTGGTTTCCGAAGAGGGTGGCGAGCCCACGCGGACCATCATGTGCCATATCGACCGCACCCTTTTTGACCTGGATTCCATGATCCGGCTGGCCGAGACGGGATGCTGTTTGGAATTCGACCTCTTCGGGCAGGAATCGAGCTTCTATCCCCTGGCCCCCATCGACATGCCGAACGATGCCATGCGGATCGACTACATTCGGCAACTGATCGATGCCGGCCACGGAGAGAAGATCCTGGTTTCCCAGGATATCTGCACCAAACACCACCTGACCCGGTACGGCGGGGAAGGTTACGCCTATCTGCTGACGTGTGTGATCCCTCTCATGCGGCAGAAGGGCATGAGCGATTCGCAGATCGACACCATCGGGAAGGAAAACCCGGCTCGCGTGCTCGCCTTTGCCGCCTGATACTCACGCACGCTTTTAAATCGGGGACAGCCACTCATTTCGGGGCGAAGCTCTGCAGCCTTTTCCCGGGACAGGGCACCCGCACGTGTTTATTTCTTCTCTCTTTTGTTATAAAATAGAGGTTCTGTCTTTCGTGCCTTTTTGACTCACTAGGGTTCACTAGGACGGGTGCTGGTGGAAACGTTCGATCTACTTCATCAGGCCGTTCACGACGGCGATGACCGGAAGGCCGTCGAGATCGTGGAAGGTCTCCTAAAAAAGGGCACCGACCCGGTCCATCTGCTGAATCAGGGCCTGATCGCGTCCCTGGAGAAGGTGGGGAAGGACTTCTCCGACGGGCTGCTGTTTCTGCCCGAGGTGATGTTGTGCGCCCACGCGATCAACAGGGGGACGCAGCTTCTGGAGCCCCTGCTTGCCGAGGCGGGCGTGCAGCCTCGCGGTTCGGTGGTGATCGGGACAGTGAAGAGCGACCAGCACGACATCGGCAAGAATATCGTGTCCATGATGCTTCGGGGTGCGGGCTTTCGGGTCAAGGATCTCGGCATTGACGTGGATCCGGAGGTTTTTGTGGCCGAGGCGGGCAAGGGCGAATTTCAGGTCGTGGCCATGAGCGCCCTGCTGACGACGAGCCTCCCCTGGTTGGAGCAGACGATCCAGGCATTGGACAAGGAAGGCGTGCGCGACGGAGTCAAGGTGCTCGTGGGCGGCGCCGTACTGGACGCAGACAAGGCGCAGGCGGCAGGAGCGGACGGGTATGCACCGGACGCCGCCCGGGCCGTGGACAAATGTAAGGAACTTTTGGGCCTCGCCACGGATTCTCCCCGCGAGTAAGACGAGACCTACACTACGAAGGACCCTATTCGACAAGAAACCTGCAAGACTATCCTATTGTTTTACTTGGCTTTTTGTTGTTTCTGCCCCGTGTGGCAATCTTGACACCGAAGCCGCCGGGGACTATACTGGATTGAATGAGTACTCATTCAGTTTCGGGCTCCTATAGGGAGGGGTTTCCGAAACGATCTTCAATGGATTGAGGCATATACCGATGAGCCTCGTATGGAGGGTAGAGCCTTGAGCGAACAAGCCCCTCAGGAAAAGCCGGTCCTCGAACCGAAGCGGGGCCTGGCCGAAGAGATAAAGGCCGAACACGGTGAGGATGTGTACCGGTGTTACCAGTGCCTGAAATGCAGCGCAGGCTGCCCGATGACCTTTGCCATGGATTATCCTCCCAGCCAGATCATGCGCATGGTCCAACTCGGGCTGGAAGATGAGCTCCTCGCGTCGAAGACGATCTGGGTCTGCCTGACCTGCAACACCTGCAGCATCCGGTGCCCGAACGATATCGATATCGCCCTGGTCATCGATTCCTTGAGAGAGAGGGTGTTTCAGAAGGGCAGCAAGCCTGCCGTGGAAAATGTCGCCCTGTTCCACAAGTATTTTCTGGATAACGTAAGAAAGAGGGGCCGGACCTTCGAGGGCGAGCTGCTGGCCCGCTACCAGCTCAAGACGGGTCAGGCCTTTCAGAATGCCGGCCTGGGCCTGCGCATGTTCCTGAAGGGCCGCCTGGGCATTCTGCCGGAAAGCGTTTCGAACAAGAAGGCCTTCCGGGAGATCTACCGTCGGGTCGAAGAGCGGGGAGGGAAGAAATGAAACGAATAGGGTATTACAAGAGCTGTTCCCTGGACGCCTCCTCGAACGACTATGCCCGTTCCCTGGAGATGTGCTTCTCCAAGCTGGGCACCCGGCTCGTGCCGATTTCGGACTGGAATTGTTGCGGCGCCTCCTCGGCCCATTCCACGAGCGAACTGCTCGGGCTGGCTCTGCCCGCCCGGAATCTGGCTCTCGCCGAACAACAGGGCCTCACCACCCTGCTGGTGCCCTGCTCGGCGTGCTACACCCGCATGCTCACCGCGGCCGACAAGATCCGCAGGAACGACGATCTGGCCGCCGAGATCAACGAGGTCATTGCACCCCTGCGTTACATGGGGACCGTACAGGTCAAGAACATCCTGGAGATCCTGTGGGGCGAGGTGGGCTCGGATCAGATCCTGCACGCCAAGAAGCATGATCTGGGCGGCATGAAGGTGGTCTGCTACTACGGCTGCTATCTGACACGGACGCCCGGGGTTGCAAGCTTTGACAATCGGGAGAACCCCCAGTCCATGGAGCAGCTCCTCAAGCTTGTCGGCGCGGAGCCGCTGGATTGGCCCTTCAAGACCGACTGCTGCGGGGCCGGATTCTCCCTGATCGACGCCCCGGTTTCGGTCCAGCTCTGCGAGAAGATGTACGACATGGCCTACCAGCTTGGGGCGGACGCGATCGTTGCCACCTGCCCGCTATGCCAGACCAACCTGGATGTGAACCAGGACAAGCTCCGCAGCGAGAAGTCGGTGCCTTACCACATGCCGGTCTTCTACATCAGCGACCTCCTTGCGGTGGCCGCAGGCGCAGAGCTGGGCAACAAGCAGTGGCGGAAGCGCTTCGTGGATCCGAGGGAGCTTCTCAACCGTTACGCTCTGGCCTGAAGAGCAGGGGTCAGGGATCAGGGATCAGGGGTCAGGCCTAACCCCAATCCCCAAGAATACAGGGGAGGCTAAGAATGGAAAGCGAGAAGTTCGAACTCGAGCAACCGACCCGTGATGAGATGATGGCCCTCATCGAGAAGCAGCGGCCGGACATGGGCGAGAAGCTCCGGATGCTGCTGGACAAGGAATCTTTCCTCAAGGGGAAGAACGTCTACGGTGAGCTGTATGCTGACAGGCAGATCAACATCTGCTACGACGCAATCTTCGAGACCGAATACCTGCGATGCCGGATCCTCGAGGTGATCGGGGATGAGGCGCTGTCCGTCAAACAGATCGCAGAGAAGCTCGGGAAGACCCCGGGGGAGATCCTCTGGGAGGTGGTCGAGCTGCGTCGGAAGAATCTGCTGGGTATCGAGAAAGTCGACGATCGAACGCCCCTTTACAGGGCTTCCTGATAGGAGAGTACGGCATGGCTCCAGATAACAACGGCAAGATTGGCGCTGTCCTGGTGGTGGGGGCCGGTATCGGAGGGATGCAGGCCTCGTTGGACTTGGTGGAGTCCGGCTTCAAGGTCTATCTGCTGGACAAGGCCGGCGGCATCGGCGGCACCATGAGCCAGCTCGACAAGACCTTCCCGACCAACGACTGCGCCATGTGCATCATGTCGCCCAAGCTGGTCGAGGTGAGCCGGGACAAGAACATCGAGATCATCCCCTTTGCCGAGCTCAAGGAGCTCGACGGCGTTGCCGGGAACTTCAGGGCGAAGATCCTGCGCCATCCGAGGCGGGTCGATCCGGACAAGTGCACGGGATGCGGTCTCTGCCAGCAGTACTGCCCGCTGGAGATCTCGAGCGAGTACAACCAGGATCAGACCAAGCGTAAGGCGATCTTCATCGACTATCCCCAGGCCGTGCCGAACACGCACGTGATCGACAGGAAGAACGCCCCCTGTCAGCTCACCTGCCCGGTTCGCCTGGACATCCGGGAGT
>JANQFG010000183.1 GCA_028277985.1 bacterium | reverse complement strand
CCGAACATTTCATGAACAATGCCGAGAGGTTTCGAACCGGGTTAAGGCTGAAACCCTTCCGAGTATTCGATCTTCGCGGTCTCACGCAGCTTGGCCACGTACTCCCCGATCGCCTTGTCCTTGGACTGACGGTTCAAGAAGCTCTCGATCTGGCTCTTCACTTCGTCGAGCGAAGCCGTCTTCGCCTCCTGACGATCGATCATCTTGATCAAGTGATACCCGAAGTCGGTCTCGACGATCTGGCTGACCTCGCCCGGCTTCATGGAAAAGGCCGCATCCTCGAAAGCTTTGACCATCTTGCCCCTTTGAAAGTATCCCAGATCGCCGCCTCGGGCCTTGCTCGGACAGTCGGAGTGTTTGCCCGCGAGCTCTGCGAAATCGGCTCCCTTTTCGATCTCCCCCCTGATCCCCGCAAGCTCCAGCCGCTTCTGGGAGCGTTGCTCTTCAGGAACGCCCTGTTCGACCGTCATCAGGATATGGCTGGTGCGAACCTGTTCAGGCGACTGGAAGCTCTGAGGGTTGTCCTTATAGAAGGCGCTCACTTCTTCAGCGCTCACCGATTTCACGTCTTTCAACTCTGCATCCAGAAGGATCTCGATCATCATGTCCTCTTTGATTTCCTCCTGAAACGCTTCTTTGGAAAGACCCATTGAATTCAGAGCGCCCTGGAATTCCTCCTGAGAAGAAAACCGCGCAACCGTATCTGAGAAGCGCTCGTCCATCTTCTTCTGGTCCGGCTTGGCTCCCTTCCTCTCTGCCTCCGCGAGAAGGAGCCGCTGGTTGATCAGGTTTTCCACGGCCTGCTTGCGCAACATGGTGCGGGCCTGAGCGGCCCTTTCAGGTGGAATCTGACCCCGATACTGGGCGAGCAGGATCTCCGTCGCACGGTCCACGTCAGTAACTTCAATCGTCTTATCGTTCACACGAACCACCACTGTATTCTCCTTTGTGCTTGTCTGGGCAGAGGACACCGGCATCTGCCCGGGGCTATCGATTCCCGTCTCGGCAGCCTGGGGGACCCCACCCGCCTTCCCTTCGTCGCTTTTCTGACAACCGAGGGCGATCATGCCCAGGCCGACCAGGGACAAACAGACGATCAAGGTCTTTTTCATGGTTGGTCTTCCTCCGAGCAAAAAAAAGCCACCGGCAGGCATCTCTGGACCGGTGACCAAGAAAAGGGGCTATGCCTGATGAATCGATGTCAGATCGAGCTGTCGATCACGGAACAGGGTACAACGCGTCCTATGAGCATAGCATCCCGCGGCCAGATGTCAACCAGACCGGGGCCGGGCCGGAAGCCCGTTCGTTCGGATTTCATTACATGTGGATTCCCTCCCTCCATTCATAGTAGACTCGTCAAAATCGTCGCTGAAACAGGGGTGCACAAGAGCTCAAACCATGGGGAGGAGACAGAATGAGTAAGTTCGGCAGCATGTTCGCAACCAGCGCGGTCATCTTCACGCTCATCCTGGCTGTTGCCGTGAATCCGGCGGTTGGCGGTGACGGGTACAGCAAGCAGCAGCAGCTCGTAGACAAGGCGAAGCTGACGCTTGAGAAGTTCTCAGCCGATCCGAGTATCGGTTGGACCGAGGTCCAGGCACGCTATGCCAAGGCGATCTTCATCGTGCCGCAACTCCTCAAAGGCGCCCTGCTCTTCGGTTTCGAGGGAGGGACCGGCGTATTGCTGGTTCGGGATGAAGAAACGGGTGAGTGGAGCGAGCCCGCGTTTTACAAGATGCGAACAGGCAGCTTTGGCCTGCAGATCGGTGCCGAATCCTCTGAGATGGTCTTCCTGGTCATGACCACCAAAGGGGTGGAATCTTTCTACAGCTCCTCCTTCAGGATCGGGGGCGACGCGAGCGTTGCCTTCGGGCCTGCAGGCGCCGGCGCGAAGGGGCAGACCTCTCTGACCTTCAGCTTCGATATGGTTGCCTACACGGCGGACCAGGGGCTCTACGCAGGCGTCTCGGCCGAGGGTGCCGGAGTGATCACGCGGGCGAAGTGGAACGAGAGCTACTACGAGAGAGGAACCCGCCCCACGGATATCCTCTTGAAACGCACGGTCAGCAACCCGGGCTCGGAGACGCTCCGCACGGCCGTAGCAGCCGCGCTAAGGTAGAGACAGGGATAGAAGGACGATTCACCGTCTGGGCGAAACAATCGATTCGATCTCGACGCGGTGTTTCAATGGAACCGACCGACGCCCGATCGGGGCTGACTTTCAGCCGACCGACCGACGAAAGCCTGCTCGTCCATCTTTCGGGACGGTGGACTGTGGAACAAGGGCTGCCGTCGGCTGCAGAGGTGGCGAAGCAGGTCGAGTCGGATCCTCGAATCCGAAGAGTTGCAGTCGATACGGAGGCACTCACGGACTGGGACTCCTGCCTGCTCACCTTCCTCGTCAAGGTGAGCAAGTCCTGCTCCGAGCGCAGTGTGGTGCTGGACGAAGAGGGGTTTCCACAGGGAGTGAGCCGTCTCCTGGCCCTGGCCACGGCGGTTCCGGAGAGGGAAGGGGCCCGAAAGAAGGAAACTCCAGAGGGCTTCTTCACCCGGGTCGGCAAGAGTACGCTCGAGACCCTCGAATCCACGCAGGAAATGCTCACCTTTGTCGGCGAGGCGACACTCGCCTTTCTGAAGTTCCTCGCGGGGAAGGCAAGCTTCCGCAGATCCGACCTCGGGCTGATCATCCAGGAGTGCGGCTATCGGGCCCTGCCCATTGTCTCGATCATCAGCCTGCTGGTGGGCATGATCCTCGGCTTTCTCGGTGCCATACAGCTCAGGATGTTCGGCGCTGAAATCTATGTAGCAGACCTGGTGGGCATCGGCATGGTCCGGATGATGAGCCCGATCATGACCGGCATCATCATGGCGGGCCGCACGGGCGCCGCCTTTGCTGCTCAGCTGGGCACCATGCAGGTGAACGAGGAAATCGACGCGCTCGAGACACTCGGCATCTCGCCCATGGAGTTCCTGGTGGTGCCGCGCATGGTCGCCCTGATACTGATGATGCCTCTGCTGGGTATCTACGCCGACCTGGTGGGCATCCTGGGCGGTGTCATCGTCGGTGTGGGCATGATGGACATCTCTTTCGCCGAGTACGCGACCCAGACCCGGGGCGCGGTCACCCTGACCCATTTCTGGATCGGGGTCTTTCAGAGTGTGGTCTTCGGTGTCCTGGTGGCTCTTGCCGGCTGTCTTCGCGGCATGCAGTGCGGACGGAGCGCCTCGGCTGTGGGCGATGCGACCACCTCTGCAGTCGTGACCGGAATCGTGGCGATCATCGTAGCGACCGCGATCATTACGTTTGTGTGTAACGTGCTGGGTATATAGAAAGGTCAAAGGGTGACCGAACAGCCACGACGCGGAGCCGTCAGCATCGAGATCAAAGACCTCACTATGGCCTATGGCGATTTCGTGGTCATGCAGAATCTCGATTTCTCGATTCCCCCCGGCGAGGTTTTTGTCATCATGGGAGGGAGCGGCTGCGGGAAGAGCACCCTCATGAGGCACATGATCGGGCTCAAGGCTCCGGCCAAGGGTCAAATCCTGTACGATGGCGTGAGTTTCTGGGACTCCGACCCGGACGAACGGACCGGGATGATGAGGCGCTTCGGTGTGCTATACCAGAGCGGTGCTCTTTGGAGCTCCATGACCCTGGAAGAGAACGTTGCCCTTCCCCTCCAGCAGTACACGGACCTGGGGGCTGAATCGATCCGGGAGATCACCTCCTTGAAACTCGCGCTGGTGGGTCTTGCCGGATTCGAGGATTACTTCCCCGCCGAAATCAGCGGGGGGATGCGAAAGCGTGCAGGCCTGGCGCGAGCCATGGCCCTGGATCCGGATATCCTGTTCTTCGACGAACCCTCCGCAGGCCTGGACCCGATCAGCGCGCGTCTGCTCGACGACCTGATCCTGGAACTCAGGGACAGCTTGGGAACCACGATTGTGGTGGTGACCCACGAACTGTCCAGCATCTTCGCCATTGCGGACAACTCGGTGTTCCTCGACGCCGACACAAGGACACAGACCGCTCTCGGGGACCCGCGCGCCATGCTTGCCGAGTCTGCCGACGCGAAGGTGCGGGCATTTCTAACAAGGGGAGAGTCGGGTAACACGGACGGGTGATGGAAAGGAACACAACGTCATGAAGAAAGAGATCAGCCCGACCCGGATCGGGTTCTTCGTCGTGGGTGCGATCGTCCTGACCGTAGCAGCCGTCATCTTTTTCGGCAGCGGCCGGTTCTTCACCGAGAAAGAGACCTATGTTTCCTTTTTCGAGGGCTCTGTATTCGGTCTGAATCGGGGAGGGGACGTGGTGTGCAGGGGCGTGAAGATCGGATCCGTTATCGACATAAAGCTGCTCGTTGATCCCAACGACCTGACGGTGTACATTGCGGTCCTCTATGAAACCGAGCCCAAGAAGTTTCACGTTCGCGGGGGGAAGCCTTCCGTTGAGCTTCCCTTCGACGACAGGCTCGACCTGCTTATCGAACACGGCCTTCGGGTCCACCTTGAGCAGCAGAGTATGCTCACCCGCCAGATGATGCTCGTAATCGATTTCCACCCGGACACCGAGGTCAACCTGGTGGGGATCGAGACGGAGTATCCTGAAATCCCGACGATCAAGTCCGGGCTGCAGGAGTTGATGGAGAGCCTGGAAAAGCTGCCCCTCCAGGAGATCGCGAACTCGATTCGAGACGCACTCACGGGAATCGAAGAAGTGGTCCATTCTCCCGAGGTGGCTGAAAGCCTCAAGTCCCTGAAGGGGACCTTGGCGGCTGCCGAAGACCTGATGAGGAAACTCGACCAGAAGATAGACCCTCTGATGGCAAACCTTGACGGAACCTTGGGAGATGCCCGAAAGCTTCTTCGGAACGTGGATGCAAAGGTGGATCCCCTCGCCTCGGAGCTGGAGGGGACCCTGGAGGCGGCGAGGCTCGCTATCCTAGAGGCCGAGGAAACCATCGAGAGCATCCAGAGCACGGCCGGGGAGGATTCGGCGCTGGTCCTTTCGCTGACCTCGGCCCTCGGGGAGCTCTCGACCGCCTCCCGTTCGATTCGTATCCTGGCGGAAACCCTGGAACGGCAACCCGAGTCCTTGCTTCGCGGAAAAGGAACTTCCGGAGGAAACTGACATGAAGAAGGAACTCCACGTTCTCCTCACGGCCTGTGTGCTCTGCCCTCTTCTGCTGGTCCACGGAGGATGCGGAAGGACCGAGACGGCAAGATTCTACACGCTGCATTCGCTTACAGAGGCACCCGCAGACACAAGGGCCCCCGCATCCGACCAGCGTGTCGCCGTCGGGCTTGGCCCCATCAAGCTGCCCGTGTATCTGGATCGGCCTCAGATCGTGACCCGCGAGAACCCGAACGAGGTCAAGCTCGCAGAGTTCCATAGATGGGCAGGCCCCCTGGACGCGGATGTCTCGCGAATCCTCGCCGAGAATCTATCGATCCTGCTCGAAACGGACCGTGTCGCCCTGTACCCCTGGGCGAGCACGACGCCGATCGATTGCCGGGTCGAGATCGACATCTCCCGCATGGACGGAAAGCCGGGGGAGCATGTCTTCCTGCACAGCCAGTGGACCCTCCTGTCCAAAGACCGAAAAAAGGAATGGGTCAGGAGGTCTTCAACCCTGAGTGAACCGGTGAACGGGAACGGATACGAGGCGTTGGTCGCGGCCCAGAGCCGGGCGCTCGCCACCCTCAGCCGGGAGATCGCCGCAGCGGTGGAGGGTCTCCCGCGAGATACGCCAGCAGAATGATTCCATTCGATTCCTTGTTGATTTCCTCTTCCTGTAGATTTAGACTAGTCTTAGACTAGTAGATAACAGGAGACCCGCATGGAGACCGTAGGTGCATACGAGGCGAAGACCCATCTGCCCAAGCTCTTGGAGAGAGTCGCAAAAGGAGAGAGGATCACCATCACCAAGCACGGCGTCCCGGTCGCAGTCCTTCAACCGCCGGATGCCAGCCGCACGAAGGACCCGAGAACGGTGGTCAGGCAGCTCAGGGCCTTCCGGAAAGGACGCAAACTGGGCAGGAGTTCCCTCAAGCAGATGATCGAGGAAGGCAGGGGATAGATGCCGGAGAGGTTCGTTCTGGACAATTCCATTGTCATGTCCTGGTGTTTCCAGGACGAAGCCTCCGCGTATGCGGATGCCGTCTTGGACGCACTCGAGGACTCAGAGGCAATCGTCCCCTCTGTCTGGCCCCTCGAGGTGGCCAATGTGCTGCTGGTGGCGGAAGGAAAACAGCGCCTGGCCAGGGCGGACACGGCCCGATTCGTCACATTGGTTCGCTCTCTGCCCATCATGGTTGAGGATGAAACCCCTGACCGCATCCTGGGAGAGATTCTGGCACTTGCCCGGGACTACGGTCTATCCTGTTATGATGCTTCCTATCTCGACCTGGCGGTCCGTACGAGTCTGCCCATTGCAACCCTGGACGAAGATCTCAGCAAGGCAGCGAAGCGTTGCGGCGTCCCTCTGTGGAAGGCATGATGCAACGACTTTCGAGAAGAGGTGAGGGGAGATGACCACGAAGCAGGACGAATGTAGAACCGATTTTTCCCGCCTCTTCGAGCCGAAAACGGTTGCTCATGTAGGCGCCTCGGCCAAACCGGCTGCGGGCAGGTTCAATTTCACCGAGTATCTGCAAAACATGGGTTTTCCAGGCAAGGTCTTTCCGGTGAATCCGAAGTATGAAGAGGTGTCCGAACTCACCTGCTATCCATCCCTTTCGGCCATCCCGGAGCCCGTGGACCTGGCGATCCTTGCCGTGCCGGCCTCCGGGTGCGTCGAGGTCCTGCGGGATACACCGGCGGACAAGGTTCGTTTCGTGGTCATCCATACCTCGGGCTTTGGGGAGATGGAAAAGGGCGACCTGGAGGAAGAGGTCCTCGCCCTGTCGCGGGCCAAGGGCTTCCGGGTGATCGGCCCGAACTGTATGGGCATCTACAGCCAGCCCGGCAGGATCGGTTTCTGGCAGGATCACTGGGAGATCGTCGACCGTCCCGGGACCGTAGGGTTTGCGTCCCAGTCCGGGGGGCACGCCATCAACGCGATCAAAGGAGGTATGGACTCGGGCGTCCGCTTCAACAAGGTCGTCTCCCTGGGAAATCAGATGGACGTTTCGATCAATGAGATCGTCGAGTTCATGGGCCGGGACGATACCATCCAGGCCATGGGGCTCTATGTGGAGGGGATCCGAGACGGCAGGCGGTTTCTCGAGCTTGCGAAGGAGATCACCCCTCGGAAACCGATCGTCGTCTGGAAGGGAGGGATCACCGAGAACGGCAGGCAGGCGGTCCTGAGCCACACCGGCGCCATGGCGGGCAACGAAGAGGTCTTCGCAGCCGCCATGCGGCAAGCCGGCATCATCCTGGTCGACAACATGCAGCTGATGGTGCGCGTGCTCCGCCTTCTTCAACCCCCCTTCTCCCTGCCCGGCGGAAGACTGGCGATCTTCTCCCCGGGAGGCGGCAACACGGTCAACGTCTCCGACCTTTTTTCGGTGCAACCGAGCCTCAGCCTGCCGCGCCTCGGGTTGGAAACGATGGAGAAGCTCAAGGGCCTTCTGCCCGAAGAAAACGTAGACGTGAAGAATCCCGTGGATCCCGGGGCCGTCGGATTCCTGGTCATGGACAAGCTGATCGAGGCGGTCGGGAACGAAGAGGAGATCGACGCCATGGTGGTTCTCCTCACGGCAGACTATCTGTCGAACATCAAGAGAGAAGAGAGCCGGCTCCTGGTCCTCGAGACCATATCATCGACGATCTCCAAGCTCACCCGATCGATTGGGAAACCGGTGTATGTTCTGATGCGCAAGGAGCGCCAGAACCACGAGGACATTGACCGCTATTATCGCATGATGGTGAGCAAGTTCATCGAAAAGGATATCCCCTGGGCGGACGGCTCATTCAAGAACGCGGCCGAGGTCTTTGGACTGCTTGCAGACTACGCGCAGCACGTGAAGAGATCGAACCATAGGGCACCTGACGGAATAGGAGGAAGAACACCATGACACAGAAGAATGGCGGTAACTATTCGGACAAGCACGGCCCCGAAGAAACGCCCGATCCCGCCGTGGCCGAAGCGGTCAAAAAAGCGGCGGAGGCCGGGCAGATCGCCTGTGCCCGGGTCTTCGAGATCGCGTCCGAGCAGGGTGTAAGCCCTGCCGAGGCGGGCAAGACAGTGGATCTTCTCAACATCCGGCTGGCCAAATGCCAGCTGGGTCTGTTCGGTTACTCGCCGGAAAGATCGATCGTCAAACCGGCAGCGCAGGTTTCCCCCGAGCTTGAGTCTGCCATTCGAAGCCGCCTCTCGGACGACAGGCTCCCCTGCGATGCAGCGTGGCAGATTGCAGAAGATCTGAGCCTGAAGAAGATGGACGTATCCTGTGCGGCCGAGGCGCTCCGCATCAAGATCAAGCCCTGCCAGCTCGGCGCCTTCTGAGCCGACGACGATGATTACGAAGCTGCTTGAGAAAGCAGGTCCCGCGGTCCTGGACCGGCACCTCGAAGAATTCACCCACATCCTGATCGTTGCACTCGACGACGAGATGAGAATCACCGGCTGCAACCAGGGCTTCTTGAAGCTCCTCGGGATCTCCGAAAAGCCGACCGGAACGAACCTGAAAACCTTCCTAGCCCCTGAGAGCCTGAAGGCTTTCTCCGTTCCCCAAGAGGGAAACCGCCGAAGGATTCGTTTGAACCTGCGAGGAAGCACGGGCGCTCTGAATCGCCTCACCTGCGACCTGTACAAGACGGAAGAGGGCTACGTCCTGTTCGGTGAGCAGTCCCTGCTCGCCGAGAGCGAGATCGTCACCAGCATCTCCGCCCTGAACGATCAGCTCACAAACCTGACACGGGACCTGCACAAGGCGAATTTCGAGCTGAAGGAGACCGTCAGTCTGCAGAAGAAGACCGAGGATGCCCTCCAGGCATCCCATCGGTTCCTCGAGGCAGCGAACCTGCACAGCGAAATGCGGCCTTTGCTCAAGGAGTTCGTAGCACAGGTCAAGGAACTCTCCGGATGCGAGGCCGTGGGCATGCGGATCCTGGACGAGGAAGGCCTCATCCCGTACGAGGACGCGGAGGGGTTTCCCGCCGGCTTCCACGAGATCGAGAGTCGACTGTCGATCCGGCGGCACGAGTGCATGTGCATCAACGTGATCAAGGGCAAGGCCGATTCCGCCCTTCCCTTCTACACACCAGGCGGATCCTTCTACATGAACGGGACCAGCCGCCTCTTGAGCGAGTTCTCCGAAGCGGAGAGGGGCAAGACCCGCAATGTCTGCAATGAGTTCGGATACGAATCGGTCGCACTCGTCCCGATCCGCCTGGGAGACCGCATCCTGGGCCTGATCCACGTGGCAGACCGCAGGGTCGACGCGGTTCCCCTCGACTTGGTCAAAACGCTCGAACGAATCGCCATGCAGCTCGGGGCCGCCCTTCAGCGGGTGCAATCGGAAGACGCCCTTCGGGAAGCTCATGATGAACTGGAGCGCAGGGTGGAGGAGCGCACTGCCGAGCTGGCAAGGACAAACGAGGATCTCCAGCTTGAAATCAGAGAGCGAGAACGTGCCGAGAAGGAGCTTCGCGATTCAGAGAAAGAGCTTCGACTCTTGTCTGCCCAGCTCCTGACCGCCCAGGAGGACGAAAGAAAGCGGATCTCCCGCGAAATGCACGATAGCGTCGGGCAGAGCTTGAGCGCCGTGAAATTCACGGTTGAGAATGCCCTGCAGGAAATCGGTGAGGGGGGGGCCGGCAACGCGGTTCCGTCTCTCCAGTCCACGATTCGCATGGTGCAGGAGGCGGTGGAGGAGGTCCGGAGAATCCAGAGAAACCTTAGGCCCCCCACACTGGACGATCTGGGGCTTCTGGCCACGATCTCCTGGTTTTGCAGGGAGTTCGAGGGTGTCTACTCTGATATCCGCATCGAGAGAAGCATCGATCTGGAAGAAATGGATGTCCCTGACCCCCTGAAGATCGTCATCTACCGGGTCATGCAGGAAGCCTTGAACAACGCTGCCAAGCATAGTCGAACCGAGGCGGTCCGCCTTTCTCTCTGCAAGACGGACGGCAGAATCGAAATGGAGATTCGCGACCAGGGCGCCGGCTTCGATCCGGAAGAAGTGCTCTCGCGAAAGGAATCCGAAAGAGGGCTCGGCCTCTTCAGCATGAAGGAGCGGACCGAACTTTCGAGCGGCCGGTTCTCGATCCGGGCCTCGAAGGGAAAGGGAACTCGGATCCTCGCCACCTGGCCTTTATAAGGGGTCAGGGACCAGGGGTCAGGAGTCAGCCACCCCACCCCCAAATGTTTGGCGTTCGTCCTCGATCTCAACAAGCACACGGAGTTCCCTGAACGCAATCGCGGATATTGCGAGGAGCGCCGGCGACGCAGCAATCCCCCTGCCCAGTGAAGCCGGGAGATTGCTTCGCTTTGCTCGCAATGTCCACTACTTGATCCGGCTTGGGCACGTGGGATGCACGCGGGGAGCGAGAAGATCCCTGCCTGGTTCGAGGACGACGACGAAGACGAAAGCGCTGGAACGGAGAGAGCCACTCGCCACCCGTCACTCGCCTCTGAGTTGGCCGGGACGTCGTCCAGAATGTAGTTGGGGACAGCCACCCAATTACGTCCGCTGAGAGCAGTCTTCGGTTAGGGAGAATAAGTGCGTCTTGTGCGACCTCCCTGTCACCAATTCGATCTCGCAGGGCGACTTTGCTCGCATATTGCCTCAGCAGAAGCCTTCGTGAGTTACACGGGAGAGTAGAAACGGGGGGGCGACGTCGCCCAAGAGAATCGAATTGGTGCCCACGAAGGTTGCACCTTACACGCGCCTTCGCAGTCGTGACCGATAGACAATCGCCACCAGGTTCATTCCGAGAACCAGGGCGATCAGTACGAGCGCGGTCCCGTACTGGATAGGACGCGTCTTCTCGATCTCCGTGCCTGCCGTGGCAAGGACGTAGATATGATACGGCAGCGCCATGATCTCGTCGAAGATCGAGGCCGGAAGGTCCGGGGTAAAGAAGACCGCGGCTGTAAACATGATCGGCGCCGTCTCCCCGGCAGCACGGCTGATGCCCAGGATGGCACCGGTCAGGATTCCGGGAAGGGCAGCCGGTAGCACCACCCTATAGATGGTCTGCCAGCGCGTGGCGCCGAGGGCCAGCGAAGCCTCACGGTACGACTGCGGCACGGCCCTCAACGCCTCCTCCGAAGCCCCGATAATCACCGGGAGGGTCATCGCCCCCAGGGTGAGGGCTCCCGCCAGGATGCTGACCCCCATCTTCAGGAAAATCACGAAGAAGGCGAGCCCGAAAAGCCCAAACACGACCGAAGGGACACCCGCCAGGTTGTTGATCCCGAGTCGAATCACGCGAATCATTCGGCCGGGCCTTGCGTATTCGTTGAGGTACACTGCCGACGCAACGCCGATCGGAAATGCAACCAGGATCGCTCCCAGACTCAAGCAGAGGGTCCCCACGATGCAGGGAAGGATTCCGCCCTTGGTCATGGCGTCTGTCGGCGCCTGCGTGAGGAAGTCCCAGTTGATTGCCCGCCACCCGTTCAGAACGAGAAAGGAAACCACCACCAGCAGCACGATGCCGTTCAGGGTTGCCGCGCTCCGGAACAGGCCGAACATGATTCCCTGCACGACGCGGCGGCGTATCCTCCGGGGTCGCGGGTGCAGACCGGGCATATTCTCGACAAGGGCCGCGTCCTGGCGGCCGGCCGGTGGCGGGGTCACGGGTGTATCGCTCACTCGATCACGGACGATCTGTATTTTCGGTGCTTCCATCCTTCTTTCCTTTACAGCGTGGCAGCGCCCACCTGCTTGTACTTCTGCGCGTAATAGTCTGCGACAAGGTTGAAAAGGAGCGTGAAAAGGAACAGAACCACGCCGGTGGCAAACAGGGCATAATAGTGTTCGCCTCGAAACGGTGCCTCTGCCATCTCTGCGGCGATACTAGCAGGCATCGGTCTCACCGGGTCAAACAGCGAAGAAGGCACGAGGGTCGCCCCGCCGGCCACCATGAGCACGACCATGGTTTCGCCGATGGCACGGGACATTCCAAGAATCACTGCCGTACTGATGCCGGAGAGAGATGCGGGTACGATCACCCGGGAAATGGTCTGCCAGTGGTTCGCCCCCACCGCAAGCGACGCCTCCTTTAGTTCCACCGGGACGCTGTAGATGGCGTCCTCGGAGATACTCGTGATCGTCGGAATGGACATGAAGGCGAGCATGAGGGACGCGTTGAACAGGTTCAGACCCGTGGCGATGTCGAACATCTCCTGAAGAAAAGGCGCCACCACGACCATCCCAAAGAAACCGATGACCACCGAGGGAAGAGCGGCAAGCAGCTCCACGACCGGTTTGACCCATTCGCGTACCCTCGGGGTCGCGATCTCCGCAAGGTAAATCGCTGTCATCACGCCCAGGGGAATCGATAGCAGGGCAGAAATCAGGGTAACGGCAATCGAGGCCGTAATGAGCGGGAAGATGCCGAAATCCGGAGGGTCTGCCGTTGGATACCAGTACTCGCCGAAGAGGAAATCCTTGACCGATACCTGTTTGAATATGGGAAGGCCTTCGGCAAAAAGGAAGATCACGATCAGGACGAGGATCGTGATCGAAGCCAGGGCAACACAGAAGAACAGGGAACGGATCCCCCATTCTTTTCTTTGAGCTAGGATTGACATCCTTGTCCCTGATCTCTAGTAGAGAGGTACGAAGCCGATTTCTCCCACGAGCTTCTGCCCCCTTTCCGGATGAAGCACAAAATTGATGAACTTGAGCGTATCGCCTTCCGGCCAGCCCCGGGTAAACATGTAGAGAGGCCGGCTGATCGGGAACGATCCGTTCAGAGTCGTCTCCGCTGATCCCATGACGCCATTCACTGTCAGGGGCTTCACACTGTCGTTGAGATATCCGATGCCGATATATCCGATCGCATTCTTGTTCTTGGAAACGGCCTGGACGATCGCACCGTTGGATGCCTGCAGGAGCGCACCGGGGAAGACCCTTTCCTTTCTCATGACGATCTTCTCCCACACCTCGTAGGTTCCCGACGAGGTATCCCGGGAGATGACCGTGATCTTCTTGTCCGGACCGCCCAACTCCTCCCAGTTCTTGATCTGTCCCTGGTAGATCGCCTTCAACTGATCCATGCTGATGTCCACCGCGGGGTTGCTCGGATGGACCACCGGAACGATGCAGTCGTAGGCCACTGCAAAGGGCACCGGATATTGGCCGTTTTCCACCGCCTGTTTCACTTCCTTGTCCTTGATGAACCGGGAGCTGTCGGCAATATCGGTCATGCCGTCGATGAGGGCTTTGATCCCGTTGCCCGATCCGCCGCCGGATATGGAGATCCGGGCTTCAGGGAACTTCTCCTTGTACGCTTCAGCCACCTTCTGGGCAATCGGGAGTACCGTGGTCGAGCCTTTGATCACGATGTTCCCGGCCCGGGCAAGGGGAGCCGCTGAAAAGACCACCAGCAACAGAACGGTCGTAAGGGCTTTGAATCTCATCTTCTCTCCTCCTCCTTTTCTACGCCTGGTTTAGCATTCCGGAATAAGGTATGCGATGAATGTTAAGAAATTGTTAACCACCCGTGAACCTTGGGTTAATGGGGGGCCGTCACGATCCTTCGTCCTCGTCGTCGTCCTCGTCCTCGAGGTTGGATTTTCCCTTTGAGCTCTCAGCCTTTGGCTCCCACACTTGCCCCTTGTATGGGCTCCAACCAGGGGCAATGAGGGCTTACTGCGCAGGAGAGTCACCACGTCGCTACAGCCTCCGCAGCCAGAACTCCCTGCAATATCCGCGTTTGTGCACGGGGATTACCGTGTGCAGAACCGGTTCGAGGAGGACGACGACGAGGACGAAGAGGGCTCAAGCCAGGGGCGCGGGCCTCACCCTGCCCTCGCTCCGAAGGATCTCGAGGGCCCTCTCCAGGATTCCTTCCGGCCGGATCTCCTTGAGGCAGGTGTTGTCTCCGTCGCACGGGGAATTGCGGTGATTGTAGGCGGTCAGGCAGGGCGAGCACGAAATGCCCAGGAAGCAATTGATCGCCTCGGGATCCAGGCTGCCGTACAGGGCGGGAGACTCCGGACCAAACAGGGCCAAGGTCGGTATGGGGGTCATGGAGGCAAAATGCACTGGCCCTCCGTCATTCGTGATCAGAAGCGAGGCAAAATGGAACAGAATCATCAGCTCGCGGATCGATTTCGTGTATCCCGTGAGATCGATGCAGGCCTCCTCGCCGCAACAGGATATGATCCTGGCTGCCAGGGGGCCGTCTTCGGCCAGGCCGATCACCCCGACGGCATATCCTTCTGCGATCAGATCCCCGGCAAGTCTACAGTAGTTCTCCAGCGGCCAGGCGCGAATCGGCAGGATCCCGCCGCTCGGGTAGATCAGCACCAGGTCTTTTCCAGGGATCTCGGGAAAATCACCCGCCACTCGTCTCCCCATACGCTCCATCTCGTCCTGCCCAAAGGAAATCGCCGGGACAGCCAGATCTCCCTGCGCCTTCATCCTGCGTTTTGCTTTGGGCTCCGTTGGGGAGTCGATCGCCTCCGCAAGGGTCAGAAACTGTTGAGATATGTGGTGGTATGGATTGTACAGGACCGGCCGGTTGATGAACTCCCCCCGGTAGAGACCCTCCTGCGTGTGAGGATGGAATCCCACTCGCAGAGGCGCTCCGCTCAGAACCGAGAAGATACTGCTGACCCTCGCGAAAAGCTCGCAGTCGATGACCGCATCGAACCTCTGTTTGCGCATCCCGAACAGGGCCAGGAGGCAGCTCTTCGCGAATTGCCCGAGGGACTTGTCGTTGATCGTAAGGATGTTCTCAGGGGGAAGGACATCAAGGACTTCCAGGCACTCCCTGTTCTTTTCGAACAGGAGGGCGTGCAGGGACACCCCCGGGTATTTCTCTTTCAGGCGAGAAAACATCGGGTGGGCCAGGACGAGACTGCCCATCTCGGACATGAGGATGATCAGGATCCGTTTCGGGACATGGCCGGAAGGAAGTGTCCTTTCTCCTCGATAGAAGACGGACAGAAACCGGCAGATCCACTTTCCGAATATGCGATCGATGCTTCGCTGTAATTCGATGTTCATGACTCAACAAGATAGGAAAATCTCTCCCAGCGAGTCAAGTGGCCAAACCTGTTGCCCGTGCACGTGTGCGTGCTCGTGCCCGAACAGAATCGAAGCCTAGATGAACACCTGGATCGCGAGGGCCGGCGGGATTTGACGAACCCACACAAGGTGAAATATCATTTTTGTTTGACCAATTGAGGAGTCCTCATGCACCGTTCGCTGGCCGTGGCTTATGTAGTGTTCACAGTGTTCTTCCTCTGCCTGACCTGTCGGAGAATCATCTCGTCCCCGCCCCGCTGAAGCACCCCCTGGTCGCCCATCTCGCGTTCCCGGTGTTGATTCTTCTCCTGCTCAGGATGAATCCATTCAAGTATGGACTCGGCATCGGAAACTGGCGCATGGGCTCTGGCTTTCTTTCCTGGCTTCGATCGCGGTACTCCTGTCCTGTTATCTGTTCGCCAAGGTGCCGGGCATGCAGGCATACTACTCCACCCCGAAGTGGGGTGCAGGGGACGCACAGGGCATATTGATAGGGGAATGGGGGCGGCTCAGGCAGCTCATGGGCTGGGAATTTCTGTTTCGAGGCTTCTTGCTCTTGCCGCTGTACGAGCTATTCGGGCCCGTGGCAAACCTGATCCAGGCCAGCCTGTGCGCAGTGGCCCACACGAACAAGCCGCTTGCGGAGATGTACGGGTCCTTTCCCTTCGCGCTCCTCCAGGGCTACCTGGCCAGAAAGAGCGGCTCGGTCTGGTTTTGCGTTTACGTTCACTGGTTGCTTGGATTCTCATTGCAGGTCTATATCACCCTTGGAAACAAAGGATCGATCCCGTTCTTGTAGATCTTTTCTTGATCGGCAAATGAACGGGCTCTTCGGACTAGAACTTGTAGGATACTCTGAGACTGAATTTCGTGGGGTCACTGTATTCCCTGGTGACTCTACCACCTTGCCTCCAAACGGTTTTTTGCTGCAGGATGTTGTTGATCTTCAGTCTCAAGGTTATGCCGTTCCTGAAGTTCTCTATCCAGGCAAAGTCCAGCAGGGCGGCCGGGTCTTCAAATTGATCCGGGAAGCGATTGTCGCCATCAATCAACCCGACTTTCCTGATTCTCTCCCCCATCTTGTTGTAAGAAAGGGTGACGCTGCGGCGTTTCGTGTCGTATCCGAGGGTGATATTCACAACAGTGGGTGAAAGCCCCTGAAGCTCTCTGTTGTTCGTGCTGAAGGTGCTTTCCTGCTCTTCGGTAAGAGTAACCTCGGACTTCGTATACGAGAAATTGCCGGAGATGTAGAAGTCCTTTATTGATTTGTGAATGAATGAAAGATCCTTTCGCCCGTCAATCTCCAACCCATAAAGGGTGGCTTTGTCCGTGTTGATGAATGTGTAAACCGGCAGTGAGGTCGACTGTTGCAGGGCATCTTCAATGGGATCGACAAGGTACTTGAAGAACAGGCCAAACTTGATGTTCTGGATGCCTGAGAAATAGTGGCCGTATTTGAGGTCAATGCTGTAGATATCCGTGTTGACCAGGTCGGGATTTCCGATGATCGTTGCAACTTCATAGGGATGAGAGTATGCACCGTTGGTGAACTCTCTCAAGTCCGGCACAATGTATGTTCTGGAAGCCGCAAAGTCGACAATATTTCTGTCGTCGAAGATGTACTTCATTGCCAGGCTCGGGTAGAAGTCATTGACCGTCAACTCTTCGGGTACCCTTGTGATATTCCTTCTTTGGGACACGTCCGGATTGTCCCTGTCCTCGACATATTGATAAACCGTTTGAGAGAAATCTACATGCCGGACACCAGCAAGGACTTCCACCTTCTTGAAGGGCTTCAACAAGAGGCGCATGTAGACATCGAGTTCGTCGACCTCAGCGTCATAGTAGTCCGCAGGCAGAAAGAGTTGATCTGCCACGAGGCTTCGCTCTGCGTAGGGTATGTCCGGGCGGACATAGGTATCATAGATATCCTCGATCGTCCCGGTCATTTCACGGTCATCGACGATGGTGCCCGCCCCCACCTTATTCAGAAAGAACCTCTCCTGTCTTGATTCCCGCTCTTTGGAACTCATGGATACACCGAGATCCAGGAAGTCCTCACTGCTCAACAGATCGAAATGGAACTTGTTCTTCACGAAGAATGCGATCACCCTATCATTGCTCTCGAGTCTGTTGGCAAGGTTGTTTGTAAGCTTGTGGTTCAGATAGGGTCTGCCATCGAACCCTGGTTCGTTTATGAATGTGTAGTTATAGTTATTCGGCTGGAACAGGTCAGCCCGGGCGTATTCGCAACCGAACCGGAAATGGGTGTCATTCCCGAACAGCTCATAGTCAAAGGCACCGGACAGCTGATGAACGAACAAAGTGCGCTCTTCCCAGTCGAGATAGTACCGGGTCATATCCTCATCGTTCGATCCCAGAATGCCGTCAACAATCCTCGTAACATCCTCGGCATTGCGCGTGAACAGAAGCGTGTATTGCAGCCTCAGGACTTGTTCGTATGTGTAACCAACATTCAGGAAGGCGTTGTGGACATACTCGGTCAACGATTTATGGATCTTTCCGAACTGCTGTGGTTCCTGGTCCAGCTCCCCTGTGCTCGAATTGAACTGGTAATTGAAGTAATCCTCGGTTCTGGATGTTGAGTCGATTTCGTATTTGTAATATCCATAAAGGGAAAATTGGCTCCTGTCACCGATCGGGAACGATTTGGAGCCCTCCAGTCCCAGCGCACCCCCAGGGGCCTGTTTCTCTTGAACCACATTGTAATCCCTGTTCACAAAATCCTGCGTGAACTTGCTGAGCTGTTCCTCCGTGAAATCCTTGGTTGTCAGCCCCTTGATGCGTTGGCCGACGATCACCTGGGAACCGGCCCGGATGTCCTGATCGACCTCCCTGTAGCCATCGTCAAAGCCTAGCCAGTCCGTCCCACTCCCCTCATGCGTATACACATAGTCAAACGTGCTGGTATTGCCTTTTGCCTCAACCGAGAGCTTCATATAGTCATCTTTGATCCTTTCTTTGGTGCGGATATCGATATATCCCCCGCCAAAACTGGCGGGGATGTCGGGGGTGGCACTCTTCTGGATCTTCATGGAACGGATGGCCCCTGCCGGAAAGATGTCCAGAGGGACGGTTCTCTTGAGTGGATCGGGGGACGGAAGGGGCAGCGAGTTCATTTCGATATTTGCGTACCTCTCCCCGAGACCTCTCACATACACATCCTTGCCGTCTATGAGCGTAAGGTTGACAACGCGCTTCAACGCTTCGGCAGCCGTGCTGTCACCCTTTTTCTTCAACTCTTCCGAGCTCAAGAAGTTTGCTATGGAGACTGCCGCCTTCTCCTCGGCAACTACCCTGGCAATACTGCCCTTTACTTTGGGCGCCAGTACGATGAACTCCTCAACTTCCACGCTTGCCGGCGAAAGCTCGAATCCTCTGGTGACATGTTCACCCTTTGGCAGAGAAAGGTCATCGATCGTCTGAGAGGCGTATTCAGAGTGGACGATCGAAATGCTCAAAGGCACCCCTGCCGGGACCTCGATTTGAAAAGAGCCATCCTTGCTCGTGCGGGCATCCACCGACGTCCCCCTGACGAAGACCCTCGCATTCGAGATCGGCTTCTGTGTCTCGCCGGAAAGAACGGTGCCGTGAAGAAAAGCCTTTCCGGAGGACTCAATCATCCTGGTTTCTCCGCCATCAAGGGGGGCATCAATCGTAATCAGGTCATCATCTTCTGATAGAAACCTGGCCATGATCTGCGTGTCTTTGCCTTCCTTGATTTCAACGGTCTTCTTGATATAGCCCAGGTTCTGTCCGGCTTCGTTCTTGCCTGATATCTCGACCTGGTGTCGGCCTGTTTTCAACCTGATTTTCTGTGAACCGTCCGAGTCGGTCTTGTAGGAGGATTTGCCGTCTACCACGATTTCCATGTTGGCCAGAGGCTTGCCATCCAGAAACACAAACACGCTTAGAGTACCTGCGGCGTCGGCGAAGAGGGGCATCGGTGCAAAGAGCAGGATGAACGCAAAGAACAGGATCAAGATTGATGTCTTTGCACGCTGTTCCATCTAGAAGCACTCCGTGATGTCTTCTCTGCATCTTTCAATATTCCTGAGAATCACAAGGCCTTGGTCAAAGAGTGCAGCGGTCTGGATCCTTTTCAGATGAAACTCGGCTTTCGGATAGTCTTTTGCCATATAGTACGAATAGGCGAGAGCATAGCGCATGTTGTCATCTTCAAGGGTGTTGTACCTTCGAAGGTCGTCTTTCAGACCGATGACCTTTTCAAACTCGCCCCTGTCCAGGTAGATGGCTACTTTCTGTTTCAGCTTCTCCACCTTGTCGGTCATTTGAGTTGTCAAAAAGATGGCATGCGAATAGTCCTTGATTCGCCTGTGCATTTCCACAGCGTCTTTCAGGTACTTCTTATCCTTGTAGGCGCCTTCCTTGAGGAGATATGCCGCTGTGTGTTTCATGTCCTGCTTCATATAGATGTGAGCGAGAAGCACATCCACTTTAGGATCTTCCGGGAACTTGGCCTTGGCCGTTTCAAGGATGTGCGTTGCCTCGTCCAGTTGACCTGCCTCCATGAGAAGTTGTGCCAGCATGATATACTCGTTCGCATCAGCGTTGGTGACGGCCATATATTGGTTCGCATGCTCTATGGCAGCCTGGTAAAGCCCCAGCTCTGCAAAATAGTGATACTTCTGCCTGAGAAGCAGCGCATCATTCGTGAAAAGCTCGAGCCCCGTGTTCAGGGCATGTATGGCTTTGTCAGGGTTCGCCGTCTTCCAATAACACTCGGCCCGCAGTGCAAAAAGGCCCGCGTGCTCCCTTCCTCTGTCGCCGGCCAGATCAAGATGTTTGGCCGTGTTGATGTAATCTCCTATTTCATAGTATGCCTTTGCCAGGTAAGCGTGGAGTTGTTCAAGCTTGTCTTTTCTTTCCTTTTCCGGGTCGAAAACGGATTCAGGTTCTTCTGCGCTGCGGCTTTGGCCCACCGAAAAAAGGTATTTCTGTCCTTTGTCTGTCTCGGGTGGATGAAACGTTTTGGTCTTGGTCGCGCTGAGTGCCTTTTTGTAGTTGGTTATTGCGCTTTCATAACGATCGGTTTTGGAATCGAGCACACCGCGAATCGTGTAATACCTCGCGGCATCGTATGTTTTGCCTGACTTGTCTACCTGAGAAAGCTCCTCCTCCGCTTTGTCAAACCGTCCGTCATGGATCATGAGGGTCGCCAGAGCCAGACGATCGACTTCGCCGGTTTGTGCGGGATCCTGGGCAAGTACGGGGGATGGGGATGAAATGACCAAGAGCATCACGGCTATGTATTTGTTCATAGGTATCCTTCGGTTTCCGCAGTGCACGGTCTAAGACTGCAGAACGGGTTACGACATACGGCAGCTGCTGGAAAAAGGCGGGAATCTAGAGATTGAAACGAACCCTCTGCTTTACCCATACGGCCACAGATTCACCTTTGTATCTGGCAGGGGTAAATGACCAGTCCTGGATAACGGCTAACACGCTATTGTCAAATACGCCTTCCGGCTCTGATTCGAGCACCTTGGCCAACTCGATACTGCCGTCTTTTCCGATCAGAAGGTGCATGAGGACATACCCTTCGACGCCGTTCTCGTAAGCGGCTTCAGGGTACTCGATGGGCGCTCTGTACGTCGCCATCGGTTTGCTGTCAGCGGTCTCCTCGGTCATGATGGTATCCTTGGCGACGTCGTCAAGCAGTTCTCTGGCGTCCCCTCCGATATCCGCCACCGCGAATTCGGGGATATTCATGGCCAATCCACCAAGAGCAGCGCTCAAAACGGGGGGCCGAACATTGGGTGACGCTTTGGTCCTGCGTTTCGGCCTTGGCTTGGGTTCTTCTTTCTTGACCACCTGCTTCTTGGTCTTCTTCATCTTGACAATGCGTGTTTGTTTTTTGACGACCTCTTCTTTTGCATCCACAGCCTTGTTCAGCGTGACGACACCTTGAACCATCAACAAACCGCCCAACATCATGGATACCAGCGCACCGAGAGTATTGTTTGCCATTGGCTTACCCCAATTCTTTCGTGGTAGACACGGCGACATCCTTGGCGCCGCTCATTTTGCACTCATCGATCACATCGATGAGCGATTCAACCGGTATGTCCGTGTCTGAAACGACCAGGACAGCCTTGCTTGTTGAACTTCTGAGCAAATCCCTCAGTTTACTCTGAATGGCCCAGATCTTTATCGGCTGGTTGTCAATAAAGACCTCACGGTTGCTATCGATGTACACCCGGATCACCTTTTCATCCAGAAGGGACGCCGACGCCGCAGTGGGCCGGTCCAGGTCGAGTTTCATGTCCTTGACAAAGGTCGTGGTGACCATGAAAAAAATCAGAAGGATGAAGACCATATCAATCAGAGGAGAGACATCAATACTGTTGACGGTCTGCTCTTTTCTTCTAAGCCGCATCTGTTTGTTCCTGAGCACAAATGATGTTGGTAAGCTGCTCGAACTCCATGGCAAACCCGCGCTCTTTTCTCTCCAGCCTCCTTCCGATGATAAGCCCTGGGACGGCTACCATTAGGCCCAGCTCCGTGGTAAACAATGCCTTTGAAATACCGCCCGAGATACTGTCTCCCTGTGAGAACATCGCACTCGACTGAAGTGCGTCGAACGTTTCGATCATACCGATGACCGTTCCAAGGAGGCCTATGAGCGGTGCCATCATGACAATGGTTTTGACCACGACGGAGTATTCCTTGATTCTGCGCTGGTACGGCCACAAGGCATCGTAAACGTGTTTTCTCGGCTTCCTGCCGATGCCTCTGGCTTCGGATGCGGCCCTGAGAGCGTCTACGATCGCGTGATCCAGGATACCCCTGCGTTTTCTCTTGTCTCCTTCACGCATGTGTTTGGTGACAAGGCGGCGGACATTGTGCCTGCTCTGTCGCCGGAGGGAGAAGTGTCGGTGGCCCAGGCTGTACCAGAGCAGGAGGTTCAAAAAGAACAGAATCCACATGGCCGCGCCACCGGCGTTCATCAGGGCGGCAAACTGTTCCACATGTCGTGTGACGATGCCAATCATTTTACCGCAGCGTGTTTCTCGAACAGGTTCACTACATGAAGGGCGCTTTGCTCCATCGAATCCTTGATGCTGTCTGCCCAGCCGTTGGAAAGGTTTCCAAGAAGTATGAGCGGGATGGCGACCATGAGTCCCAGCATGGTTGTCACAAGGGCCTCCGAGATGCCGCCACTCAAGACTTTCGGATCTCCGGTACCGTACAGGGTGATAATATCAAAGGTGTGGATCATGCCGGTTACCGTCCCGAGCAGACCAAGAAGCGGTGCAACCGCGGCTATGACCAGGGTGAAACTGCCGAAACGGTCAAGCGCTCTGTTCTCATTCAGGATGCTTTCCGTGATGATATCTTCAATATGTTCCCGGTCGCTCGTTATGTTTCTGAGGGTGGCTCTGATGACCCGTGCGGTTGAGCCCCGGAACTTCTTGATGGCGCTATACGCTTCGTCCACCTTGCCGCCTTCAACTTTGCTGTAAACAACCTGGGTAATCTCCTTCTCGGTACTTCCCGCTCGCAGCAGGAAGAGAACTCTGAGCAGGAGCAGCAGCAGGCCGAAAGCACCGAGTCCCACGATGACATAGCCGATAACGCCGCCGTCTCGAAGGAAGTCCTGGAATGTCTTTTCTTTCTGGTACTCAACGTCTTTTTCCAGGTTTTCATATACAAAGATATCCAGGGTCTCAGGCGACTGGTTGCTGTACAGCGCGCGGGCGTCATCCTCACTGCCCGGGTGGTTCCAGATTTTGAATTCCCCGTTTCCGGCCGGTGCCAGAGCGCCGTTCGCTTTGGCGGATATCCCGTAAGCCGCAACATTCCCTACGGCGACAATCTCGCCTTCTGCCGTGGTCCCATCTGGAAGGTAGAAACGACCCTCTTCCGTCCGAATGGAGGACAGCGTGCTGTAAAGATTTCGAGCTTTGCTGAAGGCATTGGCCATGGTGTCAACCTGTGACCCTCCCGTTTCGTCAAGAACAACACCATACTTCTCAAGGCTCATCTTTGCCTGGATGATAAGGCTCTCGAGAATGTCTTTGTTGCTTGTTCTGTCCTGCAGCTCTTCTTGGGCCTTTTCCAGGCGAGTCTCTTTTCTCTTCAGTTCTTTCGACAAAGCCACATGCTTGTCTTGCAGGCTGAGGACCCTGTTCCTGGCATTAGCGATTTCTTGATTTTGTTGCAGCTGCTCTTTTTTCAGTCTGGTGACGAGTTCCTCTTTCTGCGCTTTAAGGAAGGTATATTCCTTCATGTACGCATCAGAGAGCGCATCGGCAGCCGCGGAATGCGTCCCGAAGAAGAGCGTGAAGGAAACGAGGGTAATGCTTAGCCTTCTCATCCGCTGCCTCCTGTAACGAGAAGCGCATTCGGGATCGAGAAATACCCGGTCCGTATTTGCTTTCTCAATGCATCAAACAACACGAGGATCGATTTCTTCTGGTTTGGGTCCTGGACGGTTCTGAACGTGTACCGGTCACCGTCCTTTGTTGCATGGCCGACCCTGTTGTCCAGGGTCTGGATGAAGAGCATGACAGAGCCTATCTTGGCCACGTGGGCCAGTACGTCCCGGCCGTCGATCGTTACCTTTTGCTTGAACAGGCCAATCTCACTGGTCAGCCTGATGTTGTCATCATAGCTTGCCCAAAGCAGCGCCAGCGCCCTCTCCTCTGTTATGAGGTTCTGTGCAAGATCCGTTCTTATTTTTTCGAAAACTGCCAACCGCTCCTGGACCATGAAAGGAAACCCCTCCCTGATGCTGGTTTCAAGCATGGAGAAAGCGGATTCCAGAAGCGGTCTCAGCTCAACACTTGCGTTCGCCGTGTCAGCGATTTCCCGCTGGGTCTTCTCAAGTTCAACATCTGCCAGTTTGATGGAGGTATTGATTCGGTTGATCTGTGCTTCGCTGTCGGTAATCTGCATGGCGAGCGACTGCATCTGGGTCTTGTAGTTTTCTTTGCTCTCGTCAATTTTCGTATAGAGCGTTTCAACGTCAGCCCTGAGTTTCATGATGGATTCAACCATCTTCTCGTCTTCTGCGTGCAGAAAGGATGGAGAAAACAGCATCATGGAAAACAGGATAGAGACAAGAGTTCTTGTGAGCTTTTTCAAAATCCGTACCTCTTTTGCCTTTCTGAAGAGGGATTGCATTGGTTCAATCGTAGGAAGCCTTGATTAAATCCTAGGAACGCATCCTATGAATCCATGGTTAAGGCGGCATTACCGCGGTGTTAAGGGTTCGTGAAAAGCTGATTTCACAAATATTTCGGCCCAATGGTCCCATTCTAAGAAGGGTTCGAGGGCCACAGAATACACGGCTCAGAGGCTGAACAGGGTTGGTTCAAGAGGCAGTTCGCCGAAAAGGGGACCATGAAGAACATGTGAAGAGGCATTATCAGTTGCCGGCTGATATGAGCGCCGGCAACTGATAATCATCGTCGATGCAAAGGCCGATTACGGACAAGGGAGGGAATTGTCACTGCAGGTGCCGGCCTGGGCTGCGCAACTGCCTCCGGTACCCGTAACACAGAGGTCAAAGATACCTTGAAGGATCGCTGCCACGGAGGCGGTGCCCGTGAAGTCCAGACTACTGCTCCAGACGTCAACATTATTCATCGTTACGGTCCCCAAAGTACCGTCACCAGCGTTGGTGTGGAAGACTCCGTAGGAGGCATCGTAATCTTGGTCGCAGATTGTGACGTTCGTGAAACTGCCGCCGATGCCGTCGCCTCCCTTGAAGTAGAGGACGCCTTCTTTGGCGGAGTTGACCTGGGTGATGGTCAGGCCGATATAGCTCTCGTTCGTGTTACCGGACCTCTCTATAGCCGCATTTCCGCCGTCCTGATAGATGGTCAGGTTCGTGACCGTTCCGGAGTACCCGTCATCCGTGTCAAACTGGTCATCCGTGCAGATGTTGGTTGTGCAGTTGGACAGATTGACCGTGCCGCCCCAGATTTCGATGCAGTCGTCATCACTGCGGTTGACGGTTACGTTACTCACCGTCGTGCCGGTTCCCACACCGACCAGGGAAAGGCCGTTGATCTCCTTGTCCGTCTCCACGAGCTTGCCGGAGTTGTTGACCTCGACCCAGTTCAGAGTACCGGAGTTGTCGGCACCATTGGTAGTGCCCCCGCCGGTTGCCAGGGAGCCTGGACAATAATTCGGATCCACTTCATAACAGGTAACTTGCGCATCCATATTTGCGTTTCCGACGATCGTCAAACCACCCCATTGTCCCGGGGCTTCGGGGTTGCCCAGGTAGTCCGCTTCTGAAGTGAACTCGATGGGGCTGCCGGAAGTTCCGTTTGCTATGATCCGTGCACCTGCGGCATAGGTGCCGCCCACATCGTTCCCGGCTGTGTCTATAAGCAACCAACCCGCTCCGGTGCCGGTGCCCGGGGTACCATAGAGCACCGTGCCGGCTTCGATGGTCATAATGGCTCCGTCTGTCACAACGACCTTGCCATCGATTTCGTAGTCACAGTCCGAATCAAGTTCTATGTTGCTGGTGTAATTACCTGCCAGCGTCACGATCGTACCCGGAGTCGTACAAAGTTGCACAGCCAGAGCTTGCCCCGCGCCGGCAAGACACAGAGCACAGACCAATACCAGGGATAGCACCTTCTTCATTATTCTTCTCCTTTGCTCGTTGCTTGAATCCATTTGCTTCGTTGATCGAATCCATTAGGTTCGTTCATTGAGTCCATAGGGAAGGTTGATCACCATCTCATCTGTTGCTGTCTTCTCTGTCATATCGCTCCTTGCTCAGCATCACCTCCTTTCGTCGATCCCGTAGCCTCTGAACCCGGTCCACAGGCGAGGGTAGAGGTTCCGGATTCAGGACTTTCTGGTCCCCATGGGTTCGGTGTTGGCAAAGTACCCACTGTTGGCGTCTGTCTGATTCTTCTCCAATCTTACTGCTGCCCCCTGGCAAGGGTCATCACGAACAGATGAAGTTACGATGTAGTCTCTGTGAAGCACTGTCTCGTGGGCGTGAACAAGAAAAAGCCCGAACCATGAGCGCCTTGCTCCAGGTTCGGGCTTCCTCGTGCCTGATCCTTACACCCCAAGCCAGCAAAGTACCCGTAGTAATCTTTCAGGACCTCTTCGAATTTCTCGATTCTGCTCAGGCTTCCCTGGCTGAAGTTCACTTTCACATACCCTGTGAACTTGGCCTTCTGCAGGTCACGGAGGTACTGGTTCAACTCCTTGAGCTTCCTCCCCTGTCCTTGCCCCCCTTCTTCGCTGACGGGGCTCGCATCCCTTGGGCCATTCTCCCCTCCCTCTCTGCGACCATGCTTCTCAGTATTCGACCTCGAACGGGCCTATCTTCAAGGGCGCGTTAATTTTGCATTCAGTCTTTGTGAAGTTTTCTCGGAGGGCACTTTAAGGTTCGCTTCTTTCTGTCCGGTTTCTTTTGCACAAACCGAGGCCGGCACCCGGCAGAAGGCCGCGGGTGACACAAGAGCGTCCTTTCAGGTAACCTGCCTTTACCACCACATTGACTGGACGAAGCACTTCAATCTCCATCCGGTTGCGCCAATCCCCTGGATGGGTGCCTGCTTCTCTGCAGATTTGACCCGGTCGAGACTCTCTGGATCTTCCTGATCGGAGCAGGCTTGGTAGGGCTTCTTGAATACCTTACGAGCAGGAAGAATAGACTCTCAATCAAGGACTCCTCGTCGACCCCCAATGCATCACCCCTGCAAGGAGACAAAAAGTGAAAGGAAGAAGGCTGCTTTCTTTGGCGTTCATGGTCACCGTATTGGGTATGCTGGTGATACAATGCGGAGACGACGGTCGTCCCTGTGACCCGGATCCGTGCCCGGAGAGAAACGCGCTTCAGGGCACGTGCGGCGGCTTTCAGGACAATTGGTGGTGTGAATGCACTGAGGGGGCCCAATGGAACAATGCTTACAAGGTGTGCGAAGGCGGGGACGATGACCCTTGCCTACTGGATCGGTGCTGGTACCGTGCGCACGCAGTCGCGGACACCTGCGTGGACGAGGGAAGCGGTGACTTCTCCTGTGATTGCGATGAAGGCTTCCAATGGAATGTCTTCACGAATACCTGCGGGGACCCGTGTGCGGATGAAGACGGGGACGGACACGTTAGTGATACCTGCACTGGGTTTGGGGATTGTGACGACTCCAACCCAACCGTGTATCCTGGTGCAGGAGAAAACTGCGACAATGGAATCGACGATGACTGTGATAGACTTGTTGACTGCCTGGATTCAGATTGTGGGACTGCCTGGCCTTGTACATCTGCGGCCCTTGCATCGACTCCTCATGGGAGTGAGAACACAAAGGGTACCGGCCTAATCAATCACCTTGCATTTCTCCTTATTCCGATTGGAGCGGTCATCATCTTGAGGGCCTTGCGTCGGAAGAAATAGGAACCTCAACCCATCCAGCACATTCAAAAGGCCACGTATCCCTTGGTCGGGGGCGTGGCCTTTTCGTTTCCTCGATGCCCTGTGCCCCGTCAGCGAAGATGGGAGAGGGTTGAGAAGAAGGTCAAGGTAGTGGACATCTGCTCATCACACGCGGACAGTTAAGCAAGCTTCAAGGGCATATGAATGGTTCTTCAAGGAAGAGCCCGTGCCGTTCGACGACCTTTCCCCCCGCTATTCCTGCGGCATTCGTGTGCTGCGGCCCCTCTTTCCGGCTCTGCCCGGCCCGCCCTCTTAACAAAACCTTAAAAATTCCTTAATTCTTCCGTAGCACTTGCTTTATATAAACTTTAGAAATACAACATGGATCCGCAGGAACTTGTCGACTGGAAAGCAGCCAACACAAACACAGAAAGGAGAAGATCTCATGCCCACAAATGGAGGAGTTGCTTTCACGACCATAGGGAGATTCGCCAAAGGCGTATCGTGTCTCTTCCTGGTCCTAACCTTGTTCTGGACTCCGGTCCATGCGGCCTCAGGCTATGACAGCGACGAGACCCTGCTGGACAATCTGCACAAGAAGGGAATCGTATCGGACGACGAGTACAAGCAGCTCAAGAAGAAGGACAAGGCAACAGACAAGGTAGTCAAGTTCCTGGGCGGGCTGAAGATCGGAACCTTGAGTTACTTCGACTACTCGGGTGGCCGTGAGAAAGACGGCACCCCCTTCAATCACTTCCGGGTCACCCGTGGGTACATCAACATCAAAAAGCAGCTCACGCCCTGGCTCGGGTTTCGCATCACGCCGGACGCCCGTCAGGACGACACCGGAGATTTCAAGCTGCGGCTCAAATACCTCTACGCCGAGCTCCGTCCACCGGACATCGGCTTCCTGACCCAGATGAAATCAGAGATCGGCATCGGGCACATGCCCTGGCTCGATTTCGAACAGAAGATCAACCCGTACCGGTGTCAGGGCACCATGTTCATCGAGCGGGCCAAGACCTTCAACTCCGCCGACGTGGGAGTGAGCCTGCGCGGAAATCTCTTTGGGCAGCTCGATGAGGAGTACCGGACGAATGTAAACAAATACTATGCGGGCCGGTACGGCAGCTGGCATTTCGGAGTCTACAATGGCGGCGGCTACAACGCTGAAGAGAAGAACGAAAACAAGATCCCCGAATGGCGCCTGACCCTGAGGCCCCTGCCGGATATCATTCCGGGCCTTCAGGTCCACTACTTCGGACTCTACGGAAGAGGCAACACAGACGATTCGGAAATGTCTTCGCCCGACTACAGGGTCCATCTGGGCATGCTGAGTTACCAGTGCGAATGGATCACCTTTACGGGCCAGTACGCCCGGACGTGGGGTAACAACAAGGGATCTCTGGTGATTCCGGGGACGAACGAGGCGCTGCGCGGGGAGGGGTATTCTCTGTTCATTAACAGTAAGCTGCCGGTTCTGGACCGCAAGCTGAACCTGTTTGCCCGGTTCGATCATTTCGACCATGACAGAAAGGACGTGGTGACCTCCGGCAACGATTGCCATGACTTGGTCAACGGAGGATTGGCCTGGGAGTTCTATCATCACTTCCTGTGGCTCCTCGTCTATGAACGGGTCATGTACGAAAACAACAGTGGCGGTATGGGTAAGGCACCCTCCGCAGGAAAGAATCTGGAAGACGACTGGAGGGTGCAAACGGTCCTACAGATGAAATTCTAAAGTGCAATTCCCTGTCGCGCCCAGAATTTGTTTGGGCTCCGTCGCTCCCTCCCCCGAAAGTCGCCCTGCACAAATCTGGATCGCGACAGGGAATTGCACCAGAGGCCCCGCCCCGCCATCCCAAGAATAAGAAGCGGTGCGGGAAAGGGCCGCTCAGAACTCTTTCGTGTCTGAACAGTTCTCGACACCTCGCGAATTCGGTTTGGAGAAACTTTTGCGCGGGCAGGGTTCCAGGGCATCCGACCTCCCCCCTCCTGTCGGATCCTGGATCCCTGCCCTTACCCCTCCTTGTAAGGCCACAGAGTAACGGCCAATGGGCCGACTGCCCTCATAGATCCGTGCCCGTGCCCGAATTCGAGGACGACGACGACGAGGACGAGCAGGGGCACCCGCCTGACCTCTGACCGCTTCAAGGCATTGGCCTTTCGGTTCGGTGCCTTCCCGCCTTCGAATTGCCGTCTCTTTTGTGCTACTGTAATCGGCCATGATCGAGTTGAGGGACGTTGCTCTATCCTTTGCGGACAGACCCCTCTTCCAGGAGGTCAACCTCGAGCTGCGGCCGGGGGAGATCGTCCTGATCCGGGGGAAGTCCGGCTCCGGAAAAACCAGCCTGCTACGGCTGCTCAGCGGATTCCACCCGCCCGACCGAGGGACCCTCACCCTCGATCGAAGGCCTTATAGTGAATTCCGTTACGAAAACCTTCGGAGCCGAATCGTTTATCTTCATCAGAGCCCGGTGATGGAGGAAACGCTTTCCGTTCTCGAGAACCTCATGGTCCCTTTCGGCTTCCGTATACACAAGAGCAAGAAAAAGCCGGAAAGGGAAGAGCTCCTGCGCCTGTGCGCCGCTCTTCACCTGGCTCCAGGGGTGCTCGAGCAGAAGGCGGGAAGCCTTTCCGGAGGCGAGAGACAGCGTGCCGCCTTCATAAGGGCACACCTCCTCCAACCCGATTTCATGCTGCTGGACGAGCCGCTTGCGAACCTGGACGAGGAATCTGCCACCGCCATTGGAGCGTGGCTCTCCCAGAAGACCCTGGACAGCACCGGGTTGGTGATCGCCAGCCACCAGCCGGTGGGAAATCCTCCGGAACAGAAGCTCCGTGTTCTGGAGATGGCGGAAGGGAGGCTTCGTGAGTGCGGTGATTGAAATCGGCTGGCCCCAGCTCGCTCTGTGCCTCATGTTCATCCTGGCGGCGGGTCTGGCCTCGATGGCCCTTAGGCTCGGTCTTCAGAGGGACCTGCTGTGGGGAACGGTGCGGACCTTTGCCCAACTCTTCCTGCTCGGCCTGGTCCTGAAATATGTGTTCGACATACGATGGTGGTGGCCCGTCCTCGTCATATTCTGGTGCATGATCGGTTTCTCCCTCCAGATCATTCGCAGCCGGGTGAGGGAAACATCGGTGAGGTACCTGGACACCACTTTCCTCTCCATGTTTCTCTCCTTCACGATCATCACGATGATCATAAACGGACTCATCGTGCAGGTACGACCATGGTACGAGCCTCGCTATTTCCTGCCCCTGGGAGGCATGGTGATCGGCAATTCGATGAACGCAATAGCGATCGCCCTGGAGAGGCTCTTCGGTGAGCTGCGCAAGAGCGCGAATCTGGTGGAGATGCGCCTCACGCTCGGGGCCTCCTACCGCGAGGCGACGGCCGACATCGTCCAAGGGGCGGTCAAAGCGGGCATGATCCCATCGATCAATGCGATGATGGGGGTGGGCATGGTCTTCATCCCGGGCATGATGACAGGCCAGATCCTTGCCGGGGCGGACGTCATCACTGCGGTGAAATACCAGGTCATGGTGATGCTCATGCTGGTAGGGTCGACTTCGTTCGGGAGTGTCCTCGTGGTACTTCTCAGTCTGAGGCGGTGCTTCACACGGGACGGAAGACTGCGACTATAGAAAGGCGGCAAAGCCGCAGGCCTGAATGCGAAGAAGGGATCAGGGGTCGGGGGTCGGGCCGCCGCCACGCTCCTCAGGGACGTTCTCCCGGTCCGCGGACGCGGCCGGAAGCATCACTTTTGCCGTGGTGCCCCGGTTTTCCTGGCTCTGGATCGAGAGTTGCCCCCCCATGAGCTTGACCAGGTGCTTTACGATGGCCAGACCGAGCCCACTGCCCCGTTCCTTGCCCTGCGTCTTTATTTCCCCCTGGAAGAACCTCTCCGTAACCCGCGGCAGCTCTTCGGCCGGGATCCCGACACCCGTGTCCTCGACCTTTACCACAACGAAGCCTGTTGCGTTCGCACCGGAGGGTACATACAGGAACTGGGGGCGGTCATCGTCTCCATTCTCGTCATCTCCCCGAACCGGCGCTTCTTCGGCTCCGTCCAGGCCCTGGCGCTTTTCTGCGGTGACCCGGATCTCGCCCTCCTCGGTAAATTTCATGGCGTTGTCGAGCAGGTTGAAGAGGATCTCGGTCAGACGATCCGGGTCGGCCAATACGGGGGGGATGCCTTCGGGGATTTCCGACACGAGGGAGATTCCCTTTTCCTTGGCCCGCACCTCGAAGGACCGAACCGCATTGTGGAGCCAGTCGCTCAGAGGTACCTCCTCCACACGGATCGGGTGCCTTCCGAGCTCGATCGAGGACAGCCGAACCAGATCCCCCACCAGCCGCACCATCCGGTCCGTATTCTCCTCCATCACGGTAAGATAGCGGGTCGCCTGCTCGGGATCCTCGAACCCTTCCTCCTGAAGGGTCTCTGCAAAGCCCTTGATAAGCGTCAGAGGGGTTCTGAGCTCGTGACTCACCCGCGACAGGAAATCCGCGCGAATCCTCTCCAGGCGTTTCCGCTCGGAAATGTCACGCAGGAGAATGAGGCATGCGCCGGAAGCCCCCGAGGCCGTGTCCCGAAGGTTCTTTGCCCGCGCCATGAACGTCCTCTCAGGATTCCTGACGAAAACGAGCTCTTTCGGCGCCGAAGGTTGCTCCTCCTCTCTTGCACTGCGCACCAGGCTGTAGAGCTCATCACTTCGCATCGCCTCCATCAGGCGAACGCCTACCTCCGGTGCTTCCTCTTGTCCCATGATCTCGCAGGCGTACGGATTGATGAAGAGGATGCGATCCTGAGCATCCACGAGGATGATCCCATCCTGGATCGCCTCGAAGATGGTCTTCAAACGCCTTCTGTCGGAGGTGAGCTCTGCCATCCGGTCGTTCAACTCTTCGGCTACCTCGTCCAACTCCTGCTCCAGGACCCCCATTTCGTCGCGGCTTCCAATATAGAGTCTGCGACTGTAATCTCCCTTTCTCGCCTCCTGAACGAAAGTGGTGATCCGTTCGATCCGTCGACTCATTCTGCGCGAGAGGAAGAAGAGCACCGGCATGGCCGCAAAAAAGGCGACCAGGCTTCCCTGGACGATGTTCCATCGAATCGCAGCGAGTTGCGCAAAAACCCCTTCCAGGGGCAACGAAAGACGCAGGAAGTACGTGGAAGAAGCGGAAGAGACGAAAACGGCACCGTAGAGCATCGGATAGCGCAGCGTGTGGCTGAAGCGCATGGCCGAACCGGAACCCCTGTCGAGCGCCTGCTGGACCTCGGGGCGATAGAGATGGTTCTCCATGGTGGAGGAATCCCGATCCGAGTCTCCCAGGACGATGCCTTGATCGTCTATCAGTGTGACCCGGTACCCTGAGCGCTCCTTCAACTCTCCGCAAAGCGCATCATAAGACCCTTCGGTTTGACCTACTTCCAGGAGCACCGCCAGGGTACGGGCCGTGCGGAACAGATCCTCCTCCAGGCGGTCAACAAAGTAGGATCGGAGTCGATAATGGGCATAGAGGGATGCAACACAGATGGCCAGGATGACCACAGCGAGATAGAGAAGCAGGAACCTCAACCACAGCTTACGTATCATTTTACATTCGGCTGGAACTTGTAGCCTGCCCCGCGCACGGTGAGAATCATCTTCGGGTTGCGGGGATCCTCTTCGATCAGGGAGCGCAACTTCTGGACGTGCACATCCACGGTTCGAGGCATCACGTAGGTGTCCCGTCCCCACACCGAGTCCAGAAGCTGGTCCCTGGAAAACACGATCTCCGGATGTGTTACCAGATGTCTGAGCAACCGAAACTCGATCGGGCTCAGGTCTACCGGCTTGTTTCTCGTACGCACCTCGTACGTGGCAAAATTCAAATAGAGCGAATCCGTCTCATAGGGCGGTCGCTGTTCCGGGCTCGGCGCCTCGCCGGCACGTCGCAGCACGGCCCGCAGGCGGGCGATCAACTCCCGGGGGCTGAAGGGCTTGGTGATGTAATCGTCCGCACCCATCTCGAAACCGATCAACTTGTCGATCTCCTCCTCCTTCGCCGTGAGGATCAGGATCGGAACCCTCGCTGTCCGGTCCTTGCTACGCAATATGCGACACAGCTCGAGGCCCTGCATGCCGGGAAGCATCAAATCCAGAACGATCGCATCCGGAAGCCTCTTCTGCACCTCGGCGTACGCCGTCTCAGCGTCAGCAACATCCAGTACGCGGAACCCCTCTTTCTTCAGGTGGTGGCAGATCAGTTCTCGTATGTCTGCCTCATCCTCTACGACCAGTACGTTCTTCATCAGGGAATCTTTCCGAGCTTTCTCGCATGTCTGATGTTTCGCCCTTCCACCATGAACACCACGACTTCCCCTATGTTGGTGGCCAGGTCGCCGAACCTCTCCAGATATCGCGCAACCAGGACGAGCCGCGTGGCACAGGCGATGGTCTTCGGATCTTCGATCATGTAGGTAATGAGCTCCCGGAAGATCTGATCGTTCAACTGATCCAGCAGATCGTCCGAATCGCAAACCTCCAGGGCGAGCTCCACATCCTCTCGGAGAAAGGCATCGAGGCTCCTCTTGAGCATCCATTGCGCGTGCTCGGCCATTCTCGGGATGTCGATCAAGGGCTTGATAGGAGGCTCCTCGCAAAGCTCGAGCGTCCGCTCCGCGATGTTCACGGCCAGGTCACCCATTCTTTCGAGCTCGTGGGTGATCTTCATGGCCGTCGTGATCGCGCGCAGATCCTTTGCCATGGGCTGTCGGAGTGCGATCAAGCGAATGCACTCCTCTTCCACCTCGTTCTCGAGCTCATCCACCTCCACGTCCGCATCGATGACCTTTTCGGCAATCAGAAGATCCCTCTTCTTCAGTGCCTCCACCGCCTGGTAGATGTTTCTTTCCACCATTCCTCCCAGGCGGAGGATCGCATCCTGCAGGTCTTTCATCTCCTGATCGAAATGCGTGCGCGTCTTCAACGGATCTTCCATGGCGTGTTTCCTGTCCCGGTCTCCTGGGTCCCTATAGCAGAGGGTCCTCTAACCGAATTTCCCTGTTATGTAGTCTTCCGTCTCTTTCTTTGCCGGCCGCGTGAAGAGCTTGTCCGTCTGATCGAACTCGATGAGTCGACCCAGGTGGAAAAACGCCGTCGTGTCGGATACCCGGGCCGCCTGCTGCATATTGTGGGTCACGATGACGATCGTGTAGCTTCTTCTGAGCTCCTTCACAAGCTCCTCGATCTTGGCCGTGGCGATCGGGTCCAATGCAGAGGCGGGCTCATCCATCAGCAGAATCTCCGGTTCCACGGCCAGCGCCCTTGCGATACAAAGACGTTGCTGCTCGCCGCCGGAAAGGCCAAGGGCTGAGCTGTTCAGCCGGTCCCGGACCACATCCCACAGGGCCGCCGCCTTGAGGCTCGCTTCGACGATCTCCTGCAGCTGGTCCTTGTTCCGTATGCCGTGAATGCGGGGGCCATAGGCCACGTTGTCAAAAATCGATTTGGGAAAAGGATTCGGTTTCTGAAAGACCATCCCCACCTTCCTGCGCAGGGTGACCACGTCGTAGCCGTTCCGATAGATGTCTTCATCATCGATTCGGACGCTTCCCGCAAGCCTTGTGCCGGGAATCAGGTCATTCATCCGATTCAGGGCTCGAAGAAACGTGGACTTGCCGCAACCGGAAGGGCCGATCAATGCCGTGATCGCCTGAGGCAGGATATCGAGGGAGATCCCGAAAAGTACCTGCTTCTGGCCGTAATAAAAGTCAACATCCTGGACTTGTACCTTGGGGGAATCAGCGGTTGCTGCCATGGAAGTCGAAACACCTCGATACGAAAGCGTTTTCCGGTTACACTCCTATCGATCATAGAATAGCGCAGCCCATTAATCAAACAGATTCTTCTATCAAGAATGATCCTCGAAATTTGTTAAGTTTTTGTTTCCGCAATGTTAACGATTATTGATCTTTCTACATCCGGAGGACCATGAACGTGAACGGATATACAAGAAGAATGGACAGCGCGGCGTCCTATCGAGCCGAATTCGGCTGGAACTTGTAACCTGCGCCTCGAACCGTGAGGATCATCCGGGGATTCTTCGGATCTTCTTCCACCAGGGCACGGAGCTTCTGGATGTGGACATCCACCGTTCGGGGCATGACCGAGGTGTCTCGCCCCCACACGGCATCCAGGAGCTGGTCCCGGGAGTAGACGATCTCGGGATGAGAGACGAAGTGCTTCAGGAGCCGGAACTCGATCAGGCTCATGCTGACCTCTTCTCCCCGGACTCGCACTTCATAGCTGTGGAAGTTTATGAAGAGAGCCTCACTCACGTAGGGTGGAATCTGCGTGGGGGAATGGGTATCCGAAGACCTGCGCAGAACGGCCCGCAGGCGCGCCACGAGCTCTCGCAGGCTGAAGGGCTTTGTCATGTAATCGTCTGCACCCAGCTCGAACCCGAGAAGCTTGTCGATCTCTTCGTCTTTTGCCGTGACCATCAGGATCGGTACCTTTGCGGTTCGTTCCGCGCTTCGAAGGATCCGGCAGAGCTCGGTCCCCTGCATGCCGGGAAGCATCAGGTCCAGGACGATCGCGTCGGGGACACGGTGCTGCACCTCAGCATAGGCGGTCTCCGCATCCGGTACGGCGATCGGCTTGAACCCCTCCTTTCGGAAGTGGTGGCAGACAAGCTCCCGCAGATCCCGTTCGTCCTCAACGATGAGTACGGTTTTCATGGGTGCACGTTTTCTTCGCTATGGGAGATCCCTTGAGCCACATTGCGTGAGGTCGGCTCCTGGCCAGCCGGAAACGGGTAGCTTTTCCGGACGATTTCGGGCTCAAGGCAGCAAGATGAGCGTGCCACGGATTTGTTAAGTGCCCGTCTCCGTTCTGTTACGGACCCGTTAATTTTCCCTTGCCGGGTCCGGAAGTGGAGGAACCAGCATTGAGTTCGGTACGGGAAGGGTGACAATCAGGATTCCGGGAGCGCGATGACGTGGGGGGCGTAGGAATACGCCTCGGCCAGTTCCTGGTCTTCCAGGAGCGGCTCGTCACCCGGGTAGGGGAGCAGAATCACGGAAAGATGGGACGTCGTGCCCGCGTAAGCCGGTCCCGTTGGCTCGAACTGCGTTCCCAACAGAACGGTCAGCATCTCACCAAGGCCGAGCCCGCCGGTCCGGGCGGAATCATGATCCGGCAGCTCTCCCCAGAGCGTGCCGAAGGGATTGAGCACCGGCTCCAGCCCTCCCGAGAAGTCGGGGCTGACCTTTATCGGGCAGAAGGCCAGCCCGGCCCTCTGTTCCGCATCGTATGCAACCATCAAGCCCATCGATTCGTCGGTCACGGCCATCCAGGAGGCGGTCACATGGCTGTTCAGCGAGTCCGCCGGCTCTGTGATGTCATATGAGCCCGTATATCCGAAGTAGTTGTGCTTCCACACACGAAGCCGATGGCCGGACAAGGCGGGGGTAATCCCGAGTGGGTACGCCTCTGTCAGCTCCTCGGCACAGGTCTCGTCGAGGGCCGGGTAGACGGCCTCCGCCTGGATCTCAACGAAGGGCAGGCCGGCGTACACCCGAAATTCGTACCGAATCGATCCACCCAGAGGCTGCCCCTCGCACCAGACCTGGTATTGCCCTACGGAAGCCTGCCGAGCAAGGAAACCCCGCTCACGGACATTCCCTGAGGTTCCGTCATCGCCCAGTTGTGCTGGTCCTGCATGGCCGCCCTGGTAGGTGATTCCGGGCCCGAGCAGACTGCCTGCAGAAAACTCCAGACCGGCCCGTTGCAGCGAAATCGGCCACCCGTTGAGATCGAAAGCGAGGGAAATCAACCCGTTGTCGAGCACCCCGTTCCCCGGGGACACCAGGCCGTAGTCCGGCTCCGCAATCCCGGCGGCATCGCTCCTGCTTATCCAGAAGACGGCATCCTCTTCCGGACCCAGCTCGGAAGGAAAGACGGCCGTGGCCGACGCTACCGATTCATCGCCGTGGAGGTTCACGTCGAGAAGGCAGCTCGGGACTTCCTGCCCGCTCCGGAAGACCCTTACGGCGCCGGAAGAGGTCTCTCCTTCGGCGAACTCGAGGGGAATCCTCGCCAGGGAAGAACCGCCCGGGCCCTCGGGGCGAAAAATGTAGTAGGGACGACTGGTCCCTGCAAAGGGCAATGAAGGGGGAGTTCCAACCAGTCCCATGATGGCCGGCTGGGCATCCATCTCTGCCAGGGCAAGGGCCTGGCCGGACAACGCCCGGATCGTGTCCGCGTGCTCGTACACCTTTGCGGCCCGATCCGGGTGCAGATGCGGCGTTGCCAGGCCGAAGTGGGTCGTCTTCATCGTCTGAAGACGCCACCGGAAGTTCTCCTCGAGCAAATCAGAAATCCCCGGGTCGCCGAGGCCGAATCGATCCTGGAGAAAACGGGCACGATTCTCGCCAAGCCGGCTCGCCTCCACCGCTGTCCATGCCTCGTGATTGATCGGCTTCTCAGCCCATGAGCTGTACCCGTCGAACACTCCGTCCGCCTGGTCTCGATGGAGCACGATGGTCCCCACCGGCTCGTGCTCGGCGATATACTCACCGGGAGTACAGAATTTCACGAAGGGACGCTTCACCAGGGAAGGCAGAAACAGTTTCAAGATAATGGGCCAGGAATCACCGTCCGCGTCGAAATCGATAAAGATCAGCGAATCCCCCGGAACGGTCGTCCCCACGAGCTGGGCCCAGCTCGCCATGCCCAGGAAATCGGCTACGTCCGAGTGATGGTAAGTAGGCAGCACGATCATACGGGCGTCCCCTTCAGGCGTTTCCAGCCAGAGGGGATTGTAGAGATCCCGGCCGCTCAGCAGGACCTCGTTGCGGAATGCCGTGAAGGAAGAGGCGCTGTAAAAAAGGCTCACCCATTCGATGCCGAGATCACCGTAGGCCCGGATCAGGGAAGGGGTGTGCATCATCTCCTGCGGGTAGACCCCGTTTTCCACCTTTCCGAATATGTCCATGAGGTTCTGCCGCTGCCAATTGATGCTGGCCGCAAACTCATCCGGGGTCTGCGCGCTCACCACGCTCCCGCTCCAGCTCTGGAACCGAACCTCGTCTTTTTCCGCGATCCTCGCCTTGATTCGATCGAAAAGATCGGGCGCGTACTCAGGAAGCCGATGCTCCAGGGTCTGCCAGCTGTCGAACTCCCAGCTCATCTTGACCATGGGGTAGTGATCGAGGATATCCAGGGTCTCGGTGATGACACGGATGTCCTTGCCGAAGCCGTCCTCATCCAGGCTGTCCCCCCGGTAGGAGTGGTAGAAATCCACGTGTTGCCCGAAAGAGAAGTACACGGTCTCGTACTGACACCCGAGAAACAAACAGGTCGTGACGAATGCTGCCAGTGCGAGCACGAGCCGGTCCGATCTCTTCATGAAGCACTCCCCCTCTGGAAAAAGCGCGCAAGTCTCCTATTGCTCAGGTTATTCTTCAGGGCAGCCGATCTCACTTTCATCGGCAAGGTGACGGCGGTGTGGCCCACTGTAACTCCGACTGCAGAGGAATCGACATGTCCAGGCGCTCGCCTACTGGGCCGCGTCTCCTGTATAATGCTTCATCCTGCCGGGTCGCACAAAACGCCATCCCGAAAACGTGAGGTTTCTACGAAGGATAGATCCTATGTTCCGTTTCTTGTTCAAGAAGCAGAAAGAGGTAGAAAGTCTCGTCGAAGAATACACCCGTTCCGTCGAGATCGCCCAGGAGATGTTTGTTCAGTCCATGGAGACCTACCTCCAGACAGGCAGCTGCAGCCCGACTTTTGAAGTCCTGTCGGCAGAAACCCATAAGGCCGAATCACGGACCGACGACATCCTGGAAGGAATCGTGCAGCTCCTGCATGAAAAGGCCCTGGTCCCGGACCTGCGGGGGGACATCCTCACCCTGCTGGAAACGACGGACGAAATCCCGGATCAGTTCGACCGGATTCTCGCGAACATCTGCAATCAGAAGATCGTGATGCCTAAGTCCCTGAACTCGGACTACAGAGAGCTCCTGACCCTTTCCCTCGAGGCATGCTCTTTCACGATGGAGAGCGTAAGGTCCATTCTCGACCGGGGCGAGCGCGCTGCCAGGCTTCTGTTCAAGACGGACCAGCTGGAAAGCCAGGGAGACCAGATCGAAAAGAGGATTATCGTTCGCATTTTCGAATCGGACTGGGACCCCCTGCAGAAGATCCTGCTTCGGGATCTGACCCAGAAGATGGGAGACATCGCGGACTCCGCGGTCCAGGTCTGCCGTCAAGTCAACCTGATTGTGACGAAGCGACGGGTCTAAATGCTCTATCTACTCGGCGGAATCTTTCTAGGATGGTCGTTGGGGGCCAACGACGCGGCGAATCTCTTCGGTTCCGCCGTCTCCTCCCACATGATCCGTTTCTGGAAGGCGGCCCTGCTTGCATCCCTGTTCGTCATCATCGGTGCGGTGCTGCAGGGAGGGCACGGGATCGAAACGCTTCAGGGCCTCTCCCCCATGGATCTCGAAATGGCGATCCTGACATCGGTTGCCGCCGCTGCAACGGTGACCGGCATGACTCTGCTTCGACTCCCCGTGTCCACATCCCAGGCGGTCGTGGGTGCCATCGTGGGCGCCGGACTCCTGCAACACCAACTCCACCTCGAAGGACTCGTCAAGGTTGCCGCCTGTTGGGTCGGCACACCCCTGGCCGGCATCTTCTTCTCATTGCTCGTCTACACACTGCTGGGTTGGGCCTATAACCGCGCCCCCTACAATCTGTTCCAGATGGATCAAATCGTTCGGATCGGTCTCGTGATCGCCGGCTGCTACTCCGCCTACGCGCTCGGCTCGAACAACGTGGCGAACGTGACAGCTGTGTTCGTGGGTGCCGGTCGCCTGGACGTATTTACAGCCACCCTGATCGGTGGCCTGAGCATCGGCCTCGGGATCATCACCTTCAGCCGGGGCGTGATGGAAACAGTGGGCAAGAATCTGGTGGCCCTGGATCCGTATTGTGCCCTGGTCGTCGTCCTGTCCGGCGCCCTGGCGGTCCACGTATACACATGGGTCGGAGTGCCGGTCTCGTCGTCTCAAGCAGTGGTCGGTGCGGTGCTCGGCGTCGGAATCCTGAAGGGAACACAGACCATCCGGCTGAAGACCCTCTTTTCCATCCTGCTGGCCTGGTTCGTAACCCCCCTTACCGGCTGCCTTCTCTTCCTTCTGCTCTACTTCGTGAGCCATCTCCGCTACGTTCCCTGAGCCCTGCCCCTTGATTGAAACAGACAATCCATGTATGTAGACGGGAGCTTTCCTCTACCTGCCCAATGGAAATCACCTGAATGACCCTTACCATCCTGATTCTGGGAATCGCCGCCGGGCTCTACATGGCCTGGAACATCGGGGCGAACGACGTGGCGAACGGCATGGCCTCGGCCGTGGGCGCAAAGGCGATCACCCTGCGCCAGGCCGTGTTCATTGCGGGCATCCTGGACTTCGTCGGTGCTGCCTTCATCGGGTGCCACGTCACATCCGCCATCCGGAAGAATATCGTTGATCCGTCCGTTCTGAGCGACCCGAACACGGTGGCCCTCGGCCTTCTGGCAGCCCTTCTGGCCGCGAGCTTCTGGGTGTTCTTCGCCACCTGGCGCCAGCTTCCCGTCTCGACCACCCATTCCGTGGTGGGGGCCATGATCGGGTTCGGACTGATCACGGGTGGCATGTCCGTCATCCGTTGGGGCAAGGTCATGCTGATCGTTCTCTCCTGGATCGTCTCCCCCTTCTTCGCGAGCCTGCTCGCATTCCTCATGTTTCGGTTCATAAGGAACCGAATCCTCTCGAGGCCGGACATGTTCGTGAAGGCTCTCCGGTGGAGCCCCTTCTTCGTGGGCCTCACCTTTTTCATCATCTTCCTCTCCTTTCTGCTGAAAACTCCGCTCGGCTCCCGGCTGGGCATCGGCCTGGGGACCGGAACCCTTCTGTCCCTCGGGATCGCCTTTGTGCTGGGTGGGATCGGGCAGAGGATCATTCGGAAGACGATCCTCCGGCGGGGGGAGGAGGGCGTGGAGGAGATCTTTCGTAGGCTCCAGGTGCTCACCTCCTGCTACGTCGCCCTGGCCCATGGGGCGAACGACGTGGCGAATGCCATGGGCCCCCTTGCAGGCATCTACATTATATATGTCACCCATGCTGTGAGCCCTGAGGTTCCGGTACCCTTCTTCCTGCTCGCCTTGGGGGGGGGTGGGATTGCCCTGGGGGTCATCACCTGGGGACATCGGGTCATCGAAACCGTGGGGACGAAGATCACCACCCTGACCAACACGCGCGGCTTCTCGGTGGATTTCGGCACCGCCACCTGCGTCCTGATCGCGTCCAAGCTCGGCCTGCCCGTGTCCACGACCCACGCCGCAGTGGGTGCCGTGGTCGGTGTCGGTCTTGCCAGGGGAATGGATGCCGTGGACTTTCGCGTCGTCTGGAAGATCTGCCTCTACTGGGTCATCACCTTGCCCGTGGCGGCCGTGACTTGTATGTTTTTCTATAAGCTCCTCGAGGCGGTCCTTATGTGACCAAGGGAGGATATCGAAATGCGCTTTGGGCTGTTCAGTCTCTTTCGGGAGTCGCCTTTTCCAAGACTTCAGGAGCACGCGGCAAAGGTCCAGGAAGGGGGCAAGCTCTTTCGGTCGGCGATCCGGTGTTACCTGGAGTCTGATTGCGAAGAGTTCGATGAGCTCCATCTCAAGGTAACCGCCCTGGAAAGCGAAGCGGACAAAATCAAGCAGAACATCCGTGCCCACCTGCCCAAGGGAATCCTGTTGCCCGTGGACAAGTTCCAGTTCCTCTGGTACCTGCGGGAAGCGGACAGGGTGATGGATGCGATGCAGGACGCGCTCCACTGGCTCTCGTACAGGACGACGCTGGTGCCCGAGCCGCTGATTGACGATCTCCTCCTGATGGTGGACAAGGCGGTCGAGGTCATCGATGAATTCCAGCCGATGGTGGAGAGCGCAGTCCAATACTTCCACACCTTCTCCAACAAGGAGAGAGATCAGGTCAAAGACGTCATTCGGGACTTGCGGCTCAAGGAGTTCGAGAGCGATCAGATCGAAAGGAAGCTCAAGAGTGATGTCTTCACCCTGACGGTTAACGATCCCGCCGCCACCTTTCACCTGATTCGGCTGATCGAGTATATCGGGGAGGTGAGCAACCACGCAGAGAATGCCGGGGATATGATGCGGGCCATGGTAGCAAAATAGCCCGCCACGCCTACTCGCGGTCCAAACGTTTAGTGAGCGTTTTTCGCTGGGAGGCCAGCTCGGCCAGGCAGCTCATCAAGGCATTCCCGACCCGGTCCAACTCGCCCGACCAGATCCGCTCCAGATCTCTCCTGAGCGAGCGCAGGGATCTTCGCGCCCTCTTCTCCAGCCGGGCCTGGTACCGCCTATAGAAAGTGACTCCCAGGAGGATCTGGATCAGCCCGAATGTGAGCACTGCGCCCAAGCCGGTCATGCTGAAGAGGCTCTTGAAGATGCTGAACACGACCTGGAAGGAAGAGGCCCAGCCGGGGGACTCCAGGAACCACCTGCCGGCATCCTCATCGGTCAGGGCCATCAGCAGGAGAACCAGGATCGTCAGGTACGCCGTGTACTGAGCGACGCGAAACCCCACCAGCAGAGGCGCCCTCTGCACCAGAAGGCGCAGCTCAATCTGCTGTCTCCAGCGGGCAGAGAAGGCCGCCCAGGCCCCTTCGAGGTCCAGGTTCGGCCGGATACGTTCCCGATAGGAGGCGGGAACGCTTGCCTGAAGGGTCTTGTGAAGGACCCGGTTTTCCGCGCGCTCCAGGGTCTCACGCAACGCCTCCGGCGGGACGAGGGCCACCTCCGGGGAAGGCGGCCGAAGGTCTCCTCCCCTGTCCCCCTTCCAGGCCCTCCATTCCTGCGCTACTCGGGCAACACCGTAGCCGGGGCCAACCAGGGGGGAGAGCGTTTCCAGGCGGCCCAGGGCGTACGCCTCCATCCTGGTGTCCACCCACGTGTCCACGATCTCCTGCCCTTGCTTCTCCCACTCCTCCCTATCGCCCTGGAACTGTTTCACAAAGGCATCGAGGATCTGGCCGAGCGTGTCCACATGCGTGAGCTCCGCCTGGAGGTGAGAAAGGATCTCCTGAACCTCCTGGTCCAGGTTCGACGACTTGATGGTCATGACCTCCTTTGCCTCCCTGTCACGGAAAACCTCCCGACGGAAAGCAGGAAACTGATTCCATGGGCTGACCGCAGGGTTTCGGAACGCCTCTTCGGCCGACACCGGAAGGACCAGGGGGTCCGACACCTTCACCTTCTGAAGATACTCCTGAAACAGGCCTGTAAGGCTCGTGAGCTGCCTGTAGCCTGGTTCCAGGTCCTCCCCTTGAAACAGAAGATCGATTTTGTTCAGAACGAAATAGAAATTGGGCCGCGCCTTGGGTACGCTTTCCAGGAATTCGTAGAGGCTGTGGTCTGCGTACTTCTCCGGGGACGTGACAAAGACCAGAACGTCCAGGTGCTCCAGGAATCCCACGACACGGTCTCGGTGTTCTCCCACGAGGCTGTCGAAATCCGGAAGATCGCAGAGGACGATTTGCCGGACCCCGCCTGCCTGATGGATGACCTCGTGCCACGGCACTTGTGAAGTCGGGATGGATGGGGGAAGCTCAGCCTCCTCGTGCCGATAGAGGAGCACCCGGTCCGTGTTCGGGCGCCGGTGGCTCGTGGAGGCGATGCTCACCCCGGCCAGGGCGTTCATGACCGTCGATTTTCCGACACCGGTTCCACCCAGAAGGCCCACGATCAACACCTGCTCCGAAAGGGCTTCCAACCGATCCAGCAGCTTCTGCGAAGAAGCGAGCAGCCCCTGTCTCTCTTCCTGGCTGAGTGCGAGCAACAGGCCTTGCTTGAGGAAATCCCTTATTTCCAGGACTTGCTTTCTCATCTTCTGGGTAAACGTTTCCAAAACGAATCCTACCCTCTCTCGAGCTCTGAGACGGTCTTCCTCAATTCCTGAAGGCGGGACAACGTCTCCGGTGGGGTCCGGAGAGAGTCCATTCGTTCTCCGTACCGGTCCCTCTGCTCCCGAATCACCGAGAGCAGGCCCTCCTGATATCGTTCGGTCAACTCGCGCGCGATCGTCTGCAGCTCATGGTAGGCAAACAACTCCGTCGCGCCCTTCGTGACAAAGGGGGCCAGCAGCGAATCAACGGCCGCATCCAGAAACCCGAGCCCCCCACCAATCGCCGCCTCCAGGGAGACAATGAAGATCCCCCAGAGCACGGAGGTGGAGTAGATGCCCCACTCCTTGTGCTTCGGGATGCCCTCGGCAAGCTTGTCGAATGTCTCTTGCAGCCAGGCGAGAAGGTCTTCCTGTTCTCTCCAGACCCTTTCCCTTACCTCTTCTTCAGTGATCAGAAGGTCCGGCCTGCGGATTTCTCCATACAGGGGAGCCGTCGGGTCGGAAGGCGACAGCTGTTCGAGCACTTTTCGGTTGAACTGGTCGAGCATTCGGTTGACAGGCGAGAGATCCACCTTCTCGCGAAGCTTGGTCAGGGCCTCCTCCCTCGTTCTCATCGCATCCGGCTTCTTCAGGAGGCCGAGCATTCGAAGGGGCGTGGACAGAATCTGCGTCACCATTCGCCGAGGACGGGCCAGTACGTCGTACTTTTCAAACAGACTGCGGATCTCCGTCTGAAGATACGCTCGGCTCTCATCGGAGAATTTCTCCTCCTGCCCCTTCAGGAAAGCATCCGAGGTTTCTCCGAGAAGCCGTTCCAGACCTGAAATCCATTGTTCAGAGGCCTGGTGTTCGCGATTCAAGGACTCGAGCAGGGCATCCAGTCTCTCTCCGAGGATCTGGGCTTTGCGCGCCCTCTCCTCCCGCAGGACGTCGGCCATCGCCTCGGGGGAGAGTGTGCGGGAGAAGGCTCTCGAGAAGTCGTAGAAGTCGCCTCCCTCCGGAAGGACCTCGGGCGCGGCGCTCGAAAGGTAAGAGAAGAGCCAGAAACGGTCCTCCGGCATACGGATGCTGTGGTCCTCGAGTGCGGATGCGATGTCTTCCGGGTTCGTTTCCACACCCGCCTTGTTCAGAATGAAGAAGAAGGGTTTTCTATCCTTCTGAATGGTCTGAAGGAATTCGTAGGGGACCCCGTCCGCATACTTCTCCTGGCTGGTCACGAAGACCACCACATCCGACATCAGGTACAGGTCGTCCGCCATCTGGCGATGGTCTTGCTCTAGGCTGTCCAGGTCCGGCGTGTCCACGAGGATCCAGTGGGAGACCTCCTTCCGATCGTGCTCCACGATCTGAATCTCACCCGCCTTCCCGGTGAACCTCTGCCCTTCGGACGCGTCGGCGGAGGACATTTTCACCCTTATGCCTGGAATCGGGAATCCTTGCTCCATGGACATCCCTTGGTAGGCGTAGGCGATCGGACCTCTCGTCTTCGGGCGTTCGATACCGGTATGGCTCAATGGCAGGCCGCAAAGGGTATTGAAGACCGTCGACTTCCCGGTTCCCGTACCCCCTATGAAGACGACCCAGATACAAGGGCGCGGGGTCTCGTATCTCAGAACCGCCCATCGTTTGGAGACCTCGTCGACGATCCGGACCAGGTCGTCCGCCTGGACCGAGAGCCCGGGGCAGCGGATCGACTCGGCCCAGGAATCGGAAGGCAAATCGGGTCTCTGACTGCTCACAATAGGTTCTTCCAGTCGGATTGCGAATAGGGAGCTCACTGTCGGCCCGCCCAACAACCATACACGTTGTCCTTGCTCAAGAAAAGCTTTATACCCGGTCGTAGAGAGGCTGCGCGATCCCTGGGATTCTGGTGAACCTCTTGAATCTATTCCATCTTTTTGATATGTAGACCCCGCAGGATCCCTGCGGATATTCGGGTTTCTCGGAAACCTCTGACCAGCGGCCCGCATCTCATTCTGGAGTTTCCCAGCAAACGAGCGGCGTCCTGCCTTCGTTATCCCGCGAAGCGTACCACATCCTAGAACCTTCGATTATGGATAGTTGTTTTGACGTCGGGCTGAAGTTGACCGCAACCGAGTAGAGAAGGAGTCGAGAGCATGAATGTAAGCGGTATCATGGATGAGTATGGATGGAACGGGACCCGAAGAAATCATCGGACAGGACGCAAAGAAGGGGGGAAAGTCTGCCTTTTGATGGCCGCGATCGGGTTCGCCCTCCTCATGTTTAGTCCTTGGGCCAATGCGGATCAAGTGACCATGGCGAACGGGGATGTCATCACCGGCGAGATTCTCGCGCTCAAGGAGGGGAAGCTGACGATCAAAACCCCTTACAACGAATCTCTGGAGCTCGCCTGGGGTTCGATCGCCAAGATCCATTCAGAGGCGCCGGTCGAGGTGGTCCTATCGGACGGCACGCGTCTCAAGGGAACCTTGCAGGTGAGTGAGGAGGGTGTGTTGCAGGTGACGACGGAAACTGCAGGGGCCGTTTCGGTCGGCGACATGGCTTCCATTACGGACATCAACCCTCCCGTGGTGCCGCCCGTAACCTATGAGGGAAACGTGGAGGCAGGTGCTTCCTACCTCACAGGAAACACAGACACCACGAGCGCAAATCTGTCCGGCTTGTTCGTGGCCAGGAGCAAACGGCAGCGTTTCACACTTCGCGGAAGGTGGTACTACGCTGAGAACGACAACGAGGTCTCCGCGCGTGAGGCGGGCGGCTCGGCCAAGTACGATTTCTTCGCCACCGAGAAGCTTTATCTCTACGCGAATACTCTGTTCGACTACAACCCCTTCAAGGATCTCGATCTGCGAAGCACCTTCGGCGGCGGGCTTGGTTACCAGTTCTGGGAAGATGCCCGGAAGAAGCTCGGCTTCGAGCTTGGTATTTCCTACGTGGACGAGAACTTCCGGATTGCGCCGGACAACAGCTACGCGGGCGGAAGATGGTCGCTCGACTTCGACTTCAAGGTCATCCCGGACAAGATCGCCTTCTTCCACTATCAGGAGGGCTACTTCAGCCTGGAGGATTTCGGGGACATGAACCTGCGCACGGAGCAGGGGCTGCGATTCACGGTTCTGAAGGATTTCTACACCACCTTTCAGGCGAACGTGACGTATGACAACATGCCCTCCCCCGGGTTCAAGACGACCGATACGGCCCTGATCTTTGGCCTGGGCTACAATTTCAACCTGTAGACGAGACAAGGAGAGTCGAAATGGATATGGAAATAAAACCCGTGATCGATCAACTCGTCACCTTTGGCACGACCTATGGCCTGCAGCTCATCGGCGCTGTCATCATCCTGATCGTCGGACGGATCGCTGCCGGTGTGTGCCGCAATGTGGTGAAGAGGCTGCTCGAGAAAGGAAAGGCGGACCCGGCGATCATATCCTTTGCCGGCAGTCTGATCTACGTGCTCGTCCTTACCTTCGCGATCTTGGCTGCGCTGGCAAAGTTCGGGATTCAGACCGCCTCTTTCGTGGCCGTCCTCGGTGCCGCGGGCTTTGCCGTCGGCTTTGCGCTCCAGGGATCCCTCTCCAACTTTGCATCGGGAGTCCTGATCCTGGCATTCCGTCCCTTCCGGGTGGGCGACTTCATCGACGCAGCCGGCGTGGCGGGCACGGTCAAGGACATCCATCTGTTCACCACGATCCTGGCAACACCGGACAACGTCCAGATCATCGTCCCAAACAGCAAGCTCTACGGGGACATCATCAAGAACTTCTCGGCCAATGAGACTCGTCGTGTGGACCTGGTCATCGGCATCGGCTACGGATCCTCCATCAAGGAAGCGTACGAAACGATCGAGGCGGTCCTGAAACAGGAAGAGAGGATCCTCGCCGACCCGGCTCCGCAGATTGCCGTTTCGGAACTGGCCGATTCGAGCGTGAACTTCGTGGTCCGGCCGTGGGTCAAGGGCGCGGATTACTGGGGCGTCAAGTTCGACGTGACACGCAAGATCAAAGAGGCCTTCGACGAGAAGGGCATCGAAATCCCCTTCCCTCAGACGACGGTGCATATGGCATCCGCGTAAGAGGGCTCATACAGATCTGAAGGGAGCCAACCCATGAACAGATCCCTGACCCTCATGCTGCTCGGAGCAGCACTGGCCGCATTCTTGCTGCCCCTCGAGGGAAGTGAGGCAGAGGCGGGGCAAACGACCGTAACGGTCCATGCCAAGAAACTATTGAACAACACGAAGGTCTTCGTTCAGGCCGGGGATGTAGTCTCTTTCAAGGCAACCGGCGAATGGAGCGTGAAGCCGAAAGAGGGCGTCTATTGCGGCCCGGATGGAGAGCCGGGGACCTCTGCCCCGGCGGGTTACCAGCTGGCCGGCGCGCCGATCGGCGCGCTGGTGGCTGTCGTGATGGGCAAGAAGTACCTGGTCGGGTCGGGTGCCGAGATCAAATTCGAGAAGAGCGGGCCGGTCCAGCTGACTGCCAACACCGTGGGCAAATTCTCCGCGTATCCCGGCAACAAGGGCGCCTTGAGCGTCGTGATCGAAGTAAAGAAGATGGCCGCAGCCGGCGTAAACGGCCTCTATGAAGTCACCTTCAAGGAGGACCAGGTCGTCGTAAACGCCGGGGGCACCAAGAAGGTCATCGCCCTTGAGGAGCTGCAACAGCAGATGGTGAAGAGGAAGGCCGGCGGCCAGATCCAGTTGCCCGCAGACACGGCCCAGACCTTGAAAGCACTGTCCAGGGTCATCGACCTCAAGGTAGACAAGGCACAGGTGATCATTCGCAATTCGGAGAAGCCGGGGGACCCTCCCGTGAAGGGCCTCTACGACGCGAACAAGAAGCAATTCGTGATGCACCTGGAAGGAGCTGTAAAGCAGGTCGGGGGCGCATGCTACTTCACCAACGTCAAGAACATCACGGGGAAGCTCCGTTCTGGCCCTAACGCCCCGGATCTGGAAGGGAGCATCAACCTGACCCTGACCCTCTTCTGCGCGGGAAGTCAAGGTCAGAAGGGGAAAGGCACGGGCGTCATCGTTTCCGTGCCCTTTGTTGGAAAGAAGCTTCCCCAGTAGCGGCTCAGAGTCTTGCTTCCTGCAGAAAACCTCTGAGCAGACCCTGAAAAAAGGCGTTGTGGGGCTCGCCGTCCAGGGAGGCTCGTCCCTCCTCGGCTCGATCGGCCGGCAGGATCGAATGGGTGGACAGCAGATCGATGATCTCCTCGATCACCGACCGGTCGTATTCCGGATGCCCCTGCAGGGAAAGAACGGAAGGGCCCAGCCTGAACATCTCGAACTCGGTCCGCTCGCTGTAGGCGAGACGCTCGGCCCCGTCCGGCATTCGGGTGACCACATCCATGTGACTTACCAGGATGCGGGTCGCGTTGTGCACTTCCCGGAACGAGGGAAGACCTTTCGCAGCCTCGGTCAGGGAAAGCTCCTTCAACCCGATGTCCCACCCCTTCGGGTTGAGCCCCACTTCGCCCCCAAGGGCCATGGCAACCGCCTGATGCCCGAAACAGACCCCCAGAAGCCGGATGTCGCGACTGTGGATTTCGCGAACCAGCTCGAGAAGCCCCTTGATCCATGGCTTGTCTTCGTAGACCGAATATCGGCTTCCGGTGATCAGGAAGCCATCGTGCTCTGATACATCCTCCGGGAAGACCCCGTGCTCAACATCATAGACATCCCACGTCTCCCCCGGCTCGGATAAAAGGGAGATGAACATCTCGTCGCA
>JANQFG010000140.1 GCA_028277985.1 bacterium | reverse complement strand
CCCACCTTGTTGTGGGACTCGACGGTCTCTCGAACCCAGATGCCGCTCATGTAGCTGGCGTATCGCAGGTCCTGAAAGGTCTCGTCGTAATAGGCGATGGCTGGCTGGTCGTCCTCGTCGAACATGAGCTCCGTGTAATAGCCGCCTCCGTCGAGGTCAACCGTCTCGGTGTTCCTCGCTGAAGTGGGATAGCGACGACTTCAGCCGTCACGGATTTAGACGGGCCACAAACACCGAAAAAGCATTGAATCCAAAAGGTTAAGAAGGGCGGCATGGGTGTGGGAGCCCTCCAAGCAGCAAAAAATATTTGCGTGCGCACGCAAATAATGTATACTATTCTTGAAAGGAGACACCAAATGTATGCCGAAGAGCCGGTTTTTGTCTTTCTTCGCAGTATCGTGAAGAAGATGCACAGCATCGCGGACAAGGAGCTACACCCTCTGGGAATGAGTCACGCAGAGATGAGACTCTTGATGATGATCTATCAGACCGATCCTGATCCGTGCAGCCAGGAGGACCTCGCCGCCAAACTTGTGGTCGACCGAAGCAACGTGGGTCGGGCACTCAAGAAGCTGGAACACTTGGGTTTCATCCAAAGAGCGAAAGATCTGCAAGATGGTCGAGCCTACAGAGTATTCCTGACAAAGAGGGGCCGGACGATCAGGGAGCGGCTATTCAAGGTCAAGAGCAGCATCGAAGGGACCTGCATGATGGGAACAACTGAGAAGGACAGAGAGGTGCTGGCGGGTTTATTGGAAAGAATGGATCAGAGTTTGTGCGAGGAGAACTATCGCATCTTGAAAGACTCTGAGTAAGCAGCGTCAAACCAAGAGTCCGGAAAGAATGAAAGGTATTCTCGAAATGGGACCATCGACTGCCACAAATCTCGCAACGAATCGTATTGGCCTAAAGAACGACTGCAGATCCCTTGTCGGCGATGGAGAAGGGAGCCCCGCTTTGCAGGATTTCCTTTCCACAGCTATGCCAAGAGGTCAGGGGGCGAAATTCTGGAAGGACACCACCCTGAGGCCGGGTCTATGGCTGAGCGTTATGGACCTCAAGCCCGATAAGACGACCAGGGTTGCGTATGCGAGACGGAATCCCTTGATCACTTTTGGTGTTGTCCTGGCCGGCAATATGTGGAACAAGGCGAATGGCTCCCCAACCGGCAACATGGAACTCAATGGCAGAGCCGGCACCGGAGGGGTTGTGTTTCTACCCGGCTCGGAGGGTTTCGCCGAAATCCCGGGCCAGGGAAGGCTGCAGATGCTCCATGTTCATGTGGATGCCGAAGTCCTGCATGGTTTCCTGGGAGAAGATCTGGGTTGCCTCCCCAAGGATCTCGAGCGAATTGTGGAAGGATCGGTTCACAGAAGCTTTGTCTGCCATGGGAAGGTGGATCCGGCCGTGCAGACCGTTGCGCACGAGATGCTGAACGGGCCCTGCCGCGGCATGCCGAAGAGTTTGTTCTTGGAAGGCAAAGCACTGGAACTCATATCGTTGCAGATCTCCTGGGCAGGCTCCCAAAGCGGCCCACGGTGCCGGAGCAAGAGGCCTCTTCTCAGCCTCAGCCCAAGCGAAAGGGAGCGGATCCATGCGGCTCGGGAAATACTGGAGGAGAATCTGGCCTCCCCGCCGACCCTGTCCGAACTTTCACGGAGGCTTTGCCTGAGCATCAACAAGCTTCAGTACGGCTTTCGAGACATCTTTGGGGTGAGCGTTTTCGGGTTCTTCAAAGAGTATCAGATGCAGAAAGCCCGGCTTCTTTTCGAGCAAGGCGACATGAATGTCAGTCAGGTGGCATGGGCGGTGGGCTACATCAATGTGAGCCACTTTGGCGCTGCCTTCAAGAAGCGGTTCGGTGTCCTGCCCAAGAGCTATCTCAAGTCGGCCAGGCCGAGAAACATCCTCTCCTGATGGACGCGTAGCCGAAGACTCCCCTGTCTTGACCCTCTCACATCCCTGCCCCTGTTATTTCATAGGGCACAGATACCCGTGCCAGCCAATTCCGCAACAGGATGATCAAGAACCCTACTACGTGCCTTTTCTCGTTCATCAACTGACTATTCCCAAGATTCAGCAATTTACCGAGACACCAAGCATTTCGGGTGGGACAGGGCAGAAATAGGCCCTCTCGGGGCAGAACTCGAAACAGACTGGGATTACCCTTTCACTGGGAGCTCGGTCCTCGGAAAGGACCGGATGGCATCCGATCAACAAACCGAATCAGGAAGCGAAATGAAAAGAAAACATGCCTGGATAACGTACATGGGAAGCACCATGACCCCCTATGCAGAGATGTCCGAGTGCCCACGCCATGGAACCTACGCAGAAGCACTCTGCACCATTGAGGTATTCAGAGATTACGCGAAAGGCCTGGAGAAGATAGATACCTGTAGTCATCTGGTGGTTCTGTACTGGATGAACCGAGGGAACAGGAGGCGCCTCAGAGAAAGCATGCCGCAGGGGCATCCCGGAGCGGGAAACAGAGTCGGCGTTCTTGCCTGTCGTTCGCCGAACCGTCCCAATCCCATGGCCATAATCGCGGCGGAGCTTCTGGAGCGACGTGATCGGTTTCTGCGGGTGAGAGGGCTGGACTGCTGGACCGAACCCCTCTCATAGATCTCAAAGGCTATCATCCGGGCATCGATCATTTCCCTGATGCGACAATTGGATGGATGAATCCGGGTGGGGAATAGCGGCGACTCCTGCCCAGAAACAATCCCAAGAGGATAGGAGGAGGACGGCAGTGAACAGACCGAAGGAGGCAGTCATAAACCTCGCGACAAACCACTACAAACTCGTTGCAGTAGCCTTTGCCGTCATCACACTCATCACCGGTGCGTTCTTCCCGTTGGTCGTCATGGACACGGATCCCGAGAACATGCTCGAGAAGAGCGAACCCGTGCGTGTTTTCCATAATGAGACCAAGGAGCGCTTCAATCTCAGTGATATCGTCGTTCTGGGGGTGATCAACAGGAACGATCCGGACGGCGTGTTCAATCCTGCTTCCCTCCGACGCATCTACGCTCTGACGAACTTTGCTAAGTCCCTGCGCTGGCGGGATTCGGAAGATCCCGATCGGTTCGAAGGCGTCATCGAGGTGGACATCATCGCACCTTCCGTGGTGGACCACATGAGCCAGGCAGGCCCGGGCACGATTCGCTTCGAATGGCTCATGCAGGAACCGCCCGACAGCAGGGAAGAAGCCCGAGCCATACGAGACAAGGCCCTATCGAACCCCTTGCTGAAGGGCCAAATGGTTTCCGAGGACGGGAAGGCGATCTGCATCTACCTTCCCCTGACGGACAAGCTACTCAGCTACCGGGTGTACACAGAGCTGCGCAATCAAATTGCAGCGCTCGGCGGCGAGGAGGAATATCACATCATAGGGCTGCCGGTGGCAGAATCCGCGGTCGGCGTCGAGATGTTCAAACAGATGAGTACCGCCTCCCCTCTTGCGATGATCGTCATTCTCGGCCTGCTTCTTCTCTTCTTCCGCCGATGGACCCTAGTCATTCTGCCTATGATTGTTGCCACGGTCTCCATCGTATCCTCCATGGGGTTGATGATCGCACTGGGCTTTCCGGTACATATACTCAGCTCTATGCTGCCCATCTTTTTGATGTCGATTGCGATGGTCGATTCGGTTCATGTGCTTTCAGAGTTCTTCGACGTCTACACCCCGGAGAAGGGTCGTCTGGAAACGATCAGAGAAGTCATGAACACCCTTTTTGCGCCTATGCTGTACACCTCCCTGACGACCTCTGCCGGCTTCCTGTCCCTGACTCTGGCGCCGATCCCCCCGGCACGTGTGTTCGGCGCTTTTCTCAGCCTCGGGGTGATGATTGCCTGGCTGGTGACGATCCTGTTTGTCCCGGCCTACATTATGATGATCCCGGAGCGACGGCTGAAGAATTTCGGCTTGCGCGCACAGCAGGGTGTGAAACAAAACCTGCTCACACGCATCCTGCGGGAAACGGGAAAGCTCACATTCCATCACCCGAAGGCCGTACTTTTTGTAACAGCGGTCGCAGTTGCCGTGGCCATCTGGGGCATAACCAAGATTCAAATCAACGACAACTATGCGAAACGCTTCGCTATGAGTCACCCCATCCGAAAGGCGGACATCGCTCTGAATCAGCATTTCGGCGGGACCTACACGGCCTACTTGATCCTGGAAGGAAACGGCGCCCCCGGTTTGCCGAATGTGGATGCCACAAGAATACGGACGGAACTGATCCGCCACGCCGAAAGCATCCGCGACGCCTATCCGGAAGCGCCAAGGCTGGCCGAGCAACTGGCAGCAGAGATGTCACGGGTTACCCCGGGAAGCAGATCCATCTCTGACTTCGTAGACGCCTCCATTGCTCTGATGCAAAGAGAATCCGTCGGATCGTCGGATGAAGTCTATTTCGCCTGGCAGGAAATTGAGACCTTTCTCGCTCTGGAGAAGGAGAAGGTCAAGGTGTTCAAGAATCCAGAGGTTCTGGAGTACATGGTGGGTCTGCAGGACCACCTCCTGGCGACAGGACTGGTAGGCAAATGTAATTCGGTTGCAGATGTCGTCCGGAAAGTGAATCAGGAACTCATCGACGGTAGGGATGAGAACTTCCGCATTCCCCGCAAGCTGCAGGGGGTCGGCGAATGCTACATGCAGTATCAGCAGAGCCACCGGCCGAACGACCTCTGGCATCTGGTTACCCCTGACTTCATGCAGGCAAATATCTGGATGCAGTTTCCGACCGGGGACAGCATGAACACGAAGGCCACGGTCCAGGCGGTGGACGCCTATTTCGCGAATCACACGCCTCCTGTCGGGCTGACCTACCGATGGGCCGGCCTACACTACTTGAACCGCGTATTGGAGGTGAAATTGGTCTGGGGCTTTCTCAAATCCTTTCTCGGAAGCTTCCTGATCATACTTCTCATGATGACATTCCTGTTCAGATCGATTCTCTGGGGGGTCCTGTGCATGGTCCCGTTGACGGTCACGCTCGTGGCTATTTATGGTATCACCGGGCTCATAGGAAAGGACTATGACTTGCCCATCGCGGTCCTGAGCGCCCTGTCCATCGGCATGGCGGTCGATTTTGCCATCCACTTCCTCCAGCGTAGCCGCGCCAACTATGCGGAGAGGGGAAGTTGGGAAGAGACCTCCGAACAGATGTTTGGGGAACCTGCCCGGGCGATTAGCCGGAATGTGCTCGTCATAGCAATCGGATTTCTCCCTCTGCTTACTGCTTCGCTGATCCCCTACAAAACAACAGGGATCATGTTGTTTGCAATCCTTGCTCTTTCCGGCGTGGTGACCCTTCTTTTCCTGCCTGCTGTGCTTCGAGTTGGCGAGAAATCCTTCTTCAGGAACGTGTCATACGCTTCAACGGCTCCTGAAGCGATGGAGGTCCGGACGAAATGACCGGAGAAAGCGGAAGAGAGAGACACACGGGGAGAAAGTCATACCGAAAACGACCCCTCGACAGGTCCGTAGTGTGAAGAAGGGAGGATCCAGGATATGAAAACGACAACTGGAAGAATTCTGTGCGGTGTGGCTAGCTTCCTGACTCTGTTCGCAGCCGCCGGCGAGGCAGCAAAGGCAGAGGATCTGACAGTAGATGAAATCGTTCGGAAGGCAAACCATATGGCTTCCTATCAGGGAAGGGATGCGAAAGGCAGGGTAAGGATGGTCATAACGGATAAACAAGGGAGGACGCGGGAGAGAGAATTCAACATGCTCCGAAGAGATGACGGGAAGGGAGATGAGAACCAGAAGAGCTTCGTATATTTTCACGCTCCGGCTGATGTGCGGAAGATGGTCTATGTCGTGCACAAGCACGCAGCGCTTGAGAAGGACGATGATCGCTGGCTGTACATGCCCGCCCTGGACTTGGTGAAACGAATTGCTTCGAGTGACAAGCGAACCAGCTTCGTGGGATCTGATTTTCTGTACGAGGACATCTCGGGGCGAAGCCCTGCCGAGGATTTCCACGAACTGATTGAGACGACTCGAGATCATTTTGTCATCAAGAACATGCCCAGGAAGCCCAGGGAGGTTGAATTCGAATACTACATCGCGCACGTCGATCGCCAGTCGTTCACGCCGGTGAAGATGGAGTATTTCAAGTCAGGAAACAAACTGTATCGGATCATAGAGGCTCTGAAGATCGAACAGATACAGGCTCGAGAGGACGGTGTGGCCGTTCTTTACCCCACTGTTACTGAGTCTGTGGCAAGGGACCTCGAATACGGAAGTCACACTGTGATGACCTTTTCGAACATCAGATACAACATCGGGCTCGATGAGGAGATCTTTACAGAACGATATCTGCGAAGACCTCCAAGGGATGCCATGCGCTGAGGGGGTGATTGGATTGGTAAAATGGACACCGGCGCCGTTTCTGGTGCTTTTGATGACCCTGATCTCCCCGGTAATGGCCGTATTTGGAGAGGAACGATCCTTCGTGGACCGGTTCCCGCCGATCGAGATACACGGGTTTTGTGAAGTACGAACGGGAGTTCGCACGCAGGAGGATCCCTTTGAGAAACAGATTTCCGTGATGGAAGGGCGTGTGCAGGCGGAGTTGTACACGTATGCCGACTGGGCGGAGTTCAAATACAAGGGGGAAGTGTGGGCGGACGCCGTAACGGAGAAGGGAGAATATAACACCCGGGAGGCCTGGATATTCGCAAGGCCTACGGGTTTTCTTGATATCAAAATGGGCAGACAGGTTCTGACATGGGGTACAGGGGATCTCGTATTCGTAAACGATCTCTTTCCCAAGGACTGGCAATCCTTCTTCATCGGTCGAGATGATGAGTATCTCAAAGCGCCGTCCACTGCCGCCAAGTGCGGCTTCTTCACTGGGTGGGTCAATCTCGATCTTGTTTATACCCCCCGATTCGATGCCGATCGCCACGTTACCGGAGAGTATATCTCTTATTGGAACGCAGCCCTGGGAAGGCGGGCAGGCCGTGATGCGATCATCCTTACAGACATGCCCGACCGCTGGTTCAGAGATGATGAAATTGCCGCCCGTGTCTATAGAACGATCAGGAACTATGAGATCGCAGGGTATGGCTATTGGGGCTTCTGGAAGAACCCTGCCGGACCGACGCATAGTGGGAAGTTGACGTTTCCAGAACTGCATGTTTACGGTGCCAGTGCCCGCGGCCAGGTCGGCCGGGGGATAGGCAATGTGGAGTTCGCCTATTATCACTCCCTTGATGACCGAAATGGGTCCAATCCATCGATCCGGAATTCGGAAATGCGCTATCTCATCGGCTATGCACAGGAGATGGCCAAAGAGCTGAATGGAAGTCTGCAGTACTATGTCGAGCAGATGCTGAATTATGATGACTACAGGAAGAGTGTTGACGGAAGCCCGCCCCGGGACCATCTTCGGCATGTCGTCACCCTGCAGGTGACCAAGCTGTTGATGAATCAGAATCTGGAGCTGTCCTTGTCAACCTATTTCTCTCCCAGCGACCTGGATGCCTATGCCCGCCCCAAGATGCACTACAGCTATACGGACCAGCTCACGCTGCAAGCCGGGGCCAATGTCTTCTTCGGCGAGCATGACCATACCTTCTTCGCGCAATTCGAGAAGAACTCCAGTATCTATGCCGCCGTTCGGTACAGTTTCTGAAAGGCGATATGAAGAGAAACAACATGATCACACCAACGATTATCATGGGGGCCTTGACTGTCGGTCTCCTCGCCTATGGATACAACAAGGGGTTGCACGTTGAGGGTATGAATATGTGCTTTCGCATGCTGGTGCAAATCCTTCCCGTTCTCTTTTTCGCGTTCATGATTACGGTAATGGCGCAGGCCCGGGTTGCCCGGGCTGTGGGGAAGAGGTGATGGGCCGAAGGTCGCCGGCAAGGGCGAAGGCTTGGCTCAATGTTTCATGTGCGCAGGCAAGGGGTATTTCCAGGTTGAAGGAAAGGGAATCGTTGAAAGGAGGGTGAACACAGAATGAGTGAAAAGAATCGGTGCAAGCCCACGTCCTGCCCGACCCCAAGGGGGCAGGCCCACCAACCGACAAGCTTCTGGATGCATGATCCGGACCAGGTGTTCCGGTGCCTTCGGCTGAGCGACGGAGACCGCTTTCTGGATCTTGGATGCGGCCTTGGCGACTATTCCATGTATGCATCCCCTATCGTTGGGAATGGCGGAGTCGTATATGCACTGGACCGTAGCGAAGAGCTGATGAATGGCCTGAACAAAGAGGCGAATGCGCAGGGATTGAGAAACATCAAGACACTGGTGGCCGATATTACAGGTCCTTTGCCGATTGAAGATTTTTCTATCGATGTCTGCCTGCTAGCCACTGTCCTGCACATACCCGATGTAAACAGGGGCCGCAACACGCTATTCAACGAAATCCGTCGCGTACTGAAACCAAGCGGACAGCTCGCGATTCTTGAATGCAAGAAGGAAGTCATACCGTTTGGTCCACCCCTGGACATGCGTTTGTCACAGGAAGAACTCGAAACGTTCGTACCGGAACACGCTTTTGTGAAGATAGATTCCGTAGATCTCGGCTACAACTACCTGATTCAATTCGCCCTCAAAGGAGGGTCTTAGAGCAGCAGTTCTCGAAGCTTGGTCACCCTCTGTGGTCAGGAGGCAAGGGCAATCCTTCCCCACATCACGGTGGTTGAAGCTTTCGTGCAATATGGTCTAGCGGTGCACGGCCATCTTGAGGGCTTGATTCGACTGGTCGTAGTAGGAGACGTAGATCGTGCCGGTGTCCGACACCTCGATGGAGGTGTACAGGCCCGTG
>JANQFG010000276.1 GCA_028277985.1 bacterium | reverse complement strand
GCTGATCCTGAACGCCTTCGAGAGCAGGGAGAAGGAGATGAAGTACCTGCAGGGGCCGGGGTATCTGGCCATCGACGACCGGACCCACCACGCCACGGTCCTGAAGGCCCTGTCGCCCGAGAACATCGGGCTCTGGTTCGCTGTGCAGGACCCGAACATCTACTCCCTCGGGGGATTCCAGAGACTCTGCAAGTAACAGGAACAGGAGGACACAACATGTTGATCAAGCAGGAACAGCGGATTTGGGGCTCCCCCCTCTATGCGGATTTCCCACAGAGCGAATACGAGGATCGTGTGGCTCGTGCCAAGAAGCACATGGAGGAAGAGAAGGTCGACCTCCTGGTCCTCTGGGACCCTGTCAACATTCGTTACTTCAGTGGGTTTCAATCCCTGCACTGGACCGCGATGACCATCCAACCGGCCGTCTACCTTCTGCCCGTGGACAAAGACCCCGTTCTGGTCGTCGCAGATTTCTTCAGCGGCGTGGCAGAAGGTTACAGCTACGTAAACGATATCCGGCTCCTCCACAACCCCCACGTAACTTCGAACATCCGGCACATCCCGGTCGACGTGGCGGATACGGTCAAGGATCTGGGCTGGGCCAAGGGAAGGATCGGCATCGAAGCCGGCACACTGGGAGGCATGAGCATCCCCCGGCCGGTCAACGACATCGACCGGTTCCGGAGCGAGTTGGACGGGGCCACTTTCGTGGACGCGTGCGACCTGATCTGGAAATGCCGGGTCATCAAATCGGCCGGCGAGATCGAATGCCTGAAAGAAGCGACCCGGGCGATCGTGGGGGCCTACGGAGAGGTAGTCGGTAATTTCCGCATGGGCATGACGGAACGTGACATGGGAAGGATGATTCGCCGGGAGATCCTGGAACGAACCGAGGACTGCATGCCGCCGATCGCCACCGCATCTTCACGGGTGATCCCCATGCCGGACACGCCGTCCTTCTACGATGAGGTCACCCTTTCCATAGGAGACCGGATCGTGTTCGAGCCGCTCCCCACCTACAAGGGCTATTACGGGAGCTGCTGCCGTTGCTTCCAGATCGGGCCCCTTCCGGACGAGGCGCTCCGTAAGGCAGAGGTGGTCGACAAGGCACAGGCCGAGGCGATCGCGGCCATCAAGCCGGGCGTGCAGACCAAACACCTGATGGATGTCATCGCAGGGGTGCTTCGGGACAACGGCATCGAGCCGACCATCGAGATGGCCGGGCACGGCGTCGGGCTCAATCCTCACGAGCCGCCGATGATCGCCGAAGAAGAGACGGCGGTTTTCGAGGCCGGCATGGTGATTGCCGTCGAGGTCTGGGTCGTGGATTGGTCGGGCCAAAGCCTTACGACCACGCCCGTACCGGAAGTGTTCGGAAACGAGGACTACGTGGAGGTGACCCGGGACGGCTGCAACCGCTTCCCCTCTTTCCGCAAGGATATCCGTTGTCTGCCTTATACGGGTAGAGTGGCATAAAACAGGGATCAGGAACCAGGGGTCGGGGATCAGTCCCCTCCCGCCACCCATGAGCCTGCTGGGGGGATAGATGCGCACGACAAAGGACAACCTCTGGCTGGATACTCCCTATACGCCGGGTCCCTCGTGCTGGGGAGACCACGAGGTGGATGTCGCGATCCTCGGAGCGGGCTACACAGGTCTCGCTGCCGCCTATTTCATCAAGAAACGCTTCCCTGACAGGCGGGTCGTCGTTCTGGAGAGCCAGTACGTGGGGTTCGGTTCCTCCGGACGAAACTCCGGCGGGGTCAGCGGCATGCTCGGCCACAATTACAGGAACCTGAAACAGAAGCACGGCACGGAGAAATCCGCACAGCTCCAGGGCCTCATGGACGAGTCCTTTGAGATCGTCGAAGGACTGATAGGCGAGCACCAAATTGCCTGCGATTACGAGAGGACCGGACGTATGGTCGTCGCGGAAACGGACAGGCAGAAGAGGCTTCTGGAGGAGGAGGTCAAGGCCGCCCAAGAGATCGGCGGTGCGGCGATCTGGCTGGACAAGACAGAGGCGCACGACCGGTTTGGGGCGGTGGACGTGAAGGCGGCCGTGCGCTACCCGAACGAGGGCATCTCGGACCCCGTCAAGTTTCTTCGGGGCATGCGAAGGGTCGTCGAATTGCTCGGCGTCGAGGTTTACGAGTATTCCCACTGCACCCATATCGATGCGGGAAGAACCGTGAAACTCTATACGCCGGGAGGCATCGTCCGGGCGGACAACATCGTCGTTGCGACCCATGCCTACCCGAATCCCCTGAAGCTGTTCCACTACAGCGTGCTGCCCTTCTATGTCTACAACATCGCCACCGAGCCGCTCAGTCCATCCCAGCTCGACGCACTCCACCTGCCGGGAAGGGAAAACACCTTCACGGCCAAGAACCTGTACTGGGCCGTCCGGCCAACCGCGGACAATCGGCTCGTCTTCATCGAGTGCGACGCGCTATACTTCTACGACATCGGCAGAGACTACGGCCACTGGCCCCCGGCGTACCGCCGTCACCAGGCACTTCTCACCGAGAAGCTTCCGTTCCTGAGGGACGTCCGGGTCACGCATGCATGGGGCGGGCGGATCGGACTCACCCTGGACTTCCTGCCTTCGGTCGGCTGCACCGGCAAAGAGAAGAACATTTACTACGGCATGGGGTACAACGGGCAAGGACTTGCTTGCGGTCAGCTCGCAGGGAAGATCATTGCGGCCCTCATGGCAGGGGAGGAATCGGAGTTGACGACCAACATGCTCGTCAACCGAAGCTTGCTGGGCATTCCCTCTGCGCTACTCACCTATGCAGGCAGCCAGACCTACAAGCTCTATTTCAGGTGGTGCGACAAGCGCCTAGACTGACAGAGTCCTGCGAAGGCCTCGGCTTCATCAGATCGGCCGGCCCCGGCTCTTCCTTGGCGGAGGAGCATACTCCGGAACGAACCGCTCCCTTCCCACGTTCGGGTTGACCGTGCAGCGCGAGGTAAATCCCTGAAATAGTGTCGAAAGACAGTTGTTACAGAAGATGCACTTCTGTATCTCGTCGATGCGGCCTTCCCGGACCTTGTTCGGCCACTGGGGATCCGCCAGGAGCGGCCGGGCCAGGGCGACGATATCCACCTTCTTATTCTTCACGGCTTGGGCGACCTTCTTCGGGTCATGAATGTTCGGGCAGATCACGGGGATTCTCACCGCCTTCTTGACGGTTTCCGCCTCCGGAAGGATCACGCCTTCCTTTTCCGGAAAGGTGTACTTCCAGGACTCCATCGTTCCGGTGGACAGGCTGATGTAGTCGACGCCTTCCTCCTCGAGGATCCTTGCGATCTTCACCGTGTCCTCCAGGGTCAGCCCGCCCGGCAGGTGCTCGTCACCGCTGATACGGAACCCTATGACGAAATCGTCGCCGGCGACCTCCCGGCTTCTTCGGAGCAGATTCAGGGCAAGCGTGAGTCGCTTGTCGAAAGATCCCCCGTAGCGATCACGCCTTCGATTCGAAAGGGGAGAAAGGAAATTGGCAAGCATGTACCCGTGCGCACCATGGATTTCGATCCCGTCGAAGCCGCAGCGTACGAGCCGAATGACCGCGGCCACGTACAGGTCCTCCAGCTCTTCGATCTCGGCTATGGAAAGCTTCTTCGGACGACCTCCCGTGAGTCCCTCGAAGAACTTGAGCCCCCTGGGCGCGCTCCCTTCACGAACTTCGAAGGGGATCGCAGAGGGCCCGACCGGCTCCAGGTGCAAGGCGGCTTGTCGGCCCAGGCCCAGGCTGAGCTGCACGATCGCTGCCGCATCGAAGGCATGGATCGCATCGGCAACATCGAGCATACCTGCCAGGTGTGTATCCGCATGGATGCCCAGCGCGCCCGTGCCGGGAAGCCCGTATCGGTAGTTGGACATCGTATGCTCCACGATCACGAGACCGACACCCCCCTTGGCCCGTGCTACGTAGTGGCAGAGGACCTGGTCCGTAACGCGGCCTTCAGCGTCGGCGGTACACATACCGACCGGCGCAAAAGCGATTCGGTTCTTCAGCTTCTTCTTCCCAAGCAGCATCGGTTCGAACAGTTCGCTGTACGCCATGATCCCTTCATCCTTTCCTGCGAGCTAGCCCTCCACTGCTGAAACCACCAGATCCGAAAGTCTCTGAAAACGAAGCATGCTTGCCGCTTCTTCGAGCAAACCCGCCGCAAAACAGACAAACGTGAGCTCCCGTTCCGGATCCACCCAGAAGACAGTCGACCCGGCCCCCAGGCCGGCAAAGGTCCCGGGCGAGGTGGTGATCCCCAGGGGCGTGGGAAATACGCCCTCTCCCCGGAGGAAGAAGCTGAGCCCCAGATAGGCAGGCCACTCGGGCCAGCCGTACATCTCCCGGGCATAGTCGTAGAGATCGTTCCGGTCCGTACCCGTCTGGTTGGTGACGGCAAGCTCCACCATCGCAGGCGAGAGCAGCCTGACACCATCCAGTTCTCCTTCCTGTCTCAACATCTCGGCAAAGCGATAGATATCCGCAACGGTCGAGAACACGCCTCCGGCCGGAACCTCGGTCTCCTCATTGAAGATGATGTTCGTTGCCTCCAACAGTGCCGGTTCGAACAGGCCCGGAGTGTCGTCCCGGAACACGACCGGGACCCTTCTGCCGGCAAGATCGGGCCGAAGACCCATGGAGGTGTCCTTCATCCCGAGGGGATCGAGCACATCTTCCTGCACGATACGGCGGAAGGGACGGTCGCCGCCATCCAGCCGACGCACCATCTCCGCCAGGATCGCATGGGCCGTGAAGGGGTTGTAGGAAACACCCTTGTCCGGAAGGGTGTTCAACCTCTGCTGGCAGGCTGCGGCCACGTAGGCCTGAAGGTTGCCGATCTGGTCCAGCGGCAGACCAGGTGGCATCTCGGCCGATATGCCGCTCGTGTGGGTGAGCAGATGTCTCACCGTGATGTTCTGCTTTCCCTTGATGCCGAACTCCGGAATGATCTCGACGACGGGCGTCGTAAGGCTGAGATCGCCCCTGTCGATGCGCATCAGCACCACCGTCGTCGTGATCTGTTTGGTAATGGACATGACGAAGAACACGTCGTCCTTGTCCGCAACACGCTTCCTCTCCAGGTCCGTATGCCCCACCGCCCCGTGCATCACGACCTCGCCTGCCCGGCCCACGAGGAATGCGGCCCCGTCATAGATCCCCTTCGATGAATCCTGTTCGATGGCCCTTGCGAGCCGGTTCAACCCGTCCGGATCCAGGCCTTGCTCCGACGCGTTCCTGATTTCCACCCCCTGCCCCTGTCCCATGGCTCAACTCCTCCTTCTCTTCGCGGACTGGCTTTCCATCCGCAAAAGCGTTCCGGTTTCAGGCCGGATGCTTCCCCATTCCGGTTCGTCCCCGCCTCTCAAATCGGAAGAAGAATCTAACCCATCGACCTTCCCGTGATCAACCCCTTCCGGATTGACATGGGTGGTTCTCTCCACCTATAACTGGTCCTGCATTCAAAGACGGCGATGTCCCACGACTCCCTTTCATATCGCTCCACGGAGGAAAGACCCATGGAATTCGCACACCCAAGGAAATGGGTTCAGGAAGCTCCGGACAAACCGGCCGTGATCATGGCCAAGAGCGGCCAGGCAGTGACCCGCCGGCAGATGGAGGAATCGGCGAACCGTTGCGCACACATGCTTCGCGACCTGGGCCTTCGGGCAGGGGACAACATCGCCATCTATATGGAAAACAATCCCCACTTCCTGGAGATCTGCGCCGCAGCCTCCCGGTCCGGGCTCCTCTACACGGCGATCAGCACCCATCTGACCGTCCCGGAAGTGGAGTACATCGTGAACGACTGCGGAGCCAAGGTCTTCTTCACCTCTGCGGCAAGAAGTGAGGTCGCCTCGCAGCTCGCAAACAAGATACCCAAGGTCGTGGCCCGGTTGATGGTGAACGGGGCTGACGGAGATTATGAGTCATACGAAGAAAAGGTATCCTCCTACCCGGTCGAGCCTATTCCGGACGAATCGGCGGGAGACGCGATGCTCTACTCGTCCGGAACGACGGGTCGCCCCAAAGGAATCAAGCTGACCCTGGAACCGCAACCCTACGGAGAACTCTGGGATGGGGCCAAGATGCTGGTCGCGGTGTACGGACTGAACCACGAGACCACCTACCTTTCGCCGGCGCCGCTCTACCACGCCGCACCCCTGCGGTTCGTCATGCTGACCCTCTTCATGGGCGGCACGGTGGTCATCATGGAGAAGTTCGACGCCCTCCAGTCTCTGGCACTGATCGAGGAATACAAGGCAACCCACAGCCAGTGGGTGCCCACCATGTTCATCCGCATGCTCAAGCTCCCAGAGGAAGAGCGGAACAAGTTCGACGTCTCCTCACAGAAGATCGCGATCCACGCCGCGGCTCCCATCCCGGTTCAGGTCAAGGAGCAGATGATCGACTGGTGGGGGCCCATCCTGTTCGAGTACTATGCCGGCACCGAAGGAAACGGGTTGTGCGCCATCAATTCCGATGAATGGCTGCAGCACAAGGGCTCCGTCGGCAGGGCCGTTTTCGGCACGGTCAAGATTCTGGACGACGAGGAAAAGGAGCTGCCTGCCGGAGAGGTGGGAACCATCTACTTTGCCGGAGGACATGCCTTCGAGTATCACAACGACCCGGAGAAGACGGACAGCATTCGAACTGCCCAGGGCTGGACGACCCTGAACGATGTGGGATACTTGGACGAGGAAGGCTACCTCTTCCTGACCGACCGGAAGGCGAACATGATCATCTCCGGCGGGGTCAACATCTACCCCCAGGAGTCGGAGAACCTGCTGGTCACCCACCCGAAGGTGCTGGATGTGGCCGTCATCGGCGTCCCCCATGAAGAGTTCGGGGAGGCGGTGAAAGGCGTTGTCCAGCTCAGGGATCCGGCGCAGGCAGGCCCGGAGCTCGAAGAAGAATTGATCGAGTTCTGCCGCAGCCAACTGGCCAAGCTCAAGTGCCCGTCCAGCATCGATTTCGTGGATGAGCTGCCCCGCACGCCCACGGGCAAGCTGCTCAAGCGCCTGCTCAAGGAAAAATACTGGAAGAAGAATCCGTGACTCTCGACACGACTGAGGAGACCCGCTGATGGGTAAGAGTCCGGATTTAAAACAGAATCTGCTGACCCGGAACGTGGTCGGCGATATCCTGCTCAAGTCGGCGGCACGGCATCCGGACAAGCGGGTTCTTCGATTCCAGGACAGGAACTACACCTATCGAGAGCTGAACGAAGCCGTTAACCGGTGCGCCCACGGGCTGACGGAGCTGGGCATACGCAAGGGCGACAAAGCCGCCATCCTGTCCCACAATTCGGATCACTTCATCATCCTCTGGTGGGCGCTGACCAAGATCGGGGCCGTGATCACGCCGGTGAACTGGATGCTGAAGGGTGACGAGATCCGGTTCATCGTCGAGCACGCGGAATGCAAGGCCTTCTTCGTCGAAGACACACTGGTTTCTGACGTCCTCGGCATCAGGGATGAGTTGAAGACCGTCCGGATATTCGGAACCATCCCTATCACCGGTGCGGAGGTGCCTGCGGACTGGATGAACATAGAGGATCTTTGGGACGACGCTTATCCGGCCACAGAGCCACGTGTGGAGATCGGCCAGAACGACCTCGCGACCCTGCTCTATACCTCCGGGACCGAGGCGGCCCCCAAGGGGGTCATGAACACACACAACAATTTCATCTCAACGATCCCGAGCGCGCAGGCGGACCTGCTCTTCGTACGGGACGAAGTGATGCTCGGCGGTATCCCCCTGTACCACGTAGCCGGTCTGTGGATGTTCACGGCCTGCTGTTCCCTGGGAGCCCTGACGTTGCTCGAGTATGTCCCGGACCTGACGGAGATTCTCGAGTTGACACAGGAGGAGAAGGTCACACGCTGGTGCTGGCCCACAACCGTGTACATTAACCTCCTGAACATGCCCGGCTTCGATCGCTACGACCTGACCTCCCTCCGGGTATGCCAGATCTTCGGCTCGCCCGCGCCCCCTGCCCTGCTCGACCGATGGCGGGACATCGTACCGGGCGTGGTCTTCATGAACTCCTACGGCCAGACCGAAATGACACCCCTCGGATCCACGATCTCCGGCAACGATATGGACATGCGGCCTGACTCCGTGGGCAAGTCCATGCTGCCCGTGGAGCTGAAGATCTTCGGGCCGAACGACGAAGAGCTGCCCCGCGGCGAGGTCGGGGAAATCGTTGCGAGAGGGCCGAACATCATGCTCGGCTATTATAAGGAAGAAGAGAAGACGGCCCGGACCCAAAGGAACGGCTGGCACCATACCGGGGACCTCGGCAGGATGGACGAAGAGGGTTATCTCTATTTCGTGGACCGGCTGAAAGACATGATCAAGACGGGCGGCGAAAATGTGGCTTCCGCAGACGTGGAGGTCACCCTCTACAGGCATCCGAAGATTTCCGACGCAACGGTCATCGGGCTGCCGGACGAGATCTGGGGCGAGGCGATCACGGCCGTGGTCGTCCCTGCGCCGGGCGAGACCCTCAAGGAAGAGGAGGTCATCGCCTGGTCCAAGGAGAACATGGCACGGTACAAGGTCCCGAAGAGAGTGATCGTCCTGGACGAGCTGCCCAGGAACCCGAGCGGCAAGGTGCTGAAGAGGGACCTGCGCCGCCGGTACGCATGACATCTTGGATGGGGCAAGAAGTCGAAGTCTCTGATCGGGGAGGCCGCAGCCTACATCCCCGACCGAGGAGAAGCGGATGGACAGGTTTCTCGCTCTGCGCAAATCGATCATAGAAGTCGCACAAGCATTGTCCGCAAGGGGATTCTTCGGGGCCGAGTTCGGTACCGCGGGCAACGTATCGGCTCGCCTCGACAAGGAAGAGCTCGTGGGGATAACGCCTTCCGGGCACGCCTACCAGGGCCTGAAGTCGGAAGACATCTGCATCATCGATTTTGACCAGAACCTGGTGTCAGGCGAGCTGGGGCCGAGCGTCGAGGCAGGAATGCACCTGAGCGTCTACCGGAACCGGCCGGAAACGGGCGCCGTACTCCATACGCACCAGCACTACGCGAGCGTGTTGTCCGTAATCAACGAGCCCATACCTCCCCTGTTCGACGAGGTGTCCCTGTACCTGGGAGACCCGATCGAGGTCGTTCCCTATGGACTGTCCGGCTCCCCGGAGTTGATGACCCACGTGGCGGCGGCGGTAGGAAACGGCTGCAACGCTTATATCCTTCAGAACCACGGGGCCCTGTGCGTGGGCGAAACGCTGGACAAGGCGGTGAGGAATGCGGAGTTGCTCGAAAAGACCGCAAAGGTCTACTATCACGCCTTGTGCACGGGCAAGGAACTGACGCTCCTGCCGCAGGAAATCGTGACCATGTTTCAAGACCTACACAAGGCCAAAGCCGGCCCTTGAGCTGCAGCACCGACGTTGCCCGCGGCCTTTGTTCGAGCCTCATCCCGCCTCTTCGATTCCGCAATTCACACCGTTTTGTGATCCGGATCACAGAATCCTTTCCCGATTCTCTGTCAGCCTGAGAGGAAATGTTGCCCCTATCCCGGGTCTACCGAAACCTCCGAGTACAAAATCGAATCTCTATCAGTGAGGAACGGCAAAACGCTCTCGGTGAGCGTGTCCCATGATGGGTGAACCAATGGCCCGAACACACGAACTGCGAAACTGGAAGATTGACGGATGGGGTCTCGTGCGTGGACTCGCCTTGCTTTTCTCCGCCCTGCTTGCCATCACGGCCCTCCACTACCTCATCGTATCCGTCTTCCGAGGCTGACCCTCCCCTTGCACCGCATCCAGCCGCGAGGTGAGCGCCTCGACCGGTGATTTGCGCATTCCCGAAGCAAAAAAAAGCAGGAAATCCTTGACGAAAAGCCGCCCAAGTGGTAAAGTCCTTTCAGCTGAAACTATTTCGGAACAAAATATTTGTTCTGAATCGAGGTAAACCCATGGAACCAAGACAGGATCCCCTGCGTGAGATCGTCTATCTGATCCGAAAACTCATGCAGGCGAGCGCCCTCTACAGCAAGGCACTGAGCAAGAAATACAACGTGAGCGCGCCCCAACTCGCCACTCTGAGGGTGCTGCTGCACGACGGCGCCATGCCTCCTTCCCAGATCGCCAGACACATCATGGTCAATTCCAGTACGTTGACCGGGGTGATCGATCGACTGGAAAAGAAGGGGCTGGTCTGCCGTCTCCGGAATGATCCGGACCGGCGCATCATCCGGGTCGAGCTCACGGACGAGGGCCGGGCCCTTGCCGAAAAAGCCCCACCGCCGGTCCAGGTGAAGATCATCAAGGGAATGAGACAGCTCGAGGAATCGGAACGAGAAAAGATCATGCAGAGCCTATCGAAGCTGGCGGATATGATCGACGCCCAGGATCTGGACGTGGAAACCGAGGAGGAGGTCTTCTAGCCCGTTTCTCGGGCAGAGCCCTTAGAACACGAACAGAGGGAGACAGGTTTGAATTACGAAGAGGTGGAACACGCGGAGGCCGTTCCCTTTCGCAGGGGAAGTCGTTTGAACCATGATCAAGTCGAACAGTCGAAGGCCGTCCTGGGGGAAGAGGCGGTCGAAATGCTCCTGCAGGTTCACAAGGACGCTCTGTGGATCCTCAGGAACCTCGGGGTGGGTTGCAGCCAGCCCGAGATTCTGGCTGCCTTCAAGGAACCGGCTGATGAGGGATCCGCTGTAATCTTCGAGGATCGCGTCTACCTGATGGCCGACCTCGTGGAACAGTGTCTTTCCACGGTTCCGGGGGTCGATGATTTCTTCGTACCCATGAACAGCTTCTTCATCGGAGGCACGGCGCCCTATGTTTACGACGACGAGGCCCGCCAGGGCGGGCTGCTGCCCACTCCGGGGCATGTCGAGCGGATCGCCCGGTTTGCGGAACAGAGCCCGGTGGTCGATGGAATGGGCCGCGGAGTGAAGCTCGGGAACGAAGTCGAGCAGATGAATATCATGGACGAAATCTGCAGCAAGCCGATCTATTTCGCCGTGACGTCGGACGCCTCCCTCAAAAGGGCGGTAGAGATCTATGAGAAGAGAAAAAACCTCATGATCGTGTTCGCCCTCACGCGGCCGCCCCTCGAGATCAACGAGAACATCTCGGAGCACTTCTTCAAGGTGGTGGAGGCGGGACTGCCTGTCTTCTTCTCTGCCATGCCGATGGCGGGCATCAGCGCCCCTTACTGTTACAACGGCGTACTGGCGATGACCCACGCAGAAGTGCTCTTCGGCATCTGCGCCGCGCAGTTGATCCGACCGGGTTTGACCTGCGTGCATGCAGGGTTCCCGACCATCGCGGACCCAAGGATCGAATACAACCCGAACTACGGGCTGGTCAGCCACAACTACCTGAACATCCTGATGACCCACCTGAACCTCATGCTGGATCTGCCCGCCTTTCAGAGCGCCGGCACCACCCACGAGGAGCATGCCACGGCCAGGGCTTACGCGGATGCGAGGATGGGAATGGCCATGTGCAAGCAATACGGTTACCACATGATCCGACATCCTTTCTCCTTCCTTCGCTACCTGATCGATTTCTCCTTCGAGAAGATGGAGAAAACGAGCCGTCTCGTCGAGGACGTCACCGCAGATGAGGCGCCCGACGTGGAGCCCGTCACCTACGACGAGAGGGGCATGGAGTCGATCAAGAATTTCGGTTTGAGAATGTACATGGAGGACCCGTTGACCACGGCGAACCTCGGAGAGATTTTCGTGTACTAACAAAGGGAGGGGAAAGAAATGGCAAGCATAGCTGGGATCCTCTCGTTGAAGGGACCCTACGGGAACGGCTGTACCAAGGAAGTGGCAGAGATGCTGGACCGCATGAGGCACAGGGGTCCTGACAACACGGTGATCTGCACGATGCGGGACGGACGTGGTGCCCTCGGAGCCAATGAGGTCAACCTCAGCCGGGAACGCACCTTCAGCACATACATCACACGCGTTCCGTACATCCTGTTCGATGGAGAGCTGTTCAACGAAAGAGCCTCAGGCCAGACGGATGTGGAGCTCTTCAGGGAGTACTACGAGAAATTCGGAAAGGAATGCTTCACCCAGCTGAACGGGAGCTACGCGTGTGCAGTGGTGGACGGCGAAGAGGTGATTCTGGCGAGGGATCACGTGGGTGCACGCCCCCTCTTCTACGGCAGGGAGAACGGAACGATGCATTTCAGCACGGAGATGAAGGGTCTGATCGATCATCTCCGTTACGATGTGGAAGAACTGCCTCCCGGAAAGCTCTTTTCCACCAAGGAAGGGCTCAAGGAGTTCCAGGCGTTTGCACCCGACGTCCCCGAGGTGGACGAGAGCGACCTGGAAGGAACCGCCAAGGTCCTTAGAGAGCTCATGATCGAGGCGATAAGAAGGAGGATGAAGGGTGTGGGAGGTGTATCCCTGAGCGGGGGGCTGGACAGCTCGATCGTTGCAACCGTCGCCAAGGGGTTCAACCCGGACCTCCAACTCTTCACCGCTACCATCGACAGCGCGCCCGGACCGGACCTTGCGAACGCCGAGCTCATGGCCGACTTTCTGGGCCTGAAGCACCATATCTACCGGATCACGGATGAAGACATCATGAACTTCATCCCCGAGGCGGTCTGGTACCTGGAGAGCTTTGACGAGGACTGCATATCCGGAATCATCTCGAACTACTTCGTTGCGAAGATGGCCAAGGTACACACGGACGCCATCCTGGTGGGAGAAGGGGCAGACGAGCTGTTCGGCGGATACCGCATGGTGCTCAAGAACGAGAGGGTGAGGGATGATGCCCACAGGGCGGAGCTGGCCCAGCGGTTGATCGACATATCCTACAACACGGCCCTCAGACGGCTGGACCGCGGATGGATGGCCGGCGGCGTGGATTACCAGACGCCCTTCCTGGACACCAGCGTCGTGGCATACAGCCAGAAGATCCCGATGAAGTGGAAGATCTACGGGGAGAAGCAGGTAGAGAAGTTCATCCTGCGGGAGGCCTTCCGGGACATCCTGCCGGAGAAGATCGCAAACCGCGAGAAGCTCAGGTTCGCCATGGGCGTGGGCACCGACGACGTGATGGACCGCCTGGTCTCGAAGGTGGTCGATCCGGAAGAGATCAAAGAAAGGCCGAACGCAGTCTACGGAATGCCCTTCGCCTCTTTCAAGGAAGTCTACTACTACGATGAATTCCTGGGGCTCTTTCCGCCTTCCTACGAGAAACAGACGGTTCGGTGGGACCCCTTCAAGTAGCCGGATCTGACGGAGAGGAAGGCATGGAGAAGGTCTGCGAAGAGGGTCTGCTGGAACAGATACACTCGGATGCGCTGCGCGTTCTGGAAGAGGTGGGGATCAAATGCGAGTCCCAGGAGATCAGAAGGATCTTCGAGGAGACGGGGCTCGCGGCTTTCGACGAGAGCACTGGCCATATCCACATCCTGCCCGCCCTCGTGGAGCAGGCTCTCTCATCGGCACCGGGGCGAAGTCAGTACTGGATTCCGGAGAACTCGTTCGGCGTGGGGGGAACTGCGCCCTTCGTGCACGACGATGAAACCGGCGAATTCCTGGAGCCCACCTTCGAGCACGTAGCGCGCATCGCACGAATCGTGGAGCAGACGGACGTGGTGGATTTCATGGCACGGGGGGTGCTCATCCGCAAGGAAGAAGTGCGCGTCATCGATACCCTCATCGAGCACTGTAACAAGCCGATCTACGTGGCAGCGCTGACCGACGCCGGCATCGAAAGGGCAAGGGAGGTTCACGAGAAGAGGGGCAACCTTACCGTTCAGTTCTCCATCGTGAACAGCCCGCTCTGCGTGATCGAGAGTATGATCGACCCCTTCCTGAACTGTGTACGGAAAGGGCTGCCGATCTATGTGTCCACCATGCCCATGGCCGGCCTGTCGGCCCCCTATTCCATGTCCGGGCTGCTCACTTTGACACACGCCGAGGGCCTCTTCGGTATCACCCTCACTCAGTTGGTGAACCCCGGCCTCACCGTGGTTCATGCCGGGCTGCCCTCCATTGCGAATATACAGAGGAACTACGCCGTCGACCTCGGTCTCGTGGACCACAACCTGGCGAATCTTCTCCAGGAGAAACTGAACAAGAGGCTCGACGTTCCGTCCATCCAGACGGCCTGCACCACCAGCGAAGAACACCCGGGGGACAGGGCCGAGCAGGACGGACGAAACGGCTTCGCCATGATGAAGAAATACGGCTTTCACCAGATGCGCCACTCCTTCGGGTTCCTGAAGGAGCTGATCTCCTTCTCCATGGCGAAGCTCGAGAGACACATCGACATCTGCCGGGATACAGGGCCCGAAGCTTGTCCACCCTTTCAGGTCGATCCGTACGACCCGGAGGGGTTCGAGGTCATCCAGCGAAACGGGAGTCAGCCGAACTACATGCGGGACGACCATACCCTGAAAAACGTAGGCAAGTGTTTCCTGAACTAGAGTTCCTTCCCTCATGATCGAACTCGACGGTGTTTCCAAGTCCTTTGACGACGGACGCACGTGGGCGGTCCGGGATCTGACCCTCCATGTCGCCGAAGGGGAACTGCTCGTCCTGCTCGGTTCCTCGGGCTGCGGCAAAACCACGACCCTCAAGATGATCAACCGGCTGGTCGAAGCCACGCAGGGATCCATCCGCGTCTGCGACCGGGACGTGGGGCAGTACGACCCGGTCGCACTCCGCAGATCGATCGGCTACGTCTTTCAGGGTATCGGTCTGTTTCCACACATGACGATCGAACAGAACGTTACCGTCGTCCTCCGTCTCAAAGGCAGACCCAGGGAAGAGCGGCTGGTCCGGGCAGAAGAGCTGATGGAACTCGTGGGCCTGGACCCTCGGGCCTTTGCAGGACGATACCCTGCAGAACTCTCCGGAGGAGAGCAGCAGCGCGTGGGTGTCGCCCGTGCCCTTGCCGGAGACCCGGCCTGTCTGCTCATGGACGAACCCTTCGGCGCCCTGGACGCCATCACACGGGACGCACTCCAGGATGAGCTGTTGAGGCTCAAGAAGACGCTTGCGAAGACTTTCGTCTTCGTCACCCACGACATCTTCGAGGCACTGAAACTTGCTGACCGTATCGCCGTAATGCACCAAGGGCGACTGGAGCAGGTCGGAACCAGAGACCAACTCCTCTCGTCACCGTCGACCCGGTTCGTGAAGGATCTGTTCGAACGCCCCGCCAGGCAACTGGCCGCTTCGAAACCGGGATGAGGCAAGACGTGGAACTCTGGCTGGAAAAAGCCCCGGAACTCTGGGTCAAGACCCTGGAGCATCTCCTGCTCACCGGGGTCTCCACGGGCATCGCCGTCCTGATCGGCCTTCCCCTGGGGATCTGGATTACTCGAAGAGCGGGGCTTCGCGGGGCCGTGCTGGGAGTCTCCGGTGTTTTCCAGACCATCCCGAGCCTGGCGATGCTCGCGTTTCTGCTGCCCTTCCTCGGCATCGGGATCAAGCCGGCGCTGGTGGCGCTTACCCTGTACGCCGTCCTCCCGATCGTGCGCAACACCTATACGGGCCTATGTGAAGTCACTGCCGAAATCGTCGAAGCCGCCAACGGAATGGGATTCACGGAGCGACAACGGCTCTGGATGGTGGAGATGCCTCTCGCCCTTCCCATGATCGTTGCGGGCGTTCGGACTGCAACCGTCATCGGAGTCGGGATTGCGACCCTTTCGGCATTCATCGGCGCGGGAGGGCTGGGAGATTTCATCAACCGTGGCCTGGCCCTGAACCACAACGGACTGATCCTGCTGGGGGCTATCCCGGCAGCAACCCTCGCCCTGGTTCTGGATTTCTCGATCGGGATCGTGGAAGCCCTTCTCCGGCCCGGAAGAGGATCGACGGGCACAAAACGAAGAGCCCTCGTCTCTCTTTCTGTCCTTGCAGCCTGCGGCCTCGCCTTGTTCCTATTTCTGGGAAGACACACAGACTCTCAGGGCACATCCCCGGACCGAAGGCCCAGGTTGCGGATAGGGACCAAGAACTTCACGGAACAGCTGATCCTTGGAGAGCTCCTCGCCCAACAAATCGAAAGGGCTCTGGACACGGAAGTCGACCGCAAGTTCAATCTCGGAGGTTCGATCTTGTGCCACCGTGCGCTGATCAATGGCGAGATCGACCTCTACCCTGAATACACCGGGACGGCGCTCACCGCGATTCTCGGGCAGGAGAAGGAGGCCGACCCCGAGGCGTGCTTTGCCAGGGTCGCAAAGGCGTACAGGGAACGGTTCGACTGCGAGTGGTTTGCTCCCTTCGGTTTCAACAGCACCTATGCGATCACCGTGCGAAGCCGGGATGCGCTGCAGGAGGGCTGGTCCAGGATCAGCGATCTGGCACAGAAGGCACACGAACTCGAAGCGGGCTTCACCGCTGAATTCTCGGAAAGACCGGACGGGTATCCCGGACTTCGGAAGGCCTACGGCTTCACCTTCGGCCGGGTCTTCGACCTCGACCCGGGCCTGATGTACAAGGCCGTGTCCCAGGGAGAGGTGGATGTAATCTGCGCCTTTTCCACGGACGGACGGATCGAGGCCTACGATCTCACGGTTCTCGAGGACGACCGAAGCTTCTTCCCGCCCTATTATGCCGCGCCCGTAGTGCGCTCGAAGGCCCTCGAGCTCTATCCCGAGCTTCGGGATGCGTTGGCACCTTTGTCGGGGGTGCTCTCGGACAGGGTCATGCAGGGTCTGAACTTCGAAGTAGACGAGAAAGGAAGGTCCCCGGAAGAGGTGGCACGCAATTTCCTGCGCAGCCGTCTCTCTTCTCAGCCCTGAAGGCGCTCCTCGGAAGAGAATTCCAGGGATGTCACGTAGGCGTCCAGGTATTCACGTGCTTGTGCCAGGGCCTGCACCAGTTCGGAAAAAGCGTCCCGGGCCCGGGGGAAGTCTTCAGCCTCTCCGATCTGCTCCATCCGGCGGGCGAGTTCCGTAACGCTCTTCGCCCCTGCATTTGCGCTGGATCCCTTGATCGAATGGGCCCGTCGCCGGACCTCCTCCCCGTTGCCGTCCTGAATGGCGGCCTCGAGCTCACGGATCTGTCGTTCGCTGTCGGTGAGAAAGGTTTCAATCAATTCACGCTCGAACTCGAGATCGCCATCCGCGATCTCCTGGATTCGCTCGATCTGAACGGGCCCGGGCTGCGGCGGATTCGAAGTCGGGTCGGCCGGACCGGCAGCCGCAATCCCCGCCAGATGCCTGTTCAGCGCCTCGCCCAGATCCAGGGCAGTCACAGGCTTGGTGACATAGTCGTCCATGCCCGCCTCCAAGCATCGCTCACGGTCTCCCTTCAGCGCATGGGCCGTCATGGCGACGATCGGGATATCGTGCCGAAGGACCTTGGATGCGGGATCCCGGATGGTCCGGGTCGCCTCGAAGCCGTTCATATCCGGCATCTGCACATCCATCAAAACGAGATCATAGGACATCTTTTCGAGTGCTGTGACAGCCTCCTGACCGTTTCCGACCGCATCCGCACGATAACCGAGCTTCTCAAGGATGCGGAGAGCCACCTTCTGATTGACTGCATTGTCCTCGGCCAGCAGTATACGGACCCTCCGTTTCTTGTCTTCCGCAATACTGTGACGGGTGATGATCGGCCGGTCCGATTCTTCCGCCCCGACCGAGGCAACCCCCAGGACGGTGGCGAGGCAGTCATAGAGCTGGGATCCCCTGACCGGCTTGGTCATATAGGCGGCAAAGCCCGCCTGCCGGAACTGCTGCGCGTCCCCGCGCCTGCCCACCGAGGTAAACATGACG
>JANQFG010000070.1 GCA_028277985.1 bacterium | reverse complement strand
GTGACCCTGCGGGAAATGCGGGAAGAATTCGATCAGTTGACCGAAATCATCACGCAGATGCTGCAGGCGAGGGACATGTACAAGACCAACAAGGTTCTGACCGACTTCTTCATGCTCTGGGACGGCGGAAAACACATGCACGCCTTTGACGAGCACAAGAAGTCCCCCCTCCGCAGCTCCCGATCCTAGCAGATCGTCGTACATCCCACCCGGCATTCTGCTTTGCAGTCTGACCCTCATTCATGGTATCCGTAATTCAACCACGCCCTGACCCTTGAGCCTTTTCCCATTCGCCTATTGGACTGCCGGCCTGCGGGTAAGCATCTCTTCAGCAGCCTGGTAGACTCGGGGGGGACCCATGGCCAAGCTCTCGGTCGTCATCATCTGTTTCAACGAGGAAGCGATTCTGGAGAAATGCCTGTCCGCCGTGGAGTGGGCGGACGAAATCGTGGTGGTGGACTCCTTCTCCACGGACCGAACGCTCGAGATTGCCAGGAATTATACGACCCGGGTCTATCAGAACGAGTGGCAAGGCTATGCACGGCAAAAGGCGCTTGCCCTGCACCATGCTTCCCATCCATGGATTCTGAGTCTGGACGCGGATGAAGTCGTGAGCCCCGAGCTTGCCGATGAAATCCGCTCCCTTCTTGCGGGCGAACCCGACCTTGCAGGCTACCGGGTGCCCAGGATGGCTTTTTACCTTGGCCGGTTTCTGCGCCATTGCTGGTATCCGGATTTCAAAGTCCGACTGTTTCAGAAGTCCCTCGGTCGCTGGAGCGAACACGAGGTGCACGAAACGGTCCTTCTGGAGGGACCCAGTGGGAAGATGAACAACCCCTTGTTCCATTATTCGTTCCCGAGTATCCGGGATCACCTGCAGACCATTCAGGAGTACACAACCCTGGGCGCCGAGTCGCTGGCCCGTTCAGGCAGGACCTTCTCGCTCGCCCGCTTGCTGGGCAGTCCGCTCTTCATGTTTCTTCAGCAGTACGTGGGGAAGCGAGGGTTTCTGGACGGAATCCCGGGACTGGTTGCCAGCGTGCTCTCCGGGTATCACGAGTTCGTCAAGTACGCCAAGCTCTACGAGCTTACGAAGAAGGCGCCCCCTACCTCAACGAGACAGAGTTCAGGGATCAGGTCACCATAGCTCAATGGACGAAGTCCCTGCCGCTGGGCCATCTAGGCTTCTGGGTGGAGTGGGGCAACGGGTGCGATCTCCTGTTCCGATTCGGTTCGTGCAGGGCGACTGGTGGAGGCTTCCCGAGTCCCCTCGGACGCATTGACGCACACGCCTCCGGCGCATCCGTAGCCATGCGGGGGACGAGGGACTATGTTGCCGGAACACGGAGCGCAAACGAACCGAATCGGGACAGGAGATCGCACCTAGATGTACTTTTCCATCATACGCGTCAGCGCCGGCAGGGAGGCAATCACCTCTTTGCTCGCCTTGGGTCGGAGCTTGTCGTATGCCCCGCGAACCGCGCGGTTATCCGTTCCCTGAACCTTCAGGTCCGTAACCGCAAGGAGTTCATTCGCGAGCGAGGCGTAGTGAGGTCTGAGATACTCCTCCCACGACTTGCTCTTGCCCTCTTCCTGGAAGCGCGCATAGTAGGGATCCAGCTTTTCGATGAACTCCGGCATGAGGACCCTGACCGCCTTCTCCAGGGTTCGTCCCCCCTGGACGTTCTTGACGACCTTGTAGGCGGCTTTGATCGCCATGCCCCCGATACCGGACCGTTTCGCGATTTCCTCGTCGAGTACCCGCAGGCCGTCGGTCACCACCGATTGTGATACGTTCGGGTCTTCGATGATCTCTTTCAGACTTTTCATGAGTTCCTTCTCCTATCTCCCCTTTTTTTTGCAGGGGCAGATTTCGGGAATCTTCGACCATTCCTGAATATATGTGATGTTCTCCGTATCTTCCTTCTTTTCTAGAGAGGAAGCATCCCCCGGCGAGCCCTGCGGTTGGAGGAGCAGTACCCGAAATCCCTTGTCCGCTGCAACTCTGGCCAGGCCCGGATCGCTTGTTAGCAGGTATGCCTGCACGGAGCGCTCTTTCCAGAGTTTCTCTAGCACATCCGTCTGGGGGGGTGGGGCTTCCGAGAGGATGCCTTCCATCAGGGGACGGTCCAGAAAATAAATCGGCCCCGGGGGATAGCCCTTCTGTTCCAGCCAGATTCTGGTCGGTTGCGAGGACCGCCTGGCCGCTTGGGTGAGATACACAGGCATGTGGCACTCGGCGACCTTGGACAAGGCCTGCGCCGACCCGGGTTCGGCTTCGATCGTTTCCGGGTCTCTGGAGAGCAAGGGTGTCGTGACTGCGGGCATGAGTCCCGCCTCCACAGAGACGAACACGAGGGGCATCTTCTTCTTCCGGACGAACAGGTTCCCTGTGGCAGGATCAGCCGCATAGCGGGGGTTATCAACGAGACAAACGGTGAACGGGTAGCGACCGGGCTGGCCGGCCGTGAAGAGGATCCTTGCCGACCCGGACGGATCGGTGAGGAGATCGCGGATCGGATTTCCGTGCGGATCGATGAATTGCAGCAGTTCCCCCTGAATTCCACCCTTGAAGAGGCCGAGCAGGCCGCTTCTGTAGAGGGTTGCCTCCATGTGGATTTCCTCGCCGGGCAAGCAGAGCTTGTCGAGGACGACCACGACAGCCGGGGAGCCGGCGCGGACCGAGGGCGCTGCCGCGAGAAGGAGCAGAACGACCGCGAACAGGGGGGGGAGTCTCTGAATATGGGTCTTCCAGATGGCCATCCGCTCGTCGGTTCCCCTTCTGTACAGCCCTGGTTTCTTGATGACAAGCCGGGGATATACGGGAAGATGAGGCTCGGGAAGACGGGAAACACGGACGAAAAATGAAACCAGAAGTGGAAAATTGTAACCGGTAGCCGTCCCATGCCCGTCGGCAAGGGGAAGCTCCTTTGCCGGCGAGCCTATTGCCCGTATGGCTGTGAAGGTCCCCATGTTTGCATAGAACCAAACAGGAGGTCAACTTAGGGAAGGGCACCCGTGTTTTACCGGGGAGGGGGTGGGGCCGCACCCACCCGCCGCACCCAGGAATCAGGTGCTTGGCATGTACTTTGCTATTTCAGAGACCCGTATCCGACCCAGACGTTTCGGGGATGGCCGAATCACCATGGAAAACTTTCAAGAGATACAGCTTACGATCCCTGTGGTCCAGATGGCGTTGTTCATCGCGCTGATATCGTTCTGTCTCCTTTTTGCGAGATACAAACTGGGCCTTTCGATCACCTTCTGCTTCACCTTCTACTGGGGATTCATCTACAACAAGGACGTTTTCTTCTCCAGTTTTGAAGGGTCAAGCCCTTTTCTGCTCGTCTATTTCTTCAGCGGATTCCTTTTGCTTCTTTTCGCCCTGTTTTCGTTCGTGTCGGAAGACTGACTGCTGTTCCCCTGACACGTCTCGATCCGCTTGGCCTCCGTGTTCCGGCAACATAATCCCTCGTCCCCTGTGGCGCTCACACAGACGCGTACACGGCCGCAAGGCCTGATCCGCAGGGTGATTGGCTAAAGGACCTGGACCGGGTCGACGTCGATCTCGAGTTGCACGCGGGAAGAGGGCAGAAACCTGGTGCGCCCTGCGAGGACCTCCCGTGTGAAGGCGAGTAGAGTTCTCGGGGCCTTGCCCTTGAAGAAACAGTGGTAGCGGAAGCGGTCTCGCAGTCGGGCCAGGGGCGCGAGGGACGGACCGAGGATCTCGATCCCCCTGTATCGGGATCGGTTCTCCTCCTGGACCCGCCTGGCGAATTCCCCCATTCGGCGGGCCGCCTCCTGGGTGGTCTCTTCACTCTTGCCGGTGATGCGAAGGTTGATCATTCTGGAGAACGGGGGATAGTCGAGCTCTTTCCGGGCGGCAATTTCCTGCTCATAGAATCGTCTGAAGTCATGCACGCAGACAGCTTCGATGCAGGCGTGGTCCGGATGGTAGCTCTGGATCAGGACCTGTCCCGGCCACTCTCCTCTTCCCGCCCTGCCGGACACCTGCATCAAGAGCTGGAGGGTCCGTTCGGAAGCCCGAAAGTCGGGAAGATTCAGGGAGGCGTCTGCGAGGACAACGCCCACCAGGGTGATTTCCGGGATGTCGTGGCCCTTTGCGATCATCTGGGTCCCGATTAGGATGTCCAGCTCCTCTCCTCTGAATCGGCTCAGGATCTTCTCATGCGCCCCTCGGGACCGTGTCGTGTCCCGGTCCATTCGTCCGACCCGGGCCTGGGGAAGAAGGGTTTCGATTTCCTCCTCGACCCGTTCCGTACCCTTTCCCACGGGCTGAAGCTGCTGTCCCTGGCACGCAGGGCACTCGGAAGACGGAATGGCCTGATACTCGCAGTAGTGGCAGCATAGACGCTTTCTCGCCCGATGGAGAGTGAGACTCACACTGCAGTGTGGACACCGGACCAGATGGCCGCAGTCCTTGCACATCAGGGTTTGCGCATAGCCTCTTCGGTTGAGAAAGACGAGGCTCTTCCTTCCCTCGCCCCAATTCCGCTTCAGAGCCTGCTGCAGGGGCTGGGACAGGGAACTCCTCGTTGGCCCATGGGAGGAGGGTTGTCGCATGTCGATCGGGAGGACCTCGGGTTGAGGCCTCTCCCGGATACGTCTGGTCAGTTCCAGGAGCGTGCTCTTGCCGATTTGTACGTTGTAGTAGGACTCGAGAGAAGGCGTCGCAGAGCCGAGGATGACGACCGCTTTCTCCCTTTGGCCCCGCAGGAGTGCCAGATCCCTGGCATTGTATCGGACGCGATCCTGCTGCTTGTAAGAAGGATCGTGTTCCTCGTCCACCACGATGACGCCCAGATTCCGGAAGGGGGCGAAGACGGCGGAACGGGCGCCGATGGCGATGCGCGCCTGACCCCTGCGGATCTTCCACCAGAAATCAAGGCGTTCCCTGTCGGTGAGGCCCGAGTGGAGAACGGCAACGTGTGTGCCGAAACGGGACGAGAACCGCTGGAGAGTCTGCGGGGTCAGCGCTATCTCGGGGACGAGCACCAGTGCGTCTCTGTCTGTGTCCAGTGCCCGTTCGATCACGCGTAGGTAGACCTCGGTCTTGCCGCTGCTCGTTACGCCGTGAAGAAGGAAAGGATGAAACGCTCTCTCTTCGAGCAGGGGACGGATCGTGTTGACGGCCGTTTCCTGCTCGGATGTGAGGCGCGGCAGCGCTTCCGGAGTAGGGGATGCCGGGAGGGTCGCGTCCGGAAGAGAATCTTGCTTTCTGAGTTCGACGAATCCCTTTTCGATGAGGTCCTGCAGGGCCTTGCTTGATCGGGGCACGGCTTTTCTCAAAGCCTGTGCAGCGCAAGGGCCCTCACGGTCGAGATGCGTGACGATCCGGGCTTCCGCTTTGGGCAGAAGGGAGATCCATTCCTCCAGAGGCGGAGAGGAATCGGGCAGCGACAGGTGGACGAGGTCTTGTTCGGTCGTGTGCTTTGTCTTGCTTCCCTTGAGTAGCTGACATGCCTCGACAAATCCCTTCTGCTCCAGGCCTGTCAGCCCCTTTTGGAGATGTCTGCCCACCTTGTTGCGCAGCGATTGCAGCGTCATCTTGCCGCCCCGCTCCAGGTGGCTGAGGAGGTCTGCCTCCTGTCCGGTGAGAAAGACACCGTGCTTCAGGGCCAGCAACCCCTGTGGAAGGATTCGGACCGCCCGGTAGCTCTTCACATTCATCGAGCCCGGTAGGGCCGTGCGGAGAACTTCCCCGATCGAAGAGAGATAGTACTCGGCGATCCACTGATAGAAGTGGAGTTCCCTCGCTCCGAACAGGGGTTCGTCGTCCAGGACGGCAGAGATCGGCTTGAAGGTGCGGCTTTCTCGGGAGGGGGAGGACCGAATCGAAGGCGCCGGCTTCACCCGGATCACATAGCCGGTCACCTTTCTGTTTCCGAGCGGCACCAGGACCCTCCAGCCGACTGCGGGAGGCATGGGCGCCGACGTCGGCCAGAGGTAGGTCAGGGGTTCTTCGATAGGAAGGGGCAGGGCGACCTCGACGTGTGGAAGGTCCGCGATCATCTCCGCCTCTCTAGACACCCCTTGCCTCTGAGGGATCTCGCCCACGCAAACCGATCCGCTGGGTACCCGGCGCTTCCGTCGACCAGGGCACGGGACCCGCTCGAAACAAACTCATTCCTTCTCGTTGGGTGCGGGTTCCCAGATCGACCGGACGCTGAAGCATCGTGATCCCGGAGAACCGTCAGCACGGCAGGATCTTCGATTGTGCCTGGTGGAGATGAGCGGATTCGAACCGCCGACCCCCACGTTGCGAACGTGGTGCTCTCCCAGCTGAGCTACATCCCCATAATTGCTTCCCTATTGTATAACGCAGGGTTCCGAAAAACACAAGGCCCTTGGCTTCGCGACCCATCGGCTCACCCGGAGCCCGCATACGGAGCTTGACACGCTAACTCCCTTTATACTAAGGAGATAGACAAGAAATGGGCCAATCGCCGGAGGAAAGGAGACCTCACATCGTGCAAGCGGAGACAACGAACCAAGGCGCGAAGGACCCCAAAGCAGAGAAGCCGGACTGGATAGAGGAGAATCCCGGTAAGGTTCGACAAGCGGACATCATCGTCGGGATCCCGTCGTTCAACGAGGCGGACTGCATCCCCTTCGTAGCGGAGCAGGCCGCGATCGGCTTGAAGACCTACTTCAAGGACTATCGCAGCGTATTGATCAACTGCGACAACAACTCCGAGGACAAGACCGGCGAAGCATTCCTCTCCGTGGATACCGATATCCCGAAGATCTACCTTTCCACGCCGGCAGGTGTGAAGGGAAAGGGAAACAACTTTCGCAACCTCTTCCGGAAAGCGGTTGACCTGGGCGCCCAGGCGATCGTGGTCGTGGACGCCGATCTGAGGAGCATCACTCCCAGATGGATCAAGAATCTGGGGGAACCACTTTTTCAGGACTACGGTTACGTGGCTCCCATCTACATTCGCCACAAGTACGACGGCACGATCACGAATCACATCGCCTATCCACTCTCGCGTGCCCTGTACGGCAGAAGAATGCGACAGCCCATCGGAGGGGATTTCGGTTTTTCCGGGGAAATGGCCAAGCTCTACCTGGAAGGCCGGCTCTGGGACGATTGTGTCGCCCTCTTCGGCATCGACATCTGGATGACGACGCTGGCGATCAACAGCCCCTACCCGACTGCCCAGGCCTTTCTGGGAGCGCCGAAGATCCACCGGGCAAAGGACCCTGCGGCAAGCCTCGGCCCGATGTTTCGTCACGTCATCTCCACCTTCTTTCGGCTGATGGAGGCTTTTGACCAGAGCTGGAATCAGGTCCGATGGAGCAAGCCGACCCCGATTTTCGGATTCGGTCTTGGAGACACGGAGATGCCGCCTCCCGTGGAGGTGAACGAAGAGAGGCTGTACCAGAGTTTCGTGGATGGATTTAAAGAGAACCTCGAGGTCTACGAGAAGGCATTGACCAAAGACGTGTACCGGAAGACCAAAGAGATCGCCGGGCTTTCCTATGACCAGTTCGAGCTTCCACCGGCACTGTGGGCGAAGGTCGTGTATGATTTCGCCGTTGGATTCCATTCGAATGTCGTCCCTCGGGATCAACTGATCCAGGCGTTCGTACCGCTCTATTTCGGGCGGACCGGCTCCTACGTGAGGACGACCCAGGGCATGGAACTGCGCGTGGTCGAGGACTATATCGAAGAGCAATGTCTCGTCTTCGAAGAGACGAAGCCCTATCTGGTGGAGCGGTGGGGGGAGTCGAAAGGGTAGCCCACATGTTGGACGAGACAAGGCTTCGTACAATATGTGGACTGGGTTGACGAGTCTATAGGGGGCCCAAGATGACGAAGATTCTGATCGTTGATGATGAAGCAAGCATCCGGATGCTTTACCGGGAGGAGTTTCAGGACGAAGGATACGAGGTCGTTGAAGCTGAAGACGGGCACAAGCTGACCGAACGCATCGAACAGGACAAGCCGGATGTGATCGTTCTGGATATCAAGATGGCGGCCTACGACGGGCTGGATCTGCTTCAAGAGATCCGGCAGCAGTTTCAGGATCTGCCCGTGATCATCTCTTCCGCGTATGGTGCCTACAAGGGGGACTACAAGACGCTCGCAGCCGATTACTACGTCGTCAAGTCATCCGATCTTTCCGAGTTGAAGCAGAAGGTGAGGAAGGCGCTGGAGGGAAAGGTGCCGAGCAAGAAATAGAACAGGACGCCTAGATTCCGGCGATCTTCTCTTCTCTTTCCTGCATTCGCTTACATTCCACACAGAGCGTGGCAACCGGGCGCGCCTTCAATCTGCTCTCCGAGATCTCCTCTCCGCAATCCTGGCAAATTCCGAATGTCCCCTCATCGATCCGTTTCAGTGCTTCCTGGATCTTTACGAGGAGCTTTCGTTCCCGATCTCGGATACGCAACAGGAAGTTCCTGTCCGATTCCAGAGCAGCCCTGTCGGTCGGGTCCGGGAACAGGGCCTTTTCACTGGACATGCCGTTCAGCGTTTCCGATGCCTCTTCTACAAGTCGCGTGAGGCTTCTTTCGAGCAGCTTCTTGAATTGTCCGCGTTTTCGCTTGTTCATGTTGCCCTACCTGAGCAGAAATCGCCCCCTTTAACAATCCATTAATATACCGAAAATCGCCCGGAATGTAAAGATGCCCGGCCCTGCCGGCCGGGGGGACCCCTCTGAGGAGCCTTCGGATTGACACGGATTTGGTCCGCCCGATACACTTCGAGTCAGGGCCGGATCCGTAAGGTTCGTGGACGCAGAAAAGCGCCGTCACATAAGCACTTGGAGTCAGGCCATGAAATCCATCTCAAGAAGAGCGCTCCTGAAAGGAGCTCTCGCCTCGACCCTGCCTCTTTCCTTTCCCTCCATCGTCCTCTGTCGTGATCGAAAAGATACCCGGGAACGACCCCGTGTGGTGGACGTGAGCGGGCCGATCGAGGAGTCTCTCGAGATTCTTATCGAGGAACTGGGCGGCATCGGTCGATTCGTCAAGTCGGGTGATACGGTACTGATCAAACCGAACATGAGCTTTCCGAACCGGCCGGAACTGGCCACGACCACCGATCCGCGACTCGTAAAGGCCATGACCTGGTCTTGTCTGGAAGCCGGGGCGAGACGGGTCCTCGTGGCAGACCATCCGATGCGCTCCGTTAAGCTGTGTCTGGAGGTGACCGGGATGAAGGAAGCCTTGAAAGACCTCCGGGGCGTACATCTGATCGGGGCTTCCCAGGAAGGGATGTTCCGTTCCGTCACGGTCTCCGGCACCAAGGAGCTGCTTACGGTCAAGATGCTGCGGGCGGCGCAGGATGCGGATGTAATGATCAACCTTCCCCGAATGAAGTCGCATGGTGCCACCACCGTCTCGCTCGGCACGAAGGGCAACATGGGGTTGATCTGGGATCGGGCGATCTTTCATTCCCGTCTGAACATCAACGAGGCGATAGGTGATCTGAACACCCTGGTCCGGGCGAATCTGACGATCCTGGATGGTTCACGCGTGCTGACCGCGGGCGGCCCCCTGGGTCCCGGGCCGGTCGAGGAACTGGGCTCCTTGATAGGTGGAGTGGACCCGGTCGCCGTCGATGCGTACGGCGCTCAAAAGGTGAGCTGGTACGGAAAGCGCGTCGCTCCCGAGCAGATACCTCACCTGGTCGCCTGCCACAAGAGAGGCATCGGTGAGATCGACCTCGACGTCGTAGACATAGTCTCTCGAGAGGCACCGCCATCGTGAAGAAAGCCCCTTCGGAAACGGGACTCCCTTGGGGCAGCCGTCGTAAGAAGTGGCTGATTCAGGGGATATGCTTTGCGCTCTTTCTGTTCCTCTTTGCGTCCATGCACCACCCGTGGCGGTCATGGATACCCTATCGGCTTTTTCTCGACCTTAACCCCTTGAGCTCGCTGGCGGCCCTGTCGGGGACGAGGCAGTTCTTCCTGCTCGGACTGCTCATGATCGTGGTGGCGCTGGTCTGGGGCAGGATCTTCTGCGCCTATGTCTGCCCCCTCGGGTTCTGCATCGATGTGGTGGATCATGGGTTGGCCAGGACCGCGCGAGAGCGGCCGCGAGGAGGTCTCGCCTCCTCCGGGCTCCAGTGGGTCCTGCTGGGGGTCGTGTTTGTTGGCGTGGCCTTCAAGAACAGCCTTCCCCTCGTCCTGGACCCGATCGGCCTGCTCACGAGGAGCCTTTCGGTGATCTTCTACCCTATCAGCATCTGGGTGGCGAACAGCCTGACCGGATTGCTGCGACCCCTGGCAGAGCAGAGGGGCTGGTACGAGCTTGCATACCACGCCTACCCGCAGCCCGGTTTCCAGGCAGCCATAGGAAACTTGATCCTTTTGGCGCTGGTGCTCGGGCTGGGTCTGCTCACACGAAGGTTCTGGTGTCGGGGCCTGTGTCCCCTGGGTGCCCTGCTGGGCCTTCTGGGGCGCGTGGCTCCATCACGAAGGCGCGTTACCAGCGCGTGCACGACCTGCGGGCAATGCGAGGTGGCCTGTCCCATGGGGGCTATTGGTGACGACCCTTTTCGCACGAAATCCACCGCCTGCATTCAGTGCAAGTCGTGCCAGGCGGTATGCCCGGAGGACGCCATATCTTTTTCCTTGCGGCCTCGACCCGAAGCCCGGTATCTTCCGTTGCCCGGGGAGCTTTCCCGGCGGAACTTCTTTTTCGGGCTGGGGCTCGGAAGCATGGCGATCGTGCTGACGAGACTGGATCCCCGTACGGTGAAGAAGACGGATCGGAGTCTCCGTCCGCCCGGGGCCTTGCCCGAAGAGGACTTTCTCGCAACTTGCATCCGGTGTGGTGCGTGCTTGCGTATCTGTGTGACTCACACATTGCAGGCCGCAGGCATGGAGAACGGCCTGATCCGCTGGGGAACCCCGGTTCACAACATGCGTGTCGCGGGATGTGAGCAACAGTGCAATCTTTGCGGGAAGGTATGTCCCACCGGAGCGATCCGCGATCTGCCGTTGATCGAGCGCCAGCACGCCAAGGTCGGTACCGCAGTGATCGTCCGGGAGACGTGTGTGGCGTGGGCAAAGGACCGAATCTGCCTGCTGTGCGACGAGGCGTGCCCGTACAATGCGATCGTGTTCAGGCCTGTGGAGGGGCACAAACGGCCCTTTGTGGACGAAAGCCGCTGCAACGGCTGTGGGATGTGCGAAGCCGTCTGCCCGGTCATCGGAGAGGCGGCCATCCTGGTCGTTCCTGCGGGCGAAATCAGGCAAAAGGAGGGCTCCTACAAGGAGGCTCTCCATCGGGAGCGAATCTTTCTCGAACCGAAGAAGGACCTTCTGGAGCTACCGGAAAGAACGGAACCGCTCGAGTCGGAGGAGGGTCCGGTCTGATGGAAGACTCGCGAACAGTCTCCGGCACGGCCGACCTGTCCGAGGGGCTCAAGCGGGAAGACGAGACGCTGGAACCCCTGCTTACGAACAAGGGCCATATCCTCCAGAAGCGACAGGGCTATCGGTTCTCTCTGGACGCTGTTGTCCTCGCCGATTTCGTGGCACGACGTCAGGGAATAGCGAGAGCCGCAAAGCCTACCACCTACCTGGACCTGGGAACCGGATGCGGGGTCATCCTGATCCTTCTCGCAAAATGGGGAGCAGGTCTCAAAGGATACGGGGTGGAGATCCAGGAAGAACTTGCCGACCTGGCTTCGAGAAACCTCCGACTCCACGCACTGGATGAAAGGTTCGAGATCGTCTGTGCAGACCTGAAGGAACTCCCCTCCCGGTTGCCCCGCGCTTCCTTTGACTGGATTACCTCGAATCCCCCGTACCGGAGGCTCGACACAGGACGAATCAATCCGGACCCCCAGAAAGCCGTGGCCCGCCACGAGCTGGCTGCTTCCCTCGAGGACGTCTGCCGCGTGATGGCCTTCCTGCTCAGGGACAAGGGCAGGGCGTTCCTGGTCTATCCTGCCGGGCGTTTCGCAGGGCTGGTGACTCACCTGCGGGAGGTCGGTCTGGAGCCGAAGACCGTGCGGCCCGTGTATCCTAAACCCGGGGAGAAGGCGAGCTGGGTGCTGGTGGAGGCGGTCTGCAATGCCGGGGAGGAGCTCTCGGTCGAGCAACCCCTCTATGTCGAGGATGCCCGGGGTGAGTACACCGAGGAGATGCATCGGATCTTCCGCTGGGAGCGCTGAGCGGCGGCAAGTCGAAACAGGGGAGAAAAAGGGGTCAGGCCGAAACTATCAACCCTTTAAGGGTTGATAGTTTCGGCCTGACCCCTTTTCGTTGGACCCCATTTCGTTGATGTCGGGCACGGGCAAGATAGCGGGGTATCACGTCGATGCTTCTCACTCTTCTTGTGGTGAGCCGAGTCGGAACCGGATTTGACGGATGATCTCCTCTCCGAAATGGCGGTTGATTCGGGTCCGAAGGGCCGACTCCTCCATCTGGAGCCGGTGCATCCAGGCCGAGCTTTCCACCTCCACGACCAGTGTTCCGTGCTCCACGTGGACAGCCCTTGCGTGCCTCGAGACCGAGTCATCGACGAGGCTGTCCCATTCGACGACAGCGCGATGAACACGTATGGGCTCCTCGATGCCCTGCTGCCTGAAGAGGGATTCGAGAACGTTCCCTATGTGTTCGGGGGCCCTCTTGGACCGTCCCTGCCTCCCCATCGAAACAGCCTCCCCGCCGGACCGTGACGCGTGTGTAGATCCTCTTTCGGTCTTCATCGGGTAGGTTGCCCCCTGGGGAAGCTTCCGTCAACTCCCGCGAACATTTGATGAACAAAGCCCGGAGCCGAAAGAACCCGGAATTGACAACTCTCCGAGGCTTCCAGTACCTTGAGTGATAGGGACAGTTCCTCCGCGCCTGCCGACCTTTGTGCGATCCTTTTGCCCGTCGGAAAGAAGAAGAGTCAGGGGATCTTCGCCTGCACACCAAACCCGGGATGGAAACAGCATCATGACGGACATCCGCAGACAAGAGGGAATCAGAAGATGGAGTAAGGCGCTCGCCTCCCTACTGGTGTCTTGTGTGTTCGGGGCCGGTTGCGGCCTCGACAAGGGGTCTTCGGGGGATATCCCGCCACAGAACATCTTCCTGGAGATCCAAGGATGCCTGCTCGACGCTCCGGGCCCGGACGATGCCCGATCGCTCACCTACTCGTTTCCGGCTCCTGTTGATCTTGCATTGATGGAGGCGAGACTCGACGTGCTCCGCGGCGAGGTGGACCTTGTGGTCGGAACGGTGGATCCGCCCGCAGACTATTTCGGCTTCGGCACAGGGACCGGCACACAGAAGATCCTGGTCGGCCGCAACAGCTACAAGCCCATGATGTTGCGCCCCTGGTTCGTCATGCTCGACAGCGACCCTGTCGGGATCCAGGAGGCGTGCGAAGACGACGAAAACCCGGATTGGAGACTCCTGGTCAGCCGGTCTTCCGGGATCCAAGGCAGGAGGTTCCCGTCGCAGGAAGGCCAGGTGCCTGCCAGCACGAGGAGCGACATCTTTCACGAGCAAATCGAGATCGAAGTGCCCGAAGACGCCTTCTCCATGGAGATCGTCCTGGAGAGCCTGGGAGAAGGGGACGCGGATCTCCTGGTGGGGCTGGGAAGTGAAACCGAGAGCCTGGTCTCCCTGAACCCGGGACCCGGATACGACGTAGTCGTCATCGGTGAAGAGGACCTGGTGCCGCTCCGCGGTCAAGCAATCGATGTTCGATTGGAGAGCTGGGAGGACCCGACAGACTATCGCCTGGAAGCAGCCTACACCCCGGGCGAGATCGAGGAGGAGGAACCTCCGGAGCAGGACCCACCGGAAGAGGAAGTTCCCCTCTGAAATGCGGGCCATGGAGTCCTCTCGACTCCGTGCGGCCCTTCCCGCCAGGCAGGCCCGAGTTCTTTTTGCCATGCCCATCCTTTGAGCCCCCTTCGGCATCCGACAAGGAAATCCCTCGCCGCTTCCATGGCAGCCGGGCTCACAGCCTCTTTTGCAGGGTTTCTCAAGGCCTTTTCCCCATCTATCTGCACTCCGCAGGACTCCTCAAAGGGTTCTGAAACGAGTCTCCGATCGTGGCTCGCCAAGCTTTCAGAGACCTAAAAAAAGTCCTTGACCTGGCAAAAAGCAGTTCTTCATAATATTCATAGAATCCCAACAGAAAGGGGGACGAGATGAGTGTTGCAAGCATCCTGCAGGGGCATGAGTTGCTCAAGAACCTCACGATGGAGGAGGTCGACAGGATCAGCAAGTTCTCGGAACGAAAAAAGTACGCCGAGAACGACACGATCTTCCTCCACGAAGCGGATGCGGCCCAGACGTACATCCTGCTCAAGGGTCGTGTGCTCTTACGCCTGCCCTCCAAACCGGATGACTTCCGAATGGTCATCGCCAGCGTCGAGGAAGGAGAGCTCTTCGGTTTGTCTCCCCTGTTGGGGTCCGCGAACTACACTTCCGAAGCCCAGTGCTCCGAGGCCTCGGAAGTGCTCGCCATCGATGCGAAGGCGTTGCGCGACCTCCTCCAGGCGGATTGCCTGGCCGGTTTCTACATCATGAACGAGGTGGCACAGACCTATTTCACGCGCTACATCGAGCTGCTTGGCCGCCTCCAGGGGATCATCACGCAAATTCCGGTAAGCGCCAACGTGTGATCGGGCGCAGGCTCGACACGGCGGCGGCCCGGGCGGCCCGGAGGTGAATTGGAACGAAGAAGAGGTCTTGGTCGACCGGCGTGCACTTCCTGCGGAGGTTTGTCCTCGGAGGTACCCGCGAGGATCGGTGCCTGCAGGGCCTGCCTGACGGCGGACTTCGAATCATTTCGAGACGGAGTGCACGAGGCCCACGCCTCGGGTCGACTTCCCTACGGGCTGCCTGTTGAAGTCCCCGGCGAAGGTACCAACACCTGCCGTCTCTGTGGGAACCGGTGCTCGCCCCGGGAAGGCGAGAAGGGCTACTGCGGTCTTCGTGAAGTCCAGGGAGGAAGACTTCGAAGCCTCGCAGGCACGGCGCGGGCAGGCATGCTGGACTGGTACCACGATCCCCTGCCGACCAACTGCTGTGCGGATTTCGTCTGTCCGGCAGGAACTGATTCTCCTCCGGGGTGGCGTGAGTACGCCTACACACAGGGCCCGGAGAAGGGATACAGGAATCTGGCGGTCTTCTACCGGTCCTGTTCGATGGGCTGTCTCTACTGCCAGAACTGGCACTATCGCCTGCCTGCTTCCGAAAGCAAGGTGTCCGCTCACGAACTCGCAGCAGCGGTGGACGGCAGGACATCGTGCGTCTGTTTCTTTGGTGGCGACCCTTCCACGCAGGCGGTGCATGCCCTCCGCTCGATCCGGATCATGCTGGAGCAATCACAGGGCAGGGTGCTGCGCGTCTGTTTCGAAACGAACGGCCGTTGGGACCCGGTACTTCTCAGGAAGGCGGCCGACCTGAGCCTTCGATCGGGTGGATGTATCAAGTTCGACCTCAAGGCGTGGAGTCCGGAGGTTCACTACGCCCTTACCGGATTCGGACCGGAGCTGACCCGAAAGAACTTTGAGGACCTGATACCCTCGTATCGTGCCCGTCCCGAGCCGCCTTTTCTGATTGCCTGCACCCTGCTCGTGCCCGGGTACGTGGATGAGCAGGAAGTCGGCTCCATTGCCCGTTGGCTCGCCGCTTTGGATCCCTCCATTCCCTACAGCCTTCTCGCCTTTCATCCCCAGTTCATGATGGATGACCTCCCCATGACCTCACGCAGGCAGGCGAAGGCCTGTCTGGATGCAGCCACAGACGCAGGCCTGCAGCGCGTTCGAGTCGGCAACCTTCATCTTCTGCAGGATTGAAAGGGCCGGGCACGATCAGGCCCTCGGCGCGACTTTCTGGTGAAAGGGTACGGGTTGCCCGGGAGCAGGGGATCCAATAGGATGATGGATATTGAACAGGGAGGATTGTCGGGCCAGCAGGAATTGGGGGCGTGAACGATGGCGAAGGGATTTCTCGGAAAAGGACTGAGGGCAGCAGGCGTCGCACTGGTTGTCCTTCTTCTGTTGCTCGTTGTTGTGATACTGGCGGTTCCGGTGGTAGGACCTCGCATTGCGAACAGCCAGTTGAGCCGTATCCTCGGGACGGAGGTCCATATCGGTGAGATCGAGCTCGCCTTGTTCCGCGGTTTTCTCGCCGTCAGGGAGGTTCGGGTGCAACAACCCGAGGGATTCGGTCGAGGCGATCTCCTCGTTGTTCCCGAAGTCCGGGCGAAGATCAGGATGCGGACGCTGCTCGAGTTCCCTGTCCGATTCGAAGAGGTGCTCCTCCGGGACCCGGGGATTCAACTCGTGCGAAACGTGGAGGGGAACCTCGACCTGGACGCGATCATCACTGCGGTCCTGGCCTCTTCGGAAGGGGCCGACCCGGAAGTGGAGCCGGAGCCGGCCGGGAATGTTTCCCCGCCGGACTACCCGATCGTGATCGAGGAGGCAGCGGTTCGAAACCTGTGGGTCTCTTACAGGGATGATTCGAGTGAGCAGTGGGCAACCGAGGCGAAGCTGGAGAACCTGACCTTTGTGGTCAGCAACCTGTCCCTTGAATCCTCCCCAGAGCAAGTTCCCCCCACAACCGAGGATGGAGAATCCGAAGGGTCGGGGGCCGGCATGAATCGCGCAACCCTCACGCTCGAAAACATCCGGATCGATCAACCCCCCGGATTCAGCGGCGAGGCTCTCCTGAACGTCCCCGAGCTGTTTGTCAAAGCCCAGGTTCCTTCCCTTTTCGAGCCTCGACTGACCCTGGAGCAGGTGAGCCTCAAGAAGGCGGCGATTCATCTCGCCCGGGACCCTTCGGGTAGACTGAACTTGGAGGCACTCCTTGCGGAGATGATTCCACACCCCTCCGGGGATTCCATGGCGGAGCAAGACGTCCCCCTGGAAAGGCAGGACGATGAGACTCCTCTCGATTGGACGGTCCGCCTGAAGCGGCTCAACATCGAGGGGCTTTCCTTTCTCTACACCGACGATTCCTTCCCACAGGAACCGATCACCGCAAGGGTTGCAGATCTCTCCCTTGACCTGAAGGGCCTGCATCTGGGGCCTGGCGAAGACCCGGATGCCCATGAGGCCGGGGTGAAGCGAGAGGGAAACGGCAATGAAGAAGCCCCCGGAGCTGCAGGATCGCTCGTAGTAAAGGGAGTCCGCATGGATCAGCCCCCAGGGTTCAGCGGAGAGACTCTTCTCTCCTGGGCCGAGCTCCAGGTGGACTTCGTCCTCGATTCGATTCTCGACCCCTCGATCAGAATACTGAAGGCGGACCTGCTCGAGCCGAGGCTTCACTTGGCCTATGACAAAGCCGGCGAGGGGAATGTGGACCGGCTGATCTCAAAAGCGATTCCCACACCTCCGGAGGGACCGTCCCAAACGGAGACGGCCCCGAAGGCCGAAGGTTCCGGCAAAACGGCAAGGATCCACGTAAGTAAATTCTCCGTCCACGATCTCGGTTTTGCCTTTACGGATGATTCCCACGGCACCAAGCCGATGGAGGCTCGCCTAAGGGAGACGGACCTGCAGGTAATGAACCTGACCTACGATCCTACCGGGCGCGAGACCGGAACCCTGCCGGCCACCATCAGGATGACCGGCCGTCGAGTGCAAGAGCCTTTTGCCGATGCCCCGGTCGGCGTCTACGCAAAGGTGGGTGAGCTGGGCGATGAGATCCCTGCCATGAATGCTTCGCTTCAAATGGGCGGCTTCGAGCTGGCCCCGGTGAGCCACACGCTTCCGCAAGGGACGGAGCAGGCGATCGGCGGCGACGCCCTGGATCTGTCCGTTGATCTGGGTCTGGCGGTCGATGTACTGGACTGCGAGGCAAAGGTGAAGAGCATCGGTGGAAGCAATCTTTCTTTCAGGATTGGTGGAACCCCTGCCAAGCCGGAGGCGGATACGTCGAACATGCTCTTTCTGCTCTTCTTCCGATCGGGTGGTGCGCTCGGCAACGTGGCGGGCAAGCTCGGGGGGGCGGGTGTGGAGGTGGCGGACACGGCTGTCGGAACCGTGAAGGTGGTTGGAATGGGGACGGCGAAGACCCTGGGTTCGGTGGGTGGCGGGCTTTTCCACACGGCCAAGGGGCTGGCTACCGCCGATCTGGAGGGCGCGGCTGACGGGTTGGAAAAGACGACGATCGGGGCAGTCAAGGAGGGGGCCGGGATTGTCGTCGGTACGGCCGGAGAGGTGAAGGACGGCGCGGTGGGTGTGGGCTCCGCCGGCCTGGGTCAGCAGCAGGCAGAGGCTTGGAGAAACGAAACGGAGGATCGCTGGGAAGAGGCCTGGAAGGAGGCGCAGGCGCGAGTGGACCGAATGCCCTACCCGCGCCCAGAATAGAGTCTCTGATCAAGCTCTAAGGGACCGTGCCGTAAAGGGGGTGGAAGAGCGAGGTCCTGACCCCTGATCCCTGACCCCGGGGAAAGCTGGCGGGGCTGGGAGCTATTCCGCCTTTGGCAGCTCGCCCTTTAGGTACGCTTCGAGCAGCGTCATCCGGTCGTGACCCCAGAACATCTTCTTCCCCACGAAGAAGGTGGGTGCCCCGAAGGCCCCTCGTTCGACCGCTTCGGCGGTGTTCTTCTTCAGGACGTCTTTGATCTCCGGATCCTGTACCATTTCGGCGAGCTTCTGTCCGTCCAGCCCGACAGACGCGGCGATCTCGTTCAACGTGTCCGGCTGGCCCGGATCCTTGCCGGCCACCCAGAGAGTCTCCATCACCGCGGTGGCAAATTCCTTTCCCTTGCCCAAGGTGTCCGCCCCCACGGCAGCCCTCATGGGCAGCAGGCTATTGACGGGGAAGCAAGAAGGAAATCCCATCTGAATCTTGTAGTGGGCCGCCCAGGTATTCAGATCATCCAGCATGTAGTTCAGTTTTGCGGGAACCTCCAGGGGAGGCCTGTTTCCGGTTTCACGGAACACCCCCCCCAGAAGGAAGGGCCTCCACTGCGCCTGGGCATTACACGCCTGCGCGAGCCGTTCGATGCGGGTCGAGGCGAGATAGGTGTAGGGGCTTCCCACATCCCAGAAGAATTCGATGGTCGGCTGAGACATTACGTTCTCCTCCCTGTTTCAGGACTACTTGTAGCCGATTTCCGGGCCCAAAGAAAACCTGCTTCTCATGAACGTTCCACTGCCCCGGGCAAGTTCCTTGCCGTCCATAGCGTGCAGATGCGACTCGGCAATGAAAAGTTTTTTCGACCGATGCACGACCCTTCCGAAGGCCCGTATCCTGCCGCTGTGGATAGGCCGGGTGAAATACACGTTGAACGAAACGGTCAACACCCCGACATCCTCAACGAGGGAGTTTACCGCAAAATATGCCGTATCATCCAGCAGTTTGAAATAGACGTGGCCGTGGACGGTCCCACCGGGGTGGAGATAATCCTCGCGGATCGGAAGCTCCAGCTCTGCTTCTCCCTCACGAACGGAGATCCTGGGGGTGAAATACCGCTGCGAGTTCCCGTCCGCGTAAAGGTTTTCGAGCTTCCTGTAGTGTTGCTCATTGCTCATGATTCGATTTCCGTTTGGATGCGAATCCATAGGATGCGGTGGGCATTCGGTGACATTGTGTCTCAGGGAACAGATGGTTGCCGGGCGAGTTTGCCGGAAGAGGCATCGGGCCTGCCCCCCGATCCCTTCAAAGGGTCAGATCGTTGATGAACTCGATGAGCTGTTTCAGGTTGCGGCATTCACGGACTTCGTCGCACTCCTTCGCGTACCTGTGCATCATCGAGTCTCCGAACTTCCAGAATCCCCTGTTCTCCGGGTTGAGCCAGATCGTGCGTCGCGCGCGGGATCGTATCCGGGACAGATACTCGTGCCCGGGCATGAAGAAGTTGTTCCTGCCGTCGCCGATCACGATGAAGGTGGTCTTCCGGTTGACCGCGTCCATGTAATCTTCGAAGAACTCCTTGAACACGCTCCCGTAGTCCGTGTACCGGTTGTAAGGGATGTCCGCCTTCTCGAGCGCGGTTTCGATCGCCTCGTTCACGTCTTGCTGCTCGAAGCACTCGGTGACCTCACCGAGCTGGTCCACGAAGACAAAGCTTCGGACCTTGTCGAATTGATCCTGCAGGGAATAGAGCAGGTGAAGCATGAATCGTGAAGCGTTCCAGACCGAGCTGGAGACGTCGCAGAGTGTGACGATCCGGGTTTTCGATTTCTTCCGCTTTCGGAAGGACACCTCCAGGGGTACACCGCCGTACGCGAGGCTTCTCCGAAGGGTGTGCTTGACGTCGAACCGGCCCCTCTGTCTTCGCTTCTGGCGCAGAGCGGATTCGTCACGGATCTTCTGAACCATCTCCCGGATCGCTTCCCGCATGGCCTGTATTTCCCAGGGCGTGAGCGCGCCGAACCCCTTTTCCATGATGTCTCTCGGAAGGTCCCGGGCGTCGTCCCTCCGGATCAAGGCCTGCGCCTGTCGTCCGACAAAATCACGGATGATCTCACCAAAGAGATCCGTCCTTTCGGTGATCCCCGATTCGAGGGCCGCCCGTTCTTCTTCGGAGGCCCCTGCCTGCTCGAGCAGGGAGAGTAGATGCTCTGCCTCGGCGGGCCAGCGATCCATGCCGAGCTCCCTGCGCATTCTCTGGGCATAGTGGCTTGCCTGCAGCGGGTAGCGGATCTCCCCAAGGCCCACCCGGTCTGCTACCTCGGGCAGGGTAGCGGCCAGGGCGGCGATTCCCTCGAGGACCAGCTGCCGGAACTCGGGGGAGATGAGGCCGTTCGCCTGATCGAGCACTTCCTGGAGCGGCCCCTCGAGGGTTTCCGGCGGCAGTGCGTCGGAGAGCGCTTCGTCCGGAACCGAGAAATCGGCGAAGAAGAGATCGAAGAGACGGTTGAATTCGTCGATGTCCTCCGCGCACTTGATCCAGGTCGTCTTGAGGACGGTCTTGAACTGCTCCCTGCTCGCCAGGTCGATCCATCCGATCCCGGCCAGCGCGCTCAGGACCTCGTCCACCGAGATCCGGATCCCGTTCTTTCGCAGTGTATTCGCGAATGCGAGGACGGTTCTTTGCATGGTCTTCCGTTACCGGCTCAAGTCTCTTCCCGCTCCCGGGGGAGCACCCTTCCCATGTCTTTGAGCACCCTGTCCCGGTCGGCCGGGTACTTGATCAGGGTGGGCAAAGTGACCCGGATCGTTTCCGGCGCCAGCCGGTCCGCATTGAGCAGGACGAGGGCCTTGGCCCAGTCCAGGCTTTCCCCGATGCTGGGCGGTTTCTTCAGATCCATCTTTCGGATCGATTCGACCGCCTCGGCGACCTGGTGGATGAGCCGATCGTCGAGGTCCGGCACCTTTTTCTTCAGAATCGCCGCTTCCTGCTCGGCTGAGGGAAAATCGAGATACAGATAGAAACATCTTCGTTTGAGTGCGTCGCTCAGCTCGCGACTGTTATTGCTGGTGAGCACAACCAGGGGGATGTGCCGGGCCTTCAGGGTGCCGATCTCCGGGATGCTCGCCTGAAAATCGCTGAGCACCTCGAGCAGAAAGGCCTCGAACTCCGGATCCGACTTGTCCACTTCATCGATCAGGAGCACCGAGATCTCATCGGAGAGAATCGCTTTGAGCAGAGGGCGTGCCACCAGGAAACGCTCCGAAAAGAAGGCGTCCTCCTCGGTCGAGATCTTCTCGATGGCCTCGGAGAGCGTGCTCACCTCCTTGAGCGTCTGGGCGATCTTGTCCTTGAGGATCTGGGTGTAGAGCAGCTGCTTGGAATATTCCCACTCGTAGAGGGCCTTGGTTTCGTCCAGTCCTTCGTAGCACTGCAGACGGATGAGCTTCAGGCCCTGAGAAGCGGCCAGGACTTTTGCGAGATCGGTCTTGCCTACCCCTGCGGGCCCTTCGACGAGAAGAGGCCTCTGCATCTTCGAGGCCAGGTATACAACGGTGGCAGCCTCCTGGCTGCAGATGTACTGCTGGGTGTCGAAGCGCTCCTGAACTTCCTCATAAGAATCAAACATGGCTACACCTCTTCGAGCAAGTTTTTGGCGACCCGGGCTTTCTGGAGTTCGTATAGCTGGCCGCTTACATTTAGGAGGCTGGCATCCTTTATAAGGATTCCGAGGGGGAACGGCGGGTCCTCGGCAAGGCTCTGCCGGAGCTCACCGAAACGTTCCCACCATTGTGTCAGCAGGCCGACCGCGAAAAGGAGACGTTCCGTGAGGCGGCGGTCCAGCTCGGTCCGGTCGAGGACCTCGCAGGCCAGTGTTCTCGAAAACTCAGCGAGGCCTTCCAGTGTAATGTGAAGCTCGGCGACGGTGCTCTTGACCTTCCCTTCCGTCGGCGCGCCGGATTCCGAGAGAAGCCGGATCGTCTGGTCGAGGATCAGGCGAAAATGGGCGCCGAGGGTCACCATGCCCATGAAGCGTTCCCATCCGAAGACCGCCCGAGAAATGCGGACGTGACCGTCTCCGAGACGGCCTAGAAGATTCTCGGCCGGCACGTCACAGTCCTCGAACAGAAGCTCCCCGTGGGGCGAGGTGTGGAGATACCCGAAATCCATCTCCTCCTTGACCCGAAAGCCCGGACAGTGGGTATCGAGGAGAAATGCAGAAATGCCTTCCTTGCCGGGGGAGGGCCCGGTTCGGGCAAGGACGATGATGAGATCCGCGATCGGCCCGTTGGTGATGAAGAGCTTGTGAGCGTTGAGGCGGTAGGTTCCGTTCTGCCTGTCCGCACTCGCCTTCATCTTCACAGGGTTTGCCCCTGTCTCCGGCTCGGAGGCGGCCAGCGCGCCGATCCTTTCACCCGTTACCAACCCGGGCAGATATTCTTCCTTTTGCTGTTCGGAACCGAACCGCGAGATCACGTGGGAATGGATCAGCAGGTGGTCCAGCCAGGAAAGGCACAGGCCCAGGTCCTGGCCTCCCAGAATGAACGCCTCGATCGCTTCCACGAGCGCCTCGGGACCCTGGTCCGAGCCTCCGTAGCGGGCCGGGGTGAGAAGCCCGAAGAGGCCCGTGCCGGCCATCTTCTTCCACAGGTCCCGGGAGAAGGTTCGACCTTCGTAGCGGTCCGCCAAAGTCGTAAAGACCTCCTTCCGGGCAAAGGCCTTGATTTCCACCGGGGTCATCGTTACACAGCCTCCTTCTGTTGGCGGACCAAATCCCCCTCGAGATCCGCCAGCCACTCGATTCGGTTTTCCAGCTCCTTCAGGCCGAACGTCAGGATCCGGATCCTGAAGGGATCCGCGTTACGCCGTTCCATCTGCAAAAGGATCTCTTCGTAGGCCTTCTTCTTATCCTTCATCTGTGAAATCTGGGAACGTACCTTGTCGCGGGCTTCTTCCGGTTCCAGATGCTGAAAGAAGTTGACCTTCGAGAAGAAAGTGTAGCCCTGCATGAAATCATAGAGAACCCCATCGTCCTCGTACTGGTCCGAGCGGAGCCAGTCCAGGAATGCCTGTTTCCCTTTTGGCGTGATGTGGAGTTGCTTTCGAGCCGGCCCCTTTTCCGGTACCACGACCTCCCGCTCGATCAGACCCTCCTTTTCCATCTTGGCCAGCTGCGTGTAGAGCTGGCCCTCGTTGATGTTCCGGAAATGGCCGAGCCGGTGCACGATACGTTTCCTCAGGCCGTATCCATGACCGGGGTTCTCCGAAAGCAGGCCCAGCAATACGTGACGCAGGGACAAATCGACCTCCTCAATCCAGAGCTTTCTGTGCGATTCGTAGGAAATGCTCGCCGATCAATACCTTACATACAAGGTATATTAGTAGTAATATAGATGATTGTCAATGTAATCTTGCGGGAGTGGCTGAGAGATCGGTAACATTTTGTTTTTATTAAAAAAATCAATGTTCTCCGATCGGGAGGATTTCGCTTGACGAACGGGCACGCTTGGATTAGCTTAGTCAATCAGAAAATCACCGGACAGCCGGGGAGGGCAAATGCCGAAGTATTCGTTTTCTCAGCATTTCGAGGGATGGGAGGAATTCAAGAACAGGCCGCTCGGTGAAAGGCTGCCGGTGTTTTTCAAGGATGGCAGGATTTTTGACGTCCTGTTTTCCCAGCAGTTCGACCGACCTTTTCTGGATGCTCTCTACGATCTGACCAATCGGATTCGAAAGATTGCAAAATCGAGGCAGGGGGCGAAGTGGCTTCAAGAGCTCCACGGGCACCGCCGGGCCATGCTCTACTTTGTGCAGCCCTCGACCCGGACCTTTCTCTCCTTCCTCAACGCCTGCCATATCCTCGGCTTTCACACGAGCGAGATCCGCGATCCCCACACATCCTCGGAGATCAAGGGGGAGTCCCCGGAGGACTCGATTCGAACCTTCAGCAGCTATGTGGATCTGATCGTCATGCGCCACCCCCAGGAGGGATTCGCGGAGAAGACCGCCTGGCTCTTGAACGTCTACGCGGATCGACCGGTCCCGCTGATCAATGCGGGTTCCGGGAGCGATCAACATCCGACGCAGGCCCTGCTCGACGTGTACACCCTGCAGAGGTCTTTTGAAGACCGTGGCGGCATCGAAGGGAAGGTCATTGCCCTCGTCGGGGACCTGAAGAGGGGCAGGACCGTCCGTTCGCTCAGCTACCTGATGAAGAACTATCCGGGCGTGAGGCTCCTGTATGCCGCGCCCCCTGCCTTCCAGATCGGAGAAGACATCAAGGAGTTCCTTTCGAGCCAGGAGATCTCCTTCGAGGAGCATGATTCCCTCGATTCGGTGCTCGATCGGGCCGACGCGCTCTACATGACGCGTATACAGGACGAGCACGACAAAGAGGGCAGAAGCGAGTCTCAATACGAGAACTTCTCCCTGGGAAAGAAGACCCTCGCGAAGATGAAGGAGGATGCGGTCATCATGCATCCCCTGCCGAGAAGGGGAGAGATCGACGTGGCCGTGGACAGGGATCCGAGAGCCATGTACTGGAGGCAGGAGCGGAACGGCATGTGGACGCGGGCCGCCCTGATATCGGTCATCTTCGGATCGGATGAAGAAGTGCGCACCGAAGGCGAGCGCTACCTCGGCTGATCGGCCAAGGTCTCCTTCAGGTTCTCAGCCTGCGGGCTCATGCCGGGTTCGAGCCAACCGGAAGAGCCCTCCCTGTCGTGACGGTACCGCTCTTCGAGGGAGGGCAGGCCGAGGGCTCTCACCTCACGACTCCGGCCTTCGCCCGGCACACAGGTTCGATACTGCAATGCCTCGACAAAGACTGAGGCAACCAGTCCCTTCAGCCCGTGCACAGACACGCCTTCTCCCAGCTGGTCACGCAGGGATGTGATCGAGAGATCCCGGTGACCGCACGTATGGATCCACGAAAAGGGCGTGAGATCCATGTCCGCGTTCAGCGAGAACCCGTGGAACGAGACGCCCTGCCGAACGGCGAGCCCGATCGAACCGATCTTCGCTTCCCTGACCCAGACCCCCGGGTTCTTCGAGTCTCTTCTGCCCACAACCCCGAACCGGGCCAGGGTCTGCAGTAGAACTTCCTCGAACCCCTTTACGAGGGCCTGAACGTTCTTGCCTCCTCCCGGTACCCTCACAATCGGGTAGCCGACCAGCTGTCCGGGCCCGTGATAGGTAACGTCCCCCCCACGCTCGGTCTCAATGCAGGCCATGCCCCTCGCCTGCAGGGCGTCCCGGCTCAGCAAGAGGTTTTCCGAACGTCCCCGCCTGCCCATGGTGAAGACAGAGTCGTGCTCGACGAAAAGCAGGACGTCCGGAATCCGATCCTCCTGACGGGCTCGTGCAATGCGTTTCTGGAGGTCCCATGTCTTCTCATAGGCCCGTCGGCCCAGGTCGACGATCCAAAGGGATCGTTTCTCTGCGTGGGGTTTGTCCCGAGGTTTCGATGCTTTCATCTTCTTGATTCGCGGTCTCGTCTTGGAAAACGTGGCGGATTTGAGTAAGTTGTACCTATCCAATTTACTCGAATCGTGAGGATTAGAGAAGCGCGGTTCTCGGCAGGAACGATAAGGAGAGAAGGTCCATGAAGACGCGAAGTGCCGGGCCGAGGTTCCTCGACCTGAGGGAGGAAGAGGGGGACCTGGAAAATGCGGGCGTTGTGATTCTCCCCCTGCCGTACGAAAGAACATCCAGCTACGTGCGGGGGTCCTTCCGGGGGCCGACGGCTCTTCTGGAGGCTTCCTCCCAGCTCGAAGAATATGACGAAGAGATCGGCGTGGAGGTGTATCGCTCGTGCGGGGGGATCGCCACCCTCGAGCCGATGCAGTTCCTGACCGAATCCGCGCCCGAGGCGATCGATCGGATTCGCGATGCTGTCCGGGATCTGTTGGACATGGGCAAATTCGTCGTCTGTCTCGGTGGGGAGCACACGAGCAGCCTGGGGCCCATGCGAGCGGTCCATGATCGGTACGGGGATGCCTTGAGTGTGCTTCAACTGGATGCCCACAGGGATCTGCGGGATTCCTACCTTGGCGACCCTTTCAGCCATGCTTCGGTGATGGCCCGTGCTCTGGAGTTCGTTCCTTCCCTGGTGCAGGTCGGCATTCGAAGCCACAGCCAGGAGGAGGTGCGCTACGACGAGGCGCCGAATATAGAGGCCTTCTATGCACAGAAGATCAAGTCAGGGGAGATGCCGGACTGGGAAGACCGAGTGCTCGGGGCCTTGAGTGACAAGGTGTACATCTCGATCGACAGCGATTTCTTCGATCCTTCGATCATCCCATCCGTGGGTACGCCTGAGCCCGGAGGGTTTCTCTGGTATGAAGCGATCCGGTTTCTTCGCAGGGTTTGCACAGAGAAGACGGTCGTCGGGTTCGACCTGACCGAGTTTTCGCCCATCGAGGGAATGCACCATGCGGACTTCACCCTGGCCCGCCTGGTCTACAAGCTGATCGGGTATGTAT
>JANQFG010000220.1 GCA_028277985.1 bacterium | reverse complement strand
ATCGGACCCCCTTCTGTGCGAATCGAGGAGATCTGGAAGGTGGTTTGCAGCGAAGAGGAGGCCAGGCTTCTGCTGTCCATGCCCGGCACGCTGAAGGTGCTCGCCGAGAAGACAGGGCGCAAGCCGGAGGAGACCCGGTCGATGCTCGATCTGCTCTTCCGGAAAGGCGTTGTCTTCGACCGGGAAAAGGAGGGCATTGTCAGGTATTCCATGACACGACACCTGATGCAGTTTCACGACGGCACCATCCTGTGGCCCGAGGCGCCCGAAGAGCTCCTCGACCAATGGCAGGAATTCATGCGGGATGAGTACCCCGTACTTCTCCGGGCGCTGGCCGACACGAACTTGTCGGCACCGATACGAGTCATTCCCGTGGAAGTGGAGATGGAAGGGGGCGGGTCACAAATCCTCCCGTTCGAAAGCGCGCTCGGCATCGTCGATGAAGCCCGCAGGCTTGCCGTTACATCTTGCGCCTGTCGGCTCAGGGCCAGGGAATGCGAGGGGCCTGTAGAGGTATGCCTCCAGTTGAACCGTGCAGCAGAGTACACGATCAAGAGGGGTTCCGGCCGGGAGGTCACAAGAGCAGAGGCCAAAGAGATCCTGAAGCAGTCGGAGGAAGCCGGTCTCGTGCATACCACCGAAAACCGGCTCGGCAACGGACACGTCATCTGCAATTGTTGCCCCTGTTGCTGCGGTGTGTTACCCAGGGTATTCGAGGGAGGGAAGAGCGTGCTCCTTGCGCCCAGCAGGTTTCTGCCCGAGGTGGACGACGATGTGTGCACCGGATGCCGGACGTGCGTGGAGGCATGCCCTGTGGATGCCCTTTCCCTGGACGCTGGTGTGCCGGAAGGGAAGATGGCCTTGGAAGCGGAACTCTGCATCGGATGCGGCCAGTGCGCCTACCAATGCCCTGAGGAAGCCGTCGTATTGAGAGAGGCGAGAAGTCCGAGTTTTGTCCCGGGGGCCACTGCGTGATGTATTGGGTGGGATTCAACAGCCGGCCGTTCTCTGACGGCCCGTCTCGAGGGAGGAGCAAGCCATGAGGAACGAAGTCCGTCTGTTTCTAATCCGACACGGGGCCATCGTTGCATTGCTCGGATCTCTTTCCGGGCTCGGCTACATGTTCGTCATCACGGGAGAGTTTCCGGGGAGCTACAAGGCGTGGCACCTGGCCCACCTTCAGGGCGTACTGACCGGCATCATGATCATCGCCGTCTCGTCTCTGGTACCCCTGTTGAATCTCGACGACCGGAAGCTCCGGATTCTTGCCGTCGCCTTCGTTCTGTTCGGATACTGCTATTCGATAGGCCCGGTGCTCGGTGCCGTTCTCGGTGTGCGAGGGCTCGAACCGGGTCTGCCGGTGGCGAATCTGATCTTCTACACATCCAACACGGTTGCGAGCCTGTCCGTTCTCGTCGGTCTCGGGTTCATCATCTATGGGGCTCGCAAGACCCGAACAGAATAGATGGCAGGCAGGCAACTGCTGCAACAAGGAGAAAGACGATGTCATCCATGGAACCTCTGGTTCGCGATTTCATAGTCGGCACCGCTTTCGGCAAGATGCTCGGCATGTCCGTGGAGGCTCTGGAACAGGAACGCGTGGCCATCCGGATGTCTTTTCGGCCGGAGATCACCACCTATGGTGAGGTGGTTCATGGCGGGGCGATCGCTTCCTTGATCGACGTAGCCGCGACCGCAGCGGTCTGGTACGGGGCTGACCCCGAAAAGGTGACGCGCGGGGCCACGGTGGGATTCACGGTGAACTACCTGACAGCAGGACGGGGCAAGGACCTGATTGCGGACGCACGCGTCATCAACCGCGGAAAGAGCCTGTGTGGCGTTGAAGTGAAGGTTCGCGGTGAGGTGGAGAGCGAGGCCCTCGTGGCGAGCGCCCTTGTGACCTACAAAATCGATTGAGAAGCGTTGGCCCCCTGGTCCCCGACATGGGGAGCAAGGGCAACCCCAGAACATCTGTGTTTCAGCATCAGCTCGGTGATGTTGGCTATGCGGAGAGCAGCCTCTTCCGGTTTGACCCCCACGCGCCTGTTGATGCTGCACAGGGCCGTCGTGTTGGCGTGCTCGATCGTGGCCCAGCGTGATTGCCCGAGAGCAGAGAAGCCGTAAGTGACGTAGGCCGACAGGTTATTGGTCCCTGTACCGGGCCGTTCTCCGATCAGATGTACAACGACCGGCACCCCGAGAATCCCCCCTATCTGGTAGCCGACGCGCACCCGGCCATTTCGCACGTAAATCTCTCTTCCGAATGAAATTCCAAGGGCCTGAAGGTGCCCTCTGAGTGGCGGAAGCAGGTACTTGAGATTCTCGTTTACTGCGTCTGCGTTGAGTCCGTCCGAAATCAAGATCTGAACCGTCGGCGGGCTGCCCGGGTAGAGGGACCTCAGAGTGTCGGTTTGCTCCGGGACGATTCTCTCCCCTGTGGGTGGATGGGCAACATAGTCATCTCTGTCTCTCGATGAAGTCTGCACGAGCACATGGGGTTTCTGTGAGATTTCCCTTGTGCCCGGCAGGATCTCGCGATGCAGCGCTTTTCGGGCATGCAGGAAGACATCGTCGAGCCGTTTCTGCAGGTGGGCCGGTGGAGCAAAACCCTTCTCGCATCCGTAGCCGATATCCATCCCTCGGTCCTGTAGCCTCCGAAGGGTTCTGCTGATCTCTTCGGGGGCTTCTCCGTAGGTCCGTGCCAACTGCGCCAGGTCTCCCGCCGGTTCCGTCAGCGTGCCATCCTCGCGCATGATTCCGAGATCGATGAGTCGTTTCTTCATGGGGCGAGCAACGGATTTTCCGGTCGTGTTCCTCAATCTCGGATGGCTGCGAAAATCGGTGGTCAAGTATCCCAGCATGGGGTCGGACTTGCCGGCTACGCCCATCAGATAGGCAGGTGCCGCCCGCGCCACGCTGCACGTGATGTCGTCAAGCTCGGCAGGAGGGATCCCCATGTGATAGGTACTGCATACATCAAGCCCCATGACCAGGCCGTGGAGCTTGCCCATGAACAGGTCTTCCAGGCAAGTCCTGACCAGTTGAGGACCCGTCCTGAAGACCTCCGGCCCGATGAAGCCGGCCACATCGTTGACGATCGTCCATTTCCGGAGTGTTCTTTGAAGCAATCTCGCCAGGCCGTACGTGCGGGATTCGAGAGTGACCATGTCGATCCCATCGTCGGCCCCGTTGGTGAATTCCGATCCCTGCCCGGTTTCGAAGTAGAATCCAGGAAAGGGCTCCAGATACCTCACGAGATCGTCTGCGTCGCAGTCGATCATTCCCTGGAGGGCCCCGGAGGTTCCTGCCAGGCTCTGAAACCCTACATCGATCCGAGCGCCCCTGATCAATGCCTCGTGCTGCTTCTTGATGTCGGACAAAACGCTCCAGCGCGTCGGCAGTTCAAGGCGTTCGACGATCGCGGCCAGCAGATTCTCGATCTCGATGAGATCCTGCAGGGCGTCATTGGCCGGGTTGACTCCGATGATCACATCCCCACAGCCGTAGGAGATTCCTTCGAATACGGAATAGAGGATCTCTTCCGGATCATCCGTGGGGCTGTTCGGCTGGATCCTCGAACCGAAGCACTCTCCCGACCCGACCGATCCGGGGCCGTCCACGGGATTGAAGAGTCTTGCGCAGGCAGTGGTGAGCTCTTGGTCGGTCATGATCTTTGCGACTGCCGCGATCATCTCGCTGGTCATCCCGAGACCCAGTTCCCGGACGGTTTCCGGGTCCGTGGACCGAAGGATGATCTCCCTTATCTCCCCAACGGATCGGTTCTTGATCCGGCGGAATACATCGGAGGACATCCGTTCCGAGACGAAGAAGGATTTCAGCCGTTCGCTCATCTGGTCGTGGAGCACTTCGCAGGAGAAGATATCCTGAAGTCGGACGCGGGAGAGGGAGCGCCTTGCATCGGCCCGCTCTGCCTCGTCAAGCGTGCCCACACCGACCGTAAGGTCTCCCTCCTTGAACGGGTTGGCATTGCCGAGAAGTTGGACGAATTCTTCCTTTTTCAAAGCGCCTCCGGTGGAGAGTTCTCGCCTCGATGGCTGGATTCTTCTTCTCAACGGATTGTCTCACGATTGCCTTATAGCGACAACGAGCGCTGTTCATTTGCCCTCGAGGATCTGCCGTCCTCTTGGATTTGTAGAAGAATTTGCTTGACAGTGAACGTACATTATGGTTATTATGAACATATGTTCAGAAAATATAAGAAAGGAGTTCATGAGTATGACCGTATCCGACTGGAAGGAAATTCACTCACACATCCTGGACCTGGAGCAAGAAGGCCTGGTGTCCCGTACGTTTCGGAGGCTGGATCCTGACAGACAGAAGGCCGTGCTGGAGGCCATCCTGGATGCCGCCGCTGAAAAGGGCCCGTCGTCGATCAATATCCGGGAGGTGGCCGAGAGGGCAGGGGTTTCGGTCGGGTCGCTCTACACCTACTTCAGCAGCCGTGAGGGGCTACTGAGGTTCTCGACCGAGCTCTGCGTCCGCTTCATCGTGGACGACCTGGGCGAGTTCCGCGCGCTCCTGTCTTCCCTACCCCTGCGGGACGCCCTGAAGGCCTACATGGTCGGCGGCATCGAATGGAGCCAAACACAGCTCGGGTTCGTTCAGTACTTCACCAGGGCGGCCTACCTGGGCGACCCCGAATTGGCTGACAGGGTCGTGAAGCCTGTTGCAGAGACCTTTCGGGCAATTGTGGAGGAGATCCTTACCCTGGCCGTGTCGCGTGGTGAGATCCGACCGGATGTGGACGTAGATGCTGTGATCCGAATCGTGAATGCGTTGACGATCGCCGTCGTGGACAGCATGTTGCTCCCCTACCTAAACAGCTACCTCCAGGTCAGCGTTCCCGAGATCCCGGAGGAGCGGGTCTTTGATGCAGTCGTGGATCTGGTCTGCCGGGGAATCGCGGTGGAGCAGGAAAAAACCAGGTGAACCGATGACAGAGTCGGCCTGGAACGAGACAACCGAACAAGGAGGTGATTCATGAACGATCCGTCTTGCAGGCAAGTGTCACCCTTTATCGAAGGATTCTCCCTCACGGAGAGGGTCTTGATGAGAATTGGTTTCTACGGCTTCATCATCATCGGGGCCTACGGGATCTTCCTGCACAGCATCCCATGGGGCGTGGCCTACTCGGGATATGCCGTCTGCGGTTCCTTGGCGATCCTGTACAGTCTCTGTGCGCATTGTCCCTATCCGCACAAGCTGTCCACCTGTCTGTTCCTGCCCACGAGTGTGGTGAAAGCGCTCTTCCATTACAGGCCGGAGCCGATGAGCCGGCTGGACAAGGTTGTGATGACCGTGTCCATGGCAGGTCTGGTGGTGATTCCACAATACTGGCTCATCAAGGAGCCGCTCGTGCTTGCCGTGTTCTGGCTTTTCTGTGCGCCCGTGTTCGTCGTGATTCCTTTGAGCTACTGTCGAAGATGCAGGCACACCGATTGTCCTTTCAACATGGTGAAAGCGGAGGTGCTGGAATGTCCATGAAGAAGATCGTGCTCCTGAACGGCATGGGACCCGGGGATGATGACCTGGCATCCGCCTTTTCCGCGCTGACGGATATCCTGGATCAGGAGGGTGCCGAGGTGAATTCCTACCCCCTGCGAGACATGAAGGTGGCCCATTGCATCGGGTGTTTCGGATGCTGGGTCAAGACGCCGGGTGTATGCGTGCATTCCGATCAGGGCAGGGAAATCATACAGGCCATGATCCAGAGCGATACGGTGATTCTTTTCACGCCGGTGACTTTTGGCGGGTATTCGTCATCGCTCAAAGTGATCGTTGACCGGTTCATACCTCTGATCCTGCCCTTTTTCGGCAAGTACCATAGCGAGACCCATCACACGCCCCGATACGCCAGGTATCCGCGCTTCGTGGGAATCGGGATCCAACGAAGCGAATCGGAAACGGAAGCGGAGGTTTTCAAGGCACTGGTCGGACGGAATGCGATCAACTTTCATGCTCCCTCTTTTTGTGCGGATGTGTTTCATGTGGATCAAGAAAAGGAAGCACTGCAAGAAGGCATCAAAGGCCTCCTCTCAGGATCCGACCCGGTACCGGTCGCTAAAGATATCGAGGGGTTTGCTCCTGCAGTCCGGGGCGTGTTTCGTTCCGGTGAGACGGGGAGAGCCGGAAACGCGCTTCTGATCGTCGGGAGCCCGAAGATCAAGGACCGTTCCACCTCGAGCATCCTGGGAGAGTATCTTACCGGAGTGCTGGCGGCCAAGGGTTGGGAATCGGAGAAACTGACGCTGAAAGCGAGCCTGAATCGGGAGAAGGGAAAGAAGGAGCTGTGTACTGCAGTGGATCGGGCAGACCTGATCATCCTGGCCTTCCCCCTCTACATTGACGCCCTGCCGTATCTTGCGACCAAAGCCTTGGAAGTGATTTCCCGGCACCTTGAATCTCGAGAATCCGGAAGACCCTGCGGCCTCTTCACCCTTGTGAACAACGGATTCCCGGAGGCACATCAGAATGCCCTGGCACTGGCGATTTGTCGCTCCTTTGCGGAGCAAAGCGGCATTTCCTGGGCAGGCGGGTTGGCGATGGGGGCGGGTGAGATGATCGGCGGGGGAAAGCTCTTGACTCAAACCAGACGGTCAGGGCCACCTATCAAGCATGTCATCGAGGCCCTGGACAGAGTGGGGGAGGATTTGGCAGAAGGCAGAGTGGTTCTTTCGCAGGCACAACGCCTGATCTCCAAGGTCCCCATACCGGTCGTGTCATCCGGAATCTGGCGCTGGCTGTTTCCCAGATTTGCCGCGCTTTTCTGGAAAGCGAAGGCCCGCAAGAACAATGTCAACGCGAAGGACATGTATGTGAAGCTCTACGCCGACTGATCCATCCGAACACCCCCGGATGTCTCAGGGACCGAGGCTCTATTGGAGGTTTCGGTACTCGCAGCGGCATTCGGGGCGGCGGGGTTGAAGTCCAGCACGCCGTCCTCGATCGGTGCCCGGCTGAACATCTTCCTCTCTCTACCGTAGTCCTGTGTATTTACCCAGGGCTCGCTAGCACCCTGCTTCGGGAACAGGTGCATCACCCGCTCTATGTATCCGGGCGTGAAGTTGTCGATAAAGGGCCGTATCGCCATATTCCGGTCTTCCGGGCGCAGGCGGGGTGCGCACTGGAGGTGCCCGGCTTCGTCCATATAGTTGAGGAGACGACAGGTCCACTCCGCCGTGAGATCGGACCGGAGTGTCCAGGAGGCGTTGATGTAACCGAAGGTGGAAATCATGTTGGGCACTTCCGAATACATCATCCCCATGTAGGTAAACGTGTCGGCAAAATCAACCGGCTGCCCGTCAACGCTGAATGCCACCCCACCCAACATGATCAGGCTCAATCCCGTGGCCGTGACGACGATATCCGCCTCCAGCAAATCACCCGACTTCAGGCGCAGGCCCGTCTCCGTGAAGGTTTCGATATGGTCGGTGACCACGGATACCTTGCCCGCGTTGATCGCCTGGAACAGGTCGCCGTTCGGCAGCAGGCAGAGTCGCTCGTCCCAGGGATTGTAGCCGGGCGTGAAATGGGTCTCCACGTCAAAGTCGGCGGGGAGTCTCTTCTTCACCATGTGAATCAGCTTCTGTTTGCTCTTTTCCGGCTTCGCTCGCAGGTGCTTGTAGAGGAATCGCTGGAAACCGACGTTCTTCCATCTCGTAATGGCATAGGCCGCTTTGTCTGGCAGGACCTTTCGCAGGAAGTTCGCGACCACATCCACGTCCGGGAGCGACAACACATAGGTGGGAGAGCGCTGGAGCATGGTCACATGCTTGGCCCGCTTGGCCATGGCCGGCACAAGGGTCATCGCCGTCGCGCCCGATCCGATGACCAGGACTTGCTTGTCCTCATAGTCAAGTTCAGCCGGCCATTTCTGGGGATGGATGATGTCCCCCTGGAAGCGATCACGTCCCTCGAAATCGGGCGTGTTCCCCTTGTCGTGACTGTAGTAACCGGAACACATGAGCAGGAAGTTGCAGCAGAAGCGGACCGTCTCTCCCGTGTCTTTCCGTTCGCACTCGACCGTCCATCTGGCCTCTGTGCTTGACCAATGAGCTTTCTCGACCCAATGGCGGTAGCGGATGTGTTCTTCGATGTTGTTCTCGACAGCCGTTTCCCGTACGTAATTCAGGATGGACGGGCCGTCGGCGATCGCTTTGGCTTCACGCCAGGGTTTGAATTTGTACCCCAAGGTGTGCATGTCGCTGTCGGAGCGGATGCCCGGATAGCGGAAGAGGTCCCAGGTGCCTCCCAACGCATCGCGCCCTTCCAGAATGACGTAGCTCTTGCCGGGGCACTTCTCCTGAAGGTGGTAGGCCGTGCCGATTCCGGAAAGCCCGGCCCCGACAATGACGACATCGAAGAATTCCGTGGTCATTCTCCACTCCTTTGCAATAAGGGTTTGGATGTCCCTGGAAGGCAAAGTGCTTCAAATACCACGGGGATTTATGTTGCGGGCGGCGTCGGCGACCGGTCCTCTTTGGCCGGCTTTATGCCCAGCTTCTTCATCCGGTTGTAGAGGGTGTTTGGATGGATGTCGAGCAGTTTTGCCGCTCCGTCCTCACCTCTGATCTTCCCGCCGGTGATTTCGAGAGCCCGAAGAATGTGTTGCCGTTCGTTTTCGCGGAGTGTCACGGGCTGGTCGAACGCCGATGCGGCGGCCCCCGATCGCCGCCCGAGCTCGGGCATCTGAAACCGCATGCCGCTGCTCAAGATGACACCCCTTTCGATGTAGTTCTCCAATTCCCGGACGTTTCCAGGCCAGTCGTAGGCGGAAAGCCGGTTCAAATCGGAGGCAGAGGTCTTCTTGACGGTCTTGCCGAATTTGCTGGCATAGATCTCCAGGAAATACTTGACGAGCAGGGGAATGTCCTCTCTTCGTTCGCGGAGTGGGGGCACCTGGATCGGGAAGACGTTCAGGCGGTAGAACAGATCTTCACGGAACCAGCCTTCCCTCACAGCCTTCTGCAGATCCCGATTCGTCGCCGCGATCAGCCGAAAATCGGACCGGAGGGTACGTCCCCCGCCGATTCTCTCGAATTCCTTGGTTTGCAGGACCCTCAACAGCCGGACCTGAACCTCGGGGGGAATGTCTCCGATCTCGTCGAGGAAGAGGGTGCCCCTGTCGGCCAGCTCGAACCGCCCGATCCGGCGGTTGACCGCTCCGGTGAAGGCGCCTTTTTCGTGACCGAACAGCTCGCTCGCGATCAGGTTCTCGGGAAGCGCGCTGCATGCAACTCGGATGAAGGGGGCTTCCTTTCGAAGGCTTCGCTCGTGGATCGCCCTCGCGACCAGCTCTTTTCCTACGCCGGTTTCACCCAGGATGAGAACCGTGGCGTCCGTTTCCGCCACCTGGCTCACGCTCGAAAGAACGTTCATGATCCCTCTGCTCTTTCCAACGATCTCCTCGAAATGGGTAAACTCCAGATGTTGCTCCTGGTAGTACTGCTTTTCCTCGGCGAGCTTCTCGTTGAGACTCCGGATCTGCTCGTACGCCTCGGCATTGTCCATGGCGATGGTTGCCAGGGCGGAGAAGTACCCGAGGACTTCCAGGTCCGATTCCCGGAAGCTGCTTCCGAGCAGACGGTTGTCATTGTAAAGGACCCCGACCACCTCGTCTCTTCGCTTCATGGGAACGCAAATGCAGGTCCGGATCGAATCCTTTGAGGGGGGACCCGTTTCGCTGTCCGACTTCTTGCGTACGATTCTGCCTTCGCCTGTGATCGCGGTTTGTCGGATCGCCTCGAGAGCCGCGGAAAACGAAGGGCTTTCGATGTCCTCCTGTGTCAGCGTCTTCGACGCGCGAAGGGTGAGTGCGGATGCGTCCCCCTTCGGATCCCCCAGGAAGATGGCCCCCCTTTCCGCCCCCGTGATGGAGATGGCCGTTGAAATAATCCGCTTGACCAGCTCCCGGTTCTCCTTGATGTCGACCAGCTCCTGGCCCATCTTGATGATTTCCTGGAGCAGGTTGCGGTCGCTCCTGAGATCGGAGAGCAGGAACTGCAACTCCTCAGGCACGAAATCCTTGCCCGCGGCTTCGACCAGCCCGGATACCTGGCGCATGCACTTTCGAGCCCGTTTCTCCCTTCCCTGATGGAGCAGTTCCCGGGCCAATTCCATGTTTGTCAGGGCCAGAGCCAGGGAGCTGCCCGCCTT
>JANQFG010000217.1 GCA_028277985.1 bacterium | reverse complement strand
AGAGAAACGAGGAGTAAAGGGGAATGAGATTCTTGAGACAGTGGGGACGGTTCATGATGATGGGCGCCCGGGCGCACGCCGTGTGGGAGATAGAAGCTTCCAACAGGATCGTGCGCGATAAAAAGCGGCTGCTGATACTGGGACTGCTGCTCGTCCCCATCATTTTGGGCGGCATCGCCGTCGCCGGCAGCGAGGGGGAAGAGCTTCCCCAATTCCTTGGCGGCAAGAAGGCGTACAGCCCCGCCTTCTTCACCACAGGCATCTTTGTCGCATCCATACTGATCGGCCTCGGGGCGGGACTCATCACAGGGTGCATTGGCGCCGGAGGCGGTTTCATCATTGCCCCCGCGCTGATGAGTGCAGGAATCAGAGGCATCATGGCCGTAGGCACGGACCTGTTTCACATCTTTGCAAAGGCCATCATGGGGAGCGTAATCCACAGAAAGATGGGCAACATCTCGATCGCCCTCGCGCTGATCTTCCTCGTCGGGGCCATCCTCGGGGCAACAGCGGGAGGCATGATCAACCGTATCCTTTACGAGATCAATCCGGTGCTAAGCGATGCCTTCATCACCACCATCTATGTCATCATGTTGGGCCTGCTGGGCACCTATGCACTCATCGACTATCTGAAGAACCGGAAGGAACCGGATGCCTCCGGGGACGCGCATGGAGGCAAGACTGAGGGTGTCGAAATGGGAAACCTGCCCCGGAGGATACAATCCGTGAAGATCCCCCCCATGGTGACCTTCGACCAAGGATTGGTCCCGGGCGGCCGCCGCATCTCGGCCGTGTTCCTCGTACTGACCGGCTTTCTGGTGGGCTTCTGTGCCGCCATCATGGGTGTGGGCGGAGGCTTTCTGACCTTCCCCATCTTCGTCTATGTACTGGGCGTCTCCTCCTTAACCACGGTGGGAACGGACATCTTCCAGATCGTGTTCACGGCAGGGTACGCGGCCATCAGCCAGTACGCCGTCTACGGTTTTATCTTCTACACCCTGGCTATGGGCATGCTCTTGGGTTCTCTGTTCGGAATCCAGATCGGCGCCATGGTCACTAAAGTGGTCAAGGGGATCACCATCCGCGGGTTCTACGCCATGGCGGTACTGGCAGGCTTCGTCAACCGGGCGTTCGCCCTTCCCGGAAAGCTTGCTGAAATGGACGTCCTCCCCCTGTCCAAACAAGTCACATCGGTGCTGGACGCGATCGGCATCTGGGCCTTCTTCCTGGTCATCGGGGTCTTCGCGGTGTGGGTGATAGGCACGTTCCTGAGAAACATGTCCACATTGAAGGGAGAGGAGGTCCTGCCATGATTTCCCCAAATAGAAGACTGGCCGCCGGGGCGGGCCTCATGACCGGATTCGTCGTCGTGCTGGTGATCATTTTTCTGCCCCTCTATGACGGGCAAAACGGCCTGAACTATCTTGACTCGCTGTATAATTCCATCTCCAAAGCGTCGGCTTACTATATCCCCGCCCTGATGGAGGAAGCCGAGGTCTTCCGTGGGCAGGAGGTCTCCGTGGTCCTCTCCCTGGGGAGCGAGGGCCTTTCGGAAAGGACCAGGACCCTCTTCTCAGAGGCCGGAGCCATGGCCTCCTCGTCCGGATCCACTCTCCGGGTTCAGGGGGACCTCGAAGGCATGCTTGCCAATTGCCTTGCAGATGCCGACTACATGTTCGAGAATAAAGGTCAGGTTCTGGCCGAGAAGTACGGCTACCCCGCGAGAGAGGTGCTCTTCAACTGGTGGACCGCGCTGAAGGCAATGGACAAGGCTCTGAAGAAGCAGGAGAACTTCGAACAAGCCGGGATCGTCTCCAAGGTGAAGAAGAAAGCGGTTGAGTGCGCCTATAACTACTACGGGATCGAGTCCCAGAAGATCACCGACAGAATGGGTACTGTGGTCGCCTCCCTCATCTTCTACGTGCTCTACACTGTATGGTACGGGATTGCTATCCTCTACCTATTCGAGGGATGCGGCCTGGGTCTGGTCCATTGACCCTGACTTGTCCGGCTCCTCAACCGACCGGGAAACCGACGAACATGGGCCGAATACAGAAACTCTGGAAACGGATCCGCGGACGGAACCAGCAGATGAAGGCCACAGAGGTTGAGCGGCTCCGGATCGACTTCAAGGCGCGCTACCACAACTTCCAGCTCCTCTTGACCGCGAACAATCGTGCCCTGGAGATCATGGCAGAAATAGACGAGGCGCTCTTGGGCACGAGAACCTTCGGGATGCATTTCGTCCGCTCCCGCTGCACGCAGGTCACGACCAGCGTGCTTGCCGTCATCAGACACCTGGACGGGCTGGCACAAGGGAGCTACGCCGGCCTTCAGGAACGATTCTACGAAATCCAGGGAAGGATCCGGGAATCTCTGGAACCCGGCTCCCGTCCAGAGTTAGGCCCCATGGTCCTCCCTCTTTCCGGCGTCGGGTCCGGGCAGGCGGCCCATGTGGGGGCCAAGATGGCCCGACTGGGAGAATTACGGAACCGAATCGGACTGAACGTTCCCGATGGTTTCGTCATCACCTCCTCGGCCTGCCGGCGTTTCATGGAACACAGTGGACTTCAGGCGGAGATAGACAGACAGGTTCAGGCCACCGAAACAGAGTCCATGGATAGTCTGTATAATCTCAGTGCGGGCATCCAGCAACTGATCCTTGGTGCAGAGATGCCCAAGGACCTCGCGGAGGCGATCCGGGACGCATACCGGAACCTGGGGGCGACGCCGGGGGCACCCGTTCCGTTGGCCATGAGATCGAGCGCCCTGGGTGAGGACATTGCCGGGACCTCATCGGCCGGCCAATACCGCTCGGAGCTAAACGTGAGCGGGGACAGCATCCTGGAAGCCTACCGGGGAATCCTGGCGGGCAAATATGGCCTGGCGGCGATGCGCTACCGACTCCAGCACGGCATCCGCGATGAGGACGTGGACATGTGCGTGGGCTGCATCCGGATGGTTGATGCCGAAGCTGGGGGCGTGGTGTACACCCGCAACCCTCTCCACACGGAGGACGAAACCATGTTCGTCTCCTCGGCCTGGGGACTGCCGAAATCTGTTGTGGACGGCAGCACGCCGGTGGATCTCTTTGTCCTGTCGCACGAGGACCCTCCTGCGGTCCTGCAGAGGGAGATCCCGGAGAAGACTCAGATGGTCGTCTGCTACCCCGAGGAGGGTGTCTGCCGGACGAACCTGACCGGAGACAGGGTGCGGGAACCGTCTCTCACGGAGGACCAACTCCACGAACTTGCGCGCATTGGCCGTACGCTGGAGCACCATTACAGGGAACCCCTGGATATCGAATGGGCAGTTGGGAAGGAAGGAACGGTGTACGTGCTGCAGTGTCGGCCTCTTCCCGCTGTGGGACCCCAGCATTCCGTCCGGGTCCGGAAGACGGGAGAACCCAGCCCCGGCAGGACTCTCCTCAGCGGGGGTGTAACTGCAAGCCCGGGCGCGGCAGCCGGCCCGGTATTCAGGGTGGAAAGGGATGCAGACACCCTGATGTTCCCGGAGGGGGCAATCCTGGTGACCGCCCAGGCGCTCCCCCGTTGGGCTCCGCTGCTGGGCCGAGCCGTTGGGCTCGTCACGGGACAGGGAAGTATGGCCGGGCACCTGGCCAGCGTAGCTCGTGAATTCGGCGTACCCGCTCTGCTGGGTCTCCCAGGGGCCATGGCTGCGCTTGAGGAAGGATCCGAAATCACTCTGGACGCGGACGGACGGAGGATTTTGGAGGGTCGCGAGCAAGCTCTGCTCGAGTCGGTGAGCCCCCCCCTGAACCTCATGGAGGGGAGCCCGGTTCACCAAGCGCTGCGCGCAGCTGCCCGCCACATCACGCCGCTCAACCTCCTGGACCCCGACGCCCCCGAATTCAGACCTTTACGCTGCAGAACCTATCACGACATCACTCGGTTCTCGCACGAGAAGGCGGTCCAGGAGATGTTTCGCTTCGGCCGGGATCACCGGTTCCCCGAGCGATCGAGCAAACAGCTCTTCTGCGATGTCCCCATGCAGTGGTGGGTCCTCAATCTGGACGACGGATTTCGCGAAGAGGTGGAGGGCCGCTACGTAGGCATCGACAACATCGTTTCCATCCCCATGCTGGCCTTGTGGCAGGGCATCACCGCCTTTCCCTGGAAAGGCCCGCCCGCAATCGACGGCAGGGGCTTCCTTTCAGTAATGTACCGGGCCACAACGAACACGGCCCTGAACACGGGCGTCCGGACCCGCTACTCGAACCGCAATTACTTCATGATATCGAAGCACTACTGCAGTTTGAGCTCTCGACTGGGTTTCCATTTCTCCACGGTCGAGGCCCTGATCGGAGAGAGACCGCGAGAAAACTACGCAAGATTTCAATTCAAGGGTGGGGCGGCAGACCAGAAACGAAGGCTGAAGAGGATACATTTCTTGAGGGAGATGCTGGAAGCATACGGCTTCCGTGTGGAGATCAGGGAAGACTCCCTTATCGCACGCATCGAGGGTTACGAGATGGAACACATGAAGGTCAACCTCAAGATACTCGGTTACCTGACGATCCACACCCGCCAGTTGGACATGATCATGACCAACGAGGAGTCCGTCCACTTCTACCGAAGCAGGATCAGGGACGAAATCGACGCGCTCCTATGATGGACCCCACTTGACGGAATCTAGGAGCCTGTTCGCAGCAGCCGGTTCGGATAGTAGTGCCTAAGAACACGCATGGACGCCTCACGCAAACCCTCAATGTCCCCGGTCTTCTGCAACACCGCATCTGCAAGAAACCGCAGGTTGGGATCCACACCAGCGGTCGAAAAACAACAAAGGATGACCGGCAGAGGAGGTACTCTTTCCTTCAAACGCCTGAGCAACTCAATCCCCTTCAAGGCAGGCATGTCGAGGTCGAGGATCAGTAGATCCAGGGTTTCGTCTCCTCGGAGCAGGGCCAGAAGCTCCCTGCTGCTTTCTGCTACTCGCACAGCATGGCCGTCCGCGACGAGTTCTCGTTTTAGGAACCCTCTGACATGCCGGTTGCGGTCCGCAACGAGGATTGTGAATTGGCCTTTCATTTCAGGCTCCCTCGATGGCTCTCGTCCTTGACTCTTGTCTCCGTCCGGATCTGGTACTTGTCGATCTTGGACAGAAGAGTCGGGCGCGAAAGGCCGAGCAGCTTGGCCGCTCGACTCCGGTTCCCACCGGTCAGATTGAGAGCCTCCCGAATAAGGATTCGAGCGAACCGATCCGTCAGCGTTTCAAACAGGCCCCGGTCCATTGAAGGCGATCGGAGCGCCTCGTCCACCCAAGTCCGTATCGCTTCTTCGGTCGAAACAGTCTCCACGGCCAAGGAGATTTCCCCTTCCTCCATGGCCTTCGAAATCTCTTCCCGACCGATCGGGTACCCTCGACTGAAGATCAGTGCCTTCTGAATCGCGTTGGACAGCTCACGCACGTTCCCCGGCCAGGGGTACCGGCTCAGTAATTCCTTGGCCTCCGTCGTGATTCGAGGATTCTCGACTTCCATCTCCCTGGAGAACTTCTCCAGAAAATACTCGGAGAGCAGGTGGATGTCCTGTTCGCGTTCCTGCAGGCGTGGCAGCCATAGGGTAACCACCTTGAGGCGGTAGTAGAGATCCTCGCGGAAGCGTTCCTCCTCCACCGCCTTCTCCAGGTTCCGGTTCGTCGCTGCCAAAATGCGCACGTCCACCGGGATGGGATTTCTCCCTCCCAGGCGCTCGATGCTTTTCTCCTGAAGGAGCCGGAGGATCTTCGCCTGGATGTTGAAGGGCATGTCCCCAATCTCATCAAGGAACACCGACCCCCCGTCCGCCTGTTCGATCTTACCCACACGACGATGGGATGCTCCCGTGAACGCCCCTCTCTCGTACCCGAACAGTTCACTCTCCAGCAGAGTGTCCGGAATGGCCACGCAGTTTATCACCAAGAATGGCCTCGCCTCCCGTAGGCTGTGCTGGTAAATGGCCCGAGCGACCAACTCCTTTCCGGTCCCGGAATCTCCGCGAATGAGGACAGTGGCGTCCGTGGTGGCCACCCTTCCGATCGATTTGTAGACCTCCTGCATTGCCTTGCTCTTTCCGATCAGGGCCTCCGCCGACGAAGCAGCCGGGATCGGCTCCATCTCCACACGAGAACACATCAGTCGGCCTGCCTCGAGGGCCTGTCTGACCAAGGAAAGCATGCTCGGAATCTCGAAGGGCTTGAGTACGTAATCGAAGGCACCCCTCTTCGTGGTCTCGATGGCAGTCTCCGTGGTCCCGTAAGCGGTCATGATGATCACGGGCAGCTTCGGCTCTTGCTTGTGGATCGCTTCAAAGGCCTCGAGGCCGTTGACTCCTGGGAGACGAACGTCCATGATCGCGAGGTCAGGGGGATCCTCCTCTACCATTCGGATTCCCTCTTCCCCCGTTGATGCCGTCCTCACAGCGTAACCCTCCTCAAGAAGGATCTTCTCGAAGCTCTGGCGTAACTGTGCGTCGTCATCAACGACAAGGATGGTTGCCAATCGTTTCCCCTCTGCTGGGCAGGGTTATCGTGAATGTGGTACCCCGCCCTTCCTTCGATTTCAGGGTCAGCCGCCCACCGTGCTGCGCGACGATTCGTACCGCGATGCTCAGTCCTAGGCCCGTCCCCTCCTCCTTTGTGCTGTAAAAGGGCTCGAACACCTTTTCCTGGATCTCCTCCGGAATCCCAGGACCTCTGTCACGGACGTGGATGATCGCGAGGGTCCCTGGAGGGCTCTCAATATGCGAGATTTCCTCAATCTCGATCACACCGCCTTTCCCCATGGCTTCGCAGGCATTGACCAGGAGGTTGACGAACACCTCCTTGAGTTGGTCCAGATCAGCCTGAACGGTGGGAAGTGGCCCCGTCCGATTCACTCGCACCTCGATCCCGTAGGATTTCAGACGGTGGCGAAGAAGCTGCAGGGTCATGTCCACGACAGTGGAAGGACTGATCCGCTGCATATTGAGCGTGGAAGGTCGCGAGTACTCAAGAAAGTTCTGTACGATGCTGTCTATGTGCCGGATTTCCTCAGTGATCACCTCCAGGTCCTCTTTCTGTTCCGAGGTAACTCGGAGCGCACGTTCCAGGGAAAACAGGCGCATCTTGATGGAGGTCAAAGGGTTCCGGATGCTGTGAGCCACACCCGCGGCGAGCTTCCCCACCGTAGCCATCTTCTCCGTGTGCAACAGACGGGCCTGGCTTTTCTCCAATTCGGAATACGCCAGGTCAACACCTTCGATGAGGTCACGTACCCCGCGGTGGAGAGCCTTGACCTCGTTACCCCCCGGAGGCGTTTCCCCAGAACGGCCCGTCTGGGTTGCTAATCTCTGAATGGGTCTGAGAACTTGAGTAAGAAGCACAGAGCCTAGCAGGAGGCTTAGGCCTGTCGCAAACATAATCGCTGACGCAGCGATCTGACGGATCCGGGCCGCTTGCTTTCTGCTATCCTCGTGAGACTGGTGGATTCTCTCGTCGTACGACTCATCATAGGCCTCGCACAGATCCAGAATTTCGAAGAAAGAGGTTCGGATCTCTCTGTGGCGTACCAGCCCCTTTTCCCTTTCCCCGGCCCTGTAGAGATCGATAACGCTGTCCTTTGCCCGGATGTACCGATCGTATTCCTTCAGGATTCGCTGGAGAGTCTCTCGGTCCTGCCCTGCTGACGCCAGGCGCTCGGCCTTCTCAACCGTACTCCGGAACTTCCTTCTGTGCTCGTCCAGCCGGTCGAGCCAGACAGGGTTCTCTTCCATAAAATAATAGGAAAGTAGACCCTTCTGTTTGATGAGTGCCTGAAGGAGATCCTCGACAGCTTCGCTGGCGGCCATGTCAACTTCGACCGTGCGTGTGAAGATCCGATCCATGCGGTCAGCATACCAGATCATCACTCCCCCGCCGATGACGACAATCATGCAGAGGGCGGCAAGGAGAACAAAGATGCGTCCGCGAAGACTCAAGCTCCGTTTCATTGCCCACTGATCCCGGATCGAAAAGTTCCTCCCCAGGCAGGCGGTCACCCCTGCCTCCGGAGTCTAAGTGCACCATACCAACGGGAGGAAGAGATGTCTATACGGGACTGTGCCTCCCGAACCATCAGGGCATTGCGAAGGCCGGATCTTCTCCCCGGCAGAACTCAACTCTGCCGCCAATCCTCTTCGGATCACAGGCTTCGATCTGCATCCACGTTAATAGGAGGACACTTAGAATCACCTCTCGCTCCGTGTCCGTTCTCGACCCTTCCAGCTCCTTTTTCAAGAATCTCAGGAACCGTGTCTTCCTCACGATATCCGCGTCGTCGCCTAGGTAACTCTCCGGAGGCGGTGTCCAAAGCCCATCGGACCGCAGTCGCGGAAAGGACGTGCTGCTGACGGGACGCGAATCCTCATGGTTGGGCAATACTTTCATTGCAGCAAGCATCTCTCCTTCCAATATCCAGACAAACATCGTGTCACCCCCACACCCGCGGCTCAGAGATCTTCCTCACGAGTACCCGTGATGCCCAATGGTGAAGTGCTCCACGGGCACAGACCAATATGAAAGTCAGCAACAAGACCGTGAGACCCGTTGCCCCTGCACTCCACAGACGTTCCTGACTGAGGGCTTTTCGTACCCATTCTCAACCTCTTCCCTTCCTAATCCTTTGTGCAATAGTCATGCCGCGATCAACTTTTTCAAGGGAGGGCAGGAATGTATTTTTCCGGAAAGCCCTCTCGCGTCAAATTACGCAGCTACGACTTCCTCCCCTCGGACTCTTCTCTTTCAGGGGTCTTTGGAAGTCGTGGCTGCCCGGTCGAGAGCCCACAGGCCAATCGCCAGAATAGGATCTTTACGAACTGTAAAGAAACCGAACACCGGGACAGGCTGCCCCTGGTGTGTCTTTATGCCAAAGCTCAGCGAGTTACGCACGCTTCGAGCCCCTCGTCCCCATGTCCTCCGGTCCTTTCCTTGGCACGAAGCTTGCTGTATACCGCACCTGAGACCGTTGATCTTTCTCGGATGCAAGATAGGAATATAGGAGATCTCCCCATGATCCTAGACTACGATGGGTACCGGATCTTCTACAATTTCACGCTCACTACCCTCGGGAAACCTGTCTACTACGAACCCTAACGAATCGAAAATTCAGCATACGGAGACGCAGACAGAGATAACCCTGATTCCTCTGCTCATGACCAATATTCCGACCAGAGATCTTACCAACTCCTTGCTCCTCCTGCGTGGTGAGGGGCTAGGAAAACGCTTTTAACGAGTAACACCCTACAGAAGAGACGCGGTCTGTCGTGGGGGCTAACAGGAACTGAGATGCGGATTTCCGCAGACCAACGGAGACGATCATGGCATCGGATTTTGAGATCTCCATTGAATGGAACCGTGATTATCTACATCTAGATCTGTCGGGGGATTTTGACGGACAATCCGCGAGCCGCCTCATCGAGTACTTGCGAACGGACTGTCGGAAGGCGACCGTCGTTTTCATTCGAGCCAATGGACTAGACAACATCTGTCCTTCGGGTCGGGACGCATTCCTAAAGGATCTACACGTGCTCGAGGATTTCCGTTATCGCCTGGTGTTTACCGACGGGAGCGCGTCGCTGATCTCGTCCGGCTGGATTGAATACTTCTAGTTCCCATGTCTGGAGAGGAGAAAACACTCTCGGTCCGGCAAGGAAACTCTCCACGCTGATCTTGGCACGTGCAAATGATCCACGTCTAGACCGGCATCTAGATCCCTGTCTTGAGTGTCTCCGGCTTGAAAAGTACTCCACTCCGGTCAGACTACTCCCTGAAGATCGAAGCCATACGCGACAGGAAGCCGGGCTTGTTTGTGTCAATCAGCCTATCTACCTCGCCATTGTCGAAGAAGACCCCAAGGCATGCTGAACATTTGTCAACCTTGATATCTTCGAATGTGATTTCCACCATCTCCATACCGCATTTAGGGCAGCGCATCCAATGCTGTTCCTTCAACCGGTCTTTTTTCCGTCTGTTTCAGACGCTGGTGAACGAGATGCACTGCATACCGGTCAATGATCACATCTGAGACATGCGTTCAGCAAGAGGCGTCTCTTTTGAACCCTTGCACCACCGTGTCGCTCCCCTACTTTCACCCCAGATTCGTACGCCCTCGACCGATTGAGCTAACTCCTTCGGGTGTAATTCTCGTACCGCCGCATAATGCTGCGTTGAGCAGACGAGAATATCACGCTTCCACGAATGGACTAACGGCAGTAGCAGGTTCCCACATATCTGGAATCGAAACACGAATGGCTAAAGAGAAACACGCTACGACCAGGAAGGACCTTCACCTAAGGGCCCTTGTGACATGCAGCCCCGTACGAGAACAGACATGAGACAATCGTTCCTCTTACGGAACCGGGAGCAAAAACCGAAAAAAGGCAAGATTCTTAACGAACAAAGGAGCCCAGAACGGAAGACGAATCGATACCCGTGACCTGGAGATCCGGTCCCTTGGGTGCTGATGGTGAGCAAAAGTCTAAAAGGATACCGTGTTCTCGGCTTTCGGGAACGGATTATGCATAGAACCGTTCACCAGGAGTGTTTGTGCAAACCGTTCCCCTCCGAGAGTATCTCGTCACAGGACAACAAGGAAGAGGAAAGTGCGCAAGGAGATTCGACTCTTGAAAAGTAAGAGCTCCGTTATCATCCTGCTAGTCGTGATCATTGGTTCCCTGCATTTCATTCCCCACAAGGAACGACTCTACTACCATATTTTCTATGGTGAACTCTTTTTTCTTCCAATAATTCTTGCCGGGTTCTGGTTTGGCCTATTGGGCGCTCTCTCAACTTCAATGGCCGTAACCGCGTTCTCGTTCCCCTTTGTTCTTCTTCAATGGAGCAGCTTTTCCCCCGCGGATTTCGACAGAATCATTGAAATCATGCTTTACAACGGCGTTGCGTTAATTGTAGGGCTATTGAAAAATCGAGAAATCAGCTATGTAAAGCGTTTGTTGAAGGCAGAGTCGCTTGCAGCGATGGGCCAATCCCTTGCCTCAGTGGCCCATGATATGAAAACTCCGCTGATCGCAATCGGCGGCTTCTCCAAGCAGCTTCGAAAGAGGTTTGGTGAATCCGATCATGATCTGGAGAAACTGGAGATCGTCATCAGGGAAGCCGAGCGGTTGGAAAACATGATGCAGAATATGCTTGATTTCTCCCGACCCTTAGACCTGCATCTGGCGTATCGAAATCCCAATGAAATCCTCGAGTTCAGCCTGAACGTTGTTTCTCACGCTGCCCAAGAGAAGACGATACACATCGAGAGAAGCCTTGCGGCTGAGCTGCCACTCATACCTTTGGATGCCGGCCGAATGGTACAGGCACTCATAAACCTCCTGACGAATGCCATCCATGCATCTCCTGAAACGGAGACCATAGAAGTGCATACTTCATTCGATCGAGATCGCGTATTCATTGATATTGCCGATCGAGGAAGTGGCATATCGGCGGAGCAAAAAGTAGAAATCTTCCTACCGTTCATATCGGGCAAAGACGGAGGCACGGGGCTTGGCCTGCCTATAGCACTAAAGATTGTACAGGCCCATGGAGGGTCTCTTGATGTAAGGGACAATGCGGGGCACGGGGTGGTCTTCAGAATTACGATGCACAGGGAAAGCGGCCAGAGGAACGCGTCACCTACAAGGGGATCATTGAGGAATAAGACCCGAACACAAAAATGACGGCCTCCCTGTCGGGAGAACCCTGAGAATCGTGTCAAGATAGCACCAACCAGACAAGGACCGTGCAGGTGGAGTATTGCTGACCCCTCTCAAATATATTTGGCCTCGCGAGAGAGAGCTGATCGCCTTCTCCTCCTTGGTCTTCTCTGGGACCTTTATGACGGATTCGGAATGCCCTTCAGTGATCTCGGCGGCTCATTCCTTCAACTGCATCAGCCTAACACTCCCGCTGTGCGGGTCGTACCGAATTCGGAATCGACCGAATGCTGTCGGCCCGGGACGGGGATGTGGGCGGGGAAGGTCGTTGCAGGAGAAGAATGGCCCCGGCACTTGCCGGGGGCCGGTTCCAACGGGGATGAAGCACGCTGACGAGATGACATTCAACGGGAGCACACAGGGAGATGCTTCTCGGATGCATCCCCAGTCCTCCGTGATGAATCAAAACCATTGAGACCGATCGCATATCCCAATACATGTAGATCCGGATTCTCACCCTGGCCGCCGGCCCATCCCCCCGGGCCGGCGGCCTCTCTGTCCCGCGGAAGCGATTCAGGGCTTAGGGCACAACACTCGAACACCGACCTCATGAGGAACGACGGGAGATAAGAAGGCCATGGGCAAGAACATTGCACAGAAGCTGATCGAGGCGCACCTCGTCTCCGGCGACTTCGCCCCGGGGAGCGAAATAGGACTCAGGATAGACCAGACCCTCACCCAAGACGCCACAGGGACTATGGTCATGCTCGAATTCGAGGCCATGGGGCTACCTCGCGTGCGAACCGAGCTGTCCGCCCAGTACGTGGACCACAACCTCCTTCAGACTGACTTCAAGAACGCAGATGACCATCTCTTTCTCTACAGCGCCTGCATGAAGTTCGGCGTGTGGTACAGCAGGCCCGGCAATGGGGTTAGCCATCCCGTGCATATGGAACGTTTCGGGATCCCCGGAAAGAGCCTACTTGGCTCAGACAGCCATACGTGCGGAGCCGGCGCCCTCGGGATGCTCGCAATCGGGGCAGGGGGCCTCGAGGTTGCGCTCGCCATGGCGGGCAAACCGTTCTTCGTTAGCATGCCGCGAATTTGGGGAGTCAGGCTGACGGGGTCCCTTCCTGACTGGGTGAGCGCAAAGGACGTAATCCTAGAAATGCTGCGTAGACACGATGTCGACGGAGGGGTGCGCAAGATCATCGAATATCATGGCCCCGGCCTCCAAAGCCTCTCCACAATGGACCGACATGTGATCGCGAATATGGGGGCGGAGCTGGGCGCGACCACCACCGTATTTCCCTCCGATGAAACTGTGCTGCGATTCCTGAAAGCGCAGGGTCGAGAGGGAGACTGGGTCGAGATCCTACCGGACCGGGATGCCGAATACGACGAGCTGGACGAAATCGACCTTTCCCGGCTGGAACCGCTGATCGCCTGTCCCAGCAGCCCGGGAAATGTCGTCCCGGTCCGCGAGGTGGCCGGCCGCGAGCTTTATCAGGCCACGGTCGGCTCGTCGGCGAATCCGGGTCTCCGCGACTTCGCAGTAGCCGCGATGATCGTGGACGGTAAACAGGTACACCCGAGAGTATCGTTCGATGTCAATCCCACTTCAAGACAGATTCTTGAGAATCTCATCTCCATGGGGTACCTGGCAAAGCTCGTTAGAGCAGGGGCCCGCATCCATCAGCCCGGTTGCAACGGCTGCATTGGAATGGGTCAGGCCCCAGCAACGGGAAAGATCAGCCTTCGGACGGTTCCGAGGAATTTCCCTGGAAGATCCGGGACCAACGACGACCGGGTGTATCTGTGCAGCCCGGAAACCGCGGCGGCCTCGGCCTTGACCGGGAAGATCACCGATCCCAGATCGCTTGACGTCACCTATCCGCGGTTCGAAGAACTTGAGGCAATTGAAATCAACACGAGAATGCTGGTGGCACCCACGCTGGAGGGCACGCAGGTCGAGTTGGAGAAAGGACCCAACATCCGGCCGCTCCCATCCTTCGATCCGCTGCCAGAGACCCTCGAAGGGCCTGTGTTGCTCAAGGTGGGGGACGACATCTCGACCGACGAGATCATGCCGGCTGGGACACGGGTCCTGCCGTTTCGGAGCAACATTCCGGCAATCAGCCGGTTCGTTTTCGAGCCAGTGGATCCGTCGTTCTACGAACGGACCGTAAAACATGGCAGGAACATCTGCTTCCTGCTGGGCGGAAAGAACTACGGGCAGGGATCCAGCCGCGAGCACGCGGCCCTCGCGCCTCGATATCTGGGGGTGCGGGCGGTCATCGCGAAGGACTTTGCCCGCATCCATTTCCAAAATCTGGTCAATTTCGGCATTCTTCCTCTCGAATTCGTGAATCCTGCCGACTTCGACAAGGTGAGCCAGGGGGACGTTCTGGAACTCACGGGTGTCCGGGACGCCCTGCAGCCGGGCAAGAACATAGAGATAACCAACCGGACCCGGAGTGAAGCCTATGCGCTGAGGCATTCGCTAGGCCCCCGTCAAGTCGAGGTCGTCAGAAGAGGCAGTCTCATCAACGTGGTCGGACAGGAATCATGAGAGGGATTTCACACTGCAAACCGGAAGACGTTGTTGAATTGACAGGAGCACTCGACCCGACAGGAGCCATCCTAGCCGACCTTCACAGACACGTGCCTTGACGCCGCTTTCTTGTTCTTCGGAACGACGATCTTTATGATCCCGTTCTTGTAGTCTGCCCGAATCTTGTCCGGGACCACAGGGGCGTGCAGATGAAAGTGCCTCATGGATCGGCCGCAACGCCTCTCAAGCAGGTACGTGGTCGCCTTCTCGTCCCCAACCTCCTTCTCATGATCCCGCTTGCCGTGCACACAGAGAATTCCGTCCCTGTAGTTAATATGGATGTCCGTCTTTGTCATCCCCGGAGCGTCCATCAGCACCGTATACTGATTCTTGACTTCCACGAAATCCGCTGCAGGGACCCACATATGCCCTGCCGCGCCCTCCACCGGAAGCCCCGGAAACGGGAATTCCTCGTCGAGCGTCCGCTCCGCTGGGAGTCTTGCCCATATATCCGGCCTCACCAGCCTCGGATTATATCTTGTGGGATGCATCCGGCACTCCACGAATCCCTCGCCTGATATCGCTCCCATTCTTTCGCGGATCGAGAAACGAGCGGAGACGAAACCGAAACCGGTTTCTTGTGGCATCCGGGCCGGTATCCCCGGCCACAAACCGTCGGAAGGATTGTTTTGACGGGATGTCGGAACTAGACGAACATCAAGAGCATTTTTCCTCGCTGCCGTCGTATGAAAAGACCTTCGCTTTCCCATCGACCACCGACTCGAGGTGTACGGGTCGCGCCCACAGATAGAAGATCGCCTCCATGGTCTTGCGGCGGTATTCATCGTCCAGTTCGATCCCCTCATAGGCGTGCTTGAGGTAGAGTTCACGCCTCCCCCTGTAATCCCCGTCCTCGACGAGCACTACAGGAATCCCGAAGTTGCTCAGATAGGTTACAAGCATATGCTTGACGGCCCTCCAGTCCCTATCCTCGATCGCGTACTGAATCTCACCGTTCAGGTTCCTCCCCTGGTACAGGTACAGCTCCAGTCTGTCGACGAGTTCTTCAGTCAGGAAGGCCTCGATGAAAAACCGGTCCGTGTAACCCCGTCTCACCTCCAGCATTTTCGTTCTTCCCTGTCCCAGGCCCCTGTCCCATCTTTCTCGTTCCCTCGGATCTTCGCACTCCTCCCATCGTCTGCCGAACCTTCCCTTGTTCCACCTCTCCTCGATATCTTCGAAAATCTTAAGGCCCACGAGGTAGGGGTTAAAGATGCGCGGGTTGGAAGCGAGCACCTGGGCATTGTAGTAGTTGTAAGTTCCATGCTCTTCGCTGCTGAGGTGACCCTGTTCGAAGAGGCGGTCCATGATTCTCGTGTGCCAGTAAGCAGCCCATCCTTCGTTCATGATCTTCGTACGCCGTTGGGGCAGGAAATACAGCGATTGGTCACGAAGGACCGAAATAACATCCGCCTCCCACTCCTCAAGAGGTTTGGGCGAATGTTCGAGGATGTACAAGAGGAGATCCCTTTCGGGTCCCGCGAGCGTCTTCGCTGGCTCGGCGCCCTGCCCGCCTTCTTCCGACTCCTGAGTCGACTCCCTTCTTGGGATCAATTCCGAATAGGCCCTACGTTTCCGCGACCCTTCCGGCTTGAGGTCTCGGCCACGGCCCTCCACCTTCTCTTCTCTTTCTTGCGCCAGACCCTCCGGATCAACGTTCAACTCGATGCTCAGGCCCGCGTCGATCAACCGTTCCACTCCCTCGAGACCGTGCTCCTTCTCATAGGCCTGAAACCGGACGGCGCTTGCCGCCGCCGAAGGAAGCATATCCCTCCGACTGGACTTGAAGTGGAAGTTGTTCTTCATGAAATCATTGTGGCCGTATACGTGAGCCATGACCATGACCTGCACAGCCAACGGATTGGTGTTCATCAGATAGGCACGGCTCGGGTCCGAATTCAGCACCACCTCGTAAGGGATCCCAAGACCATGCTCGTAGCGGGTTCGCGCCTCTTCGTAGTCCCGGCCGAAAGACCAGTGTGAGAAGTTGACGGGAAACCTGTAGGCCAGGATCTCGAGCATCTTCTGCGCCGGAACGATATCGAATTCCTGGGAGAAGAAATCCAACCCGAAGCCTCTAGCGATCCCCCGGATCTTCTCGTCGAATCGCGCAAGCTGTTCCAGGGCGATGTTCGTCATGGCGGCGTCTCCGAATCAACGAAAGGTCCGTTCCTTTCGCAGAAACTCTCGCAGGGACGGGTACACATGGTCTTTGCCCTTTAGAAGAACCCCTGCAAAGGGAAGAGCAGGGTCTCGGCTCGACACACACTGGAAGCCGTCCTCACTCGAGGTGTCGGTCTGAAGTTGGAACTCCCTGCAAAAGGCGCCCATGAGATTCGAGACATCGTATGGGCCCATCTGAACTTCGGCGTAACCCATCATGTTCAGGCCCAACTCCACCAACCTTCGGGCCGAGGAAACGGCCCTGTCCGGCTCGAAGTCCTCGCCATCCGAAAAATGGAAAGCGTAGACGTTCCATTTGGTGGGAGGGTACTCGGTCTGAACCAGGTAGGCCGCCAGGTCGTATGCGGAGTGGCAGAACGTGCCTCCGCTTTCACCTTTGAGAAAGAAGGTCGCTTCGTCAACGAGCCTGGCCTCCGTGGTGTGCGCGATGAATCGAATCTCCACCGTTCTGTAAATTTGACGAAGAGACTCTACGAACCAAAAAAAGAAGGACCTTGCGAGGTACTTCTTCGTCATCCCCATACTCCCCGACACGTCCATCATCGCCAGAACGGCTGCGTGGGATTGGACCTCAATATCCTCTTCCGGAACTCTGTATCTCAGGTCCTCGTCGAAAAAATGAACTGCAGGTCCTCCACCGGACGAGATGAACCCATCCTCGGACTGTTCAAGCATGCTCTTCGCCCTCAAAAGGTCCCCTTTCGCGGCAGACAGGGCCCTTCGGCAAACCTCTTCCGAAGCCCCGGTAATGCGCATCAGTTCAGCGATGAAGGACGCCTGCCTCTTGATTGCCTCTTTCACAGTCCTCCTCTTGTCCACGTGCGAAGCCAGACCTCGTTTTTCGATGTCCTCGAACTTCCATCCAAAAGGAAGGACCGTTTCCGCCTGCCGCTTCTCCTTCAGGTTGGGCAACCCGAGGTCCTCGAGCATCATTTCGATCAGCTCGTCGATGTCGACTTCGGTCTCCAGGTAGTCTACGCCCGGCTGGTCTCCGGCCTTTCCGGGAGATCCTTCGCGCGCAGGCTGACGTGCGATGACATCGCCTTTCTCTCCTTCTCCTTGCCCGACCCCCATTCCGCCTTCGCTTTCACGTCGGAAGATGAACCTGTAACTCTTCAGCCCCCTGATGGGCACCTTCACAATCTGCCCTTTCTTGCGGGTTATGATCGACGTGTCGCCGATAATTTCCGCAATGTTATTGCGGATCGCCTCCTTCTTCTTCTCACGGTGCCTTGCCGCATCCGTAAGACCTCTCTTGGACAATTCCCAGTCGAGCTTTTTGACAGCCATTGAAGTTATCCTTCTATTCCCCTCTCCGCAGGATGTCTCCAACATACTGGAGCAGGTTGTCCGCGCAGACCGGACAGTACCCCTTCTGCTGCAGGGCCTCCGCGGCGTCCTGACGCCGCTTCACGGTCTTCGGATCCTTTCGCGACTTGTCTGAAATAGTGAGAGAGACTACGTTCTTCAGGTCTCCGATCAATTTCCTTTCGATCGCCTCCTGGAGGGGCTGGTAGGTGTTGAAATCGAACTCCTTTCCCTGATCGATCGCGACGCTCTTGAAAACAAAGATACCGTGGCGGAATTCCCGCTTCGCATTTTCCGAGATTCCGATCATTTCTTCGATGCTCCTCATGAGCCGCTCATCGGGCTCCTCTTCCTCTCCGGTCACAGGGTCCCTTAGATTGGTCTTCGTGCAGTAGGCAGTCGCGTTCTTCATGTAGTTGTCGAAAAGGGCTTGCGCCTGGTCTTCGTAGGCGAAAAGAAAGGCCCGGTTCACTTCCTTCTTGGCCACCTCCCTGTATTCACTGAGCACGCTGTCCTTCTCTCCTACGAGGAGATTCAGGTACCTCGTTTTCTCTTCGTCGGTAAACCCGATGTGATGCTCGAAGTTTGCCCGAAGCGCACGGATCACATCCAGCGGATTCATGCAGCTGACCTGTTCCTTGGCCCCCATGGCTACGCTCAAGGCATTCACCACGAACCGGGGACTGATGCCGGACATTCCCTCCGCCTTCTTCCTGCCTTCCAGGCGAAGCTGAACCAGATCCAGTTTCTCCTGATCCTTCTCCGTAATCGCCTCTCCGTTGTAGTATTTCATCTTCTTGATGAGATTCGGGCACAGATCACTCTCGGTCATGCGCGTCAGCACGGCGAACCGCGACGCCGTTCGCAGGGCGTGAGGCGCCAGATGCACGTCCTGGAACGCGCTCCTGTCGACCATCTTCTTGTAGATCCTTTCTTCGTCATCGACGCGCAGGTTGTAAGGGACATAGATAGGGTACATGCGGTCATGAAGGGCCTCGTTCTCTTTGACTGCTTTGAACTTGTCGAACTCCGTCTGGTTGGTGTGCGACACGATCACCTCATCCACATAGATCTGGGGGAATCCGGGTGCTTTGAGTACCTGTTCCTGAGCTACCGTAATCAGGATGTAATGGAATTTGATGTCGCATTTGAGAATTTCGATGTACTCCATCATGCCGCGGTTGGCGATTTCGAGTTCTCCATCCAGTTTGTATGCCCTAGGGTCGGTCTCGCCGTACTGGGTAATTTTGGAGAGGTCGACCCTCCCGATCAACTCGGCGATATCCTGATTCTTCGGGTCGGAAGGCTGAAAGGTACCTATCCCGCATCGGGCCTTTTCTTCCAGCTGAATCTGCACGACAGGAAACTGCTCCCAGAGTACGTTTCCCTCGTTGTCCCGAAATTCATCCTGTTCGAGCAGGTTGAACCGGCACACCGGACAGAGGTCTCCCTCAATGGGGACCTCGAGGATTCCCTCCCACTGCCCCCTGTGGTCCCTCGGAATCAGGTGAAGCGGCTCTTCGTGAATGGGACATCCCTTGATTGCGTAGATGGACGTTGGGTCCTTTTCGAGACCCCGGCGGAGCAGCGCCGCGATGGTCGATTTCCCGCTCGAGACCGGTCCGACAAGAATCAATATCCGCTTGCCGGTCTCGGCTCTCCTGGCGCCCGCCTTGAAGAACTTCATGATGTCGTGGAGCGGCTCATCGAGGCCGAATAATTCGTCCTCGAAGAACCGGTAGCGAACCATATCCTCGTAGTCGGGCAGCAACAGGTCCTCCTGCACCTCAACCGTTCCCTGCTCCATGACCATGTTGTAAAGTCTGCCGGGTGCTAGTTGTGCAACGGCGGGGTCCTCTTTTACACGCACCATGTACTCCAGGCAGGTCCCCTCCCATAGGGTTGACGTTTCCTTGCTTCTCGACTCTTCTATCAGGTTCTTAAAGTGGCGGGTGGGCATACGAGATCACCCCCTTTCGAAATCAAATATGGCCCGTCCGCGTTACACTTTTCCCTGATAATTGGACGAGAAACTAGGAAGAGGAGTTCCTCGGCGAAGCGTTGGGAAGGTCCGCAATCGCCGGTGTCCGCACCACTCTCTGAAGGAAGTGCAACCGAAGCAAGGAATCGTCACAAGAAGTGGGATTTGAACGAAATTCTGACTGAGAACTTCGGTCATCTCCCTCGTCGTGGGCATCCAAGTGAGTAGGGAAAGCGAGAGGGACCCGATGCCTGCGCATAAATCACAACTGGACCGCATCTCTGGCCGATCCCGGGATCTGATTGGACTTCTCGGCCGCTGGCTGGAAATCAACTCCCAGACACATAATTCGACGGGGCTCGAACAGATGCTTGCACTCCTCGAGTCTTCCTTTCGACGATTAGGAGGGCGGGCAGAATCGGTAGAAGTCGGGTCGATAGAGACCCTCGACGCCGAGGGGAAAGTGGTGAAGCGGCCATTGGGAAGGGCTCTTCGAATTTCAAGAAGGGCTGAAGCCCGCTTGCGGGTTTTGTTGTGCGGGCACATGGACACGGTGTTGGAACCTTCAGGTGACCCACGGCGCTCGGCAGAGGGTCGAACCTGGGGGGTCGGCGCCGCCGATGCAAAAGGGGGACTAGCCGTGATGCTTGCGGCGCTGGAGTGCCTGGAGGAATCACCTGTTGCCCGAAAAATAGGCTGGGATGTGCTGATCGTTCCGGACGAGGAGATAGGATCTCCGAAATCAAAGCCCCTTCTCGAGGAGGCCGCCAAGCAGTGCCACCTGGGTCTCGTCTTCGAACCGGCGCTCCCGGACGGTGCCCTTGTTGGAGAAAGGCCGGGATCGGGCAACTTCATTGCGACTTTCCGGGGCCGAACAGCCCACGCCGGGCGCAATCCGGAGACGGGTGCGAACGCAATTCAGGCATTAACCGATTTCGTCGTTTCCTTGCGGCAGCTCGAGCAATCAAGAAGAGGAGAGGTGCGCATCAATGTGGGCGCCGTTCAGGGAGGAGGACCGGTGAATGTCGTGCCCGACTTTGCGCTCTGCCGCTTCAATATACGTGTGAAGACGCCGGAGGGTATGGATTGGGCGCACCAGGCTCTCACCGGCATCAGGCAGAGGGTCGGGCGACAGGAAGGAATCTCAGTCGAGATCAATGGGACCTTCGGTCGGCACCCGAAGATCCTGGATGCAAGAACTCTTCACTTGCTCAAATCACTTGCGGCATGTGGCAGAGACCTGAATCTATCCATCCAATGGCGTCCGAGTGGAGGGGTCTGCGACGGAAACATACTCGCTTCGGCAGGCCTGCCCAACGTGGACACCCTTGGCCCGGTGGGAGATGGAATCCACACCCCTAATGAGTACGTTGTGGAGTCCACTATCGTCGAGAGGGCACGGCTCGTAGCATTGCTTCTCATGAGGCTGGCCGGCAAGGAGATTTCCTGGCTCGCCGGCACGGAATAGGAGGTTCCCTTGAAGAAGCTTCTCTCTGAGTCGTTCGCTTCGGACCCTCGCGTCGTTGAGGCGAAGAGACTCCTGATGGAGGCTCTCTCAGACCATCAGCGTCGTTTGGACGGAATACGTCCCTCCGAAGCAGAGCGAAGGGCCCATTACGAGGAAAGCGTGGGGCGTCTGGGAAAAGTGCGGGCACGACCTCTTGCCCTTCCCTACATTGGTAGCGGACTCGGGAAGGGAGCACTGGTGGAGTTGGCCGACGGCAGTGTCAAGTTAGATCTGATTTCCGGTATCGGGGTCCATTGTCTCGGCCACAGTCATCCAGAGGTGGTCGAGGCCTGCTTCCAGGCGACACTCCACGACATCGTGATGCAGGGCAACCTCCAACAGAACGAGGAGGCCCTGACCCTGTCTGAGCTGTTGTTGGAAATGGCGAACCGAACTGGAGCCGACCTCACCCACTGTTTCCTCACCACCAGCGGGGCCATGGCAAACGAAAACGCACTGAAGATCGCGTTCCAGAAAGCTCATCCTGCGGACAGGCTACTCGCATTCGAGGGGGGATTCGCGGGCAGGTCCCTGGCACTTTCACAGGTGACCGATCGGGCCGACTATCGCCGGGGTCTGCCCGGGACTGTCGAGGTGGATTATATCCCCTTCTACAATTCGGATCGACCTGACCAAAGCACGGAAAGAGCTCTCGAGGCGCTGAGAGGCCATCTAGCCCGTCATCCCGGTCGACACGCAGCCATGTGTTTTGAGCTCGTCCTCGGAGAGGGTGGCTTCTATGAAGGCAGAAGGGAGTTCTTCGTGCCCCTTATGGATCTGCTCAAACGGGCGGGGATCTCCATTCTCATAGATGAAATCCAGACCTTTGGGCGAACCGAACAGCCTTTTTCCTTCCAGCATTTCGGACTCGATCCATACGTGGATCTGGTGACGGTGGGAAAATTGACGCAGGCTTGTGCCACCCTGTTCAAAGAGGAACTCAAGCCCTCGGCCGAGCTTGTCAGCCAGACATTCATCGCCAGCACTTCGGCGCTGACGGCCGGCCTGGCTATCCTGAAGCACTTGGTGGGGGGAGGTTATTTCGGACCCGAGGGCAAAAATGCCCAAATTCAAGAGCAATTCCATACCCGTCTCACGGATCTGGCAACCCGTCATCCCTCCTGGATCAAAGGCCCTTTCGGTCTAGGGACGATGATAGCTTTCACCCCCTTGGATGGATCGAAAGAGACAGCACGAGCCCTGGTTCAGACCTTGTTCACAGAAGGCGTGGCAGCCTACACGGCCGGAGAGAAACCGTGCCGGATCCGATTCCTGGTCCCTGCGGGAGCGGTCACACTCGAGGATATCGACAAAGCATTCGAAATCCTGGAACGCTGCCTGGCCACCGTGGCAGGCGATGCTAGCGAAAAGGGAACACCTTAGGAGCGAATTCAAAATGATGGTCGTCCGACCGGCAAGGCCTGAAGACCTCCAAGAGATCATGGCATTGGCGGATCAGTCCGCCTTCGGGCTCACCAATCTGCCCAAGGACCCGCAACTCCTCCGCGAACGCATCCAGAACTCGGTCGGCGCCTGCAAGGGACTTCCAGAGAAGGGACGACAAGTGTCCTATCTGTTTGTCATGGTGGACCTTCACGATGGCAGAATCGTCGGCACCAGCGGAATCATCTCTCAGGTGGGCATTGGAGAGCCGTTTTATGCGTATCGTATCGAAACCCATGTCCAGCAATCCCAGGCTCTCGGGATCAGGAAGGAACTCCCGTGTCTCCACCTGGAGGTCATAGAGAACGGCCCCTGCGAGATAGGAGGCCTGTTCGTCCATCCGGCCTACCAGCGCCATGGGCATGGGAGGCTCATTTCGCTCAGCCGTTTTCTCTTTCTGGCCGAACATACTGACCGGTTCCCCTCCCTTGTAATCGCCGAAATGAGAGGTCTCATCGAAGAAGGGGGGTACTGTCCTTTTTGGGAAGCCATGGGACGGCCGTTCTTCGATATCGACTTCCCAAGGGCCGATTATCTCACCATGAAGGACAAGAGGTTCATCGCGGAGCTCCTGCCTCGGCACCCAGTGTATGTCCTGCTCCTGCCCATGGAAGCTCGAGCTGCCATCGGCCAGGTTCATGAGAGAACGAGACCGGCCCTGAAACTCCTCCGGGAGGAGGGCTTCCAGGATTCAGGAATGATTGACATCTTCGACGGAGGTCCCCTGGTCCAATGTAACCTGCAACAGATCCGAACCGTTAAGGAAGCAGGACTGAGGACCTATCTTGGCAGTGGGGAGCCGACAGAGCCTTCCAAGAATCTTCTTGTGGCCAGGGGGCGCCTGGCGGAGTTTCGCGCATGTCTCACCACGGTAACTTTCGACGAAGGCGGCGTCAGGCTGCCCGTGAACGCGGCCAAGGCCCTCGAGTTGAAGGAAGGTGAAACCGTCCGATGTACGGCCGTTCGTAGAGAAAGGAGGCAAGACAGTTGAGTCGGGGACACTTCATCCAAGGAAGCTGGGTAGCGGAAGGGAACGCCACTTTCGCGTCAGAAGACCCTGCAACAGGCAAGGTAGTGTGGACCGGCCCTGCAGCCACATCCCACGAGGTGGATCGAGCGGTCGGTTCCGCAAGAAGAGCGGGCAAGGATTGGGCGGCCCGTCCCTTGTCCGAGCGCGCCTCGTATCTCCGGACATTCTCGGAGGTGCTTCAGAAGGACCGCCCGAACCTGGCAGAGATGATCTCCATTGAGACGGGAAAGCCCCTCTGGGAATCCCTACAGGAAGTGGACTCCATGGTCGCAAAGATAGAGCTCACAATACAGGCCCACGCGGAAAGACAAAGCACTCTGATTCTGGATCTTGACGGTTCGAAAGCGACCTTACGGTACCGACCCATGGGTGTACTCGTGGTCCTCGGACCGTTCAATATGCCGGGACACATACCCAACGGCCAAATCGTGCCGGCACTGCTTTCGGGCAACACCGTGGTGTTCAAACCTAGTAGACAGGCCGCAGCCGTCGCGCAAAGGACCGTTGCCCTCTGGGAAGAGGCAGACATCCCGCCGGGAGTCGTTAACCTCATTCAGGGCAGCCGCCGGGCCGTGGCCGGTCTGGTCGAACACCCGGATGTGGACGGGCTCTTCTTCACCGGGAGTTTCGCCGCCGGCACGGCCTTGCACGAATCCTTGGCGGGTCGGCCGGAGAAGATCCTGGCCCTGGAAATGGGAGGGAACAACCCCCTCGTCGTTTTCGACTGCGAAAACACTGAAGCGGCCGTGGTCTTGACAGTGCTGTCAGCGTTCCTCACATCAGGCCAACGATGCACGTGTGCCAGACGTCTCATCGTAACAAGCGGTAGCGCCGGAGACATGTTCATCGGGCAACTGGCAAACACCATGAAGGAACTGAAGGTGGGCTCCTACACGGACCGGCCCGAGCCTTTTTGCGGCCCGGTCATCTCGTGTGAAATGGCCGCAGAGCTTCTGTCCACACAAGATGCCCTTTGCCGAGCAGGGGCGAGCGCCATTGTTGAGATGAAGCCGGTGGGGCACAGGACGGCCCTTCTTAGGCCGGGACTCCTTGACGTCACGGGCGTCCGCAACCGGGAGGATAAGGAATGGTTTGGCCCGATATTACAGGTCGTAAGAGTCAACAGTTTCGATGCAGCCCTCCTTGAGGCCACGAGCACTTCTTACGGCCTTGCCGCCGGACTCCTGAGCGACAGTCGCAGCCTCTACGACCGATTCGCCGCCACCGTCCGAGCCGGCCATATCGTCTGGAACCGCCAGACCACCGGAGCAAGCGGACGCCTCCCCTTCGGTGGCTTGAAATCGAGCGGCAATCATCGGCCTGCCGGCTACTTCGCTGTAGATTCCTGCTCCGACCCTGTTGCTTCCCTTGAGACGGAAACTCTTCAGCTACCATCGAAAACGCCACCTGGGCTTCCTGTGAGCAGGGACCGAGGCAGAGGGTCAGACAACCGGAGGGAATGGCCTTGACGAGCGCCTTAGAGATAAACTTCGATGGGATCGTCGGCCCCACCTACAATTACGGGGGCCTGTCATACGGCAATCTTGCTTCCATGATCCACGGTGGAGCCGTCTCCAACCCAAGAAAGGCGGCACTCCAGGGTCTGGACAAGATGCGGCTCCTCATGGATCTTGGAGTCAAACAAGCTCTTCTCCCTCCTCAGGAAAGGCCCCATCTGGAGAGCCTGAGGCGGCTCGGGTTCGTCGGTAGTGACGAGGAGGTGATCACACGGGCCGGGCGGGAGGCCCCGGGGCTCCTCGTAGAGGCCTACAGTGCATCGAGCATGTGGGCGGCAAACGCCGCTACCCTGTCTCCCAGCGCGGATTGCCTCGACGGACGAGTACACATTACACCGGCAAACTTGACCAACAACCTCCATCGTTCCCTCGAGACATCGGAGACGGCTCGGATCCTGGACGTCATCTTTCCGGATGAAAAGCGGTTCGCCCGCCATCCACCCCTACCCTCGGCGACTTCGCTGTCCGACGAAGGAGCGGCCAACCACTTTCGCCTCTGTGCGGAACACGGTGATCCAGGCGTAGAGGTGTTTGTGTACGGGCGAAAGGGTCTCGGATATGAGAATCGCGAGGTTGCTAGGTTTCCAAGCCGACAAACCCGTGAGGCCTCGGAGGCTGTGGCTCGCCTGCATCGCCTCCCAAAGGCCCGCACGCTGTTCGTCCGACAGAATCCGGCCTTGATAGACGCAGGCGTTTTCCACAATGATGTGATCTGCGTATCGAACGAGTATGTACTCTTCTTTCACACCTCAGCCTTTTCAGGTGGGGATACCACCGTCGAGAAATTGCGGCGTCACGTCTCCGAGCACTGTGACCGCGATCTGGTTCTTCTGAGTGTGAGCAACGAAGAGTTGAGTCCGGTCGAGGCTGTAGATACCTACCTGTTCAACAGTCAGATCGTCACACTCCCGGACGCCAGCATGGTGCTTGTCGCCCCGATGGAATGTCGGGTGAAGCCCAGGGCCAAAGGGATTGTTGATCGTATCCTGTCTGACGGGACAAACCCGATCCGGTCCGTTCGTTACGTACCCGTCCGCGAGAGTATGAGGAATGGCGGAGGCCCGGCCTGTCTCCGACTCCGAGCCGTTCTCACCGAAGATGAGATCCAAGGGGTTCACCCGGGGGTGCTCCTGAGTCCTCGTCTCTACAATGATCTTCGCTCATGGATCCTTCGTTGGTACAGAACCAACTTGAGTAGCGAGGACCTCCTCGATCCCTCATTCTCGGTTGAAGTATGCACCGCCTTGGACGAACTCACACAGCTCCTAGATTTGGGATCCATTTACAGATTTCAAAGGGAGGCCGGATCGGGCTACAACAGGGCTCACAATCGCCTCGAACAGTAAAGACTTCTCCGCTGCCCCCTGGCACGGCCTCTGAATGGTCTAGAGCTTCTTCATCCCTCAGCGACCTTCTCAACAGGACCATCTCCGCTGCACTGCCACTCTCACGTTTGCCTTCAGGAATCTACCTTTCGCCAGGCTCGGCAACGAAACCCTCCAGGGAAGAAACCTGTAAACGCGATGTCCATAGCGGTCGAAGACACTTGTTGAATGGGTCTAGGAAGGTATCATCTGGTATGCAGCGGGTACATCCATCTCGATACGGAGAACAAATGACCCGAGCAAGAGGTCATTCCTCCAGCGTTCGATTTGAGCAGAAGATTGGAATAAGGTATTTGAATTCTCGGCGGGGTCATGTTGGGAAACGAGATCTGAAAAAGAAACGCGAAGAACAGGAGTATTTCACGGATAGAAAAACATCGACTCTCTGATTTCCACTATTTCACGTGAGACCTTGATTGTTTGGACGGTTCCTCCCTCCCGTAGGTGTGCGTGGAATCTACAATTCTGGAAAGCGATTGTCCGTTGTAGATGTGTGCGTAAGACATTGAATGCTGAGAACGGGTGATCAGCGACAATTAGAATTCCCGCCCGAAGAGAAAAAATAGTTGACGTTGGTCAAACGGGCTTTCCTTCAATATCTCCAATCGATACACGTCAACGGAAGGGCTTTGACTCCAAGGTCATAGGTGTGCGTGATAGGTCGATTTCCAGGCATGCCCTAGACATAGAAGAAAAGGGCGATACCCCCAATGAATACCGCCCTAAAATCCGTCGAATTGGGACTAGGTAGCTACCTCTTCCTGCTCCAGATGATCAGCCCAATCACCGCTCCTAGCGGAAGTAGGAAGTAGGTAAGATGCTCCACCAAGTCCGAATCCGCATGAACTGGACTAGATTCAAAGGTAGAAGCCTCGGCAGATCCAGTGCAGGGTCCATTGCTGGTAGGAACCGCAAGGAAGATCTCATAGTCTTCTAAGCCGTTATCCCCATACCAGACCACGTAACCGTTATTGTTTATCTGGGGGTATAATACGTTCAGATAATCGTTATTGGTAATCTGGGTCGTGCTCGTTCCGTCCCAATGGAATATTTCGTTGCCTGAGCCATCCGATCCCCACCAGACCACCTCCCCGTTATCGTTTATCTGAGGGTAGCTGTCATACTGATCGTTGTCCGTAAGCCGCATCGTGCTCGTGCCGTCGTACAGGAAGATCTCAGAGTCTGAGCCGTCATCCTCCCTCCAGACCACGTAACCGTTATTGTTTATCTGAGGCACACCATCTTCATACGAATTATCTGTAAGCTGGGTAGTGCTTGTTCCGTCGTAAAGGAAGATCTGCCAGCCCCCACCGTCCCATCCACTCCAGACCACCCAGCCACTATCGTTTATCTGGGGGTTCGTTTCATCATAAGCGTTATTCGTCAGCTGAGTTGTTGTCGTGCCGTCGTAAAGGAAGATCTCCGTGTCTCCATCTCCATACAGACTACAATCTGCCGTGTCACATCCCCGCCAGACCACGTACCCATTATCGTTTATCTGGGGAAAAAGGTCATCATAAGCGTTATTCGTCAGCTGGGTTGTTGTCGTGCCGTCGTACAGGAAGATCTCATAGTCTGCGACCTCCCGTTGACACCAGACCACGTCACCGTTACCGCCTATTTGGACGAAAACGTCATCATAAGCGTTATTCGTCAGCTGGGTCGTTGTCGTGCCGTCGTGCAGGAAGATCTCAGAGTCTGAGCCGTCATCCCCATCCCATACCACCTCCCCGCTATCATTGATTTGCGCTACAATGTCTTCATAGGCATTGTTCGTAAGCTGGATTGTGCTCGTTCCGTCGTAAAGGAAGATCTCCCCATCTCCATACCAGACCACCTCCCCGTTGTCGTTTAGTGGGGAAAATCTCGAAAGGTAGTCATTATAAGTGTTATTGGTAAGCTGGGTGATGGTGTATTGGGAATGGGAGACGGTCACGAAGAAGAAGATGGTAATTGGAGTCAGCAACAAGACGAGAAGTGACCTTTTCACGAATTCCCCCCTGTAGAAGTTGATAGATCCTCACCATTCTATGGTCACAAACAATCATTATCAGAGTTTTTATATGTTGTCAAACGAGTTTTTCAATGCCATCGGAGTGCATACATGATGCAGAAGGTCATACTTCCAGACCAACCCCTTCTTGCCTCAATGTCTATTGGATAAACACTGAATTTTCCGGTTTTCCATATTGTAGGCAGATATGGCGAATTTCCTACCGATCCGCTGAGATTTGAGGTAACTACGCAGCACCACAAAATCAAAGAAATTCAATGTCTTAAAGCGGCATGTTGCCCCCGTCCTCGGCGGAAACTGCCGTTCCATCTCTCATCGTCTTCCTTGAGAGACCTTTAATGAAGTCCGCCTCGGAACGGCCAGATTGGGGTGAGCCTGTTTCCGTTGTGGCTCTGTTGCCATGCTGATAGAATCCTGGATCACACATAAACCCATGCCGTTCCCACGAGGAACAAAGGAGGTCTACCATGAAGGTCGAAAAAGCCGTAGAGCAATGTCTTTCCTACCACAGGGCCAATTCACGAAAAAAATACGGTCACTGGCTATGAGTTTCTCCTGCCCAAATTCGCCGCCGCCTTCCCAGACAGAGACCTGTAGACCCTCTCCACAGATGAAGTCCTCGGCTTCCTGACAAAGCTCTCCGACGGTAGGAAGAGAGCAACCAAGCGAACCCGTTTTGCCTCCCTGACAGCGTTCTTCAACTTCATCAAGAACTCCAATCAATCCGATCTGAAGAATCCTTGCGACTCTCCCATGCTGCGAAAGCTCTTCCGTGCCCCTAATCAGGCACGGTGGGACTTCCTGGAAAAGGAGACCGTGGATGAGATCATCTTCAAGGTTCCGAGTATCCGTGATCGTCTGCTCGTCGAGTTGATGGCCCGGGGCGGTCTGCGCGTGAGCGAAGCCTTGAAACTCACTCCAAAGGACGTCGAGGATCGGAGGCTGATCCTCAGAGAGCCGAAGAGCGGCCGGGAGGAAGAAGTGGTCTTCATCCCGCAGAAGGTGGCGGAGCGGCTCAAAGGGTACATCCGCGACAAGGGGATCGCACCCGAGGAACGGGTCTTCCCGATCGGCTACGCGGCTGCCAGGGTGATCGTGAGAAAGGCCGGGCAAAGGGTTGGGGTCCGGCTGAGTCCCCATGATTTGAGACGGCACGCTGCGACCTATGCGAGCAGATCCGGAACCCCTATCGAAATCGTCTCCAAGGTGATTCTCCGGCATTCGAATCTTGCGACCACACAAAGGTACTTGGGCAAAGTGAGCGACACAGAGGCCATGAGGTGGATTGAAACGCTCTACGGTTAGAGATCAGGGGAGGAGGGGCCCTCTCAGGCTCCGTCCTCCCCTAAATGCCACAGGAGTCGTTCTTTGAATCGAGGGAGCAGGGGGCTTTCTGGTGGTGCAATCTGAAATGCGGGTTCCGGAGGCATACTCTTCTTGTTGTGCCGCATATGGAAGTCAGCTGCTTTTCAGGTTTCCTTTGAACCTGTTGCCATTTGCGGAGCGCCTCCTGATAGGGTGGAACGAAGAGATCCCTTTAGCAAGCAAAACGTTTTGAAATCAATGGATTCACCAGTATCCGGCAAGAAGGAAGCAGCGACTTCGAATCTTCGTTCTGCGTAGTAATCTGAAACCCGACCAGATCGGTAGAGAATTTGCCATGCAATTCAAATAGGCGATCAAGAGAGTCGCAGAGGCGATTTTCTTGATCGCCTATTTGAAA
>JANQFG010000179.1 GCA_028277985.1 bacterium | reverse complement strand
AAGGCAGACCTCCATAGGATAGGTAGAATCCTCAAAATCCGGGTCGAGCTTCTTGCGGTGCCTGCAGGGACAGACCGAGACGCTGAAATAATCGTGCTGATCGAGCACCTTGACCACTTCTTCGTATGGCTGAATCGCCCGATCATCCTCGATGGTTCCCTCGATAGGCAACGTTCGGAGACCCTTGTTACGGACGTGTCGCCATTGCTCAAAACCGCCGTGGTAGTAGTATCGATTCACCCAGGGCGCGATCTCCTTGGCACGCTCGTCCGTACTCCCGGGCCACCATGTGCTGCGAAAATCAACAAAGAAAGCGTCGTTCAAGCTGTAGCAGACGGTGTCGCTCTCGACGATTCGGAAAACGAGACCTTTCTTGGCCATCGCCTCCATCCGAGGCATCAACTCAGCCGGGTCCATCTTCTTCGTCTCTGCTAGTTCTTCGAGACTCTTCCCCGCAGAGGGCATACCGTGAAGAGGCATCCCTGTCAATAGAGAGGCCTCTTCAGGCGTATAGGTCGCCTTGATCATGGGCAGGAGTTCTTCCGCATCCGGAAGGGTGAACAAAGATTGTTTCAGCCAGCTTATCAGACTCTCATAGATTCCTTGCTGAGACATTGTTCTCTCCTCGTGGAATTGCTGTGCGTGAGTTTGTCAAATGTGTAGGTTTGACCCCTGAAGCAGATGTGGGGACCAGGGTCGCGGGGCCTGACCCCTGATCCCCGATCCCTGACCCCTGTCTATGCGGCGTCCTCTTCGGGGCTCAGTTTCGAGTAGCGCTCCTTGGCGAAAAGGGCGGCCCCGAGGGCGCCGACGATCTGTGGATCCACTCCGAGATCGCAGACCTGTCTACCGATCACCCTTTCGAGGGCCTTCACCACGGCCGCGTTCTTCGCCACACCACCGGTAACGCATACTTCATCCTCGATGCCCACCTTTGCAACGAGCCGGTTGACCCTGGTTGCGAGGGTTTCGGCGACTCCGAGCGCCACGTTCTGCATCGATTGCCCTTCGCCCAGGTGGACCATGACGTCGAACTGGGTGAAGACCGTGCAGATGCTGCTGATGGGGACAGGATCGTCGCCTTCGAGGGCCATCTGGCCAAGCTCCGAGACAGGGACGCCAAAGGTCTTGGCAATGCCTTCCAGGAACCTCCCTGTTCCGGCTGCGCACTTATCGTTCATGACGAAATCCTTGAGATCGCCTGCCTCGTCGACACGAATTGCCTTGCAGTCCTGTCCGCCCACGTCGATGATCGTGTGCACGCGGGGGTTCGCCCAGCGGGCGCCCTTCCCGTGACAGGAGATCTCGGAGATGTTGTGCTGGGCAAAAGGGATCCGTTCGCGGCCGTATCCTGTACTCACGCAGAAAGTGATATCCTTGAGCCGGAGGTTCGCCTCCTCCAGCACCGTGTCCATGACCGTGGTCGCAGAGTCCACGGGATTCGGTTTCACAACAATGATCGAGGATGCGATCATCTCATCATCCTTGAGTAGCACTGCCTCAGCGCTCATGGATCCTACGTCGACTCCTGCAAAGATCATTTAGCACCTCCATTGGCGCTGAGCGCAGCACCCACAGCAGCGATGAAATCCGGTTCCGGCTGGAAGACGTGCGCCTTCATTCGGAGGCCCCCTTCGAGCAGTTCCAGGATCCTTTGGTTGTTTGCCAGACCTCCACCGAGTACGAGCGTGTCTTTTGCGTTGATCTTCTTGCAGAGAGAGGCGATGTTCTTCGACAGAGATTCCAGGATCGCAGCAACGATGTTCGCCACGGATTCTCCATCATTGATCAGGCTCACTACCTCGCTTTCGGCAAAGACGGCGCACTGGCTGCTCATGGCAAGCTTCTTGTCGGCGGAACCGGCGATTTCTCCGCACTCTTCCACCGAACATCCGAGTGCCTGGAGGATGACCTCCAGAAACATACCGGCTCCCGAGGCGCATTTGTCGTTCATCATGTACCGAAGCACCTTTCCCCTATCATTCACGGACAAAGCGAGGCTCTGTTGCGTGCCCAGACAGAGTACGGACCTGCAGGAGGAGTCCGTCCACACGGCCGCCTTGGCAAGACAGTTGATCGTGGCCGCCGTTTTGTACGTCTCGTGCTTTGCCGAAACCTTACCCTGCCCCCAGCCCGTGACCACGATGTCATCGAAATCGTCCGCCTTGAAACCCTTCTCAGCCGTGATTCGTTCCACGGCCTGTTCCATGGCCCTGTTCGGTCTTGCCTGTGTCTCAACCCGCGTTCCGCAGAGGAATTTCCCGTCCTCAAGCACAACCGCCTTGGTGAAACCCGTCCCAATATCACATCCCAGAATCATGGTGGCCCTTTCCATGCTGTTGGCGGGTTGCTCGTCATCTGACTCCTTGCTCCCGCTCTTACATCAAAGTCTGGAAAAACTCCGTCAGTATGGTCCTTATCGAGGCATGTGGGGCAAATCGAGCGTCCATATAGTCGACCTCGTAGGTGATGCTCGGAATGCCGAGTTCCTCCTCCAGGACGTCGCTCATGATCTTTGGCAGCGTCCAGGCGTACTTGCAGGTCTGATTCCCTCCGAAAAGCGCTGCCTGGGCCTGGTACGCCCGTGCTACGGTCAACATGTCGTTCTTGTGGATGTCGGTGTGCCCCATGACGTTTCGATGCATGGGAAAGTTGAAGGAGCGCCATGCGAGCCCCTCGATCATGGACTCCACGTTTCCGGTGTCCACATATCCCACATTCTCTGCGGGGAGGGCGCTCAGGGAGCACTCCAGGTACGTGCTGCCGAATTCGTCCTCGAGCCAGCTCGGCAGGGAGAGCATATTCGGCAGATGGGAGTAGCTCCACAGGGTCCTGATTTCTTTCTTGCCCTCCGGCAGGAAGGTGGTCCCCTGTTCAACCCTTTCCTTCGCCTCTTCGTAACAGATCCGCATGTAGTCGATGAGCTTCTCGTTCGCCCCTGCCATCATCACCGCGAGCGTGTCGAGAACTCGGTGCATCCCCGGATCAGGGCAAGGGACATGCCTTCGCAATTCCTGGAGCCCGTAGAGGTATTTGAGGGTTTCGTTTCCCATCTCCACGTGCCTTCGGAGCCGGTCTTCGTCCAGGGTTGAGCCGGTGGCCTCTTCCAGCTTCTCGATCATCCTTTTGAATTCTTCCAGATAGTACTTGAAGGCCTTGGTGTTGTTGTAGTACGGGGAATCCACCATCACGACCGGGACGTTCAGCCGTTTCTTGATGAGCTGATACATGATGTTGCTGCTGTCACAGGGTGCTGTGTTGGTGATGAAGAGGTCCGGGTTGGGAAGAAGGCCATTCTCGATCGCCTTCAGAGGCACCTTCTGAAACCCGCACACGTGTCCCGGCAAACCATCTCGCTCCGCCTCGTCCAGCTCGGACACGACGCCGTCCGTGAGGGCGACGGCGATCAAAAAGGGAATCACCTCGGAATTGAGGGGGACCAGCCCCATACTGAGGAAGATCTCGGGTCCGCAGAAGGGGAAGAAGCTGACGAGGGGCCGTCCCTCGTCCATGTGGTTGGTGAGGTCGGTCAGGTACTCCTTTAAGGCCAGGATAAACGTACCGATGTTCCTGTTCTTCGGCGTCAGAAGTGCCTCGACAAGGTCCGGGTAGACCTTTGGTACGAGGGAGGCGTGGTATTCGGGCACCATCTGTAGAAGACCGGGAAGGTGCTCACCCAGTTCCTCTGGCGTCTGGGCGCCGGTGGCCAGCACGCCTGTAATGAGGTCGCATATGGCATCCACGCGTCGGAAGTAATCGTACTTCTCGATTGCCTTGTCGTTTCCCATGCTGATCTCTCCTCAGGGTTTCATTTGCCTATCTTCTCGAGGAAGGCCTGGACGCGGGTCTTCAGGCGTCCCTTGTCGCCACCGAGATACTCTCTTTCCAGGCTCAAGGTCGGGATGTCCAGTTCCTCTATGTCCTCTCCCTCCATCAGGTTCTCGACGGTGTGGCTGTCGCAGAAGGTGATGCGTTCGAAGATCACGCCGTCTACCTTCGCCTCCTGTGCGAGCTTCTTGGTGAAGGCGATCCGTTCCGGGTAACCGTCCACCATGCGCGGACACGAAGGGTCGCGGAGGAAGTACCGCCTGGCGATCGCCTCCACCGGGTCGATCGTCTCGTCCACCATGCCCTCGACGTACTTCCTGCCCGTGCAAAGGACATCGGTTACCACGACGGCCCCTGTACTTTCGATGATTTCGATGAACCAGGGGTCGTCGATGTAGCTGCCGCCCACCATGATCCTGGCTCGGGCGTCTTTGATGCCCGGCTTTGCGTCGAGTTCCTGGATTGCTTCGGCGAGCTTCTCGTTGAAGGCGTCCTTGGGCATGCTGAAGCCTGCCTGTGCGATCTGCATCGCCTCGACCCCGGAAAGCTTCGGGTGGTCTATCGACCGAAGAGCATACAGCTCCTGCATCAGCTCCCTGTATCGGTTGTAGGTCCTGACAGCGCTCCGCAGGGACTCTTTGGAAGGGAGATAGCCGTATTTCTTCCCGATCTCATCTATCAGCTTCGTGATCTCGTCACAGTACCACTGAATCTGAGTGTCACCGTCGCGGCGGTGAGGCACGGACAGCATCGAAACGAAGGGCGGCTCGACCTGGTCCCGCCAGATCTCGAAGGTCCTTCGCATGTGTTCGCACCCGTTGGTCAGGACAACGCCGTCCAGGAAGTCGTACTCGCCCGTCAGGGCCAGTTGCATCACACACCTGCAGTAGGTGCACAGGAATTTGTGCATGTGGATGTCGGCGTCGTCCATGGTCGTAGCCCCCTGGGCTCCGAGACGGATCGGGAGGATCCTGGACGACTGGCCTTCTGCATACAGGATCTCTTCTGGGACATAGCTGCACGTGTAGCCGAACACCCTGCCTCCACTCTCCTTCCAGTCCCGGATATAGGGGTTCTCGCCCCTGAGGGGCAGAGTGGTCAACTCCTCCACGGCGCTCAGTGTTGCGGCCGAGCCGGCGGTTGTCGTGCTCATGGCAGTTCCTTTCGAAGCTTCACTATGTGCACTTGATTCGTCCTCGTCGTCGTCCTCCTCGTCCTCGAGGACGTCAAACGGCCCCTACCCCGCGCAGGCGCCTCCGTCGACCGGGAGGGCGACGCCGTTCACGAAGGTGGAATCGTCGCTTGCCAGAAACAGGGCTGCACCGGCAACGTCTTGCACGGTCCCCATGCGACCCTGCATGGACATCAGCAGTTCATCGGCCGGTATTCCCGCGGCCTTGTAACTGTCCACGAACCGATCTCCCAGGTCCGTTTCAATCAGGGCAGGACAGATCGCGTTGACACGGACGTTGGCCGGCCTGCACTCCAGCGCCATGGTCTTGGTCAACTGAACCACGCCTCCTTTACTAGCGCAGTAGGATCCGAGGAGCGGAAAGCCGATCAAGCCCGCAGCAGAGGCCATGTTGATGATGCTTCCGCCTCCCTGGGCCATCATCTGGACGACCCCGTGCTTGGAGACGAAGAAAAGCCCCTTGAGATTGACGTTCATGACCGCGTCCCATTCCTGCTCCGTCAACTCGTGGGTCGGCTTGATCAACTCGATGCCCGCGTTGTTGACCAGAACGTCCAGGCTCCCATAGGTGTCGACCGTGAATTTCACGATCTTGGCTGCGTCCGCCTCCTTGGAGACGTCGGCCTGAATGGAGGCGGCAGTCCCCCCACCCTTGTTGATACCGTCGGCCACGGCCTTTGCCGTGTCGGTGTTCAGGTCGTTGACCACGACCTTTGCCCCTTCTTTTCCGAAGGTCTCTGCAATCGCTTTGCCGATGCCGGCGCCGGCTCCCGTGACGAGCGCTACCTTGTCCTGTAATCGCGTCATAGTTCTCCCCCTTTTTCCGAGTGGGTTCTTCTCAGTGAGAATGCGGTCGGTGTGATACATCGTGGAAATTGCGAGGAGCGCCAGCGACGCGGCAATCCCCCGGCACGGAAGGATGTCGCGTCCCACCGGAATTCCACGGTGCCGGGGGGCTGCCACGCTTCGCTCGCAGTCTTCGACTTCCCCTCCGGCTCGCCATATCTACGGTTCCTCTGACCTTGTTCCTCCTCCCCGAACTCAATAGCCCCGGCCGGTGCTTTCCCAGGGCTTGTAGTCGAGGTTGAAATCCTCGGCGATCACCTTGTATGCATTGTAGCCTACGCCGGCACTTACCCCGCCCAGAGGGTGCTGGCCCGAGCTGGCCAGGTAGAGACCCTCGACTTCCGCACGGTACTGTGCAGCCTCGAGGAAAGGCCGGTTGTGCACCAGCTGCTCCGGGCACATGAGCCCGTAGCAGAAATCCCCCTCCGGGATGAGCTTGTCGTCCTGCAAATCCAACGGGGTCTCGAAGAAATCTGCGATCACATTCTCCCGGGTCATGTTCGGGGCCCACTTCTCGAAATGCTCGATGATCCGGTTATTGTAGGTCTTCTTCACCTCGTACCACTCTTCCCGCGTGAGGTCGCTCGCCTTGGGGAAGAAGATCCAGGCGGACAGGGTGTGCTTCCCGGGCGGGGCGTAGGTAGGATCGAATGTAGAGAGTACAGAATTGAACAGGGCCGGTATCGTCGGGATCTTGCCCGCCTCCACCTCACGGCAGTGTTCGGCCATTTCTTCCGGGGTATCCACGCCCACGACCGTGATGAAGGTGTTGTTGATGTCCGGATCGTGCTTGGCGCTCTTGTAGTCGGGCGCCTCATGGAGCGCCATATGCGACGATCCGAGGACGCAGGAGCGGCCGTACTTGAAGGCCTTTGTCCGTTCGACCCAATGGGCGCTCAAATTTTCCTCTCCCACCATGCCGAGCAGGGTCTGTTTGAGATCCGCGTTCGAGGCGACGAGATTTCGGGCTCTGACCTCAGTCCCGTCCGCGAGCACAACCCCTGCCGCCCTTCCACTTTCCACGATGATCTTCTTCACGTCCCCCCGCTCGTGAAACTCAACGCCTTCCCTCACGCAGGCCATGACCATGGCATGGGCCAGGGTGTGGGTTCCACCGATCATGATGCGCGAGTTGGCCTCGATGAAGAAGAGGCTGATCAGCCCGAAGGCCCCCAATCCCGGCATTTCCAGAGGTGTTCCCCAGTCCTCGAGGCCCTTGTACAGCAGGGCCCGCAGTCCGGGCGTCTCGAAGAGATGGTCGATCAGGTCCTTGCCCGATCCCTGAGCCAGATCATGAGGCAGCCCGAACAGTTCGAGGAGGGTCCGGTTCAGGGTTTGCAGAGGGTCCGGGTCTTCCGGTGTCGGCATGGCGGGAGGGCTGTAGAAGAAGCTGCAGAACATGGGTTCCAGATCCTGGGCCATGCGACGGTACTTCACCCACGTATCCGCGTCCTTTTCCGAGTAGACGGAGATGGACTTGTGGGAACGTTGGTAATTCTCTTCCGAGGCAATGTTGTACAGGATGATCGGGGGGCTTCCGTCCGAAAAGGGGATCCCGAACTGGGCATCCGGGTAGATGGTTCGCCCTCCCAGCTTGTCGAGCCCGAAATCGAGGTAGAAGGGCATCCACTCGAGGAACTCCATGCACACGGCGTGATTGTGCATGAATCCGGGAGCCGTCGTCTCGCGCGTGCAGACGCAACCACCCTCTTCGTGCCTTCGCTCGAAGATCGCAGTCTGCATACCGGCTCGCTGCAGATAGGCCCCGAGACAGAGACCTTGGATCCCACCTCCGATTACGATAGCATCATATTCCTTCTTGATCATTTGTGCGTCTCCTTTTAGATTTCTACCCACCACGTGTCCAGATCAAAGTCTTCTGCGATCGCCTGCAGGGCGTTGTAGCCAGGCCCGAAGGTGATGAACCCGTGCGGATGAGTCGTGGAACCGCAGAGATACAATCCTTTTACCGGTGTCCGGTACTGAGAGAGATTCGGGCTGGGCCGATTGAGCATGAGGTTCGCCTCGGAAATGCTGCCCACCATCCAGTCGCCGTTCACCATGTTCACGATCTTCTCCGAGATGTCCAACGGGGTGTAAGGTCTCTGCACCCAAATGTCCTCTTGTGTGAAGCCATCGCACTGCTCGAGCATTTTGTCGACGCACTTCTGGGCATACGCATCCTTGAAGGAGGTGGACCACTCTCCAGGTCCCTTGCCGTTGACCGAATGGGGCGCGAAGACACGGATCATGCCTGTGGCCTTCCCCTCCGGAGCATCCGTTGGATCGAACATGGAATTGATCGCCACGTTGAGTCTCGGTTCCGCAGGCACCTCCCCCCTACGGATAGCGGCCCAGTCCTCGCTAAAATCCTCCAGACGCTCGTATCCGATGTTCAATACCCACGCCTGGTTGATGTCCGGGTCGAAAGCAGCCGCCCTGTAGGTCGGCACGTTGTGCATCGCCATGTGCACGGTGAAGAGCGAGCCGTCCTGGTACTTGTACCCTTCCACCTCTTCCTGGGTTTCCTCCGGCACCGCGCCTGCGGGAAGCATCTTGCCGAAGGTCTGCTGCAAGTCCACGCTGCTGGCCACGAGCTTGTCGGCATAGAATTCGGTGCCGTCGTCCAGCCGGACGCCCACCGCGCGGCCATCTTCGAGCAGAATCTCGCCCACCGGTGCGGACGGGAGTAGCGTGACCCCTGCCCGTCGCATCTGCCTCCACAGGGCGTGAGCCAGGCGATGCGAGCCGCCTATGCAGATTTTCCAGTTGTCGATCTTGCCCAGCATGAAGGGGAAGGAGACAGCCAGCCCCACGACGTCCGTATAGTACCCGCAGACAGCCGCGTGAAAGGCGAGCATGGCCTTGATCCGCTCATTCTCGAAGTGCTGGTTCAGGAAGTCGTTGATGGTCATGGACCTGAGCTTGGCCCGGAAGAACTCGGTCTTGTCCTCCACCTTCCATGTGGCCAGCGCCTTGGTAATGTCGTTCACGTCTATGGGGGGAGCGTACATCAAGGTGCGGATCATCAGGTCCTGAAAGCCCTTCACCTCCTTGTGCAACCGTAGGAACGTGTCCGCGTCCTTCTTGCTGAACCGGCTGAACGAGGCATGCGTCTTGGCCATGTCCGTGTGGACCGTCAGGGCCGTCCCGTCGGAAAAGATGGACCCCATCTGTACCGGCGGATGGCCGTAGGAGACACCGTCCGGTTCGCCCACCAGGTCGAGATCGTCGTATACCGGGCAAAGACCCACGAAGGTGTGATAGTTGCTGTGCAGGTTGTGCAGGAAGCCCGGTTCCGTGTAGAGCTCCGTTGAAAGCCCTCCCCCTTCCTCCAGCCTCCTCTCGAGGACCAGTACGTTCCAGCCGCTCTTGCCCAGGTAGGTGGACAGGGCCATGCCGTTGTGCCCGGCCCCGATCACAATGGCATCATAGGTTTCTTTGTTCATTCTTCATCTCCTCGTTCTTGGATTGGGAATCATGCGTAGGGGGGCTTCCCCAGAGGCCACTCGGTCAGCCCGCTCTGGGCATAGACCTCGAAGATCACGTTCACCATGTCCGCGTGCTGCATCAGGAGGCGCATGTCTCCCCGGATCGTCATCGTGCCGTTGAGGCCCACCTCCACCGGGTCCACAATCTCTGCGGCAACGCCGTCAAAGATACTGGCCGGACCGGTAATTCGGTAGTGAAGGCCCTTGCCCGGAACCTTCTCAGGATATTCCTGGTACTCGGCCACCTTCCCATCGAGAAAACGAACGAAATAGTGCTTTGTCGTCCCTTCGGGCACATACGGCGACTTCCCGTCCCCCACCACCTCTACCGCGATTCTCCATTCTCCCTGCGGCACTTTCTCGGAGATGTCGTCGCGGCTGTTGGCCAAGCTCAACATGGCTTCGTACCACTCCGGACTGTAGATTGCTGGCATGACTTGACCCTCCTCTTGTCTCTTTTCCAGAGTGTGAATGATTCCTACTAGTTTACTATGAAAAATATATCCAGGCTTCTTCATGTAAGGATTGTGTTTCGGAATCATGACCCGCCGAACAGCTGGAAGAGGTAATAGACCAGCAGGCTCAAGCCGCTGAGGCCCACGATGGAGCCGGCCGCATAGAGCAGGTATGCCTTGGTCTTCGAGGGAACCGGCTCGATGAGGAGCTCCGGCGGAATCTTGAGGAAAGAGAGAATCTTCAAGGACTGAAACGGCTTCCTCGGGATGGCCCGGAGCTTTATGTTTCTCTTGATCACCTCGGCGAAGGGGTTGGCCTTGCCGGAGAGTATGTTCGCAAGCAGCAGGTAGGAGCTCTCCAGATGGAGATCAAGATTCTCGCCGGACCCGTTTTCGATCAGGACCTCTTCCCCCTGGAAGGACACAGTCGTTGCAATCCCCTTCTCGACCTCCACGCACACGCGTCCCCGGATGCGGCGGCCTGCCTCCACCTTGTGTTCGAATTCGGCGAAGTTCTGCTCCAGGTACTGTTGGATCATCATCCCCAGCCCGTTCAGGCTCTGTCCCTCCACAGCACAGACGGGAATGGGAGACGATTTGGCTTCTGAATCTTCATCGATGTCGATGTCCGGAATGTGTTCATCCCCGTTCATTACGATGCCCTCATTTCCGCTTGAATGGGGTTGGGACATTCTGTTCGTCCGGTTTTTCAGCGTTGCCGGTCCTACGCTCTTTCTCCTCTATGTTTTTCAAGACATATTCCTTCTCATGCTCGAAAAAGGCGCGTACCGTTTGTGCCGCCATCTCTCCGTTTCCTTCCTGAGCGGCGTACCGGGTTATTCTCTTGAAGAAGTCGGCATTCTTCTTCAGGTTCCCTACCTGAACGGACACGGCCGCGTATTCGGCTCGGCGCATGCTCGTATCCAGGTCGCCGAGAACCATCTGTTCGAGAAGAGGGTTCTTGGATCCCCGCATCCCTGCTCGCCCGTATTCCAGAAAGGCTCTGTAGTAGTCGAGAATGTCTCCCTCATCCGCAGCGCTATCCAACTGCTCTTGGGCTGCGTGAAGGTGCTTGCGGTCCTCATCCGTGCACCTCTCCGCAAATCTCTTGGCGCCGAGTGCGTACAACTCGCCTAGGATGTCGAAGAGGCAGTCCACGTAGGCGGCCGACATCTCTGTGACGTGCGCACCGTGACGCGGAACAACCTCGACCAACCTGTCCTTTACGAGGATTCGGAGGGCTTCACGAACAGGGGATCGACTGACGCCCAGTTCTTCGGCGAGCCTCTCTTCCTGGATCTTTTCGCCTGGTTTCAATTCGGAGCGGATGATCTTGTCGCTCACGTACTGAGCGATCTGAACTGCGAGGGTCTCTTTCGGGGCAAAGGTCACTGTGTTCCTCCTTGACCTCCTTGATTACCGTACTTCTAACAAAGCGCAGCAAGTATGTCAACAAAATTCTGTATTTTGTATACAAACAGTGAGGGCTTGCGGCTCTCCCCGGGTAAATGGAGATAGAATCGAGTTGAATAGTAAGAGGTAATTACCTTAATATAATAGTAAAAACGAACTATGGTGTGACTTCACTTGAGGTTTTTCGACGGTATCCCAGGGTATGGGTGTGAGTGAGTTGGCAGCGGGGCAGGAGAAGGACATCCGGGAAGCTCAGCCGCGGAGTTCCTCTCTGGAGACCACGATCCTTTGGACTTCAGAGGTGCCCTCGTAGAGAGTGGTCACGCGTGCGTCGCGGTAGAGCCTTTCTACCTTGTAATGACGGGTGTAGCCATAGCCACCGTGGATCTGGAGCGCGCTGTAGGCGGCGCGATTCGCCATTTCAGAGGCGTATAGCTTGGCGATGGAGGCCTCACGGGTGAAGGATTGTTTCAATTCCTTTTGATACGCGGCCTGGAGGGTTAGAAGTCGGGCCGCCTCGAGTTCGGTGGCCATGTCGGCGATCATCCAGGCAATCGCCTGGTTGCTCGCAAGGAATCGACCGAACTGCTTCCTCTCCTTGCTGTAACGCACCGATTCGTCTAGGCAGGCCTGTCCGATTCCGGTTGCCTGGGAGGCGATCCCGATCCTGCCGCCGTCCAGGGCAGTCATGGCGATCTTGAAACCATCCCCTTCCTGGCCAAGTCGCTGTTCGAGTGAAACCGAACATTCCTCCAGGGTGAGGGGCACGGTGCTCGAGGCGTGGAGGCCCATTTTTTCCTCTTCAGGGCCGATCTCGAGGCCGGGCGTGGTTCGGGGCATAAGAAAGGCGCTCAATGCCTTTTTGCCCCCTTCCTGGGAGGTCCTGGCCACAAGAACGAAGGTGATCGCGTGGGCCCCATTGGTGATGAAGACCTTGGATCCGTTGATCCGGTAGCTGTCGCCCGCCTTGACGGCGAGCGTGCGGAGGCTGCCCGGGTCGGAGCCGGCTTCCGGCTCTGTCAGGGCAAAGGCGCCCAGTCCCTCACCGGAAGCCAACGGGGGAAGCCAGTGCGACTTCTGCTCTTCGCTTCCGTATTGCAGGAGGGGCTCGCAGCTGAGGTTGGTCACGCTCATGATGACAGCTGTCGATGCGCAGGCAGAGGCGATTTCCTGAAGGGCCAGCGAGTAGCTCACGGCTCCCACCTCGGCGCCTCCGTATTGTGCGGGCACCATCATCCCCATCAGCCCCAGTTCGGCCATCTTTTCCAAGATCCCGGCGGGGAAGCGGCCCTGCCGGTCGTTTTCGGCCGCCACCGGTTCGATTTCCTTCCGGGTGAACTCGCGCACCATGAGCTGAATCATGCGCTGTTCATCTGTAATGGGCCACGCCATGGTTCGATTGCTCCTGCGAGCCTGGGCACCTCAGGGGGTGTACAGGACTACGATGAGTTCGGTTTTCACGTCTCCGGGGTTTCTCAGCATATGCGGGACCGCGGAATTGAAGTGGAGGCTTTTCCCTTTTGAAAGCTTGTATTTGTTCTCTCCGACCGTCACCTCGACTTTGCCCGCCAGGACGTGGATGAATTCCTCCCCCTCGTGACGGTAGTCGACCATCTCATGATCCTGCTGGGGATCGATCGTCACCTGGAAGGCCTTGAGGTGCATGGTCGCCCCGCCGGGCGCCAGGGTCTTGTACGCGTAAGAGCGTTTTCTCCTCTGAAGACCCTCCTTCTTCTTGCGAGTCCGGTCCTGTGTTTCGGCCCGGCTCAAGAGCTTGCCCGCATCCAGGCTGAGGACCCGTGAGATCTGGAGCATCGCGCCGACCGGGGGAATCTCGGTTTCTTCCTCGATCCTGGAAAGGTAGTCTTCGGCCAATCCTGTCTGCTTGGCCAGTTCCTCCAGGCTGAGGCCGGCCTTCTTTCGAAGCCGCCTGATTTCGGCACCCAGCTTGACCGCCCTGCTCTTCCTCGTCTTGCTCATCTCTTCGGTTCTTTCCTGTGCCTTTCGTCCGGGAGCGGCCGCCGCTGCTGGAGGAAAGGCGAAAGGGTCAACGAAAGCCTCCAAGTACAAAGGCGCAACCCGATACGGATTACGGGGTGCGCCTTCGGAGTGATCTAGGAGTTATTCGGAACAATCGTTATGTGAAGCCCTCTCTCATCTAATTCAGCAGGTAGCTTAAGGTGATGCTGATCTGATCCCGGTCGCGGAACAGGCCGACGCTGTTGAACTGCCCCACTACGCCCGCGTACTGGAGGGTGACCCGGAAGGGCTCCTTGATGTACGTGATCTGGGGCAGGAACAACCACGCCCCTACCGTATCATAGACAAAGGCGAACTGTGGATTGAGCGTGCCGTTCCGGTACGTGGTGTTGATCAGTCCCGTGAAGATGGTCGACAGCTCGCTAACGCTCGGATACTCGGAGTATACCGGGATCTTCTCTCCGGTGATCCCGTTCGGATAGGGCAGGAAGAGATCGGGGAGCGGGACCGGTGTAACCTGGTTCTTGTCGTGATCCGGGAACCACTTGCCGAAGTACTGCATGGAGATGAAGAACATGTTCTTCCTGTTCAGGGACCGGAGCCAGAGCTGCTTGTCGAAACCGAGCATCCAGTTCAGGGAGTTCTTCACAGGAATCGGGCCGGACTGCGGGTTGTTCGGAAGCCCGAACACGCCGGTAGACCTCAGATCGGTTCCCGTCAGAACTGCAACCGCGTCCAGGACAGGATCCGACAAGGGGATGAAGTCGCCCGTGAGCGGGAGGTTGTTGATTCCCTTGATCCAGACCGGCTCCCGGATGAAATAGGCCACTTCGGCGCGGAACACGAAGTCGGTCATGGACTCCCAGAAGTTCATGCTTGCGCCGACAATCTGGAACTTGGGACGGTCTCCGTGGATCTGGACCACGCTCGTGTCGAGGAGGGGGCCCACCACCGGCTCGGTGGTGACGATATGCGTCGTGGGTGCATCCAGAAAGGTCTCCATGTAGGCCACCGAGACGTTCATGGCCGAGCCCAGCATACCCTGGATCCTGGTCCCCCAGCGGCTGTTCGCCATCTTCTTGTCCGGATTGTTGATGTAGAGGATGTCGTAGATTGCCGCCTTGTCCAAGGGTACCTCGTAGGGGGTGCCCCAGGGCGCCCACGGCCCCACCTTCACATCCCAGGGACCCGGCACCCAGAAGCCCTCGACGGTCAGGGACGCGACCGGTCCCACCGTTCCGAGGTTGTAGCTGCCTCGCAACATCCACAACGGGATCCGCCGGTCGTCCAGGTCCTCGAAGGGGCCTCCAAAGGTGTTGTCCAAAGGGTTGATGTTGTCCAGCAGGCGGAAGATGTCCGTCTCGCCCCACGCCAGGTTCTGCCTTCCAATACGAATGAATGCGGGGCCTCGAGCGAAATCGATGTAGGCTTCCCACAGTTCATAGGACTGTTTGAAGTTGTCGATATTTACCTTGTCATTGTCGCGGACCGCCTTGATCCTGTCCGAGCCGACGTTGTACACCGCCTCGTACATGAAACGGCCCACAAGGTGATACTTTGACCGGATTTTGAATTTCTTGAGGGGATAAAGGATGTCCAGCGATTTTGTCAGCTGCTTCAGGTCGTGATCGACCTCCAAGATCGCCAAGTTCCGCCACTGGACCAGATCACCCGCCTTCACTTCCGGCTGCGTGAACCCTGAGGATTTCTGCAGGCGAAAGGTCGCACGGGTACTCGCTTTGGCGCTGAAGGAGAGGGTGTTCTTGTCATCGATGTAGAAGGCCTCTGCCGACCCTACCAGCCCCACCATCATCATCGCCGCAAAAAGCCCGATCCATGCCCGTTTCCGCACGTCCATCTTGTCCCCCCTTGTCTTCGATTTTGCCGGACATTCAGAAAACGCTGCTCACCCGGTGAACCTTCTTACCATAGCAACCTTGAGTCTTCAATACCCGGTCGCGGGCCTCCCGAAAAAATAAAACAGCTTTGGGCAGGCCGAATCCTCCCTCCTTTCTTACATAATTGAAGGATCGTTCGTCAAGTCCTTTTTCTTGTTATATAACGCAGCGTATCAAAAAGGATCAGGCGTCCGCTCTGGGCTCGTACCCCAGTGCCTTCAGGTCTAGCGGAATCCCTCGCGAAGGGTCCTCCTTCAGTGCGATCGCGTCCTCCGGGCAGAGGTCCGGGCAGACGCCGCAGCCCATGCACCCGTCCGCGTCGATGACGGCCACTTCGTCCTCGATCTTGACAGCGTCGAACGCGCATTTGGCTTCACAAACGCCACAGCCCTTGCACTGCTCCTCGTCCACAGCAGCCAGATATCCGGAAGGGGCCAGCTCCTTGATCGGGTTCTGAAAGCCGATGGAGCGAACGACCTTGTCCACCTCGATCCCTCCGCAGCAGCATTTGCAGCAATTGCAGATGGCATAGAACTGGTCCCCGAGGGCATCCTTGAAGTAGGCGTTCTGAACGTGGCCTTTCTTGTGACATGTTTCCATCAGCTCGACGGCTTCCTGCTGGGTCACCCTCCTGGGGTTGAGGGATTTGGCATGTTCCAGGGCGAAGCTGGCGAAGGGCTCCCCCACCATCATGCAGACGTTCAGGGGCTGACAGGGGTTCTTCTTCTCGCTTCTGCAAGCGCAGTCCATGACCACGATGGAGTCCGGGTTGCGAACGGTCATCTGGTAGGCCACATCGAAGGGAATGATCCTCTTCGAGTCTTCAGGTGGAACGTTCACGTCCTGGTTCATGGTCACGATCTTCTTCGCATCCTCCAGGGGAATCACCTTGGCGTGATATCGGTCCGGGATGAAGGCGAAGAGCGACCGGAAGGCCTCCTTCTTCGAGTCAGGCACGTACTTGTCCAGTATCCTCAGGCCGGGCAGGAGGACCTTGATGTACTGGTCCAGATGGGCGATGTAGTAGTAGGCGTGCAGGAACTGTCCTACGTTCTTCCAGCCGTGAAGGTTGAAGAGCCCCCTCGTGGACTGCTTCATGGACCCTTCGATCTTCTGCTTGATGAAATTCGGTATCATCTCGTCTGGCCTCCTATATGAAAGGAGCCGGGGAATTCTCCCCGGCTCCGTGTCTGGTCCTAAACCGCCTGTCCCTCAGGGGTTGATCAGGCCGGCTCCTGGGCAGCCACCTTCGCTTCCGCCGGAACAGACAGGTGCTTTGCAAGGCGCTTGGCCATGGCAACGACCGTGACGGTGGGCGGCAGGCCCCACGGTTCGGGAATGATCGTTGTGTCCATGCAGTAGCAGTTCTGAATCGGAGTCTGGCAGTCCTTGTCGAGCAACTCTCCGATGCGCACCGTGCCGCCCGGATGGGCCGCCATCACCCCGGTCTGGACCAGGTCGTCCCTCTTCACGCCCGCTTTCATCAGGATCTCTTCCGCCAGGACCGCCCCCTTGTTCAGCTTCCACCAGGTATCATAGTCGAGGGGCTTGGAGAAGGACTCGTCCAGGTTGATCCTTCCGTCCAGGCCGTCTCTCACCTTGATCATGATGCTGAAGGTCTTCCTGTAGCGGAGGACCTTCGGCAGGGACATGATCCCCTTCTGACCCGCGTACGCGAGGGTGCTTGCGAACATGGTGGGCGGGGTCATGAGGTCGGTCATCACGATACCGTCCTCGGCATTGATCTCTCCCGCGGTCATCGGAACGTCGTAGATGGATCCCTGAATATTGCTGGGGCCCGCCACGAACCATAGGGGATCCGCGAAGAAGCCCTGTCCGGCATCGTAGACCCCCGAGCGCTGGAGAATCGGAGGTGTCCCCTGTCCGCCGGCGGAGAGGATCACCGTTTCGGCCAAGATATCCATCCACCCGCCCGGGCCCTTTGCCCTGACGCCCACCGCCTTGCCGCTTTCCGTGAGGACGCGGTCCACCTTGGTCTTGAGGAGCAGTTCGGCCCCGTGCTGTTTCGCTTCTTCGAGGTACTCCCGTGCGGTCCATTTTGCGCCTGTCGGGCAACCAATGGCGCACTTGCCGCAGTTCTGCTCGCACTTTTCCGGCCGGATCCATTTGTCGATCAGGTTCCAGTCGTGTCCCAGATCCTGGGCTGCCTGCATGATCGTGCGTGCCGCAGGCCCGACGAGATTGTCCGGGAGCGTCTGGATCGGGATCTCTTTGTAGAGCTCATCCACCTCTTCGTCCAAGTCGATCCCATACTTCTCCTTGAGCCATGGGGGCGGACGGACTGCAGTCCCGCAATAGACGACGGAGGCGCCGCCCGCGGTCTTGGGCCTCAGGACCCATGTTCCTTCCTTGGAGAAGGTCAGGCCCATGTTGTCCATCATGCCGAGGAGCATGAAGGTGCTCTGGCCCAGTCGCTGATGGTATTTGCCTGCCTCGCAGATGATGACCTTCTTGCCCTTCTTGGCGAGTTCCACGGCCGTCGTCGCGCCCCCGGGTCCTGAACCCGCGATTACCACGTCGGCCTGTATGGTCCTTCTCGGCTCTGACATAGCCTGTCCCTCCTTGTCCGGTTAAGGTTACCCTAGCACGATACTAGAAATACAACAGTCGATCAACAAAATCGGAAACGATCAATCCGCCCGTCTCAAACCCTTCAGAATCTCTCTCACGGCCAGGACACTGGGTGAATCGTCAGGCAGTCCGATCGTGGGCTTGCCGACGCGATCGTACTCGGCCACGTTCGGGTCGGGCGGTACCACGCCCAGAACGTGGAGACCCATCTCGTGGGCCTTCTGCATCAGGGCCTCGACGCCCTCCCCTGCGCGGTTGATCACGAGACCGGTCTCGTACGGCCCTGCTACACCATGCTTCGATGCGATGTCTCTCAAGTAGGCGGCCGTCTGGAGCCCCTTGAGGGTCGCATCGGAGATCATGACGAGCCTGCTTATGGAATCGATGACCCGTCGGTTGATCTGCTCGATTCCGGCCTCACAGTCGATCAAGGTGATTTCGTACTGCTCGGTCAGTGACTCGATTCCGAACTTCAGGAGCTGGTTCAGGCCGCAGTAGCAGCCCGGCCCTTCCGCGCGCCCGAGAACGAGCAAGCCCATTCCTTTCAGGTCGATGAGCACCTCTTCTTTCACTACGTCTCGCGTGTGTTTCTCATCGAATTTCTTCTTCTCGGCCGGGTCCTCGATGAGCCGGGACCGCATATCTCCCACGGTCTTGACCGGCTGTGCACCGAGGGCATAGGTGAGGCTCACGGGCGGGTCCGCGTCCACGGCCAGAAGGTTCACTCCTTCGGCCGAAAGGATCTTTGCCAGAATGGCGGTAAAGGTCGTCTTGCCGACGCCCCCCTTCCCGGTTATGGCGAAGACTTGGCGGGAAGGTTGTGAAGAATCGGATGGGCTGCGCATCAAAGTCGCCTCTAGCTTTCGGATTTCAGGGCGTTGCGTTGCATGCGGAGGGCGAAGGACTTCTCATTCTGTGCGTACTTCCGGATGATCTGGGCCGCCATCTCCGCGTTGCCTTTTTCGATATGGCGGGCGGCCTTCTGAAAAAAGGTCACGTTCTTCGCGAGATCGTCGATGCGCTGCGACAGGGTTGCAAACTGGGTGCGGCGCGTGGCAGGTTCCAGGTCCCCCAGAATCTGGTCTGCCAATGCGTTCCGGCTCGCCTTTCGTATTGCGTCGGCAAAGGCGAAGATCGAATCGTAGTATCCGGCGGGGTCGCCACTTACCGCGCAGGATGCGGCCCCCTTGACCGCCTCCCCGATTCGCTGCAGATCTTCCGGGTCCCGGTTCTCAGCCGACTTTCCCGCCACGAGGGCGTAGAGTTCGGTCAGGACGTCATAGAGGGACTCGATGTCGGCCGGAGACATCTCGGTCACCCTGGCTCCCCGGCGCGGCGTGAGTTCGATGAGCCGGGTCTTTTCGAGAATTCGCAGGGCCTCCCGGATCGGGCCCCGGCTCACTTCCATGGTTTCCGCGAGCTTTGCCTCGAGGATTCGTTCGCCGGGCGCCAGTTCCCCACGTATGATCTGAACACGAAGGTAGCCGGCAATCTGCTCCGACAGGTTCTTGGCCACCTTGAACCGCTGTTCCGGTACGTCCGTCGGCGCCTGCATGATCCTCCTCCGAGATCCCTGTTCGGCAAGATTCCGAAAGGATACCCCGATTCGGAATGTCAGTCAATTGTTTTTTGTTGACAATTGACTGCGGCCGGGCACGGGTCTCCGGGCGGCGATTTCTTGAGCGTGCCCGGTACGGTGGCCGGTGGCGAGTGACAAGTGGCCCTCCCATGAGATGCCGGGAGCTGGGACGGATCTGACGCGTCACTCCACTAGAAACTTCTTCGAGGAAGTGCTATGGGAAGAGAGGATTCGTATTCAGCCGTCCCTCTCAGACATAGGAGGATGCGATGGATTATGACCAGAAGCCCTGGTTGAGGTCTTACGATGCAGGCGTGGAGGGGGAGATCGAGATCCCGGATGTTGCCCTGCACGAGGCTCTCGTTTCCACTTTTGAGGAACATGCCGATGGACCCGCGGTTCAGTACGCGGGAATGACCATGAGCTTCGGTGAACTCAACGAGCAATCCGGCCGTCTTGCAGCGGCCCTGAAGGAAAAGGGGCTGGGCAAGGGCGACGTGGTGGCCATCGATATGCCGAACATTCCGCAGTACCTGATTGCGATCGCGGGCGCGCTGCGCGCGGGGTGTGCTACTTCCGGGCTTTCGCCGCTGCTCACCCCGGGCGAGATGGTCTACCAGCTGAATGACTGCGGGGCCAAGGCCCTGGTGATCCTGGACATGTTGTTTGATGCAAAATACGCGGGTGTGGCCGACCAGACGCCTGACGTGGGTCTCGTGCTGGTGGCAGGGGCCACGGATTGCCTGCCGCAGGTCACCGAGTATCCGACAGGCAAACCCCTGGAAGGAAAGGAAGTGAGGGCCTTCCTGGAATTCCTGCAGGAACACCCGAATGATCCTCCCGAAGTCCAGTGTGCAAAGGATGACATCTGCTATGTCCAATACACCGGCGGCACGACAGGGCCTCCGAAAGGGGCCCTGCTGACGAACGGAAGCCTGGTTGCCAACATCTATCAGTTCGACCACTGGGTGAAACCGGAACGTGGAAAGGAAGTCTTCCTTACAGGGTTCCCCATGTTCCATCAGGCCGGGCTCTACCTGGCGACCTGTATGATGGTCTGGGGCTGCAAGCAGGTCCTGATCCCGGACCCGAGAAACCTCGAGTACATCATCGGCGAGTGGAAGGCGAATCCGCCCACCTATGTGGGAAACGTTCCTTCTCTTGCCCTGATGTTGATGGGTGAAGAGGCTTTCAAGAGCCTGGAGTTCTCTCAGCTCAAGACCTGGGCGTCCGGTGCAGCGCCCTTCCCGGTGGAGGCCGTAAAGGCACTGGAGGAGGTGATCGGCGAGGGAAAGATGATGGAAGTCTGGGGAATGACCGAGACCAGCCCGCTCATTACGGTCAACCCCTACCTGGGCAAGAAGAAGGTCGGCTCCGTGGGACTCCCCTTTCCCAGTACCCGGCTCAGGGTGGTTGACTTGAAGGACGGTGAGACGCAGGTCCCCCTTGGCGAGGAGGGGGAGCTCATCTGCAGCGGCCCACAGGTCATGAAGGGATACCTCAACAAGCCGGAAGAAACGAAAATCGCCTTGCGCGAACACGACGGCGCCATTTGGATGCACACCGGGGACGTGGGCCGGGTGGACGAGGACGGGTATGTCTACGTGGTGGATCGAGCCAAGGACATGATCATCGTGGGCGGGTACAAGGTATTCTCGTCCGAGGTGGAGGACAAGCTCTTCAAGCACCCGGCGATCGGCATGTGTGCCTTGATCGGCCTTCCCAACCCGGAAAGGCCGGACAGCGAGATCGTCAAGCTCGTGATACAGAAGAGCGAGGAATACCAGGCGAAGTCCGACGAAGAAGTCGAGGCGGAGCTCAGGACCTTTGCCAAGGAGAACCTGGCTGCGTACAAGGTGCCGAAGATCTATGAGTTCGTCGAGGCGATTCCGCTGACCTCTGTCGGGAAGGTGGACAAGAAGGCGATGCGCCCGAAACGCTGAACCGGCTTATGGGCATCACTCGGCCTTCGCCGCAGCGGGCAAGTGAAAAGTCGAGCTTGGAAGGTCAAAGGTGAAAGGAGAAAGGTCAAGGGGGGGTGAAGATGTGATGAAGGCATTCTTCAATTCTTGATCCGCCCCTTTTACCTTGTACCTTTGGACCTTTGACCTGAGAAAACAAGCGCAAACCTGGTCTTCCCATGCGACCACGCCTGCTTCTAGTAGCCGACCTTGTCTAATCCCTTGAGACCGAGGATCTGTCTGGCCTCGTCCGGCTTGGCTGGTTCGGAGCCGAGCTCGCGGGCGATCCGGATGATCTTCTCCACCTGCTCCGCGTTGCTCGTGGCCATACGGCCCTTTTCCAGATACATGTTGTCCTCGAGGCCGACCCGTACGTTCCCTCCCATCAGAAGCCCTGCCGTGCACATTCGCATCTGGTGCCGGCCTGCGGCACAGACGGACCATTCGAAGTCGCCGATCGCCTCTTTGGCGGTCTTGTAGAGGAACAGCAGATTCTCGACCGAGGGCGGGATGCCTCCGAGGATGCCCATCACGAATTGAAGGTATACCGGCTTCTTCAAGTGGCCCTGTGCGATCATGAAGGCGATGTTGTTGATCATTGCCACGTCGTAGACCTCGAGCTCCGGCTTGGTGTCATTCTCGTTGAAGAAGTGGCAGAACTCTCTCAGGGTCTTGAAGGTGTTGGAGAAGACCATGTCCTCGGTCATGGAGAGGTACTGGGCTTCCCACGGATGCTTCCACTCCTTGTACTTGGCCACTACGGGGAACAGGGCGAAGTTTACCGAGCCGGAATTGAAGGAGGCGAGCTCCGGCTTAAAGGTTGGGACCACCGAAACACGCTGCTCCGCGGTCATTCCCATGCCGCCGCCCGTCGTGAGGCACAAGATGATGTCACATCGAGCCTTCACGTCGGTGATGACTTCCCGGTAAAGATCCAACGAGGGCGAGGGTTGTCCGGTTTCCGGATCCCGCACGTGGACATGAGCAACGGCGGCACCCGCTTCCCACGCCCGAACGACCTCATCCGCAATCTGCTTCTGTGTGATCGGCAGGTGAGGTGTCATGGTCGGGGTATGAATGCTTCCGGTGATCGCCGCTGTAACGATGGTTTTCGCCATAAGACCATCCTCCTAAAATACATAATAGTTACAAATGTTTATATGTTAATGTTTAAAGTTAAAGTTCATATGCTGTGTTGCCCGGATATACGAGGGTAGTGCTGGATGAGCTTGTGGCCGCCGGCGATGGCCAGAGACTCGTTCGAGCCGTCCTCGATGAGCATGGCCTTGGCGTCCCGGAAGAGCTTCTCGATCAGGTACTCTTTGGACAGGCCGTTTCCACCGAAGAGCATGATCGCCTCGCAGCACACGTCGAATGCTGCCTGGGTGCCCTGTAGCTTGGCGACAATGGAATACTCCTCGGCAGGGACCTCGTTGTCCTTGTTGTAGAGGTAGGCAGCGCGGCTGATCTGCCGGCTCACCTCGACCTGCTGGAACATTCGGAAGAGCTTCATCTTGATGTTCGGGTGCTCGATCAGAGGTTTGCCGCCCTGTACGCGTTCTTTCGCATACTCGAGCGATTCCTCGAAGGCTGCCCGGGCGCAGGCCGTGCCGAACACGCCCATGAGAGCGGTCGTCATGGAGAGGGTCAACTCGAGCATGTTTTCATACAGATCCGTCCCGATCAGCATGTACGACTTCGGGATGCGGACGTTGTCGAAGAAGATCTCGCCCTGGTTGAGGTCCCGTTGCCCGATCTTGTTCAAGGGTTCACCCTTGGAGACCCCGGGAAGATCCAGCGGAACGATTGCGATGCCACCACCCGCCATGCCCATGGAGTTGTCGAGAGAGCAGAACAGCGCGCAATGGCTTGCGATGGTTCCGCAAGATACCCAGGAGGCCTTCTGTCCGTTGATCACCCATTCGTCTCCTTCCAGGGCCGCACGGCATTGGGCCTTGATGCTCGGATCGTGGAAGAGCGGGTGATGGGTCATGACGGTATCCGAACCGTGGTCCGGCTCGGTCAGGCCCCAGCATCCGATGATGCTCGCATCGGTGCAGTCGCAGAAGGGCGTGATGATGTTCTTCACGATGTCTTCTTCCGGATTCAGGCACCCGAGGAAGGCATGAAAACAGGATACGGTCAGAGCCACGGTCAGGCCGGCGCTTCCCCACGCGAGCTCCTCCATGACGATGGTCTGCTGCAGAGGAGTCAGGTCCAGGCCGAAGGGTGGGGGCATGAGGATCTTGTGGTAGCCCAGTTCGTATCCCTTCCGCATGAAGTCCCAGAAAGGGGATTCCGGGGCAATCACCTCCCTGGGTGACATCTCGTCCAGCTCCTTGGCGATGGGTCGCATCACCTCCTTGGCGAACTTGTGGGCTCCCTTCTTCAGAGCGATGTCATCTTCGGACAGATTCCGGTTCAGATCCAGAAAATCCATGATCCTTCCTCCCTATACGTGGTCTTCGAGCTTGAACACGTTCTGCCCGTCCTTGCTGAATTCCTGCCGCAGGACGCGGTCGAGGTTCTTCTCGGAGATCGTCTTGGGGATGGCATCGACCACCTGGAGATACGACGGGACCGCGTTCTTCTCGAGTCCCTCCAGGAACTGCTGAAAGACGGATTTCGGTTCGATCGAGCGGCCCTGCCCGGGTACGACCGCGGCCACAAGATCCACCTCCCCGGGCGCCCCGGATGCGGCCGGGATGCCGTACACGCACACTTCCGTCACGGCGGGGTGGGTGGCGATCGCCGCTTCCACATGCTCGGGCATGATGAAATCCCCTGCCCTCCGGAGCCCCCCTCCCTTGCGGTAATCGAAGAACAGCCACCCCTCTTCGTCCGTGTGGCATATGTCGCCGGAGCGGAGCCAGCCTCCCCGGGTCTTCTCTTCGGAGGCCTTCTTCTTGCCGAGGTATTCCACTTCCACTTCCTGCCCCACCATGCGGCTGACGAGTTCACCGGGTTCGCCAGGTGCGCACTCTGTATCGTCTTCGCGGACCACCTTCATTTCCATGAGCCCTTCCAGAGGCTTGCCGAAGGACCCGACCGGCCCTACTCCGACCGGGTTATGGGCGAAGCCGCCTTCCACCGCGCCGTACCACTCGTGAATCTTGAGGTCGAACCGCTTTTCAAAGGATTCCCATATGGCCAGCGGTGTCCCGGCGCTCAGGACGACCCTCACCGGGTTGTCCTTGTCCTCCGGTTTCTCCGGTTCGCTGTAGATGCCCATCATCATTCCGCCCAACAGAGAGAAGGTGGTGCACCCATGTTTTCTGCAAATATCCCAGATGCGGCTCTTGGTGAACCTCTGGCTGAAAACCGAGGGAATGGCAAGCGTGAGGGAGGGCATCATGGTCACGGCCTGGGCATTCCCGTGGGTCAGGGAGAGCCCCGTATAGAGCTTGTCCTCCTGTGTGTACTGCCAGACCATCTGGGCGATCAACGAGAAGGCGGACATCCTGGAGCCCTTCATGACCACCCCCTTCGGGTCGCCCGTGGTCCCCGAGGTGTAGATGATCTCGAAGGGCAAGTTCAGGTCCTCGCTCGGATCATCCGGCGGCGGAGCCTCGGGGCCTCCAAGGACCTCCTCCAGACTGGGATACTTGTCCGTTACAGCTACATTCATCCCTTCCTTGTACGCCACGCCGAGAACCTGAAGGTCCGGGATGCCCTGGATTACGTCGTCGATGTCCGCCATCAGTTCGCTCGTGAAGAGGATTCCTTTCGATTTGGAATCCTTGAGCACATAGTCCAGCCGGGAGCCCTTGGTGCGCGGATCGATCACGACAGCGGCGGCACCCGTCACGGAGGCCGCATAGAAGGCGTAGAGGAACTCCGGATGATTCCTCATCTGCACTGCGAAGCGGTCGCCTCTGCCGATTCCTGCCTCATTCAGCTTGCGGGCGAGCTTCCTGCCTGCCCCTACAATGCTCTGATACGTAAGAACCTCGTCCGCGAACTTTCCGTTTTCGAACGTGGTGACCTCGAAATCCGGCATGCTTTCAACTTTCGCATCCAGTTCGCAGGCGAAGTGCCCGGCAACCTTCGGCTCTTGAGCGCTCATGGGATTCTACCTCCTTGACGGAACACATTTTGAGGGTCCTTCGGGGAGATGCATGTACCAAAGCGGGGACTGATTATACTTCGGTGACTCCTTTCAGACAAGCCGGGGATAATGGCCGGGTCAGGACAGGACAAGGACCGGACTCCCAGCCCTCTTTCTAACTCGTCCTCGTCGTCGTCCTCGTCCTCGAAAGGAGGCGGAAGGAACCCGGGGCAGCCAGCGACTTTGTACCCCGAGATCGAGGAGGAGGACGAGGAAGACGACGAGGAATATGAAGTGGGATCAGATACGTGGAACCGGAGGAAGAACTCCCCTGCCTGATCCCGTTTCCGGGATCGGGCAGGGGAGTTGTCGTTTCGAAGTGAACCTGGATTCTACTTGCAGAGCTTCTGGAAGCCGCCCAGGGAGAAATCGTTCCTGTCGTGTTGGGCGATATAGCGAGAGGAGTTCTTCGGATTGTAGAGTACGAGCACGCAGGCGTGTTCGCTCCGGTCGTCAAAGGCCATCATGTTCGCGAGGCCGGCGAACCTGTAACTGCCGTCGGTGCTCGAGATGCCGCCAATGGACTGCCATTCCACCTTCCAGTAGGCGCCGGCCCGATCGGAGATCACCTTGTAGGTGGGGGTGTAACAGCCCGCATCGACCCAGAGCTGCTGAGGGCCGTAATTGTAGTACTTGTCTTTGGCCGTGCACTCGAGTATGTACGTGGGCCTCTTCACGTAGATGATCTCTTGGGGCCACCAGGGAGCGCCCTGGTACCCTTCCGTTTGGTAGCCGTACGTGATGTTCTGTCCCTCGTTCACGGTCGCCCATTCGCCGGCGTCGTTCTTCTGGAGCTTGAGGGGCTTGCCGGGGTAACAGGGGAGAAGCTGGTCTTTCTTCTCGATCAGCTTCCAGTTGAAGGCATTGATCTTGCCGCCGTATCCCCACGCATCGTCCACGCAGAAATCGGTGCCCAGGAACGCGTCCGACCGATTTGCCGGACTCATCCTCCGGACCCGCCGGATGGCAGGCACGTAGGCGAAGGTGCTGTCCTTCTTTGCGTCCCGGTACCGCCACAGCAGGATGTTCGTGCCTTTGATATCAAAGGGCGCCAGCGCGATGATCAGGGAGTGCATCTCCACATTCTCCGGGTTGGACTCTTCCTTTGCCGCAGGAAACCCGTCCAGGGCATAGGTCCAGTAGTCCATGATGATCTCACGCTCGAAACCGGTCTTGAGGCCCACCCAGCTCACCTGGAACGGGACCTGGGAATTGCCGACCGTGTAAGAGTAGAAGTGCTTGTTGTACATGATCTTGGCCGCGACGTCCGGATCCTCGAGGTCTATTTCCGGAAAGGGAATCCCGTCGATGAATTCGGGCAGCTTTCCGGTCTTCAGGTCCACGATCAGACCTTCCTCGTCCAGGTCGTACTTGCCCTTGTTGCTCTCCATGTACTCGAGCGCGGCCGGTGGCATGAAGTCGTCGAGGTTGAAGGGCAACTCTCCGACGGTCATCGTCCCGTCACCTTTCTTGACCCAGTTCAGAACCGGGTCCGGCAAGAGACCCTGGGCCTCCTCCGCATTCGTCTTGTCGATTACGGTTCCAGGTGCTATCTCCGCGAAGACCGTCGGAGACAGGCAGAGAAAGGTTAGAAGAATCAATGAAGTCATGCCCAGGTGTCTCACTTTTACCATACGTTTCTCTCCTTCGCTTCAAGGGGTTGCAGATGCGCCGTCCGGCGGTTTATGGCTAAGTCGATTTTGGTTGAATCGCTTAGGATACAGGTAACGATGGGGGTTCGCAAGCCCGGCGACACGCGCGCAGGGACGCCCGCCGCGGTCCGAGACGAAATAAACCCAACTGAATGGATAGGATTTAGTTGTTCTTCTGGTCCGCCGCCCTACCCCTCTGGATCCCCCAAGGCCTTGACCATGTCGGACAGATCCAGTTCCACTTCGCGTGTCTGTCCGCCCAGTTCCATGAACTTCTTCATTCGAGCCTGTGCCGAAGGTGTCTGCAAGGATTGGGCAAAGAGAAGGCTCTCTTCCCACAGGCCCTCGACCATCGGCAGATCCTCGGCGTTCTGGACCGACTTCTTCGCTAGAGCGATCGCCTCGGCCGGGAATCCCGCAATCCTGTGGGCCAGATCTTCCACAAAGGGTGTGAGCTCGTCCGGCGGAAGCGCCCGGTTGATGTAACCGTATCGTTCCGCGATCTCGGCCGGAAAATCATCACAGCCCAGCACCACCTCGAGGGCCCTGGCTTGGCCGATGAGCCGCGGCAGGCGTTGCGTCCCCCCTCCCCCGGGGATGATGCCGACCCCGACCTCGGGCTGGGCCAGGACGGCCTTGCCGATGGCCCCGAACCGCATGTCCAGGCCAAGGACGAACTCGCTTCCTCCTCCGCGCGTGCGGCCCTCGAGCTTGGCGATGCTCACCTTGGGCATGCGGCGGAAAGCCTCGGCCGCCTTGTTCAGATCATGAAGCTCTGTCGTGGGAGGGATGGGCTGGGAGCCCAGGAATTCGAGAACCGAAACATCGAAGTGAGCGATGAAGAAGTCCGGATTTACACTGTCGAAAAGGATGACCTTGACCGAATCGTCCGCCACGATCTCGCCGGCCAGCCGCACGAGCTCTGCCGACAACTCGAGGGTGAGCAGGTTGATCGGAGGGTTGTCGATCGTGACGTGTGCCACTGCCCGGTCCACCCGGATTTTCAGGAATTCGTAACCTTCATAAGCCATTGGACGCCTCCCTTTCCAGCTTGTCTTTCATGTCCAGCACGCAGGTGTAGAACCACGCTCGCCCTGCAGCCCGGTTCTGTTTGCCGAGCCATTTGCCGATGAGCGGTATCTTCAACCGAAAGCGGGAGACCCAGTGGATCTCGGTGCCATCCCCTCGCGGAATCAGCTCGACGCGCCCTATTTCGTGTTCGATCGGTTTGCTGCATCGGACCACCTTGTACTCGAGCAGGCGGGGCGGTTCGTACGCAACGATATCCTCGACGAACTTCACCCCCATCCCGTGGACCTCCCGCACGGCCCCGAGCCCGTTGCGCTCGTCGGTCCCCTCTTTCAGAAGCTTCGAGTAGCGAACCCCTGCCAGCTTCGAGTAGTTCTCGTGATCGCTGAACACGTCCCACACCCGGTCGATCGGTGCATGGATATAGGCCTTCACAACGATGGCTTCCATGGTTTCCCCTCGCAGGCGAGTCCTATCCATTCCCCAGCTGCTTCTCGAAGAACTTCACCGCTTCCGCCGCCGAGCGGTCGGCAGGCTCTCCCTCGTAGAATTCGAAGTGGCGGGTGTTCTCAAAGAGGATCCACTGCTTCGGTTCCGGCGCCTGGTCGTAGAGGAGCTTGTAGTTCTCCATGGGGCAGACCACGTCGAGCTCTGCGGCGATCAGGAGCAGGGGGCGGTCCCCCTTTTTGTGGATCACGGACATGGGCGAGAACTGGAGGTGGGCCTCGAGAAACTGAAGCATGATCTGCCTTCCTTCCAGATGGGGGAGCTTCTTTGCAGACTCCTTCATGAAGGCGGTCATCTCCGGGTCGCCGGCGAGGTCCATCGCATCCCCGTAGGTCGGGTTGTTGTGCAACACCCTTTGGCGCCTGTCTTCCTCGAGCATGGGTCGAAAGGAGTCGATCACCTCGGGCGGCATCCGGTCCGTCATGGCGGAAGCTGCATCGCCGAAGCCGAGCTGGCCCACACACGCCTTTACGCGGTCATCCACGGCGAGGACGTACGGGGCAAGTGCGCCGCCGTAAGAGGTTCCCCAGAGACCCATCTGCGCAGGGTTCACCTCGGAGCGTGTGGAAAGGAAGGTCACCGCATTGATGATATCCGCCGCCTGTTCCTGCCAGAGCAGGCGCCCCCTCTGTCCGTCCGATTCCCCGAACCCGCGATAGTCGAAGGTGAGGGCTACAAACCCGGCCCGGGCGAAGGCCTCCGCGTACTGGGGCAGGATGAATTCCTTGACCCCCGTGAATCCGTGACACAGAACGATGCCCGCTCGATTCTCATCGCCGCCCGCGCCTTCCGGTAGATAGAGAATCCCGGCGAGCCTGGCCCCCTCGGAATAGAAATGTACCCGTTCCGTCGCCATCTGTTCACCCCCCTGTTTTCGTGAATACCGGGCCCGAACAGTCTATTCGAGGCCTTCCACCGAGAATTCCATGAGAACCTGACCGCAGTCCCCATAGGGGAATGGGGCTCCAAAACAGTTCATGCGGACATCGATGACTTCACCCGCAAAATCGCCATTCCCGATTCCGGCCGACCTGTCATCCGCCATGCGATCGAGGATCATGACGAGCCGGTACCAGATCCTGTTCAGCATCCGTATGCAGACCGGCTTGTCCGCCTCTTCCACCAGCAGTCGCCCTGCCGAGTCGAAGAGGATCCTGTCGCCCACTTGGTGGCCCGCAATACAGGCCTCGGAGGCGACGATGGTGGTCACGATTCGTGCGTCCCGGTATTTCTCGATTCCAAGGATCTTGTCGATCCTTTTCGGAGAAAGGAGGAAGACCTCTTGCTCCTTCTCGGTGAGGGGATACCGCTGCAGGAATCCGGATGCCAGCTCCTCCCGTTCGGATGTGGAGCGGGTTTCCCAGTCCTGAACGGCCGCGCGGTCTGCATCGTGTCCGGCTTTCGAATTCTTGCTCTTTCCCACTATTCGATCCCCCCTGGATTCGGGCCCCTGGCCTTGCTCGACCGGAACAACAAATGAGGCGTGAGCGTAAGGCCGACCGTGTTGCGAAGATACTCGTGGAGTGGCATCCGCTCGTAGGAGACCTTCATCAGGTTGTTGCCCAACCCCCTGTGATCGTATCCCGGGTCGGTGCAACTCACGTATTCGACCTGCATCTCCGAAGGGTCCGCCCCCCTTCCCATCCGGTCGAGGCAGGAGTAGAGAACGGGTGAGAGTGACGCGATGGCGTGAGGACAGATCGTCTTCGGGCATTTGCGTTTCATGAGCATCCCCAGGGAGTCGAAGTAGATGCAGTCTCCCTGCTTCCACCCGACGGTGCACCGGTTCGTCTTCACCATCTCGACCCGGAACCAGTAGAAGCTCTTGGATATTTCCGACACCCCTTGGGCCCACTTCGCTTGAAGCAGTTTCTCGATCTCCCTGTCGGTGTATCCCCCTCGGTTCCGAAGGATCCGCCAGAACATCTTCGTGTAGCCCTTCTGCATCAGGTCCATATCGATTCCCTCTCGGTAATCAGCGAATTCGTACCACTCATACCCTTGTGTGCGACCACTCGACTCGGAGGGCTGCCTGCCTCGGCAGCATCCTGGTTTCCCCCGGAATGAAGGCATGGGACCCGACCCGCCGGATCAGAGCGTCTCCAGGATCTTGCCGTCGGGCAGCACGAAATCAGCGACCACGTACGAGGCATTCACCATCTTCTTCACAGGCAGGTTGTGCCAGGGATCGAGTGCAGAGATCCCGGGGAGGTGGCAGCTTCCCGTGCCTGCCCACAGCTCGACGGAACTCAAGATCATGTCCGTCTGGATGAGTTCCACGAGGGAATGGTCCTTGCCTGCCTCCGGGTTGGGAATGACCCGCAGCGCACAGGTCTGCAGGGGGGTCCCGTCCGGGAGGGGAGCCTGAAGTGCTTCCGGCCGGAACACACCGGAGCAGATCCGAATTCCCTTGGGGCGTTCCACATAGCCGGCCAGTACGTCGTCCTGCTGGGAAAACTCTATGAGGCCCATTTTCTTCGGGAAGCCGTAGAGCTCTCTCCCTGCGAGTATGGGGACGTCGCTGTCCAGCATGAGGTGGCTGATGTAATGCAGCGTCTGTGCTCCGTGGCACACATTCACCCCGAGCACGGCCTCTCGATAGGGGCCCAGGGTGGACCAGGGGTATTCGTTGATCAGAAGAAAAGCCGTGGCGGGGTCGGCTAGAGTAAGCCTGTCCGGGATCAGCGCAGCGGCAGCCTCCGGGTCGGTCTCATAATCGAACCTTAGCAGCCGGGCTCCTTTGAAGTGGAAGGGTTTCTTGTGGTAGGCCGGTGCATCCGCCGGCATGGTGTGTGCGATGCTCTCCTTGGTCAATCTCCCCTGAAGGCCCATGGATACCCTCCGTTCCGTTTCCGCCCTCCTCTGCTAAAGGTCGCTGCAACGACGGAAATGTGAGCACGCCACCGAAGGAGCCTAGTCGTCCTCGAACAGGCGGGGTGCCGAGAGCGCCCCTTGGTCGACGGTTCTGTAGAACTTGGAGAATTGGTAGGACCGGGTCAGCCGGATGGCCGCTTCCGGGCAGATAGCCACGCAGTCGCCGCAGGCCATGCACTCGTTCGCTACCCCGGTCTTGAGCTGAGGCTTCTTCTCAACGAACAGGAGCGTGTCCGCAGGGCAAGCTTCCACGCAGAGAGAGCAGGAACTGCATTTATCCAAGTCGAAGACGACCTCACCGGTGGTGATCTGATCACGGTCGTTGACGGTTGGAATCAAGAGCTTATCGAGAAAGCTGAATCGGGCCATGGTCTTTCCTTTTCTATGGGTTGCAGCGGACTGCCTCATTCGAAAACGGTCTTCTTGCCGTCCTCATACCAGTCCACGGGATGGGTCGGTCGCTCGATCATACCGTCCGGCTCCCCCTTGGGCCAGCCGATCGAAAGGCTGTTGGCCCATGTGTAGGGGTACTCGATGCCGAGTCGCTTCTTCCACTTATCCGTGTACTCGAAGGCCATCTTGCCGAAGCCCACCCAGCAGGTACCGAGTCCCATGCTGTGAGCAGCAAGACACATGTTCTGGCCCGCGATGCCGCAGTCCAGTTCCGGGCTCGAAACGCCGCGAACGTCCTTGAAAATGAGGATCACCGTGGGTGCGCCGTGCCAGAGACCGAGGCGCCCCTCGGAGATCATCTTTATTGCCATGAAAGGGACCGGGTGCAGGTCGTTGGGTCTCGTCCGGACGAACGCCTTGACCAGCGGCCTGGACCAGGAACGGCCGGGTTGTCGATAGTCGAGCATCCCGTGCATCTTCCGGACTGTATCAACGACCTCCTTGGTGAGGCCGTCGATGATCTCCGGGTCCCGGAGGACGATGAACTTCCACGGCTGACAGTTTCCAGCGGACGGGGCGAACCTGCCCGCCTCGAGGATCCGCTTCACCATGAATTCAGGGACCTGCTCCTTTTTGTAGAGCCGGACGCTCCTGCGGCGCAGGATGACCTTCTCTGTCTCGGTCCATTCCGACCGGAGACGGTCGACCGCCTCGGCCCTTGCATCCTTCTTTGTTTTCTGTACCGCAACTGCTTTTGCCTTCTTTGCCATCGCCTCCTCCTCCAAACGTCGGATATTCCAGGATCTTCCCCTGCTATACACAACAGCAAGCCAAATATCAACGAGCCGGGCAAACGGACCTTGTCACCCCTTCGGGAACAAGGGCACTAGGATCACCGAGCCCCTTTGCCCTCCAAGGCCTCCGGATCAACCCTCTGTAGCAATGATTCCATCGCTAAGGGCCCGCGCCACCGCGTGGGCGCGCGAGGACACCCCGAGCTTCCTGTAAAGATTCTTGATGTGGGACCGAACGGTGTGTTCGGAAATGTGCAGCGATTCTGCAATGGTCCGGTCGTTGTCCCCCTCGGCGATCTGCTTGAGCACCTCCAGTTCCCTCTGGGTGAGCGTCTCTTCCCTTTCCTTCTTCCCCCCGTCCCCTTTCACGTGATCGAAGACGGCGGAAGCCACTTTCGGGTCCAGGAAGGGCCGGTCCTCCATGACGTCACGTACGATTCGAATCAGCTCCTCTCTTCCCACCTTTTTCAGCACGTAGCCCTTCGCCCCCGCCTTGATCGCCTCCCGCACGTACTGGTCGTCCTCGTAGATGGTCAGCACGATCACCTTGACCTGAGGGTGCCGCTGGCAGACCAGCCGGGCCGTTTCGATCCCGCTGATCCCCGGCATCCGGACGTCCATGAAGATGAGATCCGGCAGGGCCTTCTCAATCATTTCCAGGCACTCCAGGCCGGTGCCGGCCTCTGCTACGACCTGGATGTCGTCCTCGATTTCCAGGAGCTGCCTCAGCCCCTCCCTGACCACGAGATGGTCGTCAACGATCATCACCTTGATCTTGTTCATCCCTCTTCTTCCCCGCGTTGCACGTGTGGTCACCCGGGAGGAACGGACTCGCCCGTTCCGTTTGCCCCGCTCTTTTCAGGTATGGTCACCCGGATGGAACAGCCTCTTCCCGTGCCGGCGTCTATCTCCACCTTCCCACCGATGGATTCGACCCGTTCTTTCATGGAGAGGAGGCCGAGCCTTTTCCGGTCCTTGGTAGATGGAACGGTCGACGTTACGAAAAACCCCTTTCCCCGGTCTGTGACCGTGAACAGGATGCCCCCGTTCTCGGTCCTCAATTCGACCTCGGCGAAGTCGGTCTCGGCATGTTTATAGACATTCATCAAGGCCTCCTGTGCCACCCGGAAAAGACAGATGTTGACTTCGGACGAGAGCTCGAGCTTTCTCGGGAATCGGGCGGCCACCTGGATTCCTGTTTCCTTGGTGAACCCCTCCACATGTTGCTCCAATGCCGGTACCAGACCCATGGTGTCGATCAGGTCCGGACGGAGGCTGGAGATCAGGTTTCTCGACTGGTCGATTGCCTGGTTGACCGTTGCAAGCAGGCTGTCCAGCTGATCTTCCAGGATTTCCGGCTTTCTGTCCGGGACCTCCTTGCAGAATTGAATCTTGTAGCTGATGCCGATCAATGCCTGGGTAAGGGTGTCGTGGATGTCGGCTGCAAGAGAGCGTCTTTCCTCTTCCTGAATGGTGATCATCTTGCCCGTGAGGAGGCTGAGGGCCTCCCGTGCTTGTTCGACCTCTTTCAGCATCAGGGCGTTCTCGAGGGCAACCGCAATGATGTACAAGAATTGATTGAGGAATTCCGATTCTCTGCTCGCGAACTCGAATCCCCTGCCATGGTCTCGGAGACAGAGCACCCCATGGACGCGGCCACGCGCCTGAATGGGCGCGGATACCGTCTGTTTCCGCAGGCTCTGACCGATGTCTCGGTGAACCTGCCCGTCTTCCGCCACGAAGAGAACCTGTCCTTCCCGGCACGTCTGTTCCATGAGACCCGTGATCACAGGCTCTTCCCGGCTCGAGGGGTGATGGTAGACCCCTTGAACGCGGTTTTCCCGAAATACGGCGAAGGAACCCTCGGCGACAGAGAAGAGCCCCGTGATCCTTCTCAGGATGAAGGAGACGAGCTCCTCGAGCTCGAACAGTGTGATGATTTCGTAGGTGAATCGCTGCAGTTCCTGGAGTTGGGTGACCTTTTCGGTGATCCTCTCCTCCCGGACCTTCAGGTAGGAGCCCATGATGATGCTGTATGCCTGGAACATGATGCTGTTCAGTTCCTGCACCTCCTCGCACAGCTCCGGCAGATCGGCACCGGTCTCCTCTGCTTCTTTCTTGAGCTTGTTCAGCAGGATCTGGGGCACTTTCCAATAGGAGTGTGTGAGAACCTCCGCGCTGAAGCCCTCCATCAAGGCCCGGGCGTACCCGACCCGCTCCTGATCCTTCAGAAAGGTCTCCCGTTCTCCTCGCAGGGCCCGGCTGAACAGATCCAGGAACACCCTCAACCTGCGTTGCCCTTCATCGGTATGAAGAAGAAACTCCTGGTAGGCGGACCAGGGCAGCGCAGCGATCCGGTCGCTCACTTCCTGGACAATCTCTTCCCTGTGCCTCTCGAAGATATCCTTGAGGGATGGAAGACCCATTCCCAACTCCCCAGAAATGGTGAGACCGAAACCCCTTTTTGGGGGGATTTCAATCCGGGGCGAATGCAGTGTATTCTAGTGATCTTGTCGATTCGGGGCAGAAGAAGCCTCCAGGCCCTTAGGTTCCGATTCTCCTCGTCTGTCCCGCAATGTCAATACGATAGCAGGTTCGCGCTGATTCCCAAATCCCAAACATGCAAGAGAAGAAGGGGGGCCCCTCATGAGCAAAACCATCGAGGAGAGGATCCGGATCATCGAGGACATCGAGTCGATCAAGAAACTGAAGGCCTCGTACTGCTACTGGGCGGACGCCGGAATCGCGGGGGATCCTTCCGGTATGGATCAACTCATCGACCATTTCACGGATGACGAGCCATGGGCTGATTTCGGGCCTTTCGGAGTGCACAAGGGAAAGGAGGCGGTGGGGGCCTTCTACAGGGAGGTGGTGCCCGCTACGCTGTCCTACTCGGCCCATATGGTGGCGAATCCGATCATCGAGGTCGATGGAGACAAGGCGCGAGGCAGCTGGTACGTTGATGTTCCCTGCACTCTGCAGGGAGCAGAGCGGGCGCTGTGGTTGCAGGCGAAGTACGAAGAGGAATATGTGAAAGAAGGAGGAACGTGGAAGTGGAAATCGATTACCGCCAGGTTTGACTTCATTACCCCCTTCGACGAGGGTTGGGTAAAGACGCCGATGATCTCGACCGAATGACGCGGCGCACAACCGGACGCCGCTAACAGGAAAGGAGTGATTCAATGGACGATGTCGCTGTGATCGGTGCGGGCATGACCCGTTTCGGGAAGCACCTCGACAAGAGCATCAAGGACCTCGTGCGGGAGGCTGCGGAAGAAGCGATCAAGGACGCGGGGATCGACAAAAAGGACATCCAAGCCGCCTATGTGGGCAATGCGGTGGCAGGTCTCATGACCGGCCAGGAGATGATCCGTGGGCAGGTTACCCTGACCTCCATGGGAATAGACAGCATCCCCATATTCAACGTGGAGAGCGCGTGCGCCAGCTCTTCGTCCGCCTTTCATCTTGGCTGGGCCGCTACGAGCGCGGGCCTGTACGACACCGTCCTCGTGGTCGGCTTCGAGAAGCTCTTCGACAAGGACAAGAAGAAATCCTTCATGGCCCTGGGGACTGCCGTGGACCTGGAGCTGGTTCTCGAATACTTCCAGAAAGCGGAAAGCGAGATGGGCAAGGAAGACAAGATCATGCATGAAGGAAGCGGAGAGAAGCGCAGCATCTTCATGGACATGTACGCCTGGATGACGAGACGGTACATGGACATGTACGGCCTGACCCAGGAGCACTTTGCCAAGCTCTCGGTGAAGGCCCACAAGAACGGCGCGTTCAATCCGCACGCCCAGTATCAGGAAGCGGTTACCCTGGAGGAGGTGCTCCAGTCCGGGGATGTCTCCTTCCCATTGACCCGGATGATGTGCTCGCCCATCGGCGACGGTTCAGCTGCCGTGGTCCTGAGCAGCAAGGGAGCAGCGGCGAAGCGGACGACAAAGCCGGTCTGGGTTGCAGCCTCGGTGGCCGGCAGCGGAAAGATCACCAACGACCCGGACGACACGCTCACGAGACGGCTTGCGCCCAAGGCCTACGAGGTGGCAGGGATCGGCCCGGAGGACATCGATGTGATCGAGGTCCACGATGCCACGTCTCCGGCGGAGATCATCGATCTCATCGAGCTCGGCATCTGTCGCGGCGAAGATGCGCCGAAATGGATCGACGAAGGGGTTCTGGATGTGGACGGGAGCAAGCCGTCGAACCCGTCGGGTGGCCTCGTGACCAAGGGGCATCCCGTGGGCGCGACCGGGTGTGCCCAGATTTACGAGGTCGTCAAGCAGCTGCGGGGAGAGAGCGGCAAACGTCAGGTGAAGGACCCGAAAATCGCCTTCACCCACAACGGCGGCGGGATTCTCGGCATCGACGCTTCCTCCATGACGCTCCACGTGTTCAAGAAGTAGGAATCCAATCGAGTATCGAGAAGTAAAGGAGTCGGACCATGGTGCAGCCCGGGCAGAAGTATTTTGACATGGAAATTGAGCCTCTCCTGAACACCCCGGAGATCAGAGAGCTCCAGTGGGACAAGCTCAAAGAGTCCCTCGTGTACTTCTACGAGAAGGTTCCCTTCGACAGAAAGCGGATGGAAAAGGCGGGGGTCAAGCCCGAGGACATCCGGTCCTTTGATGATTTCGCACGTGCGATCCCCTATGCCGGGCAGGCGGAGTTCAGGGAGTTGATCGAAGAGACCGGCGCGGACATGGACAAGTTCTTCATACAGCTCTTCGGGCAGGAGCGATACGAGGATCTCTATCTGCTGACGACCACCTCGGGCACCACGGGGATTCCCACCCCCTATCCGATGTTCAAGAGCGCCCTCGACAGACAGGCGGATATCTTCGCCCGCATCGGTTGGCGGATCGGCCTGCGAGCCGGCGACCGGATGGGGCTGTGCTTCGGACTGAGTATGCATGCCGCAGGCACCCCTACCCTGTTCTGGTACCAGAAGATGCCCGGGCTCACGCTGATCCCGATCGGGGCCGAGGCCGGGACGGAGCGCATTCTCAAGATGATGCAGCTCTTCAAGGTGAACGTCTTTGCAGGGACCCCCTCGTTGGCCCTTCACCTGATCGAGCGCGCGCCGGATGTGCTGGGGGCGCCCGTAAAGAGCCTGGGACTCAAGACGCTCCTGTGCGGGGCTGAACCGGGCGCGGGAATTCCCGAAGTACGGGCACGCCTCGAGGGGGAGTATGGGGCGAAACTCTTCGATGTGGGAGCCGGATACGGTTGCTCCTGCGATCATCCGGTTTATCAGGGTATGCATTGGGTGGCGGACGATTACTGCTATTACGAGCTCGTGAATCCCGAAACCAAGGAGCCGGTGCCGATGGAGCACGGAGCCACCGGCCTCGCGGTCTTCACCCCGATCGAACCGAAGCACCCCCTGTTCTTCTTTAACCTTCGTTTTACATTGAATGACATTCACCAGGTCTTCACCGATCCTTGTCCCTGTGGTCTCAGCGGTTTCCGGTACAAGATCGTGGGGCGAGCGGATGACATGTTGAAGGTGAAGGGCGTGCCCGTATACCCGGCTGCGATTCAGGGGGTGATCAACGGGTTCGTTCCCCGAGTGACCGGTGCGTTCCGGATCGTGCTGGAGGAAGCGCCCCCGCGGGTCGTTCCTCCTCTGAAACTGAAGATCGAGTACGGCGAGGGGGTGAAGGAAGGGGATCTGCCCGGCCTCGAGAAGGAACTCCTCGCAAAGATGCACAGCGACGTGAAGATCGGTCCCGCCATCACGTGGCTCGAACCGAACACCCTCGAAAGAGCGACCAAGAAGACCCAGCTGCTGGAAAAGGCCTACGAGAAGAAATAGCAGCGGATCGGCCCGGCCTGCACACAGGGTGCGAGCCCCCATGTCTGTTTGCCAAAATGACGTTCTGTGGTTCTGTTCCGAAGTCGATTTGTTTACGTTCCGTTCAGAGACTTGACCAAGAGTAGTGGAAGAGTGTAAGAAGGACATTTGTACCCGATCCCGGCGAGATGCGCCGACATATTTCACAATCCCGTTGAGTCGAACCTGGAGGGCACCTGATGAGGCAAACCGAGGGAGCTTGGCGAAGACCGAGAGGATGTGCGCTAATCCTTGTGATGTCGTGTATGCTGTTCTATTCTCTTCCGGCTCAAGGGGAGACGGCGGACGGGCTGCTTACACCCGAAGAGATCCGCGAGAACATCTATTGCTCTGGTATGGTGACGGATTCGGACTACCTGCTGGCCGGCGACCGGGGACACATGTACCGATCTTCAGACGGAGGCAAACTGTGGAAGGAGATTTCGAGCGGGGTTCGGGTGCCTCTGTTCTCTGTTTCTTTTCCGGATGAGAAGAACGGATGGGTTTGCGGAAAGGGGGGCTTGATCCTGCACAGTTCCGACGGGGGCAAGACGTGGCAGAAACAGAAGAACCCGGTGGAACGCCATCTCTTCAGTATTTCCTTCGCTGATGCGAAGCAAGGATGCGCGATCGGTGACTGGGGTGCAGTGGCCGTTACCTCGGACGGGGGCGTCACCTGGAAAGACGCGACCATGAAAGAAGACGTGAACCTCTATGGGGTGTGCCTGAGAGAGGGTGGCGTCGGTTTCCTGGTTGGTGAGTTTGGCCGGATCTTCCGGACCGAGGACGGCGGCTTGACTTGGACAGAAATCACCTCGCCTGCGGACCAGACCATGTTTTGCCTGAGCCGGGACGGAACTTCCTGGTTTGCCGCAGGTCTCGACGGGGTGATCATGGCTTCCTTCAATGACGGTGAGAAGTGGGAACGACTCGAGTCGGGTCTGACAGAGTCGATTTACGAGATTGCAGTGCGGGGGGATGATGGCTGGGCCGTCGGGGACGTGGGAACGGTGCTCTCCACCTCGGACGGGGGTCACACCTGGAAGCATGTGGAGGTCCCGGTCAAGAAACGACTCTACTGGATAGGTACGTTGAGTCTTAGCATGGGAAGCGCGCAAAGAGGATTCGGTGCTGGGGCCAATGGGCTCTACGTAGACATAAATGAAGGCAAACTCATCTGGTAGCAAGAACGGGGGAAAAGAGACCATGGCCGAAGGCAGGACGACGCTAGAGGGATACATCCGGTTCTTGCTGAGGAACCGGGTAATCGTGTTGTTGCTGATTACGCTGGTGACCGGGGTTTTTGCCTATGGGGTCTATTCGTTGAAGATCGCCACCGACTTCTTTGCCCTGTACCCGCCCAAGCACCCGTACATCCAGCTGTACAAGGAATACCGGAAGATGTTCGGCTCCGCCAACGTGCTGGTTTGTGCGGTGGAGGTGAAGGAAGGGGACATCTACAATCTGGATACCATGGGCAAGATCGACCGGATCACTCAGGGGTTGCTGGAGACGGAGGGGTGCAATGCGACCCAGGTGATCTCGCTCACCCATCCGAAGTTGAAGAACGTGAACGTGACCTCCTGGGGGATCCAGATACGGCCGGTCATGTGGCCCCAGTTTCCCCAGGACGACGCGGATCTGGAGCGGATCAAGACGGCCGTCTATGCGAACGAGGGGATCCGCGGGTTTTACGTATCGCCGGACGACAAGGCGGCTTCGATCTTTGCCGGATTCTGGGAGGAGGGCGTCAATCCGATCAAGCTCTATGAGCGGATGATGGAGCTGAAGGATGCCGAGACCGACGAGAACACGAATATCTACTTCACGGGGTATCCGGGGCTCTACGCGTATATCTATGATCTGCGGGTGCAGGTCTATACGGTGCTGGCGGCTACCATGATCTTGATGGTGATTCTGCTGGGCTGGTATTTCCGCACCTGGCAGGGCGTGGTCCTTCCCGTTCTTTCGGCCCTCATCAGTGCGATCTGGGGGTTGGGTTTCGCGAGCTTCATGGGTTTCCCGCTGGATCCGCTCGTGATGGTCGTTCCGCTGATCATTACGGCTCGCGCCTTGAGTCACTCGGTGCAGACCATGGCCCGGTATCATGAGGAGATCATCGAACACGGAGTCGATCAGAAGGAGAAGGCGATTCTGCGGTCCTACGGGGAGCTGGTGACCCCGGCTACCTTGTCGATCGTCACCGACGGGCTGGGGGTCCTGCTCATCTCGATCGCCACGATCCCGATCATGCGCAACCTGGGGATCTTCTGCTCCTTCTGGATCGTTTCCATGTTCGTGAGCGTTCCGACCTTGAACCCCATCCTTCTCTCCTTTGTCCGTGCGCCCAAGCCCGGGCGAATTGCACACGAGACGCAGGGGCGTTTCTACAAGGCTCTCGCCGGTCTCCTCGTCAAGCCCTCGGAGGGTAAGAGCCGGTGGGCCGTAGCGGTACTGATCGTCGTGGTCCTGGTGGTCGGCGGGCGGTACTCGCTCAACCTGAAGGTTGGGGACACGGAGGCGGGAGCGGCCCTGTTGTTCCCGGATCATCCGTACAACGAGTCCTTCCGGTACTTCAACCGTACCTTCGTGGGGGCAACCCAGCTCGTGATTATCGCCGAGGGCAAGGAGAAGGGGGCGATCAAGAATTACGAGAGTCTGCAGGTCATGGAGGACTTCCAGCGGTTCATGGAGACGGACGGGGGCGCAGGAGGTACCCTGACCTTCACCAACATGATCAAGCGAATCTACCGGATGTTCCACGAGGGGCATCCGAAATGGGAGATGATACCGGAGACCGTGGAGCATCTGGGGCAGATCGGATTTCTGATCGCTTCCAACACATCGCCGGGAGAGATGGACCGCTGGGTCGACTATTCGTGGACGAACGGCACCATCACCTGCTTCTACAAGAACTATAACAACGAGTTGATCCACAACTGTATCGCCAAGGCACAGGAGTTCATCGATGAGAATCCGACGGAGAAGATCCGCTTTCGGCTGGCAGGGGGGCTTCTCGGCATCCTGGCGGCTGTGAACGAGGAGGTGGAATGGTCCTACTGGGCCTCCTTGATCGCGGTCTTCGTGGTGGTCTTCTTCTTGTGTGTCCTGACCTTCCGGTCCATTACGGCGGGCTTGATCCTGATCATACCACTTGCGATTTCCCAGGTTTTGTCCGAGGCCTTCATGCTCTGGAAGGGAATTGATCTGAACATCAACTCCCTGCCCGTCGCCGCGATCGCCGTGGGGATCGGCATCGACTACGGAATCTACCTGCTGGCCCGCATCTCCGAGGTATACGAGACAACGGGCAGCTACGCCCAGTCGAACCGAAAAGCAGTGGAGACCACGGGCAAGGCGATCATTTTCACGGCAACTACACTGATCGCGGGCGTGGTCTTCTGGGCCTTCATCGACCTGAAGTTCCAGGCTGAGATGGGCCTCCTGCTGGGGCTTCTCATGTTCCTGAACATGGTGAACGCTCTGGTCTTCATCCCGTCCCTCGTGACGATCTTCCGGCCTGGTTTCGTTACGGCAAGGAACGTCTAGCGGGCTGAAGAACCGGGAACGGCCGTATTCTTGGTTAAAGACGTAGATTCTGGTCCTGCCCTGGATCGCATCCCAAGTCACTTGGGATTCAGGGCAGGGCCTGCTGTATCCCCCCCCTTGGTGGACAAGACGAGAGAAGCTTACCAGCCCCCACCCTGCCCGCCCTCCGGCCTCTTCTGAGCGAACGGCTCGTGGAAAACGCGGATCGGGCGAGGGCCCGGGCGTGGGAGAGAATAGCGCCGGCCGCCAACCCCGGGGCAGACGCAACCGAGGCAAACCTCGGCCGACACAAGGATCGCACGATGAAAGAAATCTGGGCGTATGTGGAAACAGCAGAAGAGAAGATCCTGCGCGTCTCCCAGGAGGCCCTGTCCGAGGCGGTCCGACTGGCCAGACAGCTCCGCTCAAGGACAACAGCCCTTGTGATCGGCCATGCAATCCCGAAGGAAACCCTTGATGCGATCGGACGGTATGGACCCGACCGGGTTCTGCTCCTTGAGGACGAACTCCTGTCCGAGTACGGAACCGAGCTTTATGCGGAGTGCATCGAGACCCTCCTCAGGGAGCAGAAGCCGGACGCCCTCCTGATGGGCAGCTCCGTGGTTTCGATGGATCTGGCCCCACGGCTCTCCGCCCGACTGAAATGCAGCCTCACGACCGAAGCCACGTTTCTCAACCCGAGGGGCGGGAAATGTATGGTCACGCGGGCTGCATACCGACCCCATGCCTCCATGATTCTTGGCCCTCAAGCAGAAGGGCCTCAGATCGTCACACTAGCCCCAAAAGTCATGGATGCCGAAGAGGTCGGGGCGATGGACGGTCTGTCCGTCCAGGCCCTGGAAGGGCCCCGGCCGTGTGGATCGAATGCGGTTCGATTGGAGGAAAAGATCCGGGAGATTCCGTCTCAGCTCGACATCACGGATGCTGAGGTGATCGTGGCCGGAGGAAAGGGGATGCAGAGCGAGGAGGGGTTTGGGCTCCTTGGCGAACTTGCCGAGGTCGTGGGAGGAACGGTAGGTGCCACACGAATGGCCGTTGACTTGAAGTGGAGTTCAAGGGAAAGCATGGTGGGCGTGACGGGAAGCGTGGTTTCTCCGGAGGTCTACTTCGCCTGCGGCATCTCCGGTGCAATCCAGCACGTCATGGGCATGCGGTCCTCGCAAACCATCGTGGCCATCAACTCGGACCCGAATGCCCCAATCTTCCGCATCGCCACCCTCGGAATCGTAGGTGACGTCCAAGTGGTGCTCCCGGTGTTGATCCAGTCCTTTCGTGAGACGAAAGCCAGGGCAGCGACTGGAGGGACCGGCAAATGAGCGCGAAAGGGCTTGAAATCATCGTTCTCATCGCGCCGGTGCACGACTGCCTGAATCCCGTGACGATCGAGCAGGGCGGGAAGGGGATCGTGCCTTCTTCGCTTCGCTGGCTCATGAACCCATATGACGCATTCGCACTCGAAGAGTCTCTCCGTCTCCGCGACAGCGTCCCTGAGACGCGGATTACGGTCATGACCATGTCCCCGGCCGACTCGGAAAGCGTACTTCGACAATGTTTGGCCGTGGGTGCGGATGACGGCGTGCGGATCTGGGATCCATGCATGGAGGGTTCGGACCCGTTTGCTACCGCCGGTGTGTTGGCCGCAGCGCTGGGAAAGCGCACTTTCGACCTACTCCTGTGCGGCTTTCGGCGTGCCGACCTCGAGCATGGCCAGGTTGGCCCTCTCCTTGCCGAGGGGCTGCATCTTCCCCAGGTGACGGGGGCGCGCAAGATCGAGCCGGCCCTGGAAGATCGGCGGTTCCTGGCGACAAAGCGCATCCCGGGCTTTCTCACCAAATTGTCTTGCCCACTACCGGCCCTCATCACCATGGAAAAGGGGCAGGTTCTGCGGTACCCGAGGCACGCCGACCGCATGCGCGCCGCAAAGGCAGACATTCCTTTGCTCGACCTCGATGCGATTGGCCTGTCTGAGGACGCGGTGGGGATTTCCGGCTCGATCAACCGTATAGAGCGGTACACGCCTCCGAAGCCCACTCGAAGGAGTGCCATGGCTTCCGCGGCCGGGACGATGACGGCCGCGGCACGCCTTCAGCGTATCATGGGTGGCGGTGTGCAGGAAAAGAAGGACAGCAAGATCTGGGAATGCCCCGACGAGGGTTCCGTCAAGAAGGTGGCGGAACACATCGTCAAAGAGAAGATGGTCGTCTTCTGAATCCTTCCTATCGCAAGGCGTAGATCGAATGGGCATCGAAGAGGTGCTCGGTCTTCAATTCGCGCATCTCGTACCTCTCTGGCAACTCGGTTCTGAATTTCCTACTTCTCCCCAGGCTTCTTTGCGGCAGCATCCCTGTCCGGATCGATGCCGTAGGTCAGGGGAAGTCCCCGTGGCGTTCTGCTCATACCGACACGCTCGTAGTACTTGTCCGGGATGTACTTTGGATCCTTGTAAACATACTGGACGCAGGGGTCGCCGGGCCTCTTCGGGAAGGGGGAGGCGTGGATCCACAACTGCATCCCCTCGCCTACCTCGGAGAGCGGGAAGATCTCCTGTGCCCAGGGGCAATGGGCGCAGTAAATGGGCAATTCTGTTTCCCCCCATGTGTGCGCGCCCGGGGTCTTGAGCTTTGCGAAGCCGAAGGGACCCTCATAGGCTCCGCTTTCGATCAATCGCCCCCCGCTGCCGCATGGTTGCATGGTGAGGATGAACTTCTCGTCATCTTCTTCGACTGTAAGATGCGGGTACATGGAATGCTGCCGAAGGGCATCGATCAGGAATTCCATGTAGCCAGCGATACCGGCCTGTTCGAGCAGTTGCGACTTGAGTTTTGCAAAGGGCACGACCCACTGTCTAACCGTATCCCGGAGAGACTCGACCGCCTCCTCCTCGCCCCACCGCCTGTAGATCCTGTCGAGAAGGGCCGTCACCCAGTGAAGGTACAGGTCGTGGAGCATGTCCTTGGTCTGATCCTGTCTCCGGATCCAGTGCTTGGCGTTCTCGATGTCGCCCCGTTCAAGGGCCTCCATGGCCAAGCCCATGAAATCCTTGGAGAACTCCTCAAGCTTCTCCTTCGAGAATACCCGATTCTTTGTCATCGTCTTCACCCCGTATCGGAGCTATTGGACTACATACGCCCCGTCGACGGTCATGGTGTGCCCGGAAACGAAGGAAGCCTTGTCCGAGCAGAGCCATATCACGGCCTCTGCGATCTCCTCGGGTCGGCCCCTTCGTCCGGCTGGTGACATGGCGATCACCTCCGTGACTTCCGGGACGGGTGTTACGAGGCGATCGACCATGGCTGTGTCGATGAAGCCGGGACACACCGAGTTTACGCGGATGTTCGATTGCATGAGCTCCAGGGCAGCCGTCTTGGTGATCCCGTTTACGCCATGCTTGGAAGCCACGTACGCCGAGGCTCCGGGAAAGGCGATCAGCCCCTCGATGGAAGCGATGTTCACGATGGATCCGCCGCCCTGCCCGAGCATCTGCTGAATCTCGTACTTCATGGACAGCCACACCCCCGTCAGGTTGATCCTGAGAACTCTTTCCCAGTTCTCAACCGGGTTCTCGGCGATGGGCAGGATTTCGCCCTCGATGCCGGCGTTGTTCACCGCACAGTCAAGGGATCCGTAGGTCTTCACGGTTGCCTCGATGAGCGCTTTGATGTCGGATTCCTCGGCCATGTCGGCTCTTACGAAGACAGCCTCCGAGCCGAGTTTCTCGATAAGGCGCACCGTCTCCTTTCCAGCAGCGATGTCGATGTCGGACACCAAGACCTTTGCATTCTCCCTGCCGAAGGCGAGTGCCGTTGCACGGCCGATCCCGTTTCCCGATCCGGTGACGAGTGCCACCTTCCCTTCAAGGTCACCTGCCATGGGAAACCTCCTTGTCGAATGAAAGTTGTGATTGCTCCGCTTTAGACTTGCGTAGACTCCGTTGCTCCCGGTTTAGTGGCGAGTGGCGAGTGGCGAGTGGCGAGTGGCGACGGAGCGGGATCTGACTTGAATCTCATCACCCTTACGTCCTTCCACTAGGCGATGAGATTCACACTGGTTCGAGGGAACGTGTCCTTGAGGATGTGTCCTCCCTGTCGGTTCAGCACCGAGTTCTCTCCGTCCGCGATCGTCAGAGACCTGGCGTCGCGCCAGAGTTTCTCTATGAAGTATTCCTTTGTGAGCCCGTTCGCTCCGTGGATCTGCAACCCTTCGTCGATGACCTCCACCGCCGCCTCGGTGCAGAATGTCTTGGCCGCAAAAGCATACTCGGCCAGGGGGGGGAAGGCCCGTGTGTTCACATTCCAGACAGCGCGGCTCATGGCCCGGATCGCCTCGACCTTGGCAAACATTCTATGAATACGGACCTTGATGGAGTAGTGTTCGATCAGTGGCTTTCCACCCTGAACACGATCTTTCGCATAGGACAGCGTCTCCTCGAAGCCGGCCCGTGCGAGCCCCAGGGCGCCGACGGAGACTCCTGTGTTGCCGAAGCCCAGGTTGGTTATGACCCATTCGCCATACTCTTCCGGACCCGTGAACATCCACCGCTTCGGGATTTGAACGTTGTCGAAGAACAGTTCCCCCTGGGGCAGGTCCCGGGCACCGTGCTTGTCCAGGGCCTTACCACGGCTGATTCCGGGCAAGTCCAGGGGCAGGATGCACACGCCGCCGCCCGCCGGGCCCATGGTGGTGTCGATTTGCACGTTGACCATGGAGTGGGTCGCCGTCGGGCCGCATGAAACCCACGCGGATTTCTGACCATTGAGCACCCACTGGTCCCCCTCTTCCCTGGCACTGAGCTGCATCTTGATGCTCGGGTCCGACCAGAACGGCTCGCCGACGTTCAAGCTGTCCGATCCGTGGTCCGGTTCGGTAATGGCCCATGATCCGGTGACGGAAGCATCCGTGCATTGGCAAAAGGGAACCACGAACTCCTCGATGAGCTCCATGTCCATGGCGTGCAGAATTTTGACGTAGGGCCATGCAGCGAGGAGCAGTACCGCGCCGAGCCCCGTGCTTCCCCAGAAGAGCTCTTCCATCAGGATGTGGCTCTGTATGGGCGTGAATCCAAGGCCGCCTACTTCTACGGGAAAGGCCCCTTTGTGGTAGCCGAGCTCATAGGCCTGTTTCAAGAAACCCCAGAGGGGCGATTCCGCGGCTACCACCTCTTCCGGAGACATGCGGTCCAGTTCGATGCTCAAGGGTCTCATCACTTCTTTGGCGAACTTGTGTGCCGCCTCGCGGATCGCATTGTCTTCGTCGGTGAGGTCCAGATTCAGATCGAAATACGTCATCGTTCCTGCTCCTTGTGGGGGGTGATGGTCATAGAAACGTATATTATATATCGAATAGAGAGAGCCGACTGTATCCCCAGAACTGGGGAAAACCATCTCCCCCTTTCCAGGGACGGCTCCCGGTTGAGTCAGCGTAACCTTTTGCACTTGAACAGGAAAGAGGGTCGCTTTCGACGTGCCTCTGCGCCACCCTGTGGCGCTCGGCGGATTTCCTTCTTGACACCCGAATCCTTCTCTCCTTATACTCCGCCTGATCGTAAATTGCGACCACTCTCTGATCGTCCCCGAAACAAGAAAATCGATTGATTCAAGCCTCTGTTACTCGCATAATTTTTGATATCTTCCCCAAGAGCCGGGCCTCTGGAGGTCTCGGAATGGGGTGGCTGACGGCCGCCTGCTCCGTCCTTCCGCAAGGACCCTTCCGATGCCGAGAAGCGTGATGACCCGGGGAGAAAGGAGTTGAAGGTACGGAAATCGCGGGGGCCGCCCCCGCGCATTGCAGGTTAGAGGGGTCGGTTCATCGACCCAGTTTGCAGGGAAAGAGGACGAACTTCAACAGAGCACCGGGAGGCAAGAAATGGAAAGATTCGATCAACTCAGGGGTGAGGAGTACATCAATGAATGGCCCCGCTACTCACCGCAGGATCTGAGGCGAAGAGAGGCCACGTTGATTGCTGCCAAGCTCGCGGTAGGAGCGGCCATGACCGCCCCGGTCGCGGGCGGTGTTCCGCAGGCCGAGGCCCATCTCGTGTACGGCCAGGAGGAAATGGAAAAAGTGGCCCGGAAGATGGAGGAACTGGCTTACACCAACAAGAAATGGCAGAGGCAGTTCCTGAGTGAGGCGGTGATGATCCGTGAGACGGACGTGATCGTTTTCTTGGGTGACTATAGGGCCCACGAGACTCCCCTCGATGCGAACTGTGGTCTGTGCGGAGGAGCCGAAGGGTGCTCCTACTTCTACACTCGGCGGGAGACGGACAAGGGGCTCGTGGATGTCACTGACCGGCGAAGCGAGACTCCGATCAAGGGCCCCTTGTGCGGTGCCAGGGTAGACGACCTTGGATACGTCATGGGCTCGGCGATCTGGATGGCCCAGACCCTGCTCGTCGACGCACGGCCCTTTATGAGCGTTGGCCTGGCCGGTCAGAAGCTCGACTACTGCCCGAATTCCGGGATCGTGGTCGGAATTCCCATGGCCACCATCTCGAAGAGCCCCTATCAGGACGTGCCGGTGGACTACCACCTGGTCAACATGGACAAGGTGATCGACAACACGCGGAAGAACTACGTCGTGATTCGGCAGACAGGCTCCGGCATCCACTTCGACTACCGCAAGCAGTTCCCCAAGGTGAAAAAGGAGGACTAACATGGCCAGAATAGACGGAAAAGAGGCGGCCCAGGAATCGATGATGGAGGTGGCCAGGCTGGCCATTGCCGCGGCGTACAGGACGCCCCAGTTGACGGGAAGGCTGGACCTTCAGAGTGAGATAGTGACCGGGAAGGACATTCAGCCTATCGTGGACGTATTCGAGGCGGTCCATCCGATTTCACCCGTCATGTTCTTCGACTACCAGACCCTCAAATACTATCTCGACCGGGGAATCGACGTGCCGATCATCCTGTTCGGTGCCGACCTGACCCGCGCCGAGATGGGCTGGGACTGCGGCGCCTGCGGGCACGCGACGTGCGGAAAGTTCAATGCCTACTCGAAGAAGAACCGGAGCCGCAGCATGTTGTGGGGTGGCCCGAGCTGCAACTGGAAGCTCCTTGACTTTGGGGCTGCGTGCGATTTTGCCTGTGCGGCGCTCAATCAATACCGGATCGATGCTCGCGCCATGGGCACGGTGGGCGGAGCCGCGGCAGCCGCCGGGTTTCTGCCGGAATGCTCCGCACACATCGGGATCCCGATCGGACCTCCGGGCGACTTCAAGTGGTTCAGCCGGGCGACGAATCTCGACACGGCCGACTACGAGACGCACCGCGAATGGACCCTGCGGACCTCGCCCACGAACTGGCATACCTTCCCGGGAAGCACTAAACCTTCCATCAAGACGAAGGACGACTGGTGGGTCAATCCGGAGTTCGTGAAGTTTGAGCCCTTCTCTCCCGAAGAAATGCAGTTCGTGGATGCCACCGTCGCGAAGGTCGGCGAAGTGGCCATGAAGCACGTACCCGAGGTGACCGCCTGGTACAAGAAGAAAGGAAAAAAGTAGGGCAGGTGTAGACCGAGAAATCCATCCGGCCGGGGGCGATCCAGCCCCCGCCATTTTCCGTCCGGCGTTCCTTCAACGAGTCCACAGCAGGACCGGTCCCCTGCATTTTCCGAGTCCGGGGTCTCTTCAACGAACCCACAAGGGTGGAATGGCTGCCGTGGAACCTTTGGCTCTGGCCTGAAGCAGCAGGAGAGACGTCCGAAGGGGATTCACGGGAACCAGCCTGTGGGGCGAAACCTTCATCCACTTGAGCAGGCAGGTGACCGTCTCTGTCAGGTCGTTGCAGCCGTTGGATAGCGCGACCGAATCAGGATCACGGACGGCGCGAAGCCTTTCCCCGACCTCCTCGACAGCACATTTCCCGACGACCAAGACCCTGTCCTGAAGGTTCTCCAGACGACCTGTGTCCCAGCCCTTCCCCATGAGCACGGAAAACCCCCCTTTGCCCTGATGATCGAGTGATAATACCTGAAGAGCGGCCATCACGTTTGTTTTGCAGCCCTCCCGGCAGCAGAGCTCCTCTCCTTTGTGTACATCCACGTCCTCGGGGAATATGGGGAGAAGCTCTGAGGAGAGCTCCCTCCTGTGTTTGGCCGGATCGCCGATGATCTCGATTCGATCCAGATCGGCGGTGCCCAACCCTCTTTCGTGTGCGAGCCGGAGGTGCTCGATATCGCGCCAGGGAAATCCCATGAGATGACATCCTACGGCATCGACGCTCACTACGTCATCGCCGCCTATGATCAGGCCGTAGGGCACGAGGATCTTGTCTAGGAGCCTCTCGGAGGGGTAGTGACCGTGTTGGGTTGCCTCTCTGGCATCGATCAATGTGAAGTCGGGCCTCAGGCAGGCGAGGATATCCACGAGCTTGCTCGACAGGAGGTAGTTGTGATCGGCGATCCTGTCTCTCTGTGCTACGAACCCCCACTGGTTCTTGATCCCGAGGGTAACGGACGTCATCGAGTGGGTCTTGAACTTCGGTACATTGATGTATGCAACCGACGAACGATTTCTCAGAAGCTTTTCCATGACGACACGTGGAAGGCCGATTTCCTGCTGGTCGTATCCTGCTGCCCCCGCGGCCGCATCTCGCGGAAGAGGCAAAACAAGGCGTTCCACGGGTCCTTCATCCAAGAACAGCACCTCTGCCCCTGCCCTTCGTGCTGCCCGGGTGATCCCCGTGGCATGGAAGACGAGTCGCGTGAAGTTGCCCTGGGTGCAGTTGTCCGCTACATAGATGCGGCGAGCGCCTTCCCTTCGAAGATATCGGACCAGGGCCTCGATGAAATCGGGCGGTGTGTAGCAGTGCGGCTTCAACTCGACGCCGTTGACCTTCACCAGCACCTCGTCCCTGCCGCCGAGGATCCCTCTGCCTCCGCCAAAGGGCTCGAAGACGAGGGCGATATCATCGACCAGGTTGGTTCCGGCCTCTGCTATTCGAACCTTGCTCATCCGTCACCCCTTCCTTTCTGTGCTGTGTCCCTTCCGCAGGCACGAAGGTGCGTAGCCCTACCCGTCCGCTTCAAGCAGGGATCTTGCCAGACGAATCGCTCCGGCTCGGTCCGCGACCTTCCCTTCCACCCGAGCTTCCTCCAGGAGGCGCAGGAGTCGCCCCACGGTTGGCCCGGGAGGGATGCCCAGCGCGTCGATGAGATCGTTTCCGGTTACAAGACCCTTTCCGCCGAGCGAAGCCGCGTCTCTGCGGAAATAGAGATCGAACAAGGAATCCAGAAGAGAGTGGAAGCTCTTGTGCCGATCTCGGGTCGCGGAAGGGCCCCCGGTGGAGAAGAAGTCTGCCGAGGTGAGGAGGAACATGCCCGGCGCGTCCGCTCCAAGCCTTCTCAAGAAGCGGATCTTCGCCTTCTCGGTCAGGTGATCCGTTTCCATGGCCCTCATCATGTGGACCGGGCCCATGTGAAAGCGTACCCACTTTCGGATTCGTTCCTCGTCATTGCGACTCGCTCGCAGCCGTCTCATGATATCTCCGGAAAGATCCGACCCTTTTCTCGCATGTCCGAAGAAATGGGTCCCGCCCTCTGCATCAAGGGTGCAGGTGGCCGGCTTCCCAAGGTCGTGAAACAGAATCGCGACCTTGAGCAGAGGTAGGGCCTCTTTGTGGGAATCGAGCCACTCCCGCAGCTCGGCGTCCCACGGAGCGATTCTCTCGAAGCCCGTCCGGCAATCCTCCTCCAGTACGCGGTAAGCCTCCAGTGTGTGGTGCCACGCATCCAGGTGATGGAATTTGCCCTGTTTCAGGCCTTTCAATCCCTGCAATTCCGGGAAGACCGTCGTGAGCAGCCCTGCCTCGTCCATCTGCAGGATACACTCCAGGCTGTGGTCGCAGGCGAAGATCTTGAACAGCTCATCCCGTGTACGTTCCGCGGCAACGGAGGTTATGCCTTCTCTTGCCGTGTGGATCGCCTCCAAGGTCCTGTGTTCGATCCGGAAGTCCAGCACGCAGGCCAGCCGGAATGCCCTGAGGAGACGCAGCGGGTCTTCGCGAAGACGTGTCGAATGAATCATTCGGACGAGCCTGGCTCGCAGGTCTTTCGAACCGCCGGTGGGATCCTCCCATACGGGAGGGTTGCGCTCTCCTTCCGGGCGGATCTGCATCGCCAGGGCGTTGCATGTGAAGTCCCGCTGCTGCAGGTCCTCCTGAATACTCCCGCCACGCATAGAGGCGAAATCGAGCCAGAGAGGCTCCTGATCAAGTCCAGGGGGCGACCAGACGAGCCTTGCCACACCCCAGTCCTCATCCAGCAGGACGTAGCGGGCATCCAGGTCGCGGGCAAGGCGCTCGGCGGCGTTGCGGGCCTCGCCGGGCACAACGAAATCGAAATCCCGGGTCTCGACACCCAGCCACCTGTCTCGCAGGGCGCCTCCGACGAGATACAGGGAGGGGGAAGATGTCGCAAGGAGGGCCGACCTGAGCCGTCTGACGGCCGGATCCTCGAGGATCTGTTCCGAGGCCTGTCGTACTCGGCGATCGTCCATGGCTGATCTTCCCCGGGCTCCGAGCCCGCACCCGATGTAAGGGGGCCATAGTAGATCTTCGGGCGAGGGGCGGCGCCGCAGGCGCGGTCGGTGGGCGTCTGCGATGCTACTGTCTATGCACGAGCGCCCTCTCCCGGACCGCACTCGATTCTCACGCGTTGGCCCTCTTGCTCACAGTAGAAACGAACGTTCAGGAATCTCTGTATCACCCACATATTGGTTTGCATGTGCCGGGTCAGGAAAGGCACGCTAACGACCGAGGGATGCCTGCTCAAAGCCATGTAGGGTAGTATCTGGTCGCCGAGCCAGGGGTCGACGGCGGCGCGGGCGTGATAGGTCTTCAGCAACCTCTCTACGGCATACCCGGCGACCTCTTCCGCCTGCCGCTTCGATTGCCCCAGGGAACTCGCCCCGATGACGGAGTCCTCCGTCGTCGCCCAGACCAGGAGGCCGGATCCTTTTGAATCGGCAGGACCGTATTCCACGCCGATCTTGGACGGGATGTGCAGGAAATCAGTGAGGCCTTTGATTGCCTGCTTTCTCTGTCTCTCCGCCACCATCCTCTCGGCGAGTTCGGAGGAGGCATGGGAGAGTCCTGAGGACGCAATGGTTTCGGTTGCCTCGGGTAGATGGAGCGGCTCGAGCATTTCTCCCCCCGGGGTTTCTATCTCGGCGTGGACGATTCCTCCTCCTTTCGGGAAGTAGCCTCTCCGCACGATCCGCAGGCTGACCCGATACCCCATCTTTGCCAGAAGGGCGAGCTTGATATGCTGGATGTAGTCACAACTCGGCGCACCCGGAACGTCGGTTCCACCTCGCACGACGGCTCTCCACGATTCTCCGGGCACCCCGATCCCCGCCAGCAGAAGAGACTGCAGGACGAGACCGATCGAGCCTGCCGTCCCGGTGTCGATTTCGACGTCCGTGGTCCGCAAAGGGCCGGGATCGAAGATGACCTCGGTCTCACCTACCCTCAAGCGGCTCGTCTGGGCCCCGCACAGGGAGGCAAGGCCTTTCAGTGCCGCACAGTGCTGTGCGCGGAGACCGGGCCGACTGCGGCGCGCCCGTATGTGAGAGACACGGCAAGAGACGCCCGTGAGTGCAGAGAGCGCACAGGCAGTCCGGACGATCTGTCCTCCCCCTTCCCCTTGGGACCCGTCGATTTCGACGCGCCCTTCCCCGATCCGGAGCCTGTGAGCCGGTACGTGCAAGAGACCTCCCGTAGGAATGTCCTGTGGGACGAAAAGCCCGGTTCCCCTGGTGCCATTCACCGGGAGAACCCCATAAACGAAAAAGGCAGCCAACAAAATAAGTTAGCTGCCGGAAACATGGTGGCGGTGCAGGGATTTGAACCCCGGACGCTGCGGATATGAGCCGCATGCTCTGACCAACTGAGCTACACCGCCAGAATCAGGTTTCATCGAAACGGATTCGTGCTAAACAAAAACAAATACCAGAAAACCGGGAAGATAGCAACTAGAGACAAGCCTATCCCACCCTGGGCCGGTGGTTCAAGGATGTTTTTCCCGGGTCAATAACCGAGCGATTCACCGATCAGAATCACGGTGATGTCGGTGAGCATGGGTCTGCGGTGAAGGATCAGGGTCGCCCTGCAGATGCGGCCCGGGTCGTTGCAGTCCACGCAACCCTTCCCCTTTGTACAGGGAAGGTCCATGTTCAGGCTCTTGGCCCGCATCGGTGCGGCGACTTCCTTGATCCTTTGAAAAGCGGCGTGAAGGTCCGGGACGATTTTCTGGGTTCCGGACAGGAGAAAGACCTTTCCCGGGCCGAAGGTCATGGCAGAGGTCCGATTGCCGATCCCGTCACGGGCAACCAGTTCCCCTTTTTCGGTCAAAGCGTTGACGCTGCTTAGCAGGACGTCGCAAACGAGCTGGTCCTTGCGGACCTGAAGGGTATCCTCGAAGGTGAGGGATTCGTCCCAGTGATCGAGCAGTACCGCCCCCTTTTGTTGGAGACCCTCCACGAGGCTCATTTCCCGGAGCGTGGAAGAACCCCCCAGGCCCACCCGCGTCCCCGGCTGAATCGTGTCCAGGACAAACTGCTTCGCCTCTGCTGCGGTGGGAAGATAATGGGCCAGGAATTCGTTCTTCTTGAGCGCCTTCAGGGTTCGGGCTACCCGATCGTCTGTTGTTTCAAGGTTTGCGGCGGTCACGGTCGAGCCTCGTCCTTCCTATGTCACGATGGTTTGGTTTGGGTCGCCCCAAAGATCTTCCGGGCGAATTCCTCATCCTGAAAGAAGGTCTTTGTGATCTCGTAGGGATTCGCGTCGTCCTGTTGAACCTCCTCCAGGTAGTCTCTGAATCGTTCGTCTTCTCTCGCAAGCATTTCGACTTTCTTGACGAAGCGATGTCCTAGAATCTCCAAGAAATGTCTTCGTCGGATCTTCGCCTTTCGTTCCCCCTCGGTCGTGTGGGTATCCAGGAACTCTCTGTGATTATTCAGCTCCTTGTAGATCTCGTCCACCCCCTGGTCCTGGTTCGCCTGGCTCAACAGAACCGGCACTTTCCAGTCGGTTTCCCGGCAGTCGTTCAATTCCACCATGCCCTTCAGGTCGGAGACCATCTTGTCGGCACCTTCCCTGTCCGCCTTGTTGACGATGAAGACGTCGGCAATCTCCATGAGGCCGGCCTTCATCGTCTGCACCGTATCCCCGGACTCTGGCACGAGCACCACGAGGGTCGTATCGGCAATGTCCACGATGTCGAGTTCGGTCTGACCGACCCCAACGGTCTCGATGATGACCACATCCATGCCGAAGGCGTCGAAGAGGCGTAGAACCTCGCCGGTTGCCCGGGAAAGGCCGCCTCCGGTTCCTCGGGTCCCCAGGCTGCGGATGAACACTCCCTCATCCAGGGCATGGCGTTGCATCCGGATCCGGTCGCCCAGAACCGCCCCTCCGGAGAATGGGCTCGATGGATCCACGGCAATGACCCCGACCATCTTGTCCTGGGCCCGCAGGCGAGCGATCAGCTTGTCTACGAGGGTGCTCTTTCCAGCTCCGGGCGGGCCGGTTACACCGAAAGAGTAACATCTTCCGGTCTTCGGGTAGATCTCCTCCATGATTTCCGGAACAAAGGGTGCGTCGTTTTCAACAGAGGTGACGAGCTTGGCCAGCGCAAGCTTTTCGCCTTTCAGCATGCGGCCGAGCAGGGCAGAATGCTCCGGGCCGTCGGTTTGATTCGTGTTTCCGTTCTTGTCAGCGTCTTGCATCAGGGCCTCCAGGAGTCGCGCCGCAGCCCGAGAGTGTGAAGTAGAAAGGTCCGGAGCCCACGATCAGAGCGCAGGCTCGAGAACCACGATCTCTGTCTCATCCGGCAGAGAGTCCGCAAGGATCTCGACGGTGGAATCTCCGATTTTCTTGATCTTGGACTTCCCCTCCAGGAATGCGTCCACTTCCTCTATCGGGAAGGCGCATTTGGGCGTCTTGTAGTGCATCGGAATCACGACGCGGGGTTTGAGTTGATCCGCAACCTGGGAGGCCTCTACGGGGCCCACCGTGAAGGTGCCCCCAACGGGGATGAGCATCACATCGGGTCGGCCGATCTCGGCGACCTGCTCGTCCGAGAGCACGTGACCCAGGTCGCCCATGTGGCAGACCAGCATCCCGTCCGTCTTTAGACAGAACACGAAGTTCTCTCCCCTCTCCTTTCCACCGCTGTCGTCGTGAAAGGTGTGTACCCGCTTGATTTCGATGCCCTTCACCGTGTCCTGGCCGGGGCCCTTTGTAATGACCGGGTCCCCCTTGACGGTGCTCGTGTAGTTGTGGTCCTCGTGCTGGTCGTGGCTGACCGTAACGATGTCCGCCGCCGTGTCGATCGGTCCATAGCCGAGTGCGCCGCCATAGGCTCCCGACTCATAGGGGTCCATCACGATGCGGACGCCGTCCTTTGTCTCCAGCAGAAAGGCTGCATGACCCAACCATTGGATTTTCATCGCTCTCCTCCTCTTTACGTACCCCTTCGTTTGGTATTCCGTGCTCGTGCCCGAGCCCGTGCCCGTGCCCGAAGATCGATCCATTGCCTAAAACAGCTCCCCCTGCTTGTGCTGCGGCACCGGGATTTGAAAGTACTCGAAGGCGTGCCGCGTTGCGACCCGCCCCTGTTTGGTCCTTCCCAGGAATCCTCGTTGAATCAGGTACGGCTCGTGGACATCCTCGATCGTGTCCGGAGCCTCGTTCACGGCGGCGGAAAGGGTATCGATCCCAACGGGGCCCCCTTGAAACCCCTCGATGATGGTGAGCATGATCTTCCGGTCCATCTTGTCGAGGCCCTCGCCGTCCACCTCCAATAGCTTCAGCGCCAGGGACGCCGTGTCCGGATCGATCTTACCCTCGCCCCTTTCCTGAGCGTAGTCCCGCACCCGACGGAGCAGGCGGTTGGCTACCCTCGGTGTTCCCCGCGACCTCTGTGCGATCTCGAGGATCCCGTCGGGTGTGAAGCCGACATCCAGGAGCCTGGCGGAGCGCTCCAGGATGGTCTGAAGATCCTCCGGCGTGTAGAAGTCGAGCCGGTCGATTACGCCGAACCGGGTGCGCAGGGGAGATGTGAGAAGGCCTGCGCGCGTGGTAGCGCCCACGAGTGTGAACCGCGGAATGTCGAGCTTGATCGCCCTGGCGCTCGGTCCCTGGCCGATGATGATGTCGAGCTGATAGTCCTCCATGGCCGGGTAGAGAATCTCTTCTACGGCACGGGGCAGTCGATGGATTTCATCGATGAAAAGCACGTCGTGGGGGCCGAGATTGGTGAGGATGGCTGCCAGATCGCCCTGCTTCTCCACGGCCGGGCCCGAGGTGGTGTGGATCTGGACCCCGAGCTCTCTTGCGAGGATATACGCAAGGGTCGTTTTGCCGAGCCCGGGCGGTCCGTAGACCAGAACGTGATCGAGCGATTCACTCCGTCGCCTGGCCGCGTCGATGAAGATGCGCAGCTTCTCCTTGAGAGAATCCTGGCCGACGAACTCCCGAAGGAGTGACGGCCTCAGGTTGACTTCCGCGAAGTCTTCGTCTCGGCGCTCGGGGCTGACCGGGCTGTTGTCTGGTTCCTGTGACATGGTGAACGTGTCATCCCTTGTGGGTATGGTCAGGTCTCCGGAACAAGCTCACGGAGGCTGGATTTGAGCAATCCTTCGAGGTTCATTTCCGCCGGATCCGACCGTTTGCCTATCGCCCTTTCCATCGCCTTCTCCGACTCTTTTCGTTTATACCCGAGATTCAGCAGGGCCGACAAGACCTCCAGGTAAAGTTCCTTCTGCCCGGGCGGAAGCGGCTCGGTCTGGGCAATGACCCACTCGCGTGGCGGAATCCTGTCTTTCAGTTCCACCACGATTCGTTCCGCCATCTTCTTTCCCACCCCTGGGATTCGTTGAAGCCGCTGCGTATCCTTGGTGACAATCGCTTCCAGGAGCTCGCTCGCCGGCAACCCGGAGAGAATGTTCACGGCGAGCCGTGGGCCGATTCCGTTTACAGTCGTAAGGAAGCGAAACGCCTCCTTCTCTTCCTGGCGAAGGAAACCGACCAAAAGGATCTGACTCTCGCGCATGTGCGTGTAGATCATCAACTGGACTTGAGAGCCCGCATCCGGGAGTTCGTAGAGGGTCGGCAGGGGGACGAGCACCTCGTAGCCGATGCCGTTCGCCTCGATGACGACCGCATCCGGGGATTTGCTGAGCAGTGAGCCCTTCAGGCTGGCAATCAATGGAAATCCTCTTCAAGCTGTTTCACTCGTCGGTCAAACCGTCGGATCCGTGCCGACCTCCGCACGCGAGAGACCCGTCCTTGTTGCCTCGGAGGTCTGAAAGCAGTGTGCGTGGCAGATGCAGACAGCAAGCGCATCTGCGGCGTGGGAGGCGAGCTTCTTGTCGATACGAAGCAGGGCCCTGACCATGTCACTGACCTGCTGCTTGCCGGCCTGCCCATATCGGCAGACCGCTTTCTTGATCTCTGTGGCCGCATACTCGTAGACCGGGATGTCGAGGAGGGCCGCCGACAGGAGCGTCACACCCCTGGCCTGCCCCAGCAAGAGGGCTGAGCGTGCGTTTCGTGCGAAAAACACCTGCTCCACGGCCATGTGCTCGGGTTCGAATTCCTTGAACACCGCCTCCAGCTCTCGGTGGATCTTCGAGAGCCTCTCGACAAAGGGGGTCTTCGGTGAGGTGCTGATCGATCCGTTCGCAACGTGCACGAGCCGGCCGCGCTCGTCAGAATCGACGATGCCGAACCCGGTGTGCGAAAGACCAGGATCGATGCCCACCACCCGCATGGTTCTTCTCCTTTCGAGCAGGGGTCGGCCTCCTGCGGAAGGGTCTTTCACCGGGAAGGGAACCGACAAAGGGGAATGCTGCAAGGAGGAGGCGAGATAGAAACCCTACCCGCCCGTCAGGCTTTCCATGACCTCCTTGGAGATATCGAAGTTGGAATAGACATTCTGAACGTCGTCGTTGTCTTCCAGTGCGTCCATCAACCTGAGGGTCTGTTCGGCCTCCTTTCCCTCGAGTCGAACCGTGTTCTTCGGGATCATGGTGATGTCCGCGGCCTGAAAGGCCACCCCTTTTTCGGTCAAGGCCTCTTTGAGAGCCTGGAAGTCCTCCACCGAGGCGTACACCTCGAACTGCTTGTCCTCGGCGTCCTCGACGATGTCATCAGCGCCCGCTTCCAACGCAATGTCCATCAGGGTCTCTTCATCCACGCCCTCGGCGGGAACGGAGAGATAGCCCTTCTTCTCGAAGATCCAGGCAACACAGCCGTTCTCGCCCAGGTTTCCGTTCTGCTTGCTGAAGATGTGGCGGACCTCTGCGGTGCAGCGATTCTTGTTGTCCGTCATGACCTCCACGAGTATGGCCGTGCCGCCCGGGCCGTATCCTTCATACGTGTACTCGTCGTACCGTACCCCCTCGAGTTCCCCGGTGCCCTTCTTGATGGCCCGGTCGATGTTGTCGGCCGGCATATTCTCCGCCTTGGCCCGGTCGATGGCAGTCCGCAGTCGAGGGTTCATGGTCGGGTCTCCGCCGCCGGCCCGCGCGCTCACCGTGAGCTCGCGGATCAACTTGGTGAAAACCTTCCCCCGCTTTGCGTCTTCCCTCGCCTTCTTGTGCCTTATACTGTGCCATTTCGAGTGTCCGGACATCGGGGCTCCTCCTCACCCTTAAACCCTTGTCAACTATTGCTTTCTTGTGGCCCGACAGACTTCGTCCCGTGGTCATATTAGATCATCGACCCGCAGGAAAGCAAGCTCGTTTCACGCCTGTTCCTTCTCCGGAAGGTCCCTTTGACTCGGATTCGGATAGGACCCATAGAAGCGGATGACATCTTCCGGGGGACGAAGCTTGTTCCACTCCGCCTCGAATTCGTCAAAGGGTTTTGCTGCCTCGAGTCGCGCCGCCCTCTTCTCGGCCCTCCGTTTCTCGGTGCCTTCCGGATCGAGTTTGAGGGTTTTCTCGTCGTAAGAGACGCAGTACACGTTCTTGGCCGCCCAGTCGGTTGTGAGTCCGTCCGCCAGGTCCTTGAGCACGGTCTCCGGGTCCCGTTCCAGGACGTCCCCGTAGCCCGCGCCGCCTCCCACCAGATAGGTGAAAGTATCGCCGTTCATGAGGGGACGGGTGGCCATGCAAATGTGGTGATACCCCTCCTCGCCCCGCTCCGGGTTGTCCGGATGATAGACCTCGTCCAGGTCATGGGCGATCGCCTGCTTGCCCTCCCCTAGGAGGGCCTTTACGTTGCTGCCCGCCACGGTTCGGATGAAAGTGGTAGGGGCGGCGTACCCGCCGAAAATCCCGAGGGTCGAAGGGAACTTGGAGCCGTAGCCGAAGGCCCCCATGGCCACCCAGGGGACGTGGTGCATCATCATGCTGAAGCCGACGCCGGCGCCACCACGAAATCTGCCATGGCCGTAGGAGCTCTTGAAGTAATTGCGAAGCAGATACAGGAAGGGGCGGTCCGATTCGGTGGTCTCCACATCCGAGCAGTCGCTCATGGTGGCGAAATAGGCGCCCGCTCCGTCAACGCCATCCATGTCCGGCCTTGCACCGGCACCCGTGGCGTTGAGCTCCGGAGAGACGTCGGCCATCGGTTCGTTCCATTGATTCACCCCTCCGAAGACGGGAGCGCCGAAGCCCTGGTACCAGGCGGCCACCGCACGCAGCGGATCCAGACAGTAGCTCATGCGTGCGCCGACAAGGAACACACCATGGGAGAAACAGGTCTGGGTGAAGGGGGCCAACGATGTGGGTGCCTCCCCTTTTGCGTTGATCATTGTGTCTTCGGGGAACTCCCAGTCCAGGGTCTCCAGCAATCCGTTGTTGGCCGGCAGGTCGTGGAAGAACCACCCGCAGAAGTAGACCATGGCGAGACCGATGAGACCTTGGAAGAAGGAGTTCATCGGTTTGTCAGGGAACATGGGCGTAGTGCCGTCAAAGGTGAACTTGATCGTGTCTCCCTGCTTGATCACGGCGAGACCGATCTTTGTCAATCCCGGTTCCGGGCCCACTGTGTCCATGAAACGAGGCTGTCGGAATACACCGTCGTTCAGCAGACTCACTTTCTTCTTCGCCGCCGTCGCCGTCACGGTCAGGATTCGCCTGAGCCCCCCCATGAAGAACGGGACGCCCTTACGCTCGATCTGCTCCACGATTCGCCGTTGCGTGATCCTGCATGCGGCCAGCCGTGCCTTGACGTCCAGGATCAGGGTCCTCGGATCCCGGGTCATGGCGGCAAACATGTTCAGCAGGTCCTCTCGAAGGGTGTAGTTCTCTCCGATCTTGATGGGAGGCACGAGCAGCCCCTCGTCGTACTTGGACTCGGAGGTGCTGATCAGCCCGCCCGGTTCCTTGCCGCCCGCCTCCCCCGTGTGCACAACGGCGCCTGTGAAACAGACCAGCTTCCCGTCGTAGAACACGGGAACACAGAGCCCCATATCCGCCCCATGGACGCCGCCATAGAAAGGGTCGTTGAAGAAGAAGGAATCACCCTCCTTTACGCCGACCGACGCATCATCGATCCAGTGCTTCACGATGTACTTGACCGGAAGCTGCCCCAAGACGGCGTGGAACCAGATGCCCGTCGCCACAACGGCCAGGTCTCCCTGGGCGGTGTAAATGCCGAAGGCCACATCTCCCCAGCGCATCCCGGTGGAGGCGCCGAGCTTCATGGTCGTCTCTTTCCCCTCCTGGGCGATCATGCTCATCTTGTGCTGGAAGATCTCGAAATCCACGTCCTCGATCTGGTCCTGCGCGGCCTTCTCTTCGGCCGTCATCGGCTCCGGTCTGAGCCTTTGAACCACTTCCGTATCCCTGCCATAGGTTCTACCCAACATATTTCCCCTCCCTTACGGGGCGATTTTCTCCAGGATTCCGTTTCGGTAAACATCCAGGGTGAATTGCCACTCAGGGTCGATCACAAAGGTCGTGTGCGGTGCCTCGACCAGGGCCGGACCTATGATCCGGTTGCCGGGCTCGAGCTCCTGAAAAGAATAGACGGGTGTGTCGACGAAGTCTTTTCTGTCGCTGAAGTATGCCTTTCGCGATGGAAGGCGGGCCTTGTCCGGAGGTTCGGGGCCTTTTTCCTCTGCCATCACCACGGGGGATTCCTGCGCATCCACCGATGCGGTGAGGTAGAAGCACTCCACGTTGATCCCACCCACAGGAAAGGTTGCTTCCGGAGTGTAGATGGCGGAGTACTGTTCCGTGAAGGTGTCGCAGATGTCCTTGAAGCCTTCGGGACCCTGAACGTTGAGATGGGGAGAGACGATCTTGGTCAGATTGTATTGCATCCCGTAGCGCATATCGAGTTCCAGTCGGAACCGGACCTCCTCTTCAGAGAAGCCTTCGAGGCGAAAATCGCGAACCGCAAGATCCCGGAGCTCGTTGACCACGGCATTGAAATCGTCGCAGTTCTCCGCGTAGGACTGGGTGGCCCATTGGAAGATCTTGAGCGTCCTCGATTTTTCCCATACCTGCTGCAGGTTCACCGTGGAAGCGCCGAAAGCCCCGAATATGGGGGAATGGCCTGAGACGACGACCTTGTTCACCTGCAAGTAAGGAGCGAACCCGCAAGCGTGGGTAGCCCCTGCCCCGCCGCAAGCGAACAGGACAAAATCTCTGGGATCATGCCCCTTCAGGGCGACCTCGTTGAAGACCTCCTGGCCCATGCGGGCGTCCACGAGCCGCCGAATGTGCATAGCGGCCTCCAACACGTCTACGCCGAGGGGATCAGCGATCCTCTTGCGGATGGCGTCGTGACTCAGATCCGGGTCGAGCAGCATCTTCCCGCCGAGGTAGTTGTCCGGATTCAGATACCCCAGCACGAGATCCGCATCCGTTACCGTCGGCTCCTCCCCGCCCTGGTCGTAACAGGCCGGCCCCGGCATGGATCCGGCCGACTGGGGCCCCACCTCCACCGCATTGTCCATCAATTCGTTCACCCAGGCGATCGATCCCCCCCCCGCCCCGATCGACTTCACCTCGATGGCAGGGATGTTCGTCCTCCAGCAATCGATGACCGGGATGAAATCATACGTCTGGAGGCGACCGTCCGTGATGACCCCGATGTCGAAAGAGGTGCCCCCCATGTCGGTGAAGATAATGTTCTGGTACCCGTAGTGATTGCCCAGAGTGAGCGCGCCGTGCAGTCCTGCCACAGGACCCGCGTTGTGGGTCAGTACTGCGCGCGTACGGGAAACCTTCTTCATCCCTCCCGTGCTGTGAACAAGCAGGAGGGGGCGCTTGTAGCCCCTCTCACGCAGATCGATTCCGAGCTTGTTGAGTTCTTCCGACATCACCCCGTGGATATAGGCGTTGACGATCGTTGTGGTGAAGCGCGTGTATTCGGCCGATTTGGGCGACACGTCGCTCGAAAGCATGACCGGCATGGAACCCAGGTAGTCCTCCGGGTACTCCTCTTCGATGATCGACTTGATCTGTCGTTCGTGTGCAGGATTCTGAAAGGACCAGAGGAGACAGACCACGAAACCCATGGCACCGCGGTCCACGAGAATTTGAAGATTCTCCAGGACGTCTTCACGGTCCAGGGGCCGGACCACGTTGCCGAAGCTGTCGATCCGCTCTTCAACGCCAACCACCATGTTCCGGGATATGAGCGGGTCCGGCTTCCGGATCCGGGCCAGGTCCTTGTTCTCCTTTGTGGACATCCCATCGGCCCAGCTGCGGGCCCGCCCCAGGTATATCGTGTCCTCGAACCCTGCGGTGGTGATCAACCCCAGCTTCGGTCCGGTTCGTTCGATCAAGGCGTTGGTTCCCAGGGTGGTGCAGTACCGAACTGCGGCCGTCTCTTCCAGAAACACGGAAAGTCCCTTGTCATGCAATCCGGCGAGCTCGTTCATTCCCCTCATGAAGCCCACGGAAAGATCGTAGTGAGTCGTCGGGACTTTGGTCCGGGCGATACGCCCCCCCTCTTCGGCCGCGAAGAAGTCGGTGAAGGTGCCACCGATGTCGATGTTGACTGTCATGCTCATAGCACACCTTTTCGTCCGTTCGGGTTACAGGCCCATAATCTCATTTGCCAGCGTACGCAGGGCCTCCAGATCCGCATCCCGGGTAACCGGACCTACACTGGTCAGGAAGAAGCCGGGTCGGGCTCGTTCGCGATAGCGCCGTTGTCCTTCATCGATGAACTTCCTGGCTTCGCCCACGTCATCCAACGGCAGGCCAAGACCCACGCCGAGGGCCTCTTCACCGAGCTCCCACAGGGTGGACGGCGAGGGGAGCGGATCGCTCTCTGCCGGACCGAGGACGTAGACATCCATGTCGAGTACGGAGAATGCGTTCAGGTTCGGTGAGGGCACCCCCTCGAGGTAGAGGCCCGAGCTCACATCGTAGTAGGAGGTGATATTCTTGAGCGTGTTGTAGATGCGGCGTTGTGCAGACGTCGGGCCCGTCCAGCCCCGGCTTTCCTCGAGGAACAGGAACACATCCGGGCGGGTGGCACAGAAGGCCTCTACGACTCGAACGAGCAGTGGCTTCACCTCTCGGGTGCGTTCCGGACCCTCCTCCGCGCCGAAAAGCTGGCGGGCAAGGGTGACCGGACCCGTGAGTGCAGCGATACACGCAACTTCGGATCGACTGGTTTCGAACAACCTGCTTGCCGCCTCCAGAGCATATTGGAGGCGCCCGGACTGTTCCGGTTCCTCATTGAGATCCCCCTCAAGGGGCATGAGGACCGGCCTGTCCTGTTCCCAACTCACGGGGCAGCCGCAAGCCTCTGCCATGAGTGTGACGTCGAGCCCCACGACCACACCATCGAGCCCCAGGAGCTTCGAAGCCTTCATCAGGCTGTTGGCCCAAAGGGTTGCATCCGAGGTCAGGGTCTCCATCGGTTGTCCCTCGACCCTGGAAAGCAACCCGCGGATCATCGGCACGAAGGCCGGTCGCCTCAGGGGGTCTCCCTTCAGGAAATCATTGAACAGTTCGCGGCCCGTCACCTCATCCCCTTCCATGCCGCTTCTTGAGAAGGTCCACGTCGAGCTCAACGTCGTGGGTGATCGGATGGCCGGGCGGCAGATATTCGTTTTCGATCATGACCCCGCATTCAGGGCAGTAGAATTCCAGGATCCGGCAGTAATCCGGATCCGGAGAGAAGCTGTACCCCTGCCCTTCGACCATGGACGGGTGGATTTCCTCGAGAGGTCTCTCCGCCACGACACAACCCTTCTTGTAGTTCTCTCGGGCGCTGATCAGTGCGTGGTCGCATCGCTGACAGGTCCATTTCTCATGATCCAGGTCGATCTCCAGGTACTCCGTTATCCTGACCTTCATCCTTCTGAAACCTCCTCCAAGACCGCGTTGTTGTAACGATCCACACGCATCCGCCACCCGGGAGGAATGAGGAGCGTGGTCTGCTCGGACTCGACCAGCGCCGGGCCGACCAGGTTGTGACCATGTGTAAGAAGGGATCGATCGTACACGGGCGTCGGCTGCGTGCCTTCCGACCCGTTGAGCACGAGGCTGCGACTTCCCTTCTCCGCGCGTTCCTTCCCGTTCGATGCGGCGGAGACTGGCGGCACCTCGTAGTGTGCAACCGCAGCCCGGGCGACCAGACACACCATCGTCAGGGTCGGATCCTTGGGATGCGTGTCTTCAATGTTGAGGCGTTCACGGGCCGCGAGGATCACCTCACGGATCTTATCGGGCTGCCGGAAGAAGTCCTGTTCCGCAAAGATTCTCGCTTCAGCGCCCTCTTCTCCGGACCGGACAAAGAGCTCGAGGCTCAGTTCCACCTGATCCTCTGCAAAACCCTCTCCACGCATGTCACGATTCGCCTTCCTCTTCATCGCGTCCGTGGCCTTCTCGAGCGGGTGATAATCGGTCGTTTCCCCAAGGGGAAGATCCACCCGTGTCTCGTACCGGTGGCCCACATCCATGCTGGATGAAGAAAAAGCGGAGAAGACAGCGGAAAAAGGCGTGACAACGATCTTCTTGAGCCCCGCTGCCTCGGCCATGTGGCAGCAGTGGGCCGGGCCGGCCCCGCCATAGATCACGAGAAGAGGATCCTGTTCAACGCCCATTCGATCCCGAAGCTTTCTAACCTCCGCCCCCATCTCCCCATCGATCCGGGCCTTGATTGCCAGGGCCGCGGCCTCCACCGAGAGGCCGAGTGGGTCGGCAACCTTCTCTTTCAGAACCTTCCTCGCCTTGTCGAGATTGAGTTTCATGGTCCCGCCCAGGAAGTATGCAGGGTCCAGGATGCCGAGAACCAGATCGGCATCGGTTACCGTGGGCTCCGTTCCTCCCAGGTCGAAGCAGACCGGGCCGGGCAGAGCGCCGGCGGACCGGGGACCGACCTGAAGCTCTCTCGAAGCAACCGAGGCAATCGATCCGCCTCCGGCCCCGAGAGCACGGATTTGCATCATCGGCAGGTTCACCTCGAATCCCTCGACGTCCGGCCTCAGGGTGTGGCTTGCCCGGCCGTCGCGGACATAGCCAAGGTCAAAAGATGTACCTCCCATGTCAGCGGAAATGAGGTTGGCGGTTTGGCAGAGCTGTCCGGTCAGTCGGGCGCCGAGCAGACCGGCTGCAGGACCTGAATTGTAGGTATGGATGGCCCGTGTCTTGGCCACGCGGGCAACGGATCCATTGTTGTGAACGATGAAGAGGTTCTTGCGATAGAGCCGCTGACGGAGATCCTCTCCGGCCTTGTACAGCAGCCTGGCCAGCTTGCCGTGGATGTAGGCGTTGAGAACGGCGGCGTTGATCCGTTCGGCCCGTCCGGACCGGCGAGAGATGTCCGAGGAGAGGAATACGGGGACCGATCCGAGATAGTCCCGCGGATATTCCTCCTTGACCGTTGTCCGTACGAACCGCTCGTTTTCCGGGTTGAACTCCGAATGGGTGAAGGCCACGACCAGGCAGCGGGCGCCTCGGTCGATTAGTGTCTGCGCTGCGGAGAGGACAGCCTTGCTGGTCGGCCGACGGTGAACTTCACCGGCTCGATCGATACCTTCGTCGACGCCGATCACCATGTCCGGGGACACGAGCGGTGTTTTGGCGTCTTCACTCTGCGTCGGCGCCAGATCCTCGCAGCCCGCTGTGACGAGGAGGCCGATCCTGCTCCCGTCCCTCTGGATGATCGCGTTCGTCCCGATGGTGTTCGAAAACCGGATGACCTCGGTTTCGTACAGAAGGTCCTCCACCGGAAGGCCGAACTGTTCCGCGCCCGCCTCTATACAGTGAAGGAAACAGACGGTCAGGTCGTGTGGAGTGGTCGGTACCTTTACCGAGGCCACCCTGTTTCCAAGCACGAAGAACCCGTCTGTGAAGGTGCCGCCCGTATCGATATCAATCGTGTAGCCCATGTGCAATCCTCTCTGCCTCGAGCTTGTCGATGTTACGGATCCAGAGGGCGATCCCACCCGGGAATTGCGCCCTCCAAACACCGATTCCGCATGCAAGGACAGGGTCTGGGAGTAGACCGGTGGAAACGGAAAAAGAAATCGTGGATTCTAGTACGGTTTCGCCAAGATGATATTACCTGCGGAGGGGTCAAGTCAAAGCGGGAGGATTCCGTCGGGCCGGTGTCACCGCTGCTTGTAACGCCCTGCTATTCTTGAGAATATCCTGTTCTTCCCCCCCCTTCACCGCCCACTGAGCACGTGGTCGACCATTGAGCGAAAGTCATTGAGGCTGAAAGGCTTGTGAATGAAGGGCGTATCCGGGTCGAGGACTCCGTGGTGAACAATCGCATCGTCGGTGTACCCGGACATGTAGATCACCTTCAGGTCCGGCTGGATTCTCAGGAGGCGCTCCACGAGAACCCGTCCGCTCATTCCGGGCATCACCACGTCGCTGATGACCAGATCGGGTCGCAACCCTTTCTCTTCTACCAGGAGAAGGGCCTCGCCGGCGTTGGCTGCAGAGGATACGGTGTAATTCAGGCCTTTGAGAAAGCGATCCAGGAGTCCACGCAGTGCGGGTTCGTCTTCCACCAGAAGAATCTCTTCTCCTCCCGTCCTCTGTTCTATGCCATCCGGCGACACGGGCTTCTGAGCCGGCTTCTCCTCTGTGCGAGGAAGATAAATGTTGAAGGTCGTGCCCTGTCCCGGTTCGCTGGAACACGAAACATGGCCGTCGGATTGTTTCACGATTCCGTAAACCGTCGAGAGACCGAGCCCCGTGCCCTTGCTCTTCTCCTTTGTGGTGAAAAAGGGCTCGAAAATCTTGGACCGGGTCTCCTCATCCATACCGCCGCCCGTGTCCGACACGGAGATCATCACATCAGATCCGGAACGGTACGTCTCCTGGCCCGGTCCATCGCGGACGTCAAGATCGGCCCGGGCCGTCGCCACGGCCAGCCTGCCGCCTTCCGGCATGGCATCCCTGGCGTTGACCGCCAGGTTGATGATGATCTGCTCGATCTGGCTGGCGTCCGCCTTTACGTAGCCCGGATCATCGGCGAGATCGGTGACGAGCTCGATGTCCTCTCCGATCAATCTGCGGAGCATCCTCTCCACGTTCTTCACCACCGCATTGATGTCGAGGACTTCGGGCTGGAGGGTCTGCTGACGGCTGAAGGCGAGTAGCTGGCGGGTGAGATCGCTGGCTCTTCTTCCCGCTTCCAGAATTTCGGCGATCGGGTCGTGAAGACGGTGACCGGGGCTCACCTCGTCCAGCGCCATCTGAGCGTATCCAAGGATGATGGAGAGAATGTTGTTGAAATCATGGGCCACGCCTCCAGCAAGCCTTCCGATCGTCTCCATCCTCTGGGACTGCTGGAGCTGGGCCTCGAGCCGAAGATGTTCCGTAATGTCGCGTTTGATACTCACGTAATTGATGATTTTTCCAGCAGGGTTGAGAACCGGGGACAGGGTGGCAGATTCGGTGTAGTGCGAACCGTCCTTCTTCCGGTTGATGATGCGACCCTGCCAGGTCCTGCCGCTGGAGATCGTCTCCCACATTTCGCGATAAAAGGCCTCGTTCTGCTTCCCGCTCTTCAGAAAGCTAGGGTTCTGTCCTACCGCCTCGTCGGCCTCGTAACCCGTGGTCCTCTCGAAGGCAGGGTTCACGTACTGGATGGTTCCCTCCGAGTCGGTGATGAGGACCGCTTCCCCGGACTGCTCGATGGCCGACAGGAGCCTTTCGCGCTCCGTTTCAGACCGCCTGGCACCGAGGACTCGCCGGATCGTCAGAGGAAGCTGGGCGATGTGGGACGGCGTCTTGATGACATAGTCCGCCGCACCCTGCTTCAGGGCCTTGACGGCGATTTCTTCCGAGCCGGTGCCGGTGATCACGATAACAGGCGTGCCGGGCAACCGCTCCTGAACGATCTTGATGACCTCCAATCCCTCGAAACCGAGAATGTTGAAGTCGGTGAGCACCACGTCACACTCGACGGCTGCAAGACGAGATTCGAAGGTCTGTCGATCCGAGGCTTCCGTAATGGTGAAACCCTCTTCTCCCTTCTCGAGGGCGCGTCGAATCAATTCTCGGTCATAGGGACTGTCGTCCACGCAAAGGACGTGAATCTTCTGGGGTTCCATCCCTTCACCGCCTCCCGAGAGACATGTAGTAACCAAATCTTTTTATAGTAGGAAGTTGAGTTTTGATCAAGATCAAGGCGAACTATGGAACAAGCCTGCCACCTGGGAAATCGGGAGAAGAAACTAGAAAAGGGATTAGGTTTTTCACCTAACCCCTTGATTTTGCTTGGTGGGCGATACTGGATTTGAACCAGTGACTTCCACCGTGTGAAGATGGCACTCTACCCCTGAGTTAATCGCCCTTTGCTGTTCCACGGCGTTTCATCTCGTCCGGCCCGGAAGGGTGCGGGGACTGGGTGGTTCGCAGTCGGCCTGGACTCGATTCGTACAGCGTAGAGAAGTTTAACAAAAAGAGCAGGATACGACAAGGGGCTCCCAAGGCATAAGGATACGCGCACGCCCCTCCCCGAAAGGAGTGTTCGTGATTCCGGCAAGTTGAGTTGTGCTACGCAGGTATGGTATTTGCCCCACTATCGACCGGATTACGGAACAGAACGAATCGCCGGAAAACAAGAAACGGCGTATTGCTTCTCGTCATCAAATTCTGTGCTTCTTGAGAGCGCCTCGCACATGATCGATGACAAGGGCGAGCGAGGCGCAGACGGCGGTGGTGGATGAAACGCGGGCAAACGGGGCCGGAGCTCATGAGACACACCGACGATCCACGATTCTCCGAACCGGGTTCCAGAGAGGCTTTGGGTAAAGGCCTCTATGACCCTGTGTTTGAGCACGACAGCTGCGGGGTCGGGTTTGTCGCGCGTCTGGACGCGAGGCCGGATCATGGCGTTGTTGCTGACGCTGTAGAGATCCTCGTCAACCTGGAACATCGGGGGGCAATCGGAGGCGACAAGGCGACCGGAGACGGTGCGGGCCTGCTCGTCCAGATTCCGGACGCTCTGTTCCAGGAGGCGTGCAGGGAATCCGGATTCCGTCTTCCGAGATTGGGGGAGTACGGGGTCGGCTTGGTCTTCCTGCCGAAGGCGGAAGCCCCCGCCGACAAAGGCGCGCGTACCCTCGAGGCTATCTGCGAGGAGGAGGGATGTCCCGTTCTAGGGTGGCGCAAGGTCCCAGTCGATCCGGAGCTACTCGGCGAATTTGCACGAGACGCACAACCGGACATTCGCCAGGTTTTTCTGTCGCGCGGCGATCTCGATCCGGGGTCCTTCGAACGAAAGCTGTACGTGATCCGTCGCCTCGCAGAGAAGGCGCTCACCGGCGACAGCGACGGTCCGAGCGGGTTCTATATCGTCAGCCTTTCCTCCCGGACGACCGTCTACAAGGGAATGCTGATAGGCACACAGCTTTCGGTCTTCTATCCGGATTTGCAGGACCATAGATTCAAGAGTGCCTTTGCCGTGATTCACCAGCGGTACAGCACAAACACTTTCCCCAGTTGGAGCCTGGCACAACCCTTTCGTTTTCTGGCCCACAACGGGGAAATCAACACCCTCCGCGGCAATGTGAATCGAATGCGAGCCAGGGAGGCGATCCTGGCATCAGAGCTCTTCGGTCCTGACATCGAAAAGATCAAGCCGGTGATCGATGAGAGCGGAAGCGATTCGGCCATGCTGGACAATGCGCTGGAATTGCTCGTTCTCGGAGGCCGCTCCCTACCCCATGCGATGATGATGCTCGTGCCCGAAGCCTGGGGCAGTATGTATTTGATGGGACAGGATCAGCGAGCCTTCTACGAGTACCATGCCGCCTTCATGGAGCCCTGGGATGGCCCTGCGGCCCTGGCTTTCACCGATGGTCGTTACGTAGGTGCAGCGCTCGATCGGAACGGACTTCGTCCCGCCCGTTACACGGTTACCCGTGACGGCAAAGTGATCCTGGCCTCGGAAACCGGTGTCCTGGATGTCCCGGCGGATCAAATCCGAAGCAGGGGGCGGCTGCGTCCCGGGCGGATGCTTCTCGTCGATCTCGAACAGAATCGAATCATCCCGGACAAACAGATCAAGGCGACGATTTCCAGGCAGCAGCCTTATCGCCATTGGGTCATGGAGCACCGGATCGGATTGCGCGGGCTGCTGACGCCGTCCCATCCCCCGAGCGAAGATCCGGAGGTGCTGCTCAGGAAACAACACGCCTTCGGCTATACGGAAGAGCAGCTCGGCGTGATCCTTTCTCCGATGGCCTCTCACGGTCAGGAAGCGGTCGGTTCCATGGGCAACGATGCCGCCCTGGCAGTTCTGTCTGAACGTCCCCAGCTGCTCTTCGACTACTTCAAACAGCTCTTCGCCCAGGTGACGAACCCGGCGATCGACCCTCTTCGTGAGGAGCTCGTCATGTCCTTGATGGGCTTCGTGGGCCGTCAACGCAACCTGCTGGCAGAGACGCCGGAACACTGCCGGCAACTCAAGCTCAACCACCCGATCCTCACCCCGGAGGACATGCACCGGCTCAGGTATGCGAACCATCCGGACATCGTTGCCGCGAGCATAGACATTCTGTTCGCTGTCGGTGGAGACGGGGACTGTCTTGAAGAATCGCTGGATTCGGTTTTCGAGCAGGCTGAAAGAGCGATCGCCGATGGGGCCACACTGCTGATTCTCACGGACCGCGACGTGGATGCGAAACAGATGCCGATCCCTTCGCTGCTTGCCGCCTCCGGGCTTCATCACCACCTCATCCGCAAGGGGCTGCGCACCCAGGCCGGTATCGTCGTCGAGACCGGTGACGCGCGAGAGGTGATGCACTTTGCCCTGCTCATCGCGTACGGGGCGAACGCGGTCTGTCCGTATCTCGCGCTTGCTACCGTCCGGGAACTCTCTGAGGAGGGCCGCCTCGAAACTTCGTGTACACCGGAAGATGCCCTGGATTCGTATATCACCGCCGTGAAGAAGGGATTGCTGAAGACCCTCAGTCGAATGGGCATTTCGACGATTCGGAGCTTTCACGGCGCGCAGATCTTTGAAGCCGTGGGATTGGGGCCGGACCTGGTCGATCGATACTTCTCCGGTACGGTTTCCCGTGTCGGGGGGGTCGGGTTGGATGAGATCGCCGGGGATGCAGAAGCATTGCATCGAAGGGGATACCCGAAGAATGGTCCCGCGCCCAGGCTTCTGGACATGGGCGGCTCCTACAACAACCGAATCAACGGGGAGAAGCATCTACTCAGCGCCGAGGCGATCTACAAGCTCCAGCAAGCATGCTGGACGGACGACTACAGGGTCTTCAAGGAGTACTCGCGAATCATCGACGAACAGTCGAGCGTGGGGGTAACGATCCGAAGCCTTCTGGCCTTTCGAAGAGGGACACCCATCCCGATCGAGGAGGTCGAGCCGATCGACAGCGTGGTCTCCCGCTTCACGACAGGGGCCATGTCCCTCGGTTCGATTTCGACCGAAACCCACGAGGCGATCGCGATCGCCATGAACCGCCTCGGGGCGAGAAGCAACTCCGGCGAGGGAGGCGAAGACCCGCGGCGGTATCTGCCCCTGCCCGGGGGAGACAGCAGCCGGTCTCGAACGAAACAGGTTGCCTCGGGCCGTTTCGGAGTCACGATCGAGTATCTGGTGAACGCGGACGAGCTGCAGATCAAGATTGCCCAGGGAGCCAAACCTGGTGAAGGCGGCCAGCTCCCAGGTCACAAGGTGAGCGAGGAAATCGGGCGCGTTCGCTTCACCACGCCGGGGGTGACCCTGATTTCCCCACCGCCCCACCACGACATCTATTCGATCGAGGACATTGCTCAACTGATCTTCGACCTGAAGATGGCCAACCCGAAGGCACGGGTTTCGGTCAAGCTCGTCTCTGCGGCCGGGGTGGGCACCGTTGCAGCGGGAGTGGCCAAGGCGAAGGCGGATATGGTCCTCATCGCGGGCCACGACGGAGGAACGGGTGCCTCCCCTCTCACCTCGATCAAGCGGACCGGCCTGCCGTGGGAGCTTGGCCTGGCCGAGACGCAGCAGACCCTCGTTCGCAACCGACTTCGGGATCGGATCCGGGTCCAGGTGGACGGCCAGCTGCGGACAGGCCGTGATCTGGCGATCGCCGCCCTTCTCGGCGCCGAGGAATTCGGTTTCGGGACGATCACCCTCGTGACCCTCGGTTGTGTGATGATGCGAAAATGTCACCTCAACACCTGCCCCGTCGGTATTGCCACCCAGGACGAGGAGCTCCGAAAACGATTCCCCGGTAAACCGGAGCATGTAGAGCGTTTCATGCGCTTCATTGCCCAGGAACTGCGCGAATGGATGGCAATGCTGGGCTTCCGGACCGTTGAGGAGATGATCGGCCGCGTCGACCGACTCGAGGCGTCCCCCTCCCCGGGTCGAAAGAAAGCCGGCACGGTCGACCTGGGCGGCATCATTCAGTCGGGTGACGGGTCCGCCGAATCCATGAGTCCGATCCGGTGCGTAAGGAGCCAGGAGCACGAAGTGGACAAGTCCTTTGACAGCATGCTTCTCCCGAAGATCGGTCCCGCCCTGGAGAAGGAAGAACAGGTCCATATCGAAATGCCGATTCGGAATGTTCACCGGAGTATCGGGACCACCTTGAGTGGAGAGATCGCGCGCCGTTTCGGACTGACCGGACTACCTCCGGACACGCTCACCCTCCGGCTGACCGGTTCCGCGGGCCAGAGCCTGGGAGCCTTTCTTGCCGCAGGCGTTACGATAAGGGTGGAGGGGGATGCGAACGACTATGTGGGCAAGGGGCTTTCGGGCGGGAAGATCATCCTTGTTCCGCCTTCCGCGGCGAGGTTCGATCCCGGCTCGAACATCATTGCCGGAAATGTCGTGCTCTACGGGGCCGTTCGAGGAGAGGTGTACATTCACGGTCTCGCAGGCGAACGTTTTGCAATCCGCAACAGCGGTGCCAGGGCCGTGGTCGAAGGGATCGGAGACCACGGGTGTGAATACATGACAGGTGGCGTGGTCGTGGTGCTCGGCACCACAGGGTACAACTTTGCCGCCGGCATGACAGGTGGGGTTGCGTACGTGTACAACGATTCAGGCGCCTTTGACACACGATGCAACCTGGATACGGTGGATTTGGAGAGCGTCTGGACAGAAGAGGATCAGGCGGAGTTGAGAACCTTGATCCAGGGTTACGAGGATTACACGGGAAGTCTCCAGGCGAAGAAGATCCTCGAGAACTGGGAAGCCTGCCTTCCCTCGTTCGTGAAGGTGATGCCCATCGACTACAGGGAATCCATGGAGCGTATGCGGCTCCAGGAAGACCGTGACCGGGAAACGGTGTCGGCTACTGAAGAGGTCTACCATGGGTAAGCCTACGGGATTCATGATCTACACGCGTCAGGATCCGTCGAAGCGGCCCGTAGGAGACCGTATCCGGGATTATCGCGAGTTCACCGCGCCTCTCACCGACACGGAGCTGGAAGGCCAGGCAGCACGCTGCATGGACTGTGGCATCCCCTTCTGCCATGTCTACGGATGTCCGGTGAAGAATCTGATCCCGGACTGGAACGACATGGTTTACAGGAAGAACTGGCGGCGTGCCCTCGACCTTCTGCACGCAACGAACAACCTTCCGGAGGTGACCGGCAGGGTGTGCCCCGCCCCTTGTGAGCCGGCCTGCACCCTCGCCATCAACCAGCCCGCGGTCACGATCAAACAGATCGAGCTCCAGATCATCGAGCGAGGATGGGAAGAGGGCTGGGTGGAGCCGGAACCGGCACCGGTCAAGACGGGCAAGCGGATCGCTGTTGTCGGCTCGGGTCCGGCGGGCCTGGCCGCGGCCCAACAACTGGCGCGGCGAGGCCATGAAGCCGTGGTTTTCGAGAAATCGGACCGCGTAGGAGGGCTCCTGCGCTACGGCATCCCGGACTTCAAGATGGAGAAATGGATCCTCGATCGTCGGATCGAACAGATGACCGCGGAAGGGGTCGTCTTCGAGACCGGGGTGGAGGCCGGGGTGGATGTTTCGGGCCGATACATGATGAGAAGCTTCGACGCGATCCTGTTGGCGACGGGCGCGGGTGTGCCCAGAAATCTCGACGTTCCGGGCCGGGACCTGGACGGAATCCACTTCGCCATGGAGTTTCTCGTGCAGCAGAACCGTCGCAACGCGGGTGAGATCATTCCGCAGGGGGACGAGATTCTTGCCCGGGGGAAGAATGTGGTGGTGATCGGCGGTGGAGATACGGGCTCCGACTGCATCGGCACGGCGCGGCGCCAGGGGGCGAAGGAGATCGTTCAAATCGAGATCCTGTCCCAGCCCCCGGAGGAACGGGAGCCGGACAATCCCTGGCCGACATGGCCCAGGGTCATGACCACGTCCTCTTCTCAGGAGGAAGGCTGCGGCCGCCTCTGGAGCGTTGCGACGAAGGCCTTTGTCGGGACGGGCGGAGCCGTACGGAAACTGAGCTGTATCCGGCTCGAGTTGTCAGAGCCGGATGAGGCGGGTCGACAGGAGTTCATAGAGGTCGCAGGCTCAGATTTCGAGATAGAGGCGGATCTTGTCCTGCTGGCCATGGGGTTCATTCACCTCGAACACGGTCCCCTTGTGGAGGACCTGCAGCTCGACAGGGATGGGCGGGGCAACCTGGAGGTTGCATCCAACTACATGACATCCGTACCGGGGGTGTTCGCCGCGGGGGATTCGATCATGGGCGCGTCGCTCGTGGTCCGGTCGATCGATTCCGGACGCCTCGCCGCCGCGGCGATCGATGCGTACCTGACAGCGAGTTGAGACCTACCGAAACGTTGCGGGATCCGGTGCGGCGATTGCCGCAAAGAATCTACTGGTTCGACGCTTTCTGAAGCCTTCGCCTGCGCTTGCGGATCCGCTGTGTCTCCGCAAAGGCGAGCCGGTTTCGCCAGCCGCGCATGTTCGCGTGGTACTGATTCTTGAAGTTCTCGAAGAGGCTTCTCTGTTGAGCATTCGTGACCATCTTCTGCCGCTCGAGCAGCGCAGCGATGGTGGCCTCGATTTCGCGCATGGATTTGATCTCGCTTGCCCCGAGCCGTTTTCCTACCCTACTGACGGCGATCTCCTTTTCCTTCGTGAGATGGAGCCGCCGAAACAGCTTCCTGAGTCGATCCAGGTCCTTTTTTGATTCGATGTACAGATCCGACATAGCGAGTTTCCATGTCCGGGAGGCCTCAGGGCCCCGGGCTTGGATCGAGCTGAATCGATCCGATCAGTTCCTTTACGTCCCGAATCCCGTGCCGCTCGAGATAGCGCTCGATACCTTCCGTAACTTCGATACAGGCCGCCGGGTTTCGAAAGTGTGCCGTGCCGACTTGAACCGCAGATGCCCCTGCGATCAGGAATTCGATCGCGTCCTCTCCGCTCAGAATCCCTCCCACGCCGATGACAGGGATCTTGACCTTCGCAGCCACCTCCCACACCATCCGAAGAGCGACCGGCTTGATGGCCGGGCCGGAAAGGCCGCCGATCACCATGGCCAGATGAGGTCTTCTGGTTTCCGGATCCACCGACATGCCTCGAATCGTATTGATCACCGACAGTGCGTCTGCCCCGGCCCCTTCGGCCCGTCTAGCCATATCTACTATATCGGTGACGTTCGGCGACAACTTGATGATCAGGGGTTTTTGCGTTCTCTCACGCAGATAGCGGACCAGGTCCTCCAGAGTGTCCGGATCGGAGCCGAAGGCGATCCCGCCCTTCTGAACATTCGGGCAGGACACATTGACCTCGAATCCGTGAACGCCTTCCTGCTCGCCCAGGCGATCGATCAGGATCCCGTATTCTTCCCGGGATTCACCTAGGATGTTCACGATGATGAAGGTTTCGTGGTCAGCGAGCCGCGGCAACGTCTCGGCGACGAAGGCCTCCATGCCGACGTTCTCGAGCCCGATGGCGTTGAGCATCCCTCCGCAGGTTTCGATGATTCGTGGCGGGGGGTTGCCCCGTCGGGGCTCCACGGAGAGGCCCTTGACCACGAGGGCGCCCAGGCGGGACAAGTCGGCGTAAGGGACCAGCTCAAGTCCGTATCCGCAGGTTCCTGAAGCCGTCATCACCGGCGTCTTCATGGAAAGCCCTGCCAGGGAAACGGAGGTATCGATACGGCTCAATGTCCCATCGCCTCCTTCTTCTTTCAGGCCGGCCTTCATTCCGGGATCGCCTCCCAGGAGATCGAGTCTGGTGAAAACACGGGTCCCTCGGTGCAGACCTTCCGGTACCGAACCTGCCCCGGGTCCGCGTCGTCCTTGAAAGGCAGGACGCACCCCTGACAAACCCCGTACCCACAGGCCATCCGGGATTCCAGTGAGAATTGCGCCCGGACGCCGCGACCGTCCATGCGTCCGGCAACCGCCCTCAGCATGGCGAGGGGGCCGCAAACAAAATACTCCCGATCCGTTTCCGGGAGCCCCTGGTCAAGGGTATCTTGCAGGAGGGGTGCAACCGTACCCTGGACCCCTTGCCTGCCGTCTTCCGTGGCAATCCGGATGAGAAGCCCGCGCTCCTCGAGCGGTTCAAGTGGGATCAACTCCTGTTTAAACCTCACCCCGTAGAGAAGGGTGGTCGGGGCCGTAGCTCTTTTCAAGAGGTGTACGAGAAGGAAGTACACAGAGGCGATGCCGATGCCTCCTGCCACAACGATAGATGTCGTGCCGGGATCGGGCAGGGAGAAACCATTGCCAAGGGGACCGAGCACCTTGAGAAGATCGCCCTTCTTGGTTCGAGAAAGCTGGCCGGTGCCCTTCCCCACCGTCCTGTAAAGGACCTTGACAACGGACCCCTCCACGTCGAACACGGCGAAGGGTCTCGGCAGGAGAGGATCGTACAAGGGGGGGACCGAGAGCATCACGAACTGTCCCGGCAGCGCTTGCTTGGCTAGATGAGGCGCCTCGAAGGCGATCAGGAAGATTTCTGGAGCGATCTCACGATTGGAGACGATGTGGACGATCGGGGCAATCGTGTCTCGAGGAGTCAGTTCCAAGCGCCCCTCCGTTGCATGATCAGGGCATCTTCACCGGTATCACCGTAGTATCTTCTTCGAACCCCGCATACCTTGAAGCCGTATTTCCTGTAGAGTGAAATGGCGCCCTCATTCGACACGCGCACCTCCAGGAAGTAACGCAGGACGCCTTCACGCTGACAGATTTCGAGGAGGTGGTCGATGAGTTGGGATGCGAGCCCCATGCGTCGAAAACGAGGATGGATCGCAACGTTCAGGATGTGGCATTCGTCAAGAGTGAGCCAGTAGCATACATAGCCGAGAACAGAGGAGGAGTCCGGTCGGCCCAGGATAAGTGGAAAGGCGTGGCGGGCGTTGATCTCGCTTTCAAAGGCCCGCCGGCTCCACGGGGTTTTGTATGAGGCCTGCTCGATGGCAAGAATCTCGTCCAGGTCCTTCTCGGTCATTCTTCGTATCGAGAAAAGCATCAGATCTTCCCGGCCTCATGCCCCCGCGTCGGATCACTCCCTTTCCGGAAGATCCTCTCGCCAGGGCTTCTCGTACCCGAAGATCGTGGAGAAGGGTTCCCGTTTCACGACCCAGAAGCAGGGTCTCGCGATGCCGTAGTCCAGGAGAACCCCGACGGGGTGGACGATGTAGGCGGCAATCCTTATCGGGTTGGCAGCCTTTTTCGGGTCGTACTCATCGGCTTCTGCGTCCCCAACCGTCGCCGTGAACGTGAACATCCCGGCCACGGCCACCAGGCAAAATGCCGTGAGCGCCCATGTGCGAAGCCTCGGAGCGGATTCCTGAAACCGGTTCTTCATGTTCCTCTCCTCCATCTTATTGAAGAGAAGTGGCGGCTTTCCTTCTATCATAGGGTCATGAGCGTGCGTCGTCAATGGTCCTCGCTATCCAGGGACGGGGCCATCCTGGCAATGCTCGCGTTCGCTTCAGCCGCCTTCGGGTGCTGGGGGTAATCGGTGATGAGCGTACGATAAGCATCGCTGGCCTTCTCGAGCTCTCCCAGCTTCTCGTAGCAGCGGGCCATTCCGAGATAGGCCCAGCCATGAAGGTTGGTCATGGACGTCCGGCTCAGTTCCTCGTAGCAGGATGCAGCTTCTGCAAAGTCCTCCTTCGCTTCATGGGAATAGGCGAGTCCTTCCCAGGCCATGGCCGTCAGCTCCGGTTTCCGGTTTCCTTTCTTGAGAAAGGCTTCATACGCCTCGATAGCCGCGTCGTAGTTTCGCGACTCGTAGTGACGCTGGCCCAGCAGAATCCGCGCAACGTTGCTTGCCTCGGTCCGTTTGTAGTTCTGGACCAGATCCTCGAGCAGGGCCTGCGCCTGGCCCGTCTCTTCGGGGGTCGGTTCGGTGGGGACGGGAGCCTGCCCTCCCTCCGGGCTGGTCGAGATCGGGTGCAGCAGAGACTGTACCTGCCCGAGCATGCGGGAGGCGTCCGCCTCCTTTTTCGCCGAGTAGGCGCTCGCAGCCCAGATCAGCAAGCCGAGCACGATCACCGAGGCGACCCCTATGATGAGCTCGCGGGCGTGGGCCTGGGCAAACTCGATTCCCCTCGCCGATAGGGTCATGAACTCGTCCGGTTGTCTGATCTCTTTTCGGGTGATTCTCTTCGTGGTGGCCATGAAACCGTGTCCTTTTCTCCTTTGAGGGCTAGTAGGCGTCCAGATGGTCCACAACTTCATCGAGGGCCATCGTGTCTGCAAACAAGTCTGACCCGGTCACGCGATGGGCAAGGGACAGGTACATCTGTTCGGCGATTTTTCGGAAACCCGCATCCACCTTGTTCGGACCTCGTCCCAGGCGGGACTTCACCTGTTTTCGGATCGATCCGGAGGAGGCGTCGTCCTCCTTGATCGCCTCCATGACCTGGCAGAAGGCCGGGTCCTCTTTCTTGTAATACTGACGAAGGGGCTCCTTGCTCAGCTGGGTTCCCTGCAAGGTGATGCGGAGCTCGTCGGGTGTGATGGAATCGGCGAGCAGAATCTCCTTGTTCGTCTTCACGAACTCGAATTTCCCGTCCCAGAGATCCAGTCCCTTGCCGAGGAAGAGATCGAACAGAAAGACGGCGATGAGCAGGGACAGGTCGGCCAGGTCTCGGAACTCCTCCCCGGTGAGGCCGCAGAAGTTGAGCGCCTCTTCCAGCCTGAGGTGCCGATCCATCGGTTCGAG
>JANQFG010000128.1 GCA_028277985.1 bacterium | reverse complement strand
CTTGGCACCATCGAATCGATCGAGAATGAGCTCAAAACCTTCCATCAACCCCCCTCCAGCAACAAGACCTTTGACGCCGGGCACCGGCTGCGTCGATGTCCGGGGCCGGGAATAGTGGAAACGGGACGTCTTCACGACGAGACAAACGGGTCTGATTATACGGGAGCGGCAACCGGAGGGTCAACGGACGCCCGCGCCGGAGCGAGCGCAATTCTCCCTCCCTCGAAAAGCCTAAAACCCCTTGTATTCGGGCGGTTTGGACGACGATCCGCCTATCCCTTTCGTTTGTATTTTCCAGGGGGGACGAATATAATGCGGGCTGTCCCTGGAAACGGTCCTCATCGGACCCTGTAGAGACCGAAACAACACGGAGGAAGACGTTCCGTGATGTTCAAAGCAAAAATACTTGCTGTCGACGACGAAGAGGACATCCTCAACACGCTCAGCGGCAGCCTCGAGGACGAGGGGTACGAGGTCTGGACGGCCGGCGACGGAGCCGAGGCGATGGAACTGGTCCGGACGAAGCACCCGGACGTCATCTTCCTGGACATCTGGCTTCCCGGCATGGACGGGATCCAGACGTTGAAGGCGATCAAGGAATTCGACGCGGACATCGAAGTCGTGATCATGACCGGTCACGGGACCGTGAACACCGCCGTTCAGGCGATCAAGCTCGGCGCGGCGGATTTTCTCGAGAAGCCTCTTTCCCTGGACACGATCCTGGAGACCATCCGCAGGATCCTCGAACAGCACCTTCTCCAGCGTGAGGGTGGCCCGGAGGGAAGGCTCCGGGCTCCGCGGAGAGACGAGCTGATCGGGAACAGCCCCCCCGTGCGGGAGCTTCGCAAAGAACTCGGCAGGTTGGCGAAGGAGGAGGGGCCGGTGCTCATCGTGGGGGAACCGGGCACGGGCAAGGAGTTGATCGCCCGCATCCTTCACGGCAAGGACCACGGCAAGCGAAGGCCCATGATCAAGTTTGCGACCACCATCTGGCCGGAAGAAGAGCTCGAGGAAGAGATCTTCGGGGCAAGCTCGAACGGCTCGACCAAACGAAAGGAAGCAAGGAAGTCGTTGTTCGAGCAGGCTTCCGGAAGGATCCTCTACCTGGACGCCATCGACGAGCTGCCCATGTCGGCCCAGACGCGGCTCGCCGAATATCTGAAGGAACGCAAGAAGGCGCGTTCCGCGCCTTCAGGGCTGCCGAAAGGGCCGGTCCGCATCATTGCTTCCACCACCAAGGATCTGGACAAGGCGAGGCGTGAACATATCTTCAGCGAGGAGCTTCTGGAACGCTTTCAAGGACGCGTCCTGAGGATCTCGCCGCTTACGGAGCGCAAATCCGACATACCGGAACTGACCCGGTTCTTCCTGAAGACCCTCTGCATGGACTACGGCAGAAAACCGAAAGAGATCGACGACGAGGCCCTTCAGACCCTGGTTGCCTTCGACTGGCCCGGGAACGTCAAGGAACTGAAGAACATCGTGGAGCGGATGGTCATCTCCGTGCCGATTTCCAGGATTACCGAGAAGGACATCCCGCCCTCGATCCGGGGCGTGACGGTCGCACAGGCGGAGGGCACGAAGAGCCAGGCCTACGAGATGTGGGATTCCTTCCAGGAGGCAAGCGAGTCCTGGGAGAAAGACTACCTTCTCTACCACATCAAGAAGCACGAGGGGGATTTCAAGGCCACGGCCAAGGCCCTTCACATGGATCCCAGAAGGCTCGCCAGAAAAGTGGAGAAACTCCATCTGCTGAGCGAGCCGGAACCCTCAAAGCCCAGCCTCCGCCAGAGGACACTGAAACGAAGCGTCGTCCTCGCCGGGCAGGGCCTTCACTCGGGCGTGAAGACCGGCTTGATCCTGACGCCCCTGCCCCCCAACAGCGGGATCCTCTTCGGGAACATCACGACAGGGGAAGTCGTCCCCGTCCATGTGGACAACGTGCAGTCGACCGGATACGCGACCTGCCTTCGAAAGGGTGCGACCTCTGCGAAGACGACGGAGCACTTTCTCGCCGTGCTTCACAGCTACCGCATCTCCAATCTGCTCGTGAAGATCGAAGACGAGCTGCCGATCATGGACGGCTCCTCCCTGGATTTCTGTGCCATCGTCGAAGATGCGGGCATAGAAGAGCAGGAGGACGCGCTGGAGGAGATCGTCATCGACAAGAAGTACGTGATCGGCACAGAAGCTCCTAATGAGAAATTCCTTCGTGTGGAACCCTCGGATACCTTCCAGGTCCACTACCTTCTCAGCTATCCGGAACCGATCGGAAGACAGGAAGTGGATTTCACGCTCAAGAACGAAAAAGAATTCAAGGACCTGATCGCGCCTGCCCGCACCTTCGGATTCGTCAAAGACGTGGAAATGCTGGAGAGTATGGGGTTAGCGAGCGGAGGCAAGCTCACGAACCTCATCCTCGTGGACGAGGAGAAGGTCGTGAATACGACCCTTCGCTTTCCAGATGAATTCGCACGACACAAGATCCTGGACATTCTGGGGGACTTCTATCTGCTCGGCCGACCGATTCGCGGCAAGGTCACGGCCCAGATGACGGGCCATTCCGAGAACGTGGCCATGATGAAGATGATCCGGGAGCAGATGAAAATTGTCTGACAAGGCATCCAAGAAGGCAGGCAGCGTCCCCTCCCTGCTTCGACCCTGGCCCCTGCTCGCCTCCAAGATTCTGAATGCCTTTTCCATCTACACGCTTCGTCAAGACACGCGTGAATCCCCCCGAACCGGAAAGAAGCACGACTTCCTCGTCCTCGACTCGACAGACTGGATCAACGTGGTGCCCGTGACGCCGGATGGAAACCTGGTCCTCATTCGGCAGTTTCGCCACGGCACCGCCTCCCTTGTCTGGGAGATTCCCGGGGGCATGATGGACGAAGAGGACGAGAGCCCCCAGGAGGCCGCCCGTCGCGAGCTGCTGGAGGAGACGGGCTACGAGCCGGAAGAGATGGTCTTTCTCGGTGTGGTTCACCCGAACCCGGCCATCCAGAACAACCGATGCCATACCTTCCTGGCCCGTAACGTCCGCCTCCGTCAGTCTCAGAAACTGGACGGCTCGGAAGACATCGAGGTCCGGGAAACCTCTTGGGAGGAGACTGCAAGAATGGTCGCCCAGGGGGAAATCTCCCACTCCCTCGTGCTGGCAGCCCTCTTCTGGTACGAGCGGTATCTGGCGAGCCTTCCGCCTCCACCAACCATCGAATCGCTGAAGGGCCGCGCAGAATCGGGTTCGCGGCCGGACGATTGATCAAGCTCGCGGCTTTCCGGAAAAGTAGTAGGGCGAAAGCTCTTTGACGACTTCTCTCGATGGGTTGATCTGATCGACGGGGAGATCGAAGACGCGTTGCATGAAATTCATCAGGATCTTGAAGGTAGCGCCCCAGAGGATCTCTTCCCCCGAATCGGATTGTATGACCATGCAGGGATATTCCCATTCATGGACCGCCCCACCATCGTTCGAGGGGGCGGAGACGAGGAATCTGCAGTTCGCATAGCTCTCCGGGTCAAAGAAGGCTCGCAGGGGAAGACGCAACACGCTCTCCACTTCCCAGTTCGGTTTCGCCATCCACCCGGATCGCACCTTTCCAACGACCGGAAAGATCACGCGGGGAAAGCTCTGCATCCAGAGCGTGGGCAGCGCGCCCATGTACTCCACCTTCCAGGGGGGTAATCTCATTTCCTCCCAGCTCTCGCGAAGCACGCTGGCCAGGACGAGCAGGAATACATCCCTCTCCCGCCGGGACGTCCGCAAGAGCCTGCGAAGGGGATCCGAGCGACCTGTCGGCAGGATTCTCCACTCCAGCAGGCGGCTCAGAATCCCGTCGAGTTTCCGGTCCGTTCCGCCTCCAGGGAAACAGAGATCTCCCGCCTGCTGCACGTAGGTGGAGCGTTTGTTCAGGATGACTGCGTATTCCTTGGGCGGGACATCCAGTTCCAGTGGCAGCAGAACGGCCGACGCCGCGTACTTCTCGCCCGCCGCCTGCTTCTTCTCCACGAATTGCATCTGGTCCACGAAGTCGACCGGCCCGTTCTCGAGCCTCTCCGCCACGCGTCCCAGGAGCCCTTCCGGATTCCCGACGAAGGCCTCAAAGTCCATCGACCTTCGCCTCCACCAGATAGATGTCGTCCTTCCTCAGCGCAAGGTAGCGAAGGCTCGAGGAGGAATCGAAAACGATCCTGCTCTCCCCAAGGTTGACGATCGCATCATAGGGTTTTCCCTCTTTTCCGTCGACAACCACAAACCTCTGCATGTCCCTTCTGGCCCCGTAAGCGATGCGGTTCCCCATTTCGTTGAAAACGGGCGGCGGATTGATCTCATCGTAGTGGGCTCCCTCACGCCCGTTCACGACCACGAAGTGTTCGTCTCCCCGACGGGCCTCATAGGCGATACGCTTGCTGTCCGAGCTGAACACAACGGTGGAGCCGATGCCGGTGTACCGATTCCCCTCCTGCTTGTCCACGACTACGAACTGGTCCCCTTGGTCCCCCGCTCCGTAAGCAACACGCTTGCTGTCGGGACTGAACACCGGGGTGGAGCGAATTCCCTGGTATCGCTTCCCCTCTCTTTCGTCGACCACGACAAACATCGACTCACCCTCCCCGGCCACATAAGCGACACGCTTGCTGTCCGGACTGAACACCGGGGCACAGCCGATCCCGTCGTATTTCTTCCCCGCCTTCCCGTCGACCACCACGCACCAGGAGCCTTCCTCGAGCACCGCGTAGGCCAGCCGCTTTCCGTCCGGGCTGAATGACGGCAATGTGCCGATCCCCTCATAATGCTTCTTCTCTTTCCCGTTCACCACGACGAACCATTCGTTTCCTTCAACCGCAACATAGGCCACACGCTCGCTGTCAGGGCTGAACACCGGAGCAGAACCGATCCCCTCGTATGACTTCCCCTCTTTCCCGTCCAGGACCACGACCCAGCGATCGTCCACTTCGGCGGCATATGCCAACCGCTTTCCGTCCGGGCTGAACACGGGTGGGGTGCCGATCCCGGTGTACGCTTTTCCGCCCTTGTCTCCGATCACGACGAACCAATTATCGCCCGCCTGGGCCACGTACCCGACCCGATTGCCGTCAGGGCTGAAGATAAGAGAGTGGCCAACCCCGTCATAACGCTTCCCTTCCTTTCCATCCACCACCACGTACCACTTCTCGTCCGAAACGGCCACATAGGCGACCCGCCGGTTGTCCGGGCTGACCGCAAAGCTCTCCTTGATCCAGGAATGGAAGTCGATCTGTGAAACGAGTTTCTCGGACACGACCCAGTCACGATCCTTCTGTTTCGTACATGCCGCATGGTTCACGAACAGGATACAGGCGATCACAAAGAGCGGTCTGCAGCGAGTCATCATGGAAAGGCCTCTCTTCCTCTTCCTCGGTAGAATGCAACCCGTGTACGTCGATCACTCTCCCTCATGTGGTTGGATGCAGGAATCCTCCGGATCTTCTCAAATCGTGAGTGCCGGATGGTGCCACGACTGTAGGTTAGGAACGCGGAACTGTCAACGCAGGTGCGTCGGAACGAGGTTCTTCACAGATCGTCATTGCGGAAGTGTTGAGGGCGGGAAAGAATCGCGTCGGGGAGGTCCGTCCCCCGGATGCGCTCAGGAGTCAGGAGATCTGCTCTGCGCGCCTCGGACGATCGGTTCCATCTCCCAATTCTCAGGAGGAAGTCTTTGCTCGACCCGTCGGATCCGGGGAGGCAACCGGCCTGAGGCCCCCTTGAATTCCCATTGGAGGCCCGTGCGCTTGTCGGTCCACACGTTGTCGGCGTAGCGCATACCCTCCGGCATGGCTCGGTCTTCCTCCAGGAGTCCCATCAGTGTCTCGCCGTTCTGCACCCACTTCACCCCTCGGAGATAGTGATTGGCCGTGTTCACCGTAAGGACACCGTGCAGGGCGCGCATGAAGCTATGGGCTTCGGCCTCCTCGGCCTCTTGCAGTCGATCCCTTCTCGTGTCCACGAACCGGGGGATCGCGACGACAAGCAGAAGGCCCAATATGATGAGGATCGCCAGAATCTGAAGCAGGGCAGTACTCCGGTATTCGTCGGCAGAGATCTCTCCCATCCTCATCTTGCTTCTCCCCCTCTTTGCCTTGGGTCCGCGATTCTGCGGATTGACGATCGCCATCGCCCACCTCCCGCCTGCCCATGGATTCCCTGACCTTTGCAGGTGAAGATCGATGGTGCAGGGCTGGAAGAAATGTTCGACAATACATCGGTATGATTGTCACAACAGTCGATTAACATTACACTTTTCCGCAGGAAGATGTCAAGAAACTATTTGCCTGTCTCCCCTGCTTCTCTCCCTGAAAATCCCGAAGAAAGGCGGCAGATTTTCTGCTTGACAAGCCCCCCAACGTATAGTACACAAATCCTATGCCTGCAGTGAACACTGCCGCCATGACAATGGCCACTTTAGAGTAGTCCGTGAGGGTGCCGATCAGGCAGCCCGTGGCCCGACCCGAGGGTGTAGAGAGAGAGAGGTAGGTTAGACATGAGCAACATCATCGATAAGACCAAGGAGAGACTGGAGGAATACGAAAAGAGGCATCAGACGATCCTGAACTCGGCGATGAGGCTCTTCAACGCCAAGGGCTATGCCGCAACAACGACCGCCAGCATCGCCAAGGAGGCAGGCGTTACGGAAAAGACGATGTACAGGCATTTCGAAAACAAGGAGGTCCTCTTCGGGGCATGTGTCCTTTCCATCACGCAGGATATGGCCACACTCCGAAACAACGCGCTGGAAGAGAACAGGGATGACGAACTCGGTTATCTGAAAGCCCAGACAAGCTCCTATGTGGATTTCGTGATGAACAACCCGGACAAATCCATGTTCCTCGTACACCTTTACAGCTATCGGGTCATTCCGGAACTGGACAAGGGGTTCCGGAGGACGATGAATCAGCAACTGAACGAAGTGGAGAAGGTCATCGAATCCATGCAGAAGAAGGGCGTGGTCAAGAACGACTCGCACCCTCGCCTGCTCGCCGGACTGTTCGTCGGCGGCTACTTCACCACGGTCTTTCTCCATGAGTTCCTCGACCAGAAGATCTACAACCCGAAGACGGCCATGGAAATCATCGAGCACCTCCTCGGAATCGATTGAAGCCTTCAGGGCGATAGGAAATGGCGTTCCCGACGTGTTTTCTCTCAAAGCCGGAGGTCCTGCTCCCCGGCCAGAAGATCGACAACGAGGGACTGTTGGAACGGCTTCGTTCAAACTACAGGGGAGCGGAAAAGGACTTGCGCCTGATCGAAGGGGTCGTCGCTCGAACCTTCCGCCAGTGCGGATCCAAGGTTCGCCACATCGAACCGGACCCTTCCGTGCGCGTCGCCGATTACGCCTCTCGTGCGGCACAAGCCTGTCTGGACGCAAACGGCGTATCGGCCCATGAGATCGACCTTCTCATCAACGGAGGGATTGCACGCGAGTATTTCGAACCGGCCACCGCCATGGAGATCGCCGCGAACCTGGGTATCGAGAAGGTGCATGCCTTCGACGTAACCAGCGCCTGTGCCGGACAGATGGAAGCGATCCAGATCGCCTGTTCCTATTTTCATATGCATGATCACATGGACACCGCCCTGGTCTGCTCTGCGGAGCTGACCCGTGAATTCCTCTGTTACGAAATTCAGTCGGTCGAAGAGCTCGAGTCCAAACTTGCAGGCTTGACGATCGGCAACGCGGCTTCCGCGTGGCTCCTTCGACGGAGGCCCTTCCACTCCGGCTGCATTCGCCTGATCGCGATGCGGAACCTGAGCCTCCCTCAGCACTGGCACCTGTGCCAGGCCCCGATCGATGGGACCTTCAGCTCGAACGCGGGAGAGCTCTTCAAGCTGAACATCCATGTCGCCCCCGAGCTCGAGCGCATGCTGGAACAGGTCGGGTGGTCCGCCGAAGGGGTGGATCATTTCGTGTTCCATCAGCCAAGCGAAAGAATGGTCCGGGCCGTGCTCCAGGATCTCGGGGCCGATCCCCAGAAGGCGGTCTATTGCCATCACCTTTACGGAAACACCTCTTCCACCACCGTTTCGCTGGCAATGCACCAGCTCCTTCACGAAAGGCAGGTTGCTGCCGGAGAGAAGTTCATCCTTTCAACCGCTGCTTCCGGGTTCACCATGGTCACGGCAGCCGGTGAGTGGAGCGCTTGAACCGTGAAGAAATACATCGATCTGTACCGGATCATTCTCAAGACCTTCGGCTTCAAGCTGCGCCCCCTGGGCACCTTCGGGCTGCTCCAGTTGCACCGGCTGATCAACGGATCCACCCGGGCCCTGGATTCCATGCTCTACGACGGGCTGGAGGAGACCCCGATCGACCGACCCGTTTTCATCATCGGCAACCCCCGCGGCGGCACGACCTTTGTCCACCGCTTCCTTCTCAATACGGGACCACTGTGCGCCTTCGAGCTATGGGAAATGCTCCTGCCGGCCATCACGGCCCGAAAGACCTTTGGCCGCATGGTCGACCGTTTCGCGCCCTTGTCTCCTGCCCGGTATCACAGCTCGGAAGCGCATGAGACGAGCCTCCGGGATGTGGAAACGGACGACGCCATGGCCTTTTTCCATTTTCTGGACGGCGGATTCCTCTGGTCCTACTTTCTCGCGTGGGACGACGTCTGGGGCAGCGAAGCATGCATGCGGTTCTTCGATCTGGAAGAAGAGCCGGATCCGAAGAAGGAGAAACTGTTCCGGTATCTGGAGGGTTGCTGGCGTCGCAACATGGCCTACAAGGGCAAGAGCCGGTTCATCGTCAAGAGCAGCCTCTTCACGCTCCGAACGGAGACCCTGCTCAAGAGGTATCCGGACTGCAAACTGATCTATGTGGCCAGGGATCCGCTCGAGACCATCCCTTCGGGCATGTCCCTCCTGACCGGGGTGCTCGAGCAATCCTATGATGTGTTCAACGCCACGGATCCGAAAAAACGGGCACGCTACCTGGAAAACCTGTACCAGGCCGCCTGCCACATGTACCGGACCTTTCACGACCGGAAGGACTCGATTCCTCCGGCGAATCTACGTATAGTCACGTATCCGAAGCTCATGACGAACTTCGAGGACACGATGAACGGCCTGGTCGAGTTCCTCGATATCACCCCGGACCCGTCATTCTTCGAAAAGGTGAAAGAACAGGCTGAAAAGCAACGGACCTACAAGAGTGCACATTCCTATTCGCTCGAGAAATGGGGCCTCACGGAAGACCGGATCCGAAAGGATCTGGCCTATATCTATGAGGCTTACGATCTCTGAAACATCCTGAAGGGAGGGTTGCGAATGCATAAGGAGACGGCGCGGTTTGTATTGCTTCTGGGTCTGTGTTGGATTCTCTTTCTTCCCGTGGCAGCCCGGGCGGACTTGTCACCCGGCGACGTGATCGACAGGACGAACTGGCAACGCATCGAAGGGCTCGTGCCTGAACCGGTTTTGAACTGGATCAAGGGCGGCGATTCCATCGTGATCGACGAGGTGAACTACGACCCGGCCGAATTCCTTCCCCCGGCCTGTCTGGAGTCCCTGAAGACGAATGTCGGAAAATATGAAGTCGACGAGGACGGCCTGCTGATCGACGTGAAGACCGGGAAACTCCCCGAATTCATCACCGGCCTCCCCTTTCCGGAAATCGACCCGGCAGACCCGAAGGCCGGCTCGAAGATCATGTACAACAAGAGCTACTACACCTACGCCGTGGGCAATCTCTTCGTCCCCTTTCAAGGGATCTGGATCGGAAGAAAGACAGGGATTGAGCGCGAGATCGTGATGGACTACTGGACGTACCCGATGGAAGGCTACCCCGGCCCAAGAGGGGAGGCGAACGACCAGAACCTGGAAATGCACTCCATCATCCGCGCCCTGGCGCCCTTCGACATCAAGGGGACGAACATCCTTCTTTGGCGCTATCGTGACAACAGGCAGGACAGCACCTTTGCCTTTGTCCCGGCGATCCGGAGGGTTCGCCGCATGAGCCCGGCAAACCGCTCCGACGCTTATCTTGGCTCGGATTTCTGTCTGGATGATGCTTGGGGGTATGCAGGCAAGATCAATGCCTTCGAATGGAAGCTCCTCCGGAAGGAAGACCAGCTCGTGCCCTTCTATCCCGCCGACCCCGTGCGGCTCAGGCGAAACGATGCCGACGAATGGGAGACGGTCAACCCGGGAACCCACGATGTCACCTACGGGTTTCAAAAAGAGGGCCACCAGGGGCTGCCCTGGTTTCCCACCAACCTCGTCTTCCTGAAACGGCCTACCTATGTGCTCGAGGCGAAAGCAAAAGACAAGTACTACAACTACGGCACACAGTACCTGTGGATCGACGCGGGATTCTACCAGCCGACGTACAAGGTGATCCACGACCGCTCCGGCAACTACTGGAAGGTGGAGTGGCAATCCCAGCTCGGTTTCGAGAGCGCGAACAAGAAGATGCGCCTCATGGGGCTCGGAAACATGATGGCCTTTGATGACCGCTCGGACCACGCGGGCATCATCGTCCTCGTGAATCCGAAAAACGTGGCCCGCTATTTCGCCGAGCTGGACCGGAACGACTTCTCCCTGGGAGGCTTTCAGATGCTCTCCAAGTGAGACGCATCTTCCCGGACTACTTGTATGCCTTTTTCAATTTTCGTGTGTTCTTGTAAGCAGCCCAGTCAAATCCGATGAGGAATTCGACTGCGGCCTCGACACCTCTCGCAAAGAGGTCGATCTTTTCTTCCGGGCCAAGGAAGAAATCGAGGCCGTTGTGACCTCTCGTCGGGATAAAAGTGACCAATTGCTTGTAGTCCGGGTTCTCGTGCAGGAAGTCATAGTCCAGGCAGTGTCGCGCGGAGTCGAATACCGCGCCGGCAAATTGGAAAGGCTTGTCCACCTCGTTCGGCTTGTCCCGGTCGATTCCCAGCTTTGCCCCGAACGTGGGGGCCAGAGGCACATCGTCGACGTGAAAGAGATTGATCGGGAAGTTGGACATGACGCCCCCATCGACCAGCACGGCTACAGCGGGCAGTATGCCGGTGTAGCCGGCCTTCTTACTCCACTTCTCTCGAGCCCTTGCGCTTCGCGGAATCCCCACCACTTTGAAAGGATGAAAGAAGGCTGGGATCGACATGGAAGCCCGGACGAACTTGGCAGGATTCTGGGCCTTCGGGCGATGCCAATATAGATCGGCCATGTCCGGAAACACGACCTTGGTCTCCGTCGTGACATCGGCCGCTACGACAGCCAGCCTCACTCCGGCCTCCTTCTTCGAAAGGCTCTTGCCCTCCCTTGTCTTCAATTTCGGTGGAGTCATCCTATCTTCGAGATCTGCAAGCGTCTCGATGCCGGCTACTTTCAACTGCGTCTCCAGCCACTCCATGAAGGCATCTCCCGGGTTGAGCCCCAGGTCTTCGTTGAAGTTGTCGACCACCTGGATGCCTTTCACAAGGAGCTTCAGAAAGCCTGCTTTCTCGAGTACAGCTTCCACCATGTCCTGTGCGTCATCGTCCCCGTCGACGAACTCATCCATCTTGACTTCGGCCAGCGCCTTCAGGAGCTTCGAACTCTTCCGCTTGTCCGGTGTGTCGAGGGCGGAAACCAGGAGGGCGTTGATCGCACCCGCCGAGGTGCCACCGACACCGAGAAAACGTATACCGACGCTTTCGAGCGCGTACGTGTAGCCAACGAGGGCGATCCCGAGCACGCCTCCACCTTCCATCACGAGGTCGACATATTGGTTTCCCTTGTCGTCGACGATGTCGGAGATCTCTTTCTTATGGGCCTTCCAGTGGGCTTTCAGTTTTTGGATAGAGGCTTCCACCCGCGGATTCTTGGTGAAATCGGAGATCTTCATACTTGCTCCTTCTCCGTGTTCGAGATTGAGGGAGAGCCGGTCCATTTCGTTTGCATGTGGCGTATAGGGCTTGGGCAGGGAAGCATTCACTGGACGTACCAGTGCGGGACAAGAGCAATGTGGGTGCCAGGCAGAACCGATGGTCGCAACATATTGATAATATTGGCGTTTCTATGGGTTCTCGCTCTTCCTTCTGCCCATAAGTCGCGCCAACATTCTATACGCTTGTCTACTTCGTTTGCGGTCGGGAAGTACGACACACGATCAACATGGGGAACAGGGGTCGGACCAAGCCAACGGATTGATTCCGCTCATCGAGGATTCCGAAGAAGAGGCTCTAGGGCCGCTTCCTTCACTGCTCGAAGCAGTACAGAGGCAGATTCAGATCGCAGGGCAGACTCTGATGGAGGGTCCACGACTGGTCTGTACTCTTATTGATTCCTACCCCTGCCCTGAAATATGACCCGTCCATCGACCAATTCGAGCATGAACCATGCGCCGCATAGTAGTTCCCATACACGTTGGTGCTTGTCCAGACATTTCGGGAATTAAGGACCTGGCTTCCATGAGCGGTGACGTCGATACCTGCCCCTATGCTTCCGTCTGTCAGGTCGCCCCAACCATCCGCAATGAGAGTTCCGTCAACGAGTTCGTAACGGGCAGCTGAATGAATGAACCGACTCGCAACGGATGCGGTCCCGTCGCTCAGCCATGCTTTGAAGGTGCCTGAGAGGCCAGCCGAATCCGCTGTGGTTTGGCATATCGTGTCGGCTCCTGAGAGACCTCCCATCGCTCCATCAGGCCATGATCCGGTTATGAATACGATCTTTATGCAACCTTCGTCTATATCACCATATCCCTCCGGATCTCCCGGGCATTGATTGTCCACGCTGTCGCAAAGCTCCGGGGCCCCTGGGAAGACATGCTCGTTGTCGTCGTTGCAGTCATCGCCACCGCAGGCCTGATCCATGTGGGAATCCCCGTCTGCATCCGCACATTCCTCGGTGCTGAAAGTCGCCCAATCCGCAGGCAAGACCTCCGAAAAGGCGCCACACTCGTCGGCTGCCCATACGGCCCAATCTATTTCCGTGCCGTAAGGCAGAGGATAGAGCGTATGATTCAGCAGCATGCCGCATACCGAGCCCGACGGCACGACAAAATCCTCGTCGCTTCCCGGAAACCCTGCATACTCACAGTTGTTGAAGTACACTTCCGAGGGCACGGCTTTGTTCTTGATCTCCAGACAATAGGAAACCTCCGACGACCCGTCTTCATTCGGATCCGAACCGTCGGGGTCATTCACGCAATCCCAGTAAAAGGTGATGTTGGCGCCCGGATCAATGGGGCTCTGAGGCGTAGTGTGCAGATTCGTGGGCTTGCCAGGGCCCGTATTGCCCGGGCACTGGTAATTCTCATAGACAGTTCTCATTCCCTTGTTGTGGTATTTCACATAAGGGTACAGACTGTCGTATCCGAACCCACCTGAAGTATATGTATCGAAGCTGAACAACTGCTCATCATAGACGATCGCTTTGCTTTCCATGTAGTTCGGATCGTAGATCAGGAAATCCGGTCTCTGCCATCCGTAGACCAGAACGGCGTGGCCGCTGTTCACCGAGAGAGGCGGCCAATCGAACTGCCATTCGTTGTCCGTCATGGCAAATACCAGGGGACTTCCCAGAAGCAACGAAACAAAGGTTATGTCTGCGGTGTATTTGTCGAAATACCCTCCTAGGGACAGGTATAGCTGCGAGAACCTCGACAGGAAGTTACCTATACCATCCGTCGCTTTCGTATTGGCACAGTATGCCAGATTCTTGATCACCGGCTTTTCATAGGCTTCACTCAAGTAGGGTGAATAGATGATTCTGTCATACCAGCCGCTGAAAACGCTCATGCCGAGGCACACTCCATCGAGATCGCCTATGACCGGGTTCTCGATTGGAAACGTGTTGAGCTCGGAGAAAGAAGTGGATATCGACTCAGGCACAAGAGAGAGATTGAGCTTCACCACGGATTTCAGTGAGAACGACTCATCGACCAGCCTGATGGTTTCCTGCTGTTCTTCCATTTCAAAAGGAAGTACCAGGTTCCAGCTGTCTTCCTGGTTGCTGTACGATACCGCAAAGGCACCCGCCAGATCCTCTACTTGTTGCCCATCATAGGGGATCGTGATCTCTACGAGCTCATTGAACTGTACATCGTCCGGCTTGCACTCAATGATGGGGCTTACGTACTCCAGACCTTCAGGCAGAAGTGGAGAGTTCGGCGACTTCTTGATCGATATCGTGACGGGCTCGTCAAGCGCTCCGGCCGGGACGACGATCTTTGTTCTGTAGATCTCGCTTCCACTGTCACTGACCTCGACGTTTCCTCCTTCGGGCCCAATATCGGCCTGGGCCTCAATCACCCCAAACATAGTAGCAATGCTGGGTCTGCCATCTACGGTCACGACCACTGGACCGCTCGATATATCCGCAGGAACTGTAATCTCGATTCTCTGGTCCGTCCAGGAATTCGCCTGCCCTGCATCGACTCCGCTGAATGTCACCACGGACGCGCCCTGCGCTGAACCAAAGTAGGTTCCATAGATGGTTACCTCCTGCCCATGCTGGGCCTCCGGTGGATCGATCAAAGCGATACTCGGGTCGTCAGGGCCCCATTGCTCCTGCCCAAGCAGGAACATCGAGGACATAAGGATGATGGCAGTCCACACGGCAACGAGATTTCGGTTGAACATGGTGGCACCTCCGACCCTGATTTCAGGAGACAACTGAAGGGGGCAATCGATTCCATATTGTTCTATTATCTAGGACGATTTTTGTAAACAAGACATTGCGTTTGAATCCTGCGCAGGCCGAAGCAACAGGTAAAACGATCTGAAAAGCGGCGCAGCACGCCACGCGCTCATATATGAAGGAATAGCCGTCAGCAAATGGACCAGTTCAAAAAGCGAAACGAACAACGAACGGGTCAACCAACGGGTCGGACCAAGCCAAGTGATTGATTAGATGGATCAATCACGTTGAGCAAGGCTTGTCTCGGACCTTACAGGGGCGATACACCACCTGTAGTTTGTCTCTAAAAGATCTATTCCCTACAATCTCCAGACCATGGGACGGTCCGGCCACGGTTGTCGTCATTGAAGAGACCGGGAGGAACAAATGGTACCAGGCAGCTTACAGGACATATTCGGCACGATTATCGTTGGGCTACTTAGCGTGCTCGTGGTAGCTCTTGTCTATTGGAGCATGAGTCTGGATAGAAGAGATCTCTTCACTTGGCTCAGATCACGACCATGGATTCCGACCAGAGTGTTTGGAGAGGTAATTCTCTTCTTCCTGGTCTTTGGCATGGGCCACGTCGTTCAGGACATAGCCGATCATCTGACGGATAGCTGTCATCTGGAATCGAGATTGCGTTTTTCGTCGGTGCTTGGATATTCGGCAAACATCTTACGGGTCGAAGGCGAGCATCGCCTCGATACACTATTTAAGACGAACAAAGAAAAGGGGGATTATGAGTTGCGGGGAATTGGTGGGGAACTCCTATCCTTCAAAGAGCATTGGTCGAAGAGGCTAAGTCGTAGTTATTCAGATGCAGAGGCCCTCGCGTGTCTCGATCTGTACATTGAGAACCCTGAAGAATTCATCAACATACGCGACTGCCCGGAATGGATCGATCCAACAAAGGAGCCTAAGAGAGAGAACCGCATAAAAATAGCCTCAATACGATTCACGAACAAGATCTACTACGTCTGCAAGAACTGGTGCTACCTCAACAGAAACTACTTTGAGGAACTGGAGAAGATCCAGCGCAGAATTGATTTCTCTCGAAGCTCTCTGCTGGTCGCTGCATTCGGGCTCTTCCTGATGTTCGCTGCGGCAACTCTCCTCTTGGTTTCACATCTCGTCAATCGTATTGGAAGCCGTAGGGAAGGAAGTGGCAACTCTTCGGACCAGAGAACGATCGGAAGCCGGATGAAGAGGATTGGTTCGACGGCTTTTTGTCTATTTCTCGTCTTTCTTCTTGCCGGAATGGGTTACAGCCATTCAGAGCAGAATTTCAATGAGCGAGCCTTTGGGTACTATTCCTCTCACCTGATGGAGACACTAGAGCCTGAGATGAGCCCGGGGATGGGCAAAGAGGGACCGAGTCTTGCCTCGATTCTCTGGATGAGAACATCCGCAGAGTATCAGGCAATCTGCCTGCAAGTGTATAACAACGCCTTAACGCATATTGAAAGAGTCGTGGAATCAAGAAAAGGCAACGGTGAAGAAAAAGAGCTGACCGTGATCATGGATCTGGACGAAACGATCCTTGATAACTTGGGATACAATGCACAGCTTCTTTTCGACAACCAGAAACACTCAGAAGAGGCTTGGAGAGCATGGAACGAGGAGCATGGGGCGGATATCAAGCTGGTACCTGGGGCCGCCGAGTTCATCAACAAGGTGAGAGAAAAGGGTGTTCATGTTTCGTTCATAACGAATCGCAAAGAAGAACAGCGAAATACTACGATTGATATACTGATAAGATTGGGAATCCTCGAATGCGGAGATCTTGACACGGGAGATGGCCCCATTCTGCTGTTCAGGAATGGTGGAAAGAGCAAGAAGTGCCGAAGAGCCCTAGTCGAAGAGAAATACGAAGTGATTGCACTAATAGGCGACAGCCTTGGCGACATCTCGGAGACCTTCGGGCCCGAAACGGTAAAGACAGAAGAAGAGCGGAAGGAGGCCGTAGATGATCACCGGGGTCTCTGGGGAGCCAAATGGTTTGTCCTTCCCAATCCGCTCTATGGAGATTGGAGGGAATTCGTCGATTGGCGCAATCCAGAGAAGTACTTCTAGGACCCGGGGATTGCGGGTGGAACACATGACTGAAGGAAGCAGTGGCCCGACCCCGGTTCCTCTTTTCTACTATTTACCAATTTTCGAGTACTTCTTGTCTTTCTTCAGTTGAGTGGAGAAGGCTTTCATGAATTGTCCTTGCCCCAGAGTCCAATGGTCAGCAACTTCTGGCAGACTCTCAACAAGCGGTTGCCAATCTTGTTTCTTCGAGCGGTACTTGATGATCGCCTCAATGATCCTCCTAACATCTTGATTTGTGAGAGAATCGAAGTCCTTCTGGATATCGTCATATCTTCTTGCGAGAGATGGAGGCCAGATGGTGAATGCATTAAGGTGCTCGAATACGCGAATCACCCTCTTCCATTCGTTCTGGTCTTCATTTAGAAGGATCCCATTGTAAACTGTGATTAGCGAGTCATGTGTCTTTATGAAATTGAAAATGTATCCTGTACTTGGGACCTTGAAAGTGAATACGCTCTTTGCCCAACATTTCGCAGCGTTTGGGTGGAATTTGCAGTTGTAGTATTTCTCCAGGTCCAGGCGATTGTAATAGGCCTGAAAGCCAGCGCAACCGTCTCTACCTCCTGGAAATTTCCTGCTAGGGCAGTTCTGTTGAGGGATCTTCTTGCCTGTCAGGGCAAGTGTGCTCACCGATTCGGATGGTTCTTCTGACTCTGTGGATGATGAAGAGCATCCAACGCAGACTATCATAATTGCAGCCAACAAGTTCTTCATGATTCTCTCCTCATTTCTGCAACATCGAAAGTGTGCACAAAGGTCGTGTAACGATTTCCCTTTCCCAATGGGTAAGTAGCAATTTCCGTTCTGCTCTCCACATATCTGTGACGAATGCAATACACCAATGCCAATAGATGCATATCTGCTGGGTCTTGATGCTCCGTGGGATGGCAAGGGGACAAGGTGGGCTGTCAATGCGTGCGTTATCTGGACTGGATTCCTGACCGTATCGCGAGAGTCCCGGTCAAGTAGATAGTCTATGCGGAGAGTATCCGCGCCATAGAGCCCGAGAGCCTCCCCTTCAAGTGGAGAAGGGGGACGGAGAAAAGGGATAAAAATATTTCTCCTTGCGGAGGGTCTTCCTCACGGTTCGAAGATTGCGCTGAAGAAGGAGATGGGGGGAGGGCCGCGGTCCAAGTCTAGCTGATCGCCCATTCCCTATTCCAAAAAATTTGCCTTGACAGACTTGTGTTTTATTTATTAGCATTGCGAGGAGCTTTCAGGAAAGATAGCCCTGCCACGGTCTCAAATAATAGGGGGTATGACCATGTTCCGACGAAATCTGATTCCCGTTTGGGTAGGCATCCTGCTCCTAACGAGTATGTTCTTGATGGGTCAAGACACCTGGCCTCCCCAAGGAGAGTGTACTGTGCCAGCAGACTGTGGTGAGGCAACTGTCTGCACATCCGTAGACTGCGTTGATCAGATCTGTGTTTTTACGAACAATGACGGCAGTCCGTGCGATGACGATGACGCCTGCACCTACAACGATGCTTGTTCCGATGGCAGTTGCATACCCGGTCTACCCTACTGCGAGGATGGAGACCCTTGCACGCTTGATACCTGCACGGACCTAGGGGGGACGCCTATTTGCACCTACATTGATATTTGCTGATGATTTCTGACCGGGAGCAGGCAGGAAAAACACAAAAAAGGCGAAAAAGGGGACGGATCTATTTCTCCTTGCTGGGTCTTCCTCTCCCCCGCCATTCGACCCGCCTGCCTAGCCTTCTATAGTCCTCTCCCTCGACAAACTCAACTCCTCCGTTGTGGCCACTCTGTAGAATATGGTGTGGAATAGTACCCGAGGGTTGTCTTGAGCCACAAGCGTTCTTTTCCTATACTGTTGCAACCCAAACGGCCATGACCGCTCTGAATTTCACCAAGCACGAGGTGTCCTGATGAAACGGAAAACCGTGACGATCGTCAACAACTTGACCGGACAGGAGGAGGAGTTTCCTCTGATCGAGGGAAACCAGGGACCGCCCGCATTCGACATTCGGAGCCTGTATCCCAAGATGGGTCTCTTTACCTACGATCCGGGATTCAAATCCACCGCTAGCTGCAGCAGCGACATTACCTTCATCGATGGCGAGGAAGGAATTCTCCTCTACAGGGGCTATCCCATCGAGCAACTCGCCGAAAAGTCGTGTTACCTGGAAGTTTGCTACCTACTTCTTTACGGAGAGTTGCCGGACAGAGAGCAGTACGCTCATTTCCACCGCATGATCACCACACACTCCATGGTCAACGAGGGGCTGCGAGCCTTCATGAGCGGCTTCCGGCATGACGCACACCCCATGTCCATTCTGGTGGGCGTGGTGGGCGCTCTGTCCTCGTTCTACCACCACGAGCTTGACGTCAGCGATCCGGAGCACCAGGAGATCTCCGCTCACCGTCTCATCGCAAAACTCCCCACCATCGCCGCTGCGGCGTACAAGTACTCCATCGGACAGCCCTTTATGTACCCGCAAAACGATCTCTGCTATTCCGAGAATTTTCTCTCCATGATGTTCTCGGTTCCTGCCGAGCCGTACAACGTCAACCCGCTCGAGGCCAGGGTCCTCGATCTGGTGCTCCTGCTCCATGCCGATCATGAGCAGAACGCATCAACCTCCACGGTGCGACTGGCCGGATCATCTCTTGCCAACCCCTTTGCCGCCGTTTCGGCCGGGATCGGAGCCCTATGGGGACCGGCGCATGGAGGAGCGAATGAGGCCGTGATACGCATGCTGGAGGAGATTGGCGACGTCAAGAACATCAATGCGTTCATAGACCGAGCCAGGGACAAAAACGATCCGTTCCGGCTCAACGGTTTCGGCCACCGAGTCTACAAGAACTACGATCCACGGGCTCGGATCCTGAGAAAGGCCGTTCACCAGCTCTTGGCGGATACCAAGACCTCCGACCCCCTCTTCGAGATCGCCATGCGTCTCGAGGAGATTGCTATGAAGGACGCGTACTTCTTGGAGAAGAAGCTCTATCCGAACGTGGATTTCTACTCCGGCATCATCTATCGTCGACTCGGGATTCCTGTGAATATGTTTACGGTGATGTTTGCCGTGGCCCGATGCATAGGATGGATCGCACAATGGAAGGAAATGATTTCCGATCCGGAGCGGGTTATCGGCCGTCCACGCCAAGTCTACACGGGACCGAAGGATCATGAATACGAGATGCCGGACCAGCGGGGTTACCCGACTGGGTCCACAAAACACTGTCCTCGATGTCCACAATCGCGCTGGAGCCGGATGGGAAGCTCCTCTTAGGCCCTCGCGAGCCGGCGGCACTTGATGCGAAAAGAAAGGGCAGTAATTGAAAAGGGGCCTACGATTTCTCGTAAGCCCCTGAGTTTACTTGCGGGAGCGACGGGACTTGAACACGCGGCCTCCGGCTTGACAGGCATCTGCGCCTCTAAGATTTTTTCATTCCAAATAAGACATTTACAAATATGTCAAATATTTGCGGTGTTGTGATTCGATAGCATTTGATGCGATTTGTTGTCCTCTGTTGTCTTGCGAGCTTCCAACACCACTCCGAAAACCACTCCGATTCTTGTTTGTACATTGTGTATAACACGGCCTCTAACACCCGAAGAATCGAAGTCCCTATACCCCTCACAGTCGAACACCGCTCTTTCTACAACAAGTCGTTCAAGTAGGGGCTTCTGGGGTTTAGTTCTATGAGCTTCCTTCTGTATTGCTCTCCTTGCTCTTCATCTCTCAACGAGAAGTAGCACATCGCCAGCAATGAGTAGACTCTCTCCATGTATTCCTGATCTAAGGGTTCCTGCAGGATCTTCAGGGCATATTCGATAGCCTTCTTGGCTCTGCCTCTCGCAAATAACACCTGTACGATTGTTAGGAATAGATTAGCCCTCCGCCGAGGATCAGCCCTAATTTCCAGGCCCTTCTTCACAATACGCTCCGCTCGCCCGTACTCCTTTTTCACGAAGTAGCTGTATCCCAAATACTGACAACAAGCTTCTAGGAACGCCTGCTTCTCTGAGGGAATGAGAGACATCGCTTTCTTGAAAAACCTTATGGCCGTATCGTGTTCACCTCTCTCATAAGACAGAACCGCATAGCGGTACATCATATGCCAGTTCTCGGTGTGTCCCGGATCAAGAGAAAACGCCTTGTGGTACGACTCGTACGCCCTCGCTTCATCGCCTAATCCGTCGTGACATTGCCCACAGAACCCCATCGTCATGGCCAACTCATCGTCGTCAATTTCTTCAATCTCCAAAGCCCTCAAATACCATTCGAGCGCCTTCTCATAGTCCTCTAAATGCTCATGGATCTTTCCAAGGTATGTGAGAAGCATCCATGCGGATTTCTCATGCAATTCGTCCACATCCTTGACCGCCTCCATCTTGTACCGTAGAGCTTCTTGATAGTCCCCCTCTTCGTAGAAGACAGTGCCCAAGTAGTCATTGATTGACCAATACAGCTCATCCTTCTCATCTGCCGGAAGAGATTGGACCTGATCCAAAGCCCTGAAATAGTACTCCTTAGCCTCAGGCCCTCTCCCAAGCTGAGACAAAGCAGTTCCGATCCTTATGTCTATGTCCGCTTTATCGCTTTCGCGATCACACAGCTTTCTGGCATGTTCAAGGAGTCGTATCTCTTTCTTGAACTTCCCCTTTCTATGGGATTTCTCCGCCCTCATCAGTATTTTGTCATGAAGTTCTGCCAACATCCGCCTCAATGCTTCGTTGTAATGTGAACGCCCATGCGCCCCGGACATAGACACCCTTGTTTGTCCTTATGAGGATTCAGAGACGCATCGTACGACTTTCGTGTGAACTGCTTGCCGCACACGGTGCACCGGAAGACGTACTTAGGAGCGTAACTTGGTCTTCTGCCTGTCGTGGTCCTCCCCACACGAGAGGTCTCGGATGTTCTGGATCCTAATGTCCCCTGGCCACTTGTCGTTCCTCTCGTTTGCGGAGCCGAAATCGGGCCGGTCGGTGTCAGCTCAACCATGTACTTGGGCGTAAACGCTTCCCTGGTGACTTCAGCTCCCTGAATCCGATCAACACGGTAGGAGCGAATCTCATTTGTAGGACGTCTTATCGCAAACAGAAGAAGATTCCCTTCCTTCGTCCGACGCAGAGAGTACGGTTCAATGATGCGACGGCTTCCTTCATAGAGGAGATCGACGCAAAGTCTGTTTGCTGCTGCAAATCGTATGATCTCGAGAGGTGTTGTAGTATGCCAAGCCTGAGCCATGGGCGGCGGTCGCCAGGACCGATCCACTTGGCGTCCCATTGAGGGAATCGGTGGGGGTTGCACCTTTTCTACCGCAACATGGAGCCATTCGAACAAACCAGGCAGTTCTTTCCAAACTTGTTCGAATAATGGCAACACCGGCAACTGGTGTGCAAGCATGTGCTCCCATTCCGCTTCCAACTCTTCACGCTCAGGCCGGTTCTGGAGCGAACTCAACGTGGGCACGGGTATGCCTTTGAAAGAACACTTCTTTTCAAGAGTGCTCAAAACGAGATCTCGGTCGGGGTTCAACTCTGTGTGACGATGGAGGTGCACGACATCATACAAATCCCTTGGTCGTTCTCGCTCCGCCAGGGCTCTCACCTTCTCTGCAAAGACTTCTTCAAAGCAATAACAATGGACATGGATCCCATTCTCCGGCCTATCGGAATATGGGTGATGCACCTCCCTCAGTGTTGGATCCAACACCAATACCTCATCGGTTGTGAGATCCAACTTGATACGGGCCGGATCTCCTCGCCTTTGCATCGGGCCTCGATAGCCTATTCGTCCTTGAGAGGAGATGCCACCACGCGGGTTTTCATATACCTCAAAGCGAATCGTCCCTTTCGGTATTTCAATGCCCGATTCTTCATAGATCCATTCAGAGATCATCTGAAACACATCAACAAGAAACTGCTCGTTCAAATGGGCAGGATCTCTGAGAGTGAAATCCAAATCCTCAGAAAAGCGGTATGTCTCAAAATAGCACTTCTTTAGACACGTGCCCCCTTTGAAGACCCAATCGGAGCCCAGTTCCGGACTGTTTGATATGCCCCCAAGGATCCAGCCAATCACGTAATCCTTTTCGATCACGTTCGCGCTCAGCCCGAACTCCCGGGAGAAATCCATCACTTCCTGTCTGTCAATCAAGGGGCCGCTCCTCTGCCCAACCCAGAGGCACCCATAGTCTCCACCGGGTGATCAACCTGTCCGCACCAAGTTTGGGATCCAGCTTGGCGTTTCCGGCTGTCATTCTCTCCCGACACGCATCTATGAAAAGAGAATTCTCCGAGGCGATCCTTTCTAACAGAAAGCCGAGCCGTTTGAACACGGAGCCGTTTCCTAGACGATCCGCGTATTCGATCAGCAAGCCTAGGTTCCCGGTCTCAGAGCGAAGGTAATTGTTCAAGATGTCTACGGTCGATCGGATCCCCCCACCGAGACTCGGTACGCTCAACATGTCAACCAAAGTGCGGGCCGGCTCCGATACGGATACCTTCACTTGCCCCCTCCAGACGGGTTTCAGTCCGAACATGGCTTTTTCCGAAACCGTTCTAACCAGGAAATCTGTCTCTTTGATTCTGGGTTTTCGGTCTCGCGGCTTCTGGGTAGTGAGGACGATAACCGTACGAAAAATCTGTTCCGTGAGATCCCAATACTCGGCAGCACTCCAACCACCAATATAGCAGGGACTGTAGAGCCTCTCGGCGACCAACCATGGATCTTCCAGCGGGATGTCAGCCGTTCGGGATTCCAGAGGCACCGGGATGTAGAGCCCCTGCCGCACCCGGGACAGCCATCCTTTCTTGCTCCACCTCGACAACATCTTTGAAGCAGTTACGGACGAAACCCCCAGGATCTCGGCTGCGTCTTTGACAGACACGGTGCCCTTCGTGCCTCGAAGGATGGCAGAAAGCCTTTCCCGATCCGCTTTGCCCAGTCCGGCAATACTCTCCATAATATAACCCGAGTGCATTTTTTCACTTAATAAATGAAAAGTTGCATATTATATATATTTTTCCTCGCTCAGGTATATTTTCTAACCAAATATTCATGTAATCAATGAAATTCAGCATACACCATATACTTGACGAGGGCAACACAAAAAGAGTGCGAAACAATCGTTGCACTACCCGATGCAGGAAGGGAGCGGATGCTCCCTGCGAGTCTGAACAGGAGGAAGGTGCCGGAACGGACCCAACTGGGTTGGTGTGATGGTCCGACAAATTCTCCATGGATCCCGAGCGGCGGGAAGCAGGGACCAGGTGAAACAGAGGAAACAGAGGTCGGACCAAGCCAAGTGATTGGTTCACAACATGAATCATACTGAAACAGGGCCGGTCTCGGGCCTACATGGCCGTTTCACAACTCCAATTCTGTCTCTAGGCGAGCGAAGGAAACATCTGGACAACGGGGGCTCTGTCTCATCTTGGAATAACTATCCGCTAGCAATGCTGGTTCCGGGCCCGAAAAGGGGTTCTAAGTGCCTTTCAGCGAGATTCTATTGGTCTATCCC